>JAUJPF010000041.1 GCA_030447275.1 Solirubrobacteraceae bacterium | reverse complement strand
CGGGCGTCACGCCCGCGTCGCCGGCGGCCGACGACTCGCGCCCCCACGGCGACCCGCTGCTCGACGACGAGCCCGGCAGCCGCCAGGGCGCCGACGCCGAGCGCGACGCCGCCGAGCGCCGTCCGCCGTCGGGCGGCTCCGGGTTCACGAGCGGCGATCCCCTGGGCTGATCGCTAGTGTCCAGGGCCGATGGCCCTGGGCACGATCCTCACCGCGATCCTCACGCCGTTCGACGCCGAGGGGCGGGTCGACGAGGACGCGTTCGTCGCGCTGCACCAGCACGTCGTCCGGCTCGGGTCGGACGGCGTGGTCGCGTGCGGCACGACGGGCGAGGCCTCGACGCTGTCTGACGAGGAGCACCTGCGCGTGGTCGAGCTGGCCGTCGCCGAGAAGCCGGCGGGCACGACGGTCATCGCCGGGACGGGGTCCAACGACACGCGCCATGCGGTCGAGATGACCGAGCGCGCGGCCGCGCTCGGCGTCGACGGCGTTCTCTCCGTCACGCCGTACTACAACAAGCCGCCGCGCCGGGGCATCGTCGCGCACTACCGCGCCATCGCCGCGGCCAGCGACGTGCCGGTCGTCGTCTACAACATCCCGCAGCGCACGGCGGTCGACATGCCCAACGACCTGCTCGCCGAGCTGGCGCAGATCGACGGGATCGAGGCGGTCAAGCAGGCCAACCACGAGAACCTGGCGCCGGTCGACGGGATGCGCATCTACGCCGGCAACGACGACATGCTGGCCGACGTGCTCGACCTCGGCGAGCCGGGCGGCATCCTCACCGCCAGCCACCTCGTCGGCGACCGCATGCGGGCGATGGTCGACGCGAGCCGCGAGGAGCGCCGGCGGATCGAGGACGAGCTGCGCCCGCTGTACGAGGCGCTCGGGCGCCACCAGGCGGCGATCGTCCTCAAGGAGGCGCTCGAGCTGCTCGGCGTCCGGGCGGGGCCGCCGCGCCTGCCCTACGTACCGCTCGACGACGCCGAGCGCGCCGAGCTGCGGGCGGCGTTGGAGCGCCAGGGGCTGCTGGAGCCCGCGCGCTCTTGAGCGGCACGCTTCGCGTCCTCCCCCTCGGTGGGCTCGGCGAGATCGGCAAGAACATGACCGTCCTCGAGTACGAGGACCGCATCGTCGTCGTCGACACGGGCCTGCGCTTCCCGACGTCGGAGATGCCGGGCGTCGACCTCGTGCTGCCCGACTTCTCCTACCTGCGCGAGCGCGCCGAGGACATCGAGGCGATCGTCATCACGCACGCCCACGAGGACCACGTGGGAGCGCTCCCGTGGGTGCTGCGCGAGATGGACGACCCGCCGCCGGTCTACGGGGGCAAGCTCACGATGGCGATGGCCCGTTCGCGGCTCGACGAGCACCGGCTGCGCGAGGTCGAGCTCGAGGACGTCGACCCGGGGGAGATCATCGAGGCGGGCCCGTTCCGGCTCGAGACGATTCACATGACGCACTCGATCCCCGACGCGCGGGCGGTCGCGGTGACCACCGACCTCGGCACGGTCCTGGTCACCGGCGACTACAAGTTCGACCAGACCCCGGTCGACCAGCCCGGCCCCGACCTGTCCCGACTGGCGCGCCTCGGCGACGAGGGGCTGCTCGCGCTGTGCGGCGACTCGACGAACGCCGATCGCGCCGGCTGGTCGATCAGCGAGGCGACGGTGGGGCCGCACCTCCAGCAGGTCATCGAGCGCGCGCCCGGCCGCGTGATCGTCACGAGCTTCGCGTCGAACGTCCACCGCGTGCAGCAGGTCGTGCGCGCCGCCGCGGCGCTCGACCGGCGCGTCGCGCTCGTCGGGCGCTCGATGAAGAAGTACATGAACATCGCGAAGTCGCTCGGGCACATGCACGTCCCCGAGGGCATCCTCGTGCAGCCGCGCGAGATGGAGCAGTTCCCCGACCACAAGCTCGTGGTCATGTCGACGGGCTCGCAGGGCGAGCCGGGGTCGGCGCTGCGGCGGATGGCCCACAACGACCATCCGGCCGTCGAGCTGCGCAAGGGCGACACCGTCGTGTTCAGCGCGACGCCGATCCCCGGCAACGAGCGCGCGATCAACGACACGATCGACCGGCTGTTCAAGCTCGGGTGCACGGTGGTCACGGCGCGCGACGAGCCGATCCACGCCAGCGGCCACGGCTACGTCGAGGAGATCAAGCTGATGGCCTCGCTGACGAAGCCGCGCTACCTGCTGCCGGTGCACGGCGACCACAAGCGCATCCGCCTGCACTCGCAGCTCGCCGAGGCCGTCGGCGTCCCGGCGGACGGCATCTTCCGCGGCGAGAACGGGCTGCCGCTCGAGATCGACGCACGCGGCGCGCGGTTCGCCGAGCGCGAGCAGTCGGGGATGATCTTCGTCGACGGGCTCGACATCGGCGACGTCAACGACGTCGCCCTGCGCGACCGGCGGATGCTGTCCGCGGACGGCATCTTCGTCATCGTCGCGACGATCTCCGAGCAGACCGGCCAGTCGGTCGCCGACCCCGAGGTCATCTTCCGCGGCGTGCCGTTCACCGACGAGGCCGAGCAGCTGCTCGACGACCTGCGCGACTGCGTCGACACGTCGCTCGAGCGCGCGGCGACCGAGGAGATCCGCGAGGTGGACCTGCTCGAGAAGGTCCTCCACGACGACCTCGGGAAGTTCGTCTACGACCGGCTCAAGCGGCGCCCGATGGTGCTGCCGGTCGTGGTCGAGGTGTAGACGGCAGCAGGCCGCGGACGAGCACGCTCGCGACCAGCGCCGCTCCCAGCGCCGCGGCGGCCGCGACCGACCACGCGACGCCGATCCCGGCGACCGCCGCGAGCGGCGCGAGCAGGAGGTTGGCGCCGATGCCGCCGAGCTGGCTCGCGAGCCCGTCGGCGGACGCCACCGTCGCACGGGTGGTGCTCTCGGCGCTGTCGTGGAGGATCGCGTAGTGCACCGGGTCGGAGACGCCGAGCCCCGCGAAGAAGACGAGGTAGACGGCGCAGAAGGCGAGCGTGGTGGGAGCCAGCGCGAGCAGGGCGAGCATCGCCGCGATCACGACGAACGCGGCCACGAACGCGCGCCGGTTGCCGACCCACCGCACGACCCGGGCGCTCGCGAGCGAGCCGGCGGAGAACGCGAGCATCGACGCGGCGGCCAGGATGCCGAACACGGGCGCGGCGCGCGACGTGCCGTCGTCGAGCAGGTCCTCCAGGCGCGGCTGCCACAGCAGCTCGGTGATCGACAGGACGAGCCCGACCGCGCCCGCGATCACGAGCAGCAGCCGGACGTCGCGCGAGCGCCGGGCGATGCGCATCCCGTCGCGCGAGAGCACCAGCGCGTCGCGCGACGCCGCGCGCCAGCCGCCGCCGCGGCGCCGGCGCGGCTCCTTGACGAAGCGCACGACGGCGGCCGCGTAGAGCCCGGCGGCGACCGCGGCCACGAGCATCGGCAGCGACAGCTCGACGAGCATTGCGTCGCCGCGCGAGGGCAGGCCCTCGGCCAGCAGGGGGACGAACCCGCCGATCGCCGCTCCCGCCGCCAGCCCGAGCCCCTCCGCCGTGCTGCCCGCGGCGAGCGGCCGGTGCAGCGCGGCACCGGGCTCGAGCGTGTGCAGCTCGTCGACGAACCACGCCTCGAGCGAGCCCGACATCAGCGCACGGCCGGCGGCGATCGCGGCCATCGCGACGATGAACCCGACGAACCCCGTGGCCACCGCGAACGCGGCGAGGCCCGCAGCGGTCAGGACCCCGCCGACGATGAGCGCGATGCGGCGGCCGATCGCGTCGGCGAGCCCGCCGCTCGGCACCTCGAGGACGATCACCACCGCGCTGTGGACGGCCCACGCCGCGCCGATCGCGCCCAGCCCGAGGCCGCGGTCCTGCGGCAGCAGCACGAGGAACGGCAGCGACACGCCGAGGGGCAGCCAGCGCAGCGCGCGCAGCACGACGAAGCGGCGGACGAGGCTGCGCGTCGTCACGGCACCGCCCGGCTGTGTCGTCCGCTGGAGAAGATGATCCCGACCCGCTCCGCCTCTGCGTCGTCGGCGGCCGCCTCGGCCTCGGTTTCGTAACGCGACACGACCGCCTCGATCTCGGCGTTGAGCGCCCTGAGGCGGTCGGGCGACAGCAGCATCCACCGGTCGAAGGTGTTGACCGCGCCCCGCCAGCGCTCGTCGAGGTCGGCCTCGGCCACCGACCAGGTCTCGATCCAGCGCGCGTAGACGCGCCGACCTCGCGGTTGAGGGCCCGCGTCGCTTCGACGCGGCCCGCCCGCTCGGCGGCGTCGAGGTCGCCGTCCGGCGTCTCCCACACGTGCGCGTCGTGCACCGCGCGCCACCAGCGTGCGCGGCCGCCGCTCTGCTCCGGATCGTCCTCGACGAACCCCGCGCGGCCAGCGCGCGCAGGTGGTAGCTCGCCAGCCCGCTGCTGACGCCGAGCCGGCGCCCGAGCTCCGTCGCCGTCGCGGGGCCGTCCAGGCGCAGCGCGCCGAGCAGCCGGAGCCGCAGCGGGTGGGCGAGCGCCCGCAGATCCTCCGGCTCGGAGATGCGTGCGCTCGGAGCGTCATTGCGGAGGAATCTTTGCAAAGAAACCTTTGTGTTATCCCGCCAAAGCGCCAGCACTCCGCTATCTCCGCGTATTTGGTGGTTCGTCGCGGTCCGCGTCAGGCGACGCCGAGCAGCCGCTCGTCGCGCGCCACCGACCGCGCCGGGAGCGACACGACGAAGCGCGCCCCGGGCCTGCCGTTGGGCTGCGCGAGCTCCACCGACCCGCCGTGGCTCTCGGCGACGGCGCGCACGATCGACAGCCCGAGGCCGAACGATCCGCCGCGGTCGCCGCTGCCGCGGACGAACCGCTCGAAGACGCGGTCGCGCAGCTCCGGATCGATACCCGGTCCGTCGTCCTCGACGGCGATCTCGGCCCGGCCCTCGCGCTCGGTGACGCTCACGCGCACGGCGGTTCCGCGCGGCGTGTGCTTCACGGCGTTCTCGAGCAGGTTCAGGACGAGGCGGTGCAGCTCGTCGCGCGCGCCCTCGACCATCACGCGCGAGGCGTCGACGGTGATGCCGTGGCCGTCGGCGACCGGCTCGAGCTCGGACGCGGCCTCGACCACGACCTGGGCGAGGTCGAGCGGCTCGTGCGGCGCCACGCGCTGCGCGTCCGCCCGCGCCAGCAGGAGCAGGTCCTGGACCAGCCGGCGCATCCGGCGCGACGAGCGCAGCGCGGAGGACGCCGCGTCGGCCTGCTCGCCGTCGAGCGTCTCCGCGAGGAACTCGAGGTTCGCGAGCACGCTCGTGAGCGGCGTGCGCAGCTCGTGCGACGCGTCCGCGACGAACTCGCGCTGGCGCCGGAGCATCGCGTCCTGCTCGTCGCGGGCGGCGCCGAGCGCGCGCAGCATCCCGTCGAGCGTCCGCGCCAGCTCGGCGACCTCGTCGTCGGCCTCGGGCTCGCGAATGCCCTGGTCGGGGTCGCGCGTCCGCTCGATCGCGCGCGCGGCGTCGGTCAGCTCGGCGATCGGCGACATCGCGCGGCGGGCGACCATGACCCCGGCGAGGAGCGCGAGGGCGGCGCCGCCGATGACGCCGAGCACGAGGAAGAGCCGCACGCCGCGGATCTGGTCCTCGACCGTGTCCGCGCGCCGCCCGTACTGGATGATGAGCGTGCCGACGCCCTGGAACGTCTTCGGCCGGTTCTCGACGAGCCAGCCGTCGATCTCCGTCGACTCGGCGACCGGCGGGCCGAGGTCGGGCGCCTCTCCCTCGTCGGGCTTCGTGTAGCGCAGCACCTGGAGCGTCTGCGCGTGGAGGATGCGCACCGCGGCGTCGTTGCCGGAGACGAACGTGCGGAGGTTCGGGCGGAAGGTGGGCAGCGTGTCGCCGGGGCCGATCGACAGCCGGATCTGGTCGCGCAGCTCGGTCGCGGTGTCCTTGACGTCCTGCTCGAAGTCGTCGTGGATCCGCTGGGCCGTGAGCGCGCCGACCGCCACCGCGAAACCGCAGAGGATCACGAGCGTCAGCAGCGCCGAGCTGCCCGCCAGCCGCCAGCGGATCGGGATCCGGCTATGCGCGGAGGACGTAGCCCGCGCCGCGGATCGTATGAAGGAGTCTCGGTTCACCACCCGACTCCAGCTTCCGGCGGAGGTTGGATACGAAGACCTCGATCGTGTTGGTCGTGGCGAACGGGTCGTAGCCCCAGACCTCCTCGAGCAGCCGCTGACGGGGCACGACGATGCGCTCGTTGCGCATGAGGTACTCGAGCAGCTCGAACTCGCGCTGCGTCAGCTCGACCGCGCGCTCGCCGCGGTGCACCTCGTGCGTGTCGGGGTTGAGCGACAGGTCGCCCACCGCCATCGACGCCGACCCGCGCGGCGGGCGCCGGCGCAGCAGGGCACGCAGCCGGGCCAGCAGCTCCTGGCGCTCGAACGGCTTGACGAGGTAGTCGTCGGCGCCGGAGTCGAGGCCTTCGACGCGGCTCTCGAGCGCGTCGCGGGCGGTCAGCATGAGGATGGGGACGTCGCCGCCGGCGCGCAGCCGCCGGGCGACCTCGATGCCGTCGAGCTTCGGCAGCCCGAGGTCGAGGACGACGAGGTCGGGGTGGAACGCGCCTGCCGAGTCGAGCGCCGCCTCGCCGTCGGGGGCGATTCGCACCTCGTAGCCCTCCATGCGCAGCGAGCGCTGCAGCGCGAGCGCGATGTCCTCGTCGTCCTCGACGACGAGCACGCGAGGCTCTCGGGTGTACGCGCTCATGCTCGGCCGCACAGCGTACGCCTTCACCTTTTCGCAGGATGAAGGCGCCCGGCGTCGAAGGGTGGCAGGCCGCCATGCCGAGCAAGAAGCCGCCTGCCTCACAGAAGAACAAGAAGAAGCGCGCCCGCCGCTCGAGGGCGGGGCTGCCCGCGCTCGAGCAGCGCCACTGGGACCTGATCGGCCTCGCCCTCGTCGCGTTCGCCGTCTTCCTCGGGTTCGTGCTCTACCGGGGCCGCGACGGCGGCAAGCTCGGGGCGCGGACCGTCGACGGGCTGACGTGGCTGCTGGGCGACATCGCCTACGCCGTGCCGGTCGCGCTCGCGGCGATCGGGGCGATCCTCGTGCTGCGCCCCGTCCTTCCCGCGGTCCGGCCGTTCCGCTCCGGCGGCCTGTGCCTGCTCGCCGCCGCGCTGCTGTGGCTCGGCGCCGCGAGCGGCGGCAAGGTCGGTGAGCTGGCCGAGGACGGCGTCGGCACGCTGCTGGGCAGCTTCGGCGTCGACGTCCTCGCCGTGTTCTTCTTCCTCGCCGCGGTGCTGCTGCTCACCGGCGCGTCGATCGCCGGCGTCGTCAAGGCGACGAGCACGAGCGTCGTCGACACCACGCGTTCGCTCAAGCCGGTCCGCAGGCCCGCGCGGCGCCCGGTCGCGCCGCCCGAGCCCGTCCACGAGGAGCCGCGAGTCACGCGCGTCGTCGAGGACCCGGCCGAGAGGTTCCCCGACCTGTTCGAGCCGACCGAGGGGGAGGAGCAGGAGGAGGCGCCCCCCGAGGACCCGGCGGTCGACGAACCCACGTCGGCCGAGGTCGCCGCGGCCACGCGCGCGATCGAGGTGACTCCGGACGATCTCACTCCGCAGGGCCGCTACCGCCCGTCGGTGACCGACAGCCCCGACTTCGAGTGGCGTCTGCCCGGCACCGACGTCCTCACCCGCTCCTCCGCCGAGCAGGCCAAGCCCGACACCGCCGGCCAGGCCGAGACGGCGAAGAACCTCGTCGAGGCGCTCGGCCACTTCGGCGTCGACGCGAAGGTCATCGGCACGGTCAGCGGCCCGCACATCACCCGCTACGAGCTGCGCCTGGCGCCCGGCATCAAGATGAGCAAGGTCGCCCAGCTCAAGGACGACCTCGCCTACGCGCTGGCCGCGACGGACATCCGCATCCTCGCGCCGATCCCCGGCAAGACCGCGGTCGGCGTCGAGGTCCCGAACCTGCGCCGCCGGCTCGTGCACCTCGGCGACGTCTTCACCGCGCCGCCGCGCGACTGGTCGCCGCTCACGGTGTGGCTGGGCAAGGACGTCGCGGGCAAGGCGGTCGGCGCCGACCTGACGAAGATGCCGCACCTCCTCGTCGCGGGCACGACCGGCGCCGGCAAGTCGGCGTGCGTGAACGCGATGCTCTCGAGCCTGCTGCTCAACGCGAGCCCGCACGACCTGCGCCTCGTGCTCGTCGACCCCAAGCAGGTCGAGCTCAACCACTACGAGGGCGTCCCGCACCTGCTCACGCCGGTCATCACGAGCCCGCGGATGGCCGCCAACGCGCTCCAGAACCTCGTCAAGGAGATGGAGGACCGCTACAGCCGGATGTCGCTGGCCCGGACGCGGAGCCTGATCGAGCTCAACCGCTACCGCGAGAAGCACTCAGAGCAGCCGCTGCCGTACATCCTGTGCATCATCGACGAGCTCGCCGACCTGATGATGGTCGCGCCGGCCGACGTCGAGGACTCGATCATCCGCCTCGCCCAGAAGGCGCGCGCCGTCGGCATCCACCTCGTCCTGGCGACGCAGTCTCCGCGCGTCGACGTCATCACCGGCATGATCAAGGCGAACGTCCCGTCGCGCATCGCGTTCGCGGTCTCGTCACAGACCGATTCCCGCGTGATCCTCGACCAGAACGGGGCGGAGACGCTGCTGGGCAAGGGCGACATGCTCTTCTCGCCGGTCGGGACGTCGCGCCTGCAGCGCATCCAGGGCGCGTACATCGACGAAGCTCAGATCGAAGCAATCACCGAGTTCTGGCGCGACCAGGGCGAGCCGGAGATGCGCGAGGAGCTGCTGGAGCAGGCCGAATCGGTCGCTGACGCTCCCGATTCGGACGACGACTTCGACCCCGACGAGGACCCGCTGCTCGAGGAGGCGATCCACCTCGTCGCCGAGATGGGCACCGCGTCGACCTCGATGCTCCAGCGGCGCCTGCGCCTCGGCTACACCCGCGCCGGCCGGCTCATCGACATGCTCGAGCGCCGCGGCGTGATCTCGGGGTACGAGGGGTCGAAGCCGCGGCAGGTCCTGGTTTCGCCGGCCGACGTCACGCGCTTCGTCGAGCAGCTCCACACCCGCGAAGGCGCTGCAAATACGCCGTCACCAGGCGATCCCGAGCCGGTCGCTGAGTAGCCTCCTCGGCTAGATGCCGGAGATCGGATCCACGCTGCGCGAGACGCGGATGCGGCAGCGGATCGACATCACGGACATGGAGGTCCGGACGAAGATCCGCGCCAAGTACCTGCGCGCGCTCGAGAACGAGGAGTGGGACCTGCTGCCCGGGCCCACCTATGTCAAGAGCTTCCTGCGCACGTACGCGGACGCGCTCGGCCTCGACCCGAAGTCGCTCGTCGAGGAGTACAAGCTCCGCCACGAGTCGCTCGAGACCGGCGAGCTGCACCCGATCCGGCCGCCCTCGGCGCGCGACGGGCGGCGGCGCTCGGAGCGCTCGCGCGGATTCCCGCGGGGCACAGCGGTCGTCGTCGTGCTCCTGCTGATCCTCGGGGCGCTCTTCGTGATCGGCCAGAACGGCGGCGAGGACGACGCGGACAGGTCGGCCGACACGGCGCCGCCGGCGACGACCGAGAAGCGCGCCCGCGAGCCCGAGCCGCGCGAGAGGCCGGCGACCGCGCCGCGGCGGGTCGTGCTCACGGTGGCACCGACCGCCGCCGTCTGGGTGTGCCTGGTCGACGCGCGCGGCCGGCGGCTCATCCCCGGCACGGAGATCGCGCCCGGGGCCCCGCGGACGTTCCGCTCGCGGCGCTTCCGCATCACGCTCGGCAACGCCAACGTCCGCCTGCGCGTCAACGGCCGCGCGTTCCAGCCGCCGCAGAGCGCGGAGCCGCAGGGGTTCGAGTTCAGCCGCTCCGGCCGCCGCGCGCTCGACGCGGACGACCGCCCGACCTGCGCCGCGACGACGTGAGCGCCCGGGCGGGCGTCGTCGTCACGGGCACGGAGGTCCTGACCGGGATCATCGGCGACAGGAACGGGCCGTGGCTGTCCGAGCGCCTGCGCGAGGTGGGCGTCGACCACGCCCACACGGCGATCGTGGGCGACCGGCCCGAGGACGTCCGCGCCGCGCTCGACTTCTTCGCCCAGCAGGGGATGGACCTCGTGGTGACGAGCGGCGGGCTCGGACCGACCGAGGACGACCTCACCGCGCGGGTCGTGGCCGACTTCGCGGGGCGGCGGTTCGTGCTCGACGACGCGCTCGAGGGGCGCATCGCGGTGATCCTCGAGCGGCTGACGAAACGCTGGCCGGACCTCGACATGGACGCGATCCGCGCCGGCAACCGCAAGCAGGCGCACGTGCCCGAGGGCGCGGAGATCCTCGAGCCGGTCGGCACCGCGCCCGGGTTCGTGGTGGCGGCGGACGGCCCGACGGTGGTCGTCCTCCCGGGGCCGCCGCGTGAGCTTCAGCCGATGTGGGAGGCGGCGGCGGCGACCGAGGGCTTCCGCGCGGCCGTCGCGGGCGCCACGGAGTACCGCTCGCGGATGATGCGGCTGTTCGGCATCCCGGAGTCGGAGATCGCCGAGACGCTGCGGGTGGCCCGCGCGGAGGGCGTCGCGCTCGACGCGCTCGAGGTGACGACGTGCCTGCGGCGCGGGGAGATCGAGATCGCCACGCGGTACGAGCCGCCGCAGGAGGCGGTCTACGAGGCGTTCACGGGCATCGTCCGCGCGCGCCACGCCGACACGCTGTTCTCGGAGGACGGGACGACGATCGACGAGCAGGTCGCGGCGCTGCTGCGCGAGCGCGAGTCCACGATCGCGGTCGCCGAGTCGTGCACCGGCGGGTTGATGGCGGCGCGGCTGACCGACCTCGCCGGGTCGTCGGACTACTTCATGGGCGGGCTCGTCGTCTACTCCGACGAGGCGAAGGTCGCGTTGGCGGGCGTCGACCCGTCGTTGGTCGCGCGCGTGGGGGCGGTGTCGACCGAGGTCGCCGAGGCGCTGGCCGACGGCGCGCACGAGCGCCTGCACGCCGATGTGGGAGTCGGGATCACCGGCGTCGCCGGGCCCGGCGGAGGGACGGAGGAGAAACCGGTCGGCACGGTGTGCTTCAGCGTCGTCGACAGCGGAAGCGGACGGCGTCTGACTCGCCGCGTCCAGCTCCCGGGCGCGCGCGCCGATGTCCGCGACCGCTCGACCGCGGTGGCGCTGCACATGGTGCGTCGCGTCGTGCTGGGGGACTCGGACTGAGGCTGTTCGCCGCCCTCGAGCTGCCGTCGGACGTCGTCGCGGCGCTCGGGGAGCTCGCGCACACGGCGGCGCGCGACGGGCTGCGGACCGTCCCGTCCGAGTCGCTGCACGTCACGATGGCGTTCCTAGGCGAGCGCCCCGAGGGAGAGGTCGAGCCGATCGCGGCCGCGCTGCGAGAGGTCGCGATCCCGGTCGGCGGCCTCGCGCTGGCCGAGCCCGCCTGGCTGCCGCCGCGGCGCCCGAGCGTCCTCGCCGTCGACCTCGATGACCGCGACTCCGCGTGCGCGCGGCTCCAGCGCGCGGTCAGCGACGCGCTGGTCGCGCTCGGCGTCTTCTCCCCGGAGAAGCGGCCCTTCCGGCCGCACGTGACGGTCGCACGGGTCCGGCGCGACGCCCGCGTCGAGAAGGCGCTGCCGCTGATCGCCGATCACCCGACCTTCGCCGCCACTGCGCTGACCCTCTACCGTTCGCGGCCCACCCCGAAGGGCGCCAGCTACGACGCGCTCGCGCGCACCCCCCTCAGATGACCCGCATCCCGCTCCTCGCCGTCCTCCTCGCGCTCGTCGCGGCGCCCGCCGCCGAGGCCTCGTCGCTCGTCGAAGTCCCGATCTCGGGGCCGCAGTCGGTCGCCGTGCTCGAGCGACTGGGGCTCGACGTCACCCACGACGTCACGAAGGACCACGCGCGGGTCGTGCTCCACGACGACGCCGACGCGCGGACGCTGGCCGACCACTTCCCGTCGACGACGCTCGTCGCCGATGTCGAGGCGACGCTGCGGGCGTCGATGGAACGACAGCGCCGCGCGGCGACGCGCTCGGCGCTGCCCTCGAGTCGCGACACCTACCGCGTCCTCCAGAACTACTACGACGATCTGGACAAGCTCGCGGCCGCACATCCCGGCCTCGTCCGCAGGACCTCGCTGCCGAAGCAGTCGATCGAGGGCCGCGAGCTCGCCGGCGTCGAGATCGCAAAGGACGTCAACCGCACCGACGACGGCCGGCCCGTCGCGGCGTTCTTCGGCGTCCACCACGCGCGCGAGTGGCCCTCCGGCGAGGTCAACATGGAGTTCGCACTCGACCTCGCGCGGGCCTATGGCAGCGACCCGCGGATCACGGCGCTGCTCGACCGCGTGCGCGTGTTCGTCTTCCCCGTCGTCAACCCGGACGGGTTCGTCACGTCGCGGGGGATCGTTCCCGACGCCGGCGGCGGCGCCGACCCGCTGCACCGCCGCAACTGCCGCCCGAACACGCCCCAGGAGGCGGCGATGGAATGCGAGGCGCGGGGCACCCAGGACGGCGTCGACCTCAATCGCAACTACGGCGCCGGCTGGGGCGGCCCGGGAGCCAGCGTCAGCAGGACCTCCGACTCCTACCGCGGGACGGGCCCGTTCTCCGAGCCCGAGGCGCAGGCGGTCCACGAGTTCTCGCAGCGCCACCAGGTCACCCACGTGCAGTCGACGCACAACATCGTCGGCTGGGTCCTGCGGCAGCCGGGCTTCAAGGACTACGGCCTGATCGCGCCCGACGAGAACATCATGAAGCCGCTCGGCGACAAGATGGGCGAGGCCGCCGGCTACGAGTCGCTGGTCGGCTACGACCTCTACGACGTCCACGGCGCCACCGAGGACTGGAACTACATCGCGCAGGGCGCGATGGGCTACACGATCGAGCTGGGCCCGTCGGACACCGAGGAGGGCGGCGGCGACGCGCCGCTGTTCTTCGGGCCGTACCAGACACATGTGGTCGACCAGTACCTCGGGGGGCCGACCGGCGGGCCCGCCGGCAAGGGGATCCGCGAGGCGTTCCTGCTCGCGGCCGAGCAGGCGGCCAACGCGGCCGACCACGGGGTGCTCGAGGGCAGGGCCCTCGCCGGCCACACCCTGCGGGTGCGCAAGGACTTCACCACCGCAACCGCGCGGCGCTGCCCGGACACCGGCGCGTGCACCGACCAGACGCGCCTGCCCGAGCTCGAGGTGCCTGACTTCATCGACACCACGCTGACCGTGCCCGCGTCGGGGCGCTTCGAGTGGCACGTCAACCCGTCGACGCGGCCATGGGTCGGGGCGCGGGGCGGCGTCGAGCGCTGGGTGCTGAGCTGCGAGTCGCCGCGCGGCGACCTGGTCGCGCGGCAGGAGATCGAGGTCCGCCGCGGCGAGCGGCTGTCGTTCGCCAACGCCTGTGCCCCGAGCGCGCCGGTCGATACCGGGCGGACGGAGACGCCGCGCGAGGGGCTCGACCCGCGACCGCCTCGGGGGATGCGGCTGTTCGTCGGCCCGCGCCGCGTCGCGCGGTTCGCGCTGCGCCGCCGGGGCTATCTGCGCGTGGCGACGAAGGTCAGCGGCGCGACCGTCCGCAACCTGCGGGTGCGCCTCTTCGACCGCGACCGTGACCTGCTGGCGGCGCGCTCGTTCCGGCGTCTGACCTCGCGCAAGGTGGTGCGCCTGCGTCTGCGCGGCGTGCCGCCGCTCGGTGTCTACCGGCTGTCGCTGCGCGGGATCGCTCACAACGGCGCGCCCGTCGGGTCGGCCGTGCGGCTGCGCGTCGTCCGGCGCTAGGCGCGCTTCGGGGCGCCACGAGGGGGCGATTCTTCCGTCCGACCGGCCTTTCACACTTCCCGGTCCACGAGAAGAAGAAAGGTCGTTCCCCCGTATGCCTCCCGTCAGCGAGCAGGAGAAGGCCGCGAAGGCCCGCGATGCCGCCCTCCAGGGCGCGCTGTCCCAGATCGAGCGCGAGTTCGGCAAGGGAACCGTCATGCGGATGGGCGACGAGGGCGCCCAGGTCAAGGTCCAGGCCATCCCGACGGGTGCGCTGTCGCTCGACCTGGCGCTGGGGATCGGCGGCGTGCCGCGCGGCCGGATCGTCGAGGTCTTCGGGCCGGAGTCCTCCGGCAAGACGACGTTGATGTACCACATCCTCGCCGAGGCCCAGAAGCTCGGCGGCGTGTGCGCGTTCATCGACGCCGAGCACGCCATGGACCCGCTGTACGCCCAGCGGATCGGCGTCGACATCGACGAGCTGCTCGTCTCGCAGCCCGACTACGGCGAGCAGGCGCTCGAGGTGGCCGACATGCTCGTCCGCTCGAGCGCCGTCGACCTGATCTGCGTCGACTCGGTCGCGGCGCTGACGCCGCGGTCCGAGCTCGAGGGGCAGATGGGCGACACGACCGTCGGCCTCCAGGCGCGGATGATGTCCCAGGCGATGCGCAAGCTCGCCGGCAACCTGAACCGCTCGGGCACGCTCTGCGTGTTCACGAACCAGATCCGCGAGAAGGTCGGCGTGATGTTCGGCTCGCCCGAGACCCAGCCGGGCGGCCGCGCGCTCAAGTTCTACTCGTCGCAGCGCCTCGACATCCGCCGCATCGAGACGCTCAAGGAGGGCACCGAGGCGGTCGGCAACCGGGTCCGCGTCAAGGTCGTGAAGAACAAGGTCGCCTCGCCGTTCAAGCAGGCCGAGTTCGACATCGAGTTCGGCAAGGGGATCTCGTCGTCGGGCTGCATCCTCGACCTCGGGCTCGAGCACGGCGCGGTGACGAAGTCGGGCTCGTTCTTCTCGTACGGCAACGAGCGGCTCGGCCAGGGCCGCGGCAACGCGAAGACCTACCTCGACGAGCACCCCGAGATCGCCAAGGAGATCGAGGACAAGGTCTACGTCGCGCTCGGCCTCAACCGCGACCTCGTCGCGGAGATCGAGCCGGAGAAGGACATCCCCGAGATGCCCATCGACGGCCCGGTGGTCCCGGCGGCGGCCTAGCCCCCTCCCGCTGCCCCGCGGGCACTCCGCGGGGCAGCGCCTTCGCGCCGTGCTCACCGAGCCTCCGCCCGACCCCGCCCCTCCGTCCGACCCCACCGAGCGCCAACGCGCGGCGGTCGACCTCGCCTTCCGCTCCATCGCACGCCGCGACCGGACCGTCGCCGAGGTGCGCCGGCAGCTCGACCGCCAGGGCGTCGACGAGGGCGCGATCGAGCACGCCGTCGCGGAGCTCGCCGGCCAGGGCTACCTCGACGACGCCGCGTACGCGCGCCGCTTCGCCGAGGACCGCGTGACGCTCGACGGCTGGGGCAGCGACCGCATCGAGCGCAAGCTCGTCGAGCTCGGCGTCGACCGCGAGCACATCTCGGCCGCGCTCGCCGGCCGCGACGTGGGCACGGAGCTCGACGCCGCCCTGACGCTCCTGCGCCGCCGCTGGCGCGAGCCGCCCGCCACCGACCGCGAGCGCGAGCGCGCGCTCGGCTTCCTCGTCCGCAAGGGCTACGACCTCGAGGTCGCCCACGACGCGATCCGCGAGCACGGGCGGGGCTGAGCACGCAGGGTCCCGCCCGCGCGTTGCGCCCGGCATCGCCGGGCACTACGATCCGGCGCAGCGAAGAGATTGGGCCCGTGAGGGCATGAAAAGGGCAGCAAAGACAGCAGTTTTGACACCGAAGCTTCAGACATCGCGACCTGACGACCCGGGCGGCGTGCGCCCGGCGCGAACCCGAACCACGAACTCGTAGCCCTGAAGCGACGGCCGTCGCGCCGCTCCTGCTGCCCCGGCGTGCACCGCACGGGCCTGTCTCCTCGCTCCCAAGATCGAGATGCGAGGCGCGGGGGCCTGCCCCGCGGGGAGAGGAACGACCATGGAACTGGTGATCGCGGCGGCGCTGGTGGCGACGGGGCTGATCGTCGCCGCTGCGCTGTTCCGCCGTCCCGGAGGTGCGGCGTCGGGCGGGTCCGCGCCTCGCAGCGAATCGGGGAGATCGGGCGGCGGCGGCGGCCGCGCCCGCGAGCTCGACGACCGCGCGGGCGAGCTGCGCACGCGCGCCTCCGAGCTCGACCAGCGCGCGGCGGAGCTGGAGCGCCGTTCCGCCGAGCTCGGCACGCAGGCCGCGAAGCTCCAGGAGGAGCGCAGCGTCCTCGAGCAGCGCCGGCAGGACCACGAGCGCGGGCTCGAGCGCCTCTCCGGCCTCAGCGCCGCCCAGGCGCGCGCGCAGCTCGTCAAGGAGGTCGAGGATCGCGCGCGCCACGACGCGGCGAAGGTCCTCCGCCAGATCGAGGAGCAGACCAAGCGCGACGCCGAGCGCCGCGTCCGCAGCATCCTCGCCGTGGCGATGCAGCGGCTCGCTGCCAGCCACGCCGCCGAGACCACCGTCTCCGTCGTCCAGCTCCAGTCCGACGACATGAAGGGCCGCATCATCGGCCGCGAGGGGCGCAACATCCGCGCCCTCGAGAACCTCACCGGCATCGACTTCATCATCGACGACACCCCGAACGCCGTCGTGCTGAGCGGCTTCGACGGCGTCCGCCGCGAGGTCGCCCGCATCACGCTCGAGAAGCTGCTCCAGGACGGGCGCATCCACCCCGCCCGCATCGAGGAGGCGTTCTACCAGGCCAAGTCGGAGCTCGAGAGCCACATCGTCGAGGCGGGGGAGAGCGCCGCCTTCGACGCCAACGTGCAGGGCCTCGACGCCGAGCTCATCAAGATCCTCGGCCGCCTCAAGTACCGCACCTCCTACGGCCAGAACGTCCTCGCCCACAGCGTCGAGTGCGCGCACCTCGCCGCGCTCATGGCCGAGGAGCTCGGCGCCAGCGCCAAGACGGCGCGCCGCGCGGCGCTGCTGCACGACATCGGCAAGGCGGTCTCGCACGAGATCGAGGGCCCGCACGCGCTCGTCGGCGGCGACCTCATCCGCCGCCACGGCGAGGCGGAGGCGGTCGCCCACGCGGCGGAGGCCCATCACAACGAGGTCGAGCCGCAGACGGTCGAGGCGGTCATCGTGCAGTCCGCCGACGCGCTCAGCGGCGCGCGGCCGGGCGCGCGCGGCGAGTCGCTCGAGTCCTACGTCAAGCGCCTGCGCGAGCTCGAGCACATCGCCGAGCGCCACCAGGGCGTCGAGAAGGTCTACGCGATGCAGGCCGGCCGCGAGATCCGGATCATGGTCAAGCCGGACTCGATCGACGACGACGGCATGACGCTCCTCAGCCACGAGATCGCGCGCGAGATCGAGCAGGAGCTGGAGTACCCCGGGCAGATCAAGGTGACGGTGATCCGCGAGAGCCGGGCGGTCGAGTACGCGCGCTAGCGCGATCCGCACGCGCGCTCACACTCCCGCTCTACGGTCGCTGCCGTGAGGGTCGCCGCGGCAGCCGTCGCTGTGCTGCTCGCCGCCGTCGCCGCGGCGGGAGCGCTGCTCGTCGTCGCGGCGCTCCACGGCGCGCTCATCGGCGAGAAGCTCGTCGGCGGCGGCCTCAGCGACGGTATGCGCCGCAACTCGGCGATCTTCGCGGCGCTGCTCGCGGCGGCCACGGTCGTGGCGGCGCGGGCCGGCCTCGCGACGGCGCGCCTCGCGCGTGGCGCCGCTCCGCGACCGTTGCCCGAGCCGGGCACGCGCGCCGCCCGCGTCGCGGCGGCCCTGCTGTGCCTGCCGGCCCTGGCCGCGGGACTCTGGGTCTCGCTCCTGGCGATGCTGTACGTCGGAGTCGCGGCGCAGCGCCCCGATCCCGATGTCCCGGACGGCGACCCGTGCTGCGGGCATCCGGACACCTGGGGCGACGTCGCCCGGCGGCCTCGTCTACGCATCCGCGATCACGTACGTCTCGCTGGCGCTCGTCGCGGCGGCGGCGGTGCTCTCGTTCGCTCGGCGCGACTGGGCGGCTGCCCGCGGCCGTTGCACGGCGTCCGGGCGCGGCGCGCGTCGCCGCGGGGCTGGGTCTGGGACTCGCTGGCGCGGTGCCGGGCAGCTGGCTTGTGTGGGCGCTCGCCGCGGTGGTGGGTTCCCCTGACTACCCTTGACGCGCCGCCATGAAGTCCTTCCACGTCACCACCTTCGGGTGCCAGATGAACGAGCACGACTCCGAGCGGATGAAGGGGATGCTCGAGTCGCTGGGGTACGCCGAGGCCGAGCGCGCCGACGAGGCCGAGCTGATCCTCTTCAACACGTGCTCGATCCGCGAGAAGGCCGACGAGCGCTTCGTCGCGCACCTCAACCAGGCGGCGGCGCTGAAGCGGCGCGACCCCGAGCGCGTCATCGGCGTGGGCGGCTGCTGGGCGCAGTCGGTGAAGGACCAGGTGTTCCGCCAGTTCCCGTTCGTCGACGTCGCCTTCGGCCCCGGCCAGGTGCACAAGCTCGCGGAGTTCCTCACGTCCGACTCGCTCACCGCCCAGGGGTTCTTCGAGTTCGAGGGCTTCACCGGGCACCTCCCGACGAAGCGCGCCCGAGACTTCCAGGCGTGGGTCCAGATCTCCGTCGGCTGCAACTGCCGGTGCTCGTACTGCATCGTCCCGTCGACGCGCGGGACCGAGGTGTCGCGCCCGTTCGGCGAGCTGGTCGCCGAGGTCGAGCGGCTGGTGGCCGAGGGCGTGCGCGAGGTGACGCTGCTCGGGCAGAACGTCAACTCCTGGGGGCGCGACCTGCGGCCGGAGCGCCGCTCGTTCAGCGAGCTGCTGCGCGCCGTCGACGCGACGGGCGTCGAGCGTCTCCGCTACACGTCGCCGCACCCGAAGGACATGCGCGAGGACGTCGTGCTCGCCCACGCCGAGCTGCGGTCGCTGTGCGAACACATCCACCTGCCGCTCCAGTCGGGCTCGACGCGCGTGCTGAAGGCGATGCGGCGGACGTACTCGCGCGAGCGCTACCTCGACCGCGTCGCGCTGATCCGCGAGCACGTGCCCGACGTCGCGCTCACGACCGACGTCATCGTCGGCTTCCCCGGCGAGACGGAGGAGGACTTCGCCGCGACCCTCGGGGTGTGCGAGGAGGTCGGCTACGACGGCGCCTTCACCTTCATCTACTCGCCGCGGCGCGGGACGGAGGCGGCGTCGTTCGCCGACGGGCTCATCCCGCACGAGGTCGCGGTGGAGCGGATGGAGCGGCTGGTCGAGGTCGTCCAGCGGCGGGCGCGCGAGCGGGCGCAGCGGTTCGTGGGGCGGACGCTCGAGGTGCTCGTCGAGGGCTCCTCGCGGACCGACCCGACGAAGCTGCGCGGCCGGACGCGGCACGGGAAGGTCGTGAACTTCAGCGGGCTCGCGGCGCCCGGGGACGTCGTTCAGGTCGAGATCTCGGCGGCGACGTCGCAGACGCTGGCGGGCGAGGAGTCGCTGCTCGCCCGCGCGCTCGGCTAGTAGTCGCCGGTCGTGAGCTCGTACTCGAACCAGATCGTCCGCTCGGCCTGGAAGCGCTCGTAGAGCCGCTGCGCGCGGCGGTTGTCGACGGCGGTCTGCCAAGTGAGGTGTTGCGCCCCGCGCCCGCGGGTGATTGCGGCGGCGGCTTCGATCAGCGCGTGGCCGACGCCGCTGCCACGGCCGTCGTCCGCGACGAAGAGGTCGTTCATCAGCACGTGCTCGCGGGCGCTGATCGAGCTGTAGGTCCAGTAGAGGTTGGCGAAGCCGACGGAGTTGCCGTTGCCGTGGTCGTCGCGGGCGAGGAGGAGGAGGCCGGCGTCGTGGGGCGCGATGAAGCGGGTCAGGAAGGCGCGGTTCTCGTCATCGCTGCGCGCCTCGCCGGCGTAGAAGCGCTGGTAGCCGGCGAACAGCGGCAGGACGTCGACGAGGTCGGCTTCGGTGGCGGGCGCGATGGCGGGGCTCATGCTCGCATTCCATCGTACCCGTATGCGAACATGTGTTCGTGCGCTGGGACAACCTGCGAGTCGACGAGGAGGAGCGCCGGAGGCTGCCCGGCTACCGCGAGGAGGCGGTCGTGCGCCGCTTCGACGCACCCGAGGCGCTCGACACCCGTTTCTACGAGATCCGCGCGAAATCGGCGCTCAACCGGGTGCCGGAGGTGTCCCAGGTTCCGTTCCGGTGGACCATCAACCCGTACCGGGGATGCTCTCATGCTTGCACCTATTGCTTAACGGAATTTACGCCAATCCTCATGGCGGACGGGCGCACGCGACCGATAAAGGATCTCGATGTCGGCGACCGGATCATTGGGACCGAGGTGCGCGGCCACTACCGCCGGTACGTCGAGACCGAGGTGCGCCAGCATTGGCGGACGGTGAAGCCGGCGTTCCGGATCGTGCTCGAGGACGGGACCGTCCTCATCACCAGCGGCGACCACCGGTTCTTGACGGGCCGCGGGTGGAAGTACGTCACCGGAGCCGAGCAGGGCTGGAACCAGCGGCCGCACCTGACGCTGAACAACGAGCTGCTCGGTACGGGGAAGTTCGCGCACCCGCCGGACGAGACGAAGGACTACATGCGCGGCTACCTCTGCGGGATGGCGCGTGGCGACGGACACCTGCGGTCAAGCGTGTACACACCCCCAAGCGGGAGACATCCGTACCTGCGCAGCGTCTTCCGCCTCGCGCTCGCCGACGACGAGGCTCTTGAGCGAGCGCAGGAGTACCTGATCGGGTTCGGCGTCTGGGCCGCGCGCTCCGCCTTCGCTGCAGCTACCGCGGAGCGTCGCGCTATGGGAGCGATCCGTACGCAGACTCGGCGCAACGTCGACACGATCACCGAGCTGATCCGCTGGCCGCTGTCGCCGAGCGACGATTGGCGCAAGGGGTTCCTCGCGGGGATCTTCGACGCCGAGGGGTCGTGCGGGCGGGAGGCGCTGCGGATATCCAACAAGGATCGGGCGATCCTCGACTGGACGCTGGCCTGCTTCCGGCACTTCGGGTTCGATGTAGTAGAGGAGCGGGCGAACGCGAGCGGCGTCAGCTACGTCCGCCTCCGCGGCGGCCTCCGCGAACGCCTGCGCTTCTTCCACACGACCGACCCGGCGATCACGCGCAAGCGGCAGGTCCAGGGCTTCGCCCTGAAGTCGGACGCGCGGACCCGCGTGGTGTCGATCGAGCCGCTCGGCTCCGCGGCGCGGATGTACGACATCACGACGGGCACCGGCGACTTCATCTCCAACGGCGTCGTCAGCCACAACTGCTTCGCCCGGCCGACGCACACGTACCTCGACCTGAACGCGGGCCGCGACTTCGAGAAGGAGATCGTCGTCAAGGTCAACGTGCCCGAGGTGGTGCGGACGGAGCTCGGGCGGAGGTCGTGGAAGGGCGAGCACGTCGCGATGGGGACGAACACCGACCCGTACCAGTGGGTCGAGGGCCGCTACAAGCTGATGCGCGGGATCTGGGAGGCGATGCGCGACTTCGCGAACCCGTGCTCGATCCTCACGAAGTCGCCGCTGCTGCTGCGCGACCTCGATCTGATGAAGGAGGTCGCGGCGGTCGCGCCGATGCACGCGAACCTCTCCATCCCGACGATGGACGAGAAGGCGTGGCGGGCCAGCGAGCCGCACACGCCCAACCCGAAGGCGCGGATGGAGGCGGTGGCGGCGCTCAACGCGGCGGGCATCCCGTGCGGGATCCTCGTCGCGCCGCTCATGCCCGGGATCAACGACGCGCCGGAGCAGGTCGAGCGCATCCTCACGATGGCGGCCGAGGCCGGTGCGACGGGGATCGGAGGCATCGCGCTGCACCTGCGCCGCGAGGTCAAGGAGATCTTCATGGACTGGCTGCGCTCCTACCGTCCGGACCTCGTCCCGCGCTACGAGGAGCTCTACCGCCGCGGCGCGTACGCCCCACCGGCGGAGCGCAAGCGGCTGGCGGAGCTCGTCAGGAGCGACGAGCTGCGCAGCGGCACCTGGCCGCGCGACCTGCGCGGCGTCGGCGCGGCGCCCGGCCGCGCCGGGCGGGGGGGGGTCCGCGCGGGGGCCGCGGAGGTCGAGGCGAGGAGGCGCGCGTGGTCGAGCGGACGCTGGCGGCGGAGCGGCGCGAGCGGGAGGTGGCGGCGGCGCAGCAGTCGTTGTTCTGACGCTCGCGCCCTCGCGCCCTCGCGCGGGCCGCGCGACGCTCCGCCGCGCGGCGAGAGGCGACGTGCGGGAGAGACGCGGCGTCGCAGCGCGCCCGGCGCGGCGCCCGCCGCGCGCCGCGCGGACCTCTGCGCCCACCGCGCGCGTAGTGGATGGCGATGCCACGCCTGATCCTCCGCGCCGCGGTGGCCTGGTGCGCCGCTGCCGCCGCCGCCGCAACCGCGGCGGCCGGCCCGGCCGCGGACTCCGCCGCCGCGCACGGCCCGTGCGGGTGCACGTTCCCGGTGGTGGCGCGACCCGGACAGCTGGTGGTCACCGGGCCGGCGTACCGGATCGTGATGAACCCGCCCGCCGGGCTGTTCCGGGGCGGCGCCGGTCCGCCGCAGCTGGCGAGCGGGTACCGCGCCGACACGCCGACGCGGGACGTGCTGCGACGCCCGCGGCCGCGGTGGCCGCGCCGCGCGCCCCGCGGCCGCTTCCGCGTCCCGGCCGACACGCCGCCCGGCATCTACCTCCTGCTGATCTTCGACGGCGGCGAGGCGGGCCAGCACGCGGCGTTCGACTACCTCCACGTCCCCGATCCCCCGCTGAGCACCGAGCACGGTGAGCTGCACGAGGTGCTGGCGGCGTTCGCGAACGTCTTCCCGCCGCTGTGAGGCGCGTGTGCACTTCGTTCCACCGACGCCCGCCGACGGCGCGCGTGGAGCGAAACGCACGCCAGGGGTGCCGGACTGCACACGCCCGGATTCCGGTGCGGGCGCGTGGAGCGTTGTGCACCCTCCGTCGCTCGCCGGCGCGCCGGGTCGCCGGGTCGCTAGGCGACCGCGCCGGCTAGCGCTTCGAGGACTGCGCTTCGCCCATCTGCGACGCGATCTCCGACGAGCCGAGCCGCCGGCCGACGGCATCCGCGAGCCGAGGGGCGAGCCCGCCGAACGCCGCGCCCGCCCTCAGCGTCAGCGGCGCCACGTCGATCTCGGCGGGATCGTCCTCGATCGCCCGCACGACCGCGCGCGCCACGTCGGCCGGCTTCTTCGTCCCGAAGCCCGGCGGCAGCTTCGTGCCGGTGTCGTGGAACATCCCGGCCTCGCTGATGAACCCCGGATTGACGACGGTCGCGCCGACGCCCTGCCCGTGGAGGTCGCCGCGCAGCGACAGGGCGAAGCCGCGCAGGCCGAACTTGGTCGCGCTGTACATCGACGCTCCGCCGCTCGCCGCCTTGCCCGACAGCGACGAGATGAAGACGAGCTGGCCGCGCTCCCGCTCGACCATCCCGGGAGCCAGCGCGCGCCCCATGACGATCGGGGCGCGGAGGTTCACGTCGAGGACGCGGTCGATCTGCTCGACGGTGTACGAGTCGAACCGCCCCGATCCCGGCAGCGCGGCGTTGGCCACGAGCACGTCGACCTCGCCGCACTCGCGCAGCAGCCGCTCGACGTCGTCGCGCCGCGCGAGATCGACGACCAGCGCCTCGCCGCCCAGCGACGCCGCGAGCGGCTCCAGGACCTCGGTGTTCCGGCCGGTGAGCACCAGCGTCGCACCGCGCCCGGCCAGCTCGCCGGCGATCGCCTGCCCGAGCCCGCCGGTCGCCCCGGTGAGCAGGACCCGCGCCCCGCGGACGTCGACGTGGCCGCTCACGACGGGAACACCCCGACGGTCGCGGTGAAGCCGTGCAGGAAGCTCTCCCCACCGACCGGCCCGATCTCGCCAGCCGCGAAGAACCCGGCCTGCGGCACGTCGCCCAGCTCGTCGCCGATCGCCTCGGCGTCGTGGTCGGAGGTGCCGAACATCGAGCGCCCGCGGCCGTTGCAGGTGAAGACGAGCGCCCCCGCCGGCACCGCGCCGCCGAGCGCCTCGCGGCGCAGGCCGAGCGCCTCGCGCAGGTCGCGGTCGGCGGAGTCGGCGTCGCGCGCGTGCAGCCGCACGACCTGACCGGGCGAGACCGGCGCGCCGACGGCGATCGTCCCGCGGTCGGGGTCGGCGCCGACGAGGCCGCGCACGAGGAAGTCCCCCTGGACGTACTCGGGCTTGCCGCCGCCGACCACCACGCCGAGCAGCGGCCCGCGCGCGACCAGCTCGCGCTCGTGGACCGGCAGGTCGAGGATCACCTCGCGCAGCTTCTCGAGCGCGGGCTTGCCGGCCAGCTCGGTGATGACCTGGCCGTCGGCCGCGGTGACCGTCAGCTCGGGGCCGACCGGTGCGGCGCCCTGCGAGACGCACGGCAGGACCTCGACGCCGTCCAGTCGCACGCCGACGGCGCCGCCCTCGACGACGTCCTCGCCGTGCAGCAGCAGCGCGCCCCGCCCGCCGGGCTGCCCGGCGCTGGCCAGGCCGCCCACGACGGGGACGCCCGGGGAGCGGGCGGCCAGCTCGCGCAGCACGGCGTCGGTGGGGAAGGAGTACGGGTCCGGGATGAGCAGCGCCCCCGCTGCGCCGGCGAAGTCGGGGAAGCCGTGGACGGCGATCCCGCCGTCGAGCTCCTCGGCCTCGGCGTGGAAGCTCTCGGCCTCCCCGTCGCCGAGCGACGCGGCCCACACGGAGACCGCGGTGCCGGTTTCGACCTCGCGCCGGCCGCCGAGGACGCCGCCGGCGCCGCAGCCCACCAGCGCGCCGGGCGCGAGCGCCTCGTGGATGCCTTCCAGCACCGCCTCGGCCACGGCGACGTGCGCGCCGGCGACGAAGACGACGGCCAGATCGGCGTGCTGGCCGCCGAGTCCGTCGCGCGCCTCGAGCGCCGCCTCGACGGCGGAGACGCGCGCGTCGCCGCCGGTCGCGAGGCCCGACCCGATGTGGACGGTCATGCAGGGCACCGTACCGGGCGGGGGTGGTTGCGACGCGCCGCACGGGGGCGGGCATACTCGCCGCGTGGTCCTCGCGCTCTTCGGCCCGACCGCGGTCGGCAAGACCGGCGTGGCGCTCGCCGTCGCCGCGCGGCTGCGCGAGCGGGGCGAGCGGCCGGTGGCGGTGTCGGCGGACGCGCTCCAGGTCTACCGCGGGCTCGAGGTGCTGACCGGCGTCGCCACGCCGGAGGAGCAGCGCACGCTCGAGCACCGGCTCGTCTCGTTCCTCCCCGTCGACGCCCGCTTCAGCGCCGGCGAGTACGCGCGGCTCGCGCACGCCGAGATCGACGACCTCGTCGGCGCCGGTGCGACGCCGATCGTCGTCGGCGGCACCGGTCTGTACCTCCGCGCGGCGCTCGCCGACCTCGACCTGAAGCCCGCGCCGCCCGCCGAGCTGCGGCGCGGCTGGGAGGAGGCGATGGCGGCGCGCGGGCCCGAGGCGCTGCACGCGGAGCTGGCGCGCCGCGCGCCGTGGGCGGCCGAGCGCGTCGACCCGCGCGACCGCTCGCGGATCATCCGGTCACTCGAGCTGCACGACCTCGATGAGCTCGAGCCCCCCGACGACGCGAGCCCCAACCGGCTGTGGACGGCAGGGACGCGTCACCCGACGCGGCTCGTCGGGCTGACGATGGAGCGCGACGCGCTGTACGAGCGGATCGACCGCCGCGTCGAGGCGATGGTCGCCGCCGGCGCGGTCGACGAGGTCCGCCACGCGCACGCGGCGGGCGCGTCCGAAACCGCGCGCAAGGCGCTCGGGTTCGAGGACCTGCTCGCGGGCGACGTCGAGGCGATGAAGCGCCGGACGCGCAACTACGCCAAGCGGCAGCTGACGTGGATGCGGAAGCTGGCCGGGGCGGAGCTGGTCGACGTGACCGGCGCGCGCCCGGAGGACGTCGCTGCGAGGATCACGCCGGATGCGGTTTGAGAAGTGGCAGGCGCTCGGCAACGACTACGTGATCGTCGAGGAGCTCATCGACGCCGACACCGTGCGGGCGCTGTGCGACCGGCACACCGGCGTCGGCGCCGACGGCGTGCTCGTCCTGCTCCCGCCCGACGAGGCCGGGTACGTCGCGCGGCTGCGGATCTTCAACCCCGACGGCAGCGAGGCGGAGCTGTCGGGCAACGGCGCGCGCGAGGCGATCATGTACCTGCACCGGCGCGGCTGGACCGACGCCGTGCAGTTCTCGATCCAGACCGTCGCCGGCGAGATCCGCCCGACGATCCTCGACGAGCGGACGTGCCGCGTCGACATGGGGCGCGCGCGGCTCGGCATCGACGGCGAGGTGCAGGGCTTCCGCTTCCAGCAGGTGTTCGTCGGGAACCCGCAGTGCGCGATCCGCGTCGCCGGCGTCGACGCGCTGGAGCGCCTCGACCTTCCGACCATCGGCCCCGCGATCGAGCACCACGAGCTGTTCGCGCCGGGGCGCACCAACGTGTCGTGGTGGACGGAGGCCGGGCCGGGCGCGATCCGCGCGCGGATCTTCGAGCGCGGCGTCGGCGAGACCATGTCGAGCGGGACCGGCGCGTCGGGCGCGGCGATCGCGCACGTCCTGCGCGGTGGGGACTCGCCGGTGACGGTGGAGCTCGACGGCGGCGAGCTCGAGGTCGACGTGGGGGAGGACCTCCACGTCGATCTGACCGGTTGGGCCGTGCCCGTGTTCCGCGGCGAGCTCGAGCCGCGGCCGGCGAGCGGCTAGAGCGGCTCGCCCGCGAAGATCGCGTCGCAGTCGGCCGGGCGTCCGTGCAGGTGGCCGCGCGAGAGCCAGCGCATGCGCTGCCCGGAGGTGCCGTGCGCGGCGTCCGACGCGTACTTCCACATGGGGGGCAGCGGCAGGCCGGCGGCCGTGCCCCAGACGCCGGCGAGGCAGTCGGCGTGCAGCTCGTGCCGCGGGCCGTCGCTCGTCATCGGCGCGCCGCGCAGCATCTGGACGTGGTGGCCGACCTCGTGGGCGACGATGTAGCCGAGGACGACGTCGGCGACGAAGCCGCCGGTGCGCGCGAAGCGCTGCGCGTGGCTGTCGAGGTCGATGACGATGTTGCGCGTCCGGGGGCAGTAGAGGCCGGCCCAGAGGCCCGCGGCGGGCGGCGCGTCGCAGCCGTCCTGGCCGGCCGGGACGAGGTTCGGCTTCTCGTAGCGGTCCCCGGCGGCGGTGAACAGCGGCTCCCACATCGCGTCGACCGACGCGACCTGCTGCTGGACGCGCGACGACGAGCTGCCCGCGAACTGCGGCAGCGCCGGGGCGGAGGCGACGGCGGTCGCGGGGAATGGCTCGAGCTGCGTCGCAGCCGCGGACGGAGCGGGCGCCGAGGGCGCCGAGCTCGCTTTGAGGCCGATCACGCCGAACACGACGGCGGCCCCGATCAGGAAGTAGCGCAGCGACTCGGACACGACCCGTGGATCGGCCGCGGCCGTGAAAACCCGCAACGAAGGGGCGCGGTGCGGACGGTCAGCGGAGGTTGCGCAACGGCGCGCTTCAGCCGCGCCGGCGCATGACCCGGATCGTCACGCGCGCGCTCCGCAAGCCGGGCTTCGTCACGAGCGCGCGGCGCCGGCCGGGCTTCAGGAACCGCTTGCGGACGGTCGCGCGGCCTCGGCGGCCCGTGCGGTCGGACGCGCCCGCGAGCCAGACCTTCGCGCCGCGCACGCGAACGCCGCCGGCGGTCACGACGAACCGGACCGCGGATCGGCGTCCCGCGCGGACGCGGCGCGGCCGGGCGCGCACGGCGAGGCGCCGCGTCGGGCCAGGCTGGAGCGTCGGGCGCACCGGCCGGCCGTAGGGGTCGCGGACCGGCGGGTGCTCGGCGCCGAGGCGGATCGGCGTCGTCAGCGACTCGATCGCGCTCCCGCGCATGACCTGGAGGCGGTAGTCGCCGCGCCCGCTGATCGCCATCTCGTGGCGGAAGTCGGCGCCGGTCACCGGCACGCTCGCGATCTGGCGGCCGTCGCGCAGCACGAGCAGCGTGTGCCGCGAGGACCCGCCGAGCACGCGCGCGGCCAGCGTGGCCCGGTCGCCCGCGAGCCCGTCGCCCATGATCGCGGTCGCGCCCCCGGGCGCGCTCGCCTCGAGGCGCAGGTCCGGCGACGACGGCCCGAAGACCTTCGCGTACGTGTGACCGCGCTGCACGCCGTACCGGAGGCCCTCCTCCGACAGCTCGGGCGCCTGCACGACGGTCGCTCCCGTGCCGATCGGAGACTGCGTCACCGAGTTCGGCGTCCGCCCGGCGTTGTGCGAGTCGCTGACCGCCACGGCGGCGACCCAGTGCCCGTCGCGTCGCAGCCGGTCGTACTCGTCGATCGCCGTCAGCGTGAACGGGTTCGGGCCGGCGTCGTTGCCCGGCGGCCCGGTGTGGACCTCGTACGCGTCGACCAACGACCAGTCCGTCTCCTCGTCCGAGTAGTCCCACGGGCAGCCGCGGCACAGGCCGCGGAAGAGCGGGACCTCGGAGGGGAAGATCGTCGGGTGGTTGACCTGCGTGAAGCCGCCGCTGTCGCGCACGAGCCCGAACAGCTCGCGCGGCGGGACCTTGCCGCGGCGCTCCAGCAGCGAGCCGTCGGCAGCGCGCTCGAGCACGGGCCCGGTCCGGTAGTCGACGAAGCGAGCGCTGGCGTGGTTGTTCAGGTGCCCTCGATAGGTGATGACCTCCGACGATCGGGTGACGAGCTTGCCGGGGTACGAGGCCTGGAGGCGCCCGATCTCGCCCCACCCGGAGCCGGCCACGTAGTCCGACAGCGTCAGGAAGTCGAGCTTCGCCTCCCCGAACGCGTAGTCGAACGTCTCCCGCATCGTCGCGTCGCCGAGCGCCGAGTGCTCGGCGTGGACGTGCATGTCGCCGGCGAACCAGCCGCCCTCGCTCGACGCGGGGGCCGTGTCGTACCGCACGGGCGCGTAGGGCTCGTCGGCGTGCGCCGGATCCGTCGACAGCTCGACCTCCACGCGCCACGCCACCCGTCCGTCGAGGTCGCCCTGCGATTGCCCGACGACGTTCGCGACGCCGAGCTCGGCCGCCCACTCGCCGGCCGGGATCGGGCCCGGGAGGTACGCGCGTGTCGTCTTGCCCGGCGCCTGCTTGCGGGGGTCCGCGCGGTAGTCCTCCTCGGCGCCGAAGCCCTCGGGCGAAACCGTGACGTCGGGGTGCGACGACCCGCCCCAGCCTCGGAACTCGCGCTCGCCCCACATCGCGCCGGGTGCCGACCGGGCCTCGTAGAGCCCGAGGTCGAGCGTGTGGCGCGCCTGCGACGACAGCGGCGTCTCCGGCTGGTCGTAGCAGTACTTGACGCGGACGCTCGTCGTCCCGGCGGGGACGTCGAACGGCACGAGGACGTACGTCCCCGCCTGCTCCTCCGTGAACGAGCCGGTGATCGCGCGGTCGGCGCGCAGCGGCTCCCCCGGGCAGCTCATCAGCGGGCCGGCCTGGCTCATCACCGCGGTGGGCGGAATCGCGGCCCGCCCGTGGGCGAGCGCGCCCGCGGGGAGCACGGCGAGCACGGCGACGGTAAGCAGCAGGGCGCGCGGCAAGGGCTACTGACGGTAGCGTGGCCGCGCGATGACAGCGGCAGCCGCCCACGGGCTCTCGACGATGGACCTCGTCTCGGGCCGGACGCTCGACGCCTGGTACCCCGCGCCGGTCCTCTACCCCGACCCGGCGCCCGTCGAGGGCCTGCCGGAGGAGGAGCGCGTCGACGAGCTGCGCGGCGTGCGGATCGCGCCGGTCACGACGGTGATCGACGACCTCGGCGCCCCGCCGACCGGGCCGGTCGACGCCTACCTGCGCCTGCACCTGCTCTCGCACCGCCTCCTGAGGCCGCACGCGGTGAACCTCGACGGCATCTTCGGCGTCCTCGCCAACGTCGCGTGGACGAGCCTCGGCCCGCTCGACCTCGGCCAGCTCGAGCGCGTGCGGCTGCGCTGCCGCGTCGACGGGGTGCACCTCGAGGTGTACGGCGTCGACAAGTTCCCGCGGATGACCGACTACGTCGTCCCGACCGGCGTGCGCATCGCCGACGCCGACCGCGTCCGCCTCGGCGCGCACCTGGCCGACGGGACCACGGTCATGCACGAGGGCTTCGTCAACTACAACGCGGGCACGCTCGGCGCGTCGATGGTCGAGGGGCGGATCAGCGCGGGCGTCGTCGTCGGCGACGGGTCGGACATCGGCGGCGGCGCGTCGATCATGGGCACGCTGAGCGGCGGCGGGACCCAGGTCATCTCGATCGGCGAGCGCTGCCTGCTCGGCGCGAACGCGGGGATCGGCATCTCGCTCGGCGACGAGTGCATCGTCGAGGCCGGCCTCTACCTGACGTCAGGAACCCGCGTGACGCTGCCGGACGGCGAGGTCGTCAAGGCGGGCGAGCTGAGCGGGGCGTCGAACCTCCTCTTCCGGCGCAACAGCGTGACCGGCGCCGTCGAGGCCCTGCAGCGCAGCGGCGCGTGGGGCGGCCTCAACGAGATCCTGCACGCGGACCAGTAGCGCCCAGCAGCGCCGCCGCCCGCTCGCACTCCGCGAGCGTCGGGACGAGCGCCACGCGCACGTGCCCCTCGCCGCCGCGCCCGAGGTACTCGCCCGGCGTGACGACGATCCCCCGCTCGAGCGCCTCCTCCGCGAAGCCGTCCGGCGCGCGCATCCACAAGAAGAACGAGGCGTCGCCGCCCGCGTGCTCCAGACCGGCCGCCTCGAGCGCGGGCAGCACGACGGCCCGCTTGGCCGCGTACCGGGCCCGCGTCGCGACGACGTGCTCCTCGTCGCCCCACGCATCGACCGACGCGCGCTGGATGAAGGTCTGCGGCGCGGTCCCCACGTTGGGCCGGTAGCGCTTGAGCGCGGCGATCAGCTCAGGGTCCCCGGCGGCGAAGCCGCTGCGGTAGCCCGGCATCGACGAGCGCTTGGAGAGCGTGTTGAACGCGATGACGCCCTCGATGCCCCCCTCGAGCGCCGACGCCGGAGGCTCGGCGCCGAAGAACACCTCGCTATAGGCCTCGTCCGACGCGAGCACGACGCCGTGGCGCCGGCAGCGCTCCGCCGCCTCGCGCAGAAAGTCCGCCGGCGCCGCGACCGCCGTCGGGTTGCCCGGCGTGTTGAGCCACAAGAGGCCGAGACGCCCCCACGGGACCGCGTCGAGGTCTGCAAGCCAGCCGTGCTCGGCGGTCAGCGGGATCTCGACCACCTCACGCCCGGCGAACGCCGCGCCGCGCGACGGCACCGGGTAGCCGGGCGTCGGCACCCCGACGGCGCCGTCGACCACCTGCGCCAGCGAGAAGATCGCCTCCTTGCTGCCGAGCGTGGGGACGATGTCGGTCGCGGGATCCAGCCCGACGCCGAACCGCCGCGCCACCCACGCGGCGATCGCCTCGCGCAGCTCGGGCAGGCCCTCGGCGAGTGGGTACCGGCTGACCGGCTCGGCCTCGATCTCCCTCGCGACGGCCGCGCGGATGAAGGCCGGCGTCTCCTCGCGCGGCTCGCCGAGGCCGAAGTCGACGACTGCGACGCCCCGCTCGGCCAGGCGGCGCTTCGTCTCGGCCAGCCGGACGAACGGGTACGTCTGCATGCCGGTGAGGACGGGGCTCAGCCGCACAGCCGCTCGAGCGTCTCGTACGCCGCGACCAGCGCGTCCACGCGGACGAGCTCCTCGCGCGTGTGGGCGTAGCGGGGCTCGCCCGGCCCGAAGTTGATCGCGTCGACGCCGGCCTGCGCGAACTCGGCGACCGGCGTCCACGCCTGCTTGGGCTCCCACGCGAGTCCCATTCCGCGCAGCCGCTGGACGACCGCGTTCCCCTCCGACGGCACCAGACCCGACGGCGCGTTCGAGAGCACCTCGAGCCCCTCGCCGACGACGTCGTGGAGCCGACGCTCGGCCTCCTCCGGCGAGCGCCCCGGCGCGTAGCGGTAGTTCACGATCGCCTCCGCCCGATCGGGGATCACGTTCTGCGCGATCCCGCCCTCGACCAGCACCACCGACATCGCCTCGCGGAACGTCAGCCCGTCGAGCTCGCGCTCCTCGTACGGCTGCTCGGCGACGGCGCCGATCTGGGCGGCGAGGCGATGGATCGCGTTGTCGGCGGTCCACGGCCGCGCGCTGTGGCCGCTGCGCCCGCGCGCGACGATCCGCGCGTTGATGTTGCCGACGCACGCGACGTGCAGCGCGTTCGCCGTCGGCTCCATGACGATCGCGAGCTCCGTGTCGCGCAGCGCCGGCTCGCGCTCGAGCAGCGGCGTCAGCGCGCTCTCGGAGTGCGGCAGCTCCTCGCGCGGGAAGAGCACGAACCCGAACGGCGCGCCGGCGAGCGCCAGCTCGATCATCACCGCGAGAGCGCCCTTCATGTCGGCCGCGCCGAGCCCGTGGACCGCTTCGTCGTCGCGCCGGCCGGGGAGGTTGTCCTGAGGCGGGACGGTGTCGAAGTGGCCGGCCAGCACGATCGGCGCCTCGGGATTGACGACGACGCAGTGATCTCCGGAGTCATCAGCGCCCAGGACCTCGCGGACGTGAGCGGCCAGCCGCGCCTCCTCGCGCGACACGCTGGGGACGTCGACGAGCTCCAGCGTGCGGTCGGCCAGTCGCTGCGCGAGCATGGCCGGGGAGGCTATGCGCTCGCGCGCCATACCATGGACGAGGCGATGTCCCAGACGAACGAGCAGCAGGTCGCGCGCGAGCGCCAGCGGGCGTTCCTGATCGCCGTCCTCGACGAGGGCGACGATCTCGGCGAGCTGCGCGAGCTCCTGCGCACCGGCGGCGTCGACGTCGTCGGGCAGATGGTCCAGCATCGCGACAAGGCGCACCCAAACAGCTACCTCGGCCCGGGCAAGGTCGAGGAGCTGAAGGCGCAGCTCGAGGCGACGGGCGCGAACGTCGTGGCCGCCGACGACGAGCTGAGCCCGCGCCAGGAGCGCACGCTCGAGAAGGAGCTCGACGTACCGGTCGTCGACCGGACGGCGATCATCCTCGACATCTTCGCCGACCACGCGGCGACGTCGGAGGGCAAGCTCCAGGTCGAGCTGGCCCAGCTCCAGTACAACCTCGCGCGGCTGCGCGGGCTGTGGACCCACCTCGACTCGCTGGCCGGCGGCATCGGCGCCGCGGGCGGCGGCGCCGCGACCCGAGGTCCCGGCGAGCGCCAGATCGAGATCGACCGCCGCCTCGCGCGCGACCGGATCTCGTCGTTGCGGCGTCAGCTCGTCGAGGTGCGCGCGTCGCGCGAGACGATGCGGGCCGAGCGCGAGCGCGGCCACCTGCCGAACGTCGCCCTCGCCGGCTACACGAACGCGGGCAAGTCGACGCTGCTCAACGCGCTGACGGGCGCCGAGGTCGGCGTGCGCAACCGCCTCTTCCACACGCTCGACCCGACGACGCGCGCGGCCCGGCTCTCCGGGCGCCAGTACCTCTTCACCGACACCGTCGGCTTCATCCGCAAGCTGCCGCACCAGCTCGTCGAGGCGTTCGGCGCGACGCTCGAGGAGACGAAGCTCGCCGACCTGCTCCTCCACGTCGTCGACGCCTCGCAGGAGGAGGACGAGATGCTCGAGATGGTCCGGGCCGTCGAGGACGTCCTCGAGGAGATCGGCGCCGTCGAGGGTCCGCGCGTCCTCGTGCTCAACAAGGCCGACCTCCTCACCGACGACCGCCGCCGCGAGCTGGGCGTGCGCCACCCCGAGGGCGTGCTCGTCAGCGCGGCGACCGGGGAAGGGCTCGACGTCCTGCGCGACCGCATCGAGGACGAGTTCGCGCGCACGCTGCGCCCGATGGAGCTGCTGCTGCCCTACAGCGACGGCGGCCGCCTCGCGGAGCTGCACGACCTCGCGGGCGAGCTCGAGCGCGAGGACACGCCGGACGGCGTCCTCGTGCGCGCCAGCGTCCCCGCGGGCGTCGCCGCGCGCTTCGCGCGCTACGCGACGGCGAACGGCAGTCGCAACGGCGCGCCGGGCTAGCGTCCCGACGACCCGAACCCGCCCGTCCCGCGACCCTCCTCCGACGGCGGCAGCTCGTCGACGGTCTCGACCGCGGGGGAGAGGAGGGGACGAGCAGGACCTGCGCGATGCGGTCGCCGGCGCTCGCCTCGAACCGCTCGGCGCCGTGGTTGACGAGGATCGCCTTGACCTCGCCGCGGTACGTCGGGGTCGATCAGTCCGGGTCCGTTGCGCGAACGGCTCCACCGCCCTCAGGTCGTAGCCCGCGTCGGCCCCGCGGCTGTGCGCGGGCGACGAGGGGTTGGACGGGGCAGCCCGACGCGGAGCGGGGCGCTCGCTAGCGCCCCCCCATGGGGCCGGCCACGGGGAGGTTAGCCAGGGCGACCGCCACGGGCTTGCGCCGGGGATCGGTAGAGCACACCACGGCACAACCAGCACCATTTACGAGCTCG
>JAUJPF010000095.1 GCA_030447275.1 Solirubrobacteraceae bacterium | reverse complement strand
CTCGGTCAGTCGAGCCAGCGCCGCATGACCTCGCGCATGGACAGGACTCCGACCGTGCCGGTCCGATCGACGACCACGACGTGCTCGAAGCCACCCTTGATCATGGCCTCGGCGGCCTGCTTGAGCGACCAGTCGGGCGCCGAGTAGGTCCGCTGCGCGGCGAGGTGGTCGGCGACGTGCTCGGTCGAGGGATCGCGGCCGGCCGCCACCAGGGCGAGGATTTCGCGCTCGGTGATGATCCCCGGCGGCGAGCGCTCCTTCTCGGCCTCGACGATCGCCGCGCCCGTGCGCTGGTCGGCCATGCGCCGCGCCGCCTCGCGGACGGTGTCGTCGCGCTCGCACACGAGGAAGTCGCTGGTCATCGCCTCGCGGATCTGGATCGTCGTCCGCCACCTGCGCTCGCCGACCCAGACGCGGACGATGTCGCGCTGCGAGATGACGGCGACGGTCCGGCCGTCCTCCGCGACGGCGAGATGGCGGAAGTTGCCCTCGAGCATCGCCTCCGCCGCGCGTTCGAGCGACCAGTCCGGTTGCGCCGCGACGGCCTCCGCCGTGAAGATCTCGGCGACCGGCGTGGCCCCGGAGTGGCGGCCGTCCGCGACGGCCCCCATCACGTCGCGCGTGGTGATGATGCCGTCCGAGCCCTCCTCGCCCGAGCGCTCGACGAGCGCGGCGAGGACCTGCCGCTCGTCCATCCGCCGCGCGACGTCGACGAGCGTCTCGTCCCGCCGGGCGCCGAGCAGGTCGACGCTCATGACGTCACGGACGCGCAAGGCGCCTCCGATGGCGGCGACCGCGCAAGCGGCGCTCCGGCAGCGCCCACCGGCGGTCGCCGGCGAGGACGACGCCGTAGAGCACGTGATCCCCCGCGAACATCAGGCGCTCGACCGCCCGGATCTTCGCCGCCTGGTCGAGGCCGAGGACCGGGGCGATGGTCGCCTCGAACGCCGCCCAGGTGGCCACCCCGTAGCCCGGGCCGGCCCACCGGCTGCGCAGCACCGACCGTGGCAGGAGCGCGAACGCCGCCCCGCCGCCGGCGCCGTAAGCCCAGTGAGCGAGCTCGACGAGCGCGACCTGCCGCGTCGCGACGAAGTGGGCGAGGCCGGGAAGCCGGACCAGCGGACCGAGCGCCCGCTGCTTGAGGATGGCGTCCGGCGGCGTCTGGTCGACGAGCCCGAGACCGGTGGTGACCTGGCGGACGGCGGTCATCGTCATGGCCGCGACCGTTCCGCGCAGCAGGCCGGCGGCGATTCGCTCCCGCTGCTCGGGCGACATCGTCATACCGCGTCGCCCATGGGCTGCTCACTGCGCTTCGAGCGCTCCGTTCGGACGTCGTCCTCGGGGCGGAGGACCAGCACGGCGTTCTCGCTGTCGGCCATGGTCGTATCGGCGACCTCGGCCGGGACGCGCTTCGGGGTCGGCTCGAACCGCAGGGGGTGCGGAAGCGCATCGGCGTATCGGGTCGCCATCGCGGCCGTTATGCCCAGGACGCTGGTCCACCTATCAACGGATGCAACGCAAGCCCGCTGACCGTCGACGTTCACGACCGCAGCTGCTCGAGGGCCTGCTGCTCGTAGCGCGCGAGTGCGGCGTCGAAAGCCTCAGCTACGTGCGCGTCGAAGACGCCGAACTTCTCCGCCACGAGCCCGCCTCGTGCTCTGAGTCGCAGGAACTCCTCGTCGCGCCGCAACCGGTCGAGCTGCTCGTCAGTGCCTCGCACGAGCAGGAAGCCTGAGGTCGCGCTGCCGCCGGGTGGGTCCTACGTGGTGGGCGACGTCTCTCTCGTCGCCGACGGCATCCTCGGACCGGTCCGCGCCGGCACGCCGGCGGCGCTCGAGCGCGCGGTGAATGCGAGCGCGAGGTTCACCGCTCCGGTGACGGCGAGCAGCGCCACGTATGGCCACGGCTCGACGAGTGCCTGGATCTGGTCGCCGGCGAACAGGTGCGCGAAGCCCGCTAGGAACGCGGTCGCCCCCACCCCGATGAGGTCCACCGAGAAGCCTCTGCGGGCAAGCAGCCCCCCGGCCAGCGCGGCCGCCCCGACACCGATGAGATAGCCGTCAGCGGCGCTCACCTCCTTGACCCCGAACTTGGTCGGCAGAAGCACGCCGATCCCCCACCCCGTGAGCACGAGCCCTGTCGCCCACAAGCCGCCACGTCGGCCGCCCGCCGCCGCAGCCCCCAAGTAGACCAAGCCGAGCACGAACGGGGTCCAGATGAACTCGAGCGGACCGTAGATGAGGAGGGCATAGACCGCCGCGCCGGCGAGCAGCGCACCACCCCGGCCGATACGGACTTTGCGGGGGAGCGAGTCGCGGGACATGAACTCTCTGTTCCCCGATCGAGGCGCTTCA
>JAUJPF010000094.1 GCA_030447275.1 Solirubrobacteraceae bacterium | reverse complement strand
CCTCGAGCTCATGCAGCCGCCGGCGGGCGTCGCGGGCCTTCTCGTCGAGCTCGGCGAGGCGGTCGCGCAGCGGCGTCGGAGAGCGGCGCGCGATCACGACGCGGCCGCCTGGTCGAGCAGGACGTCGAGGTGGCCCTCGAGGTAGCGCATCCCGTTGCACTCGACGCAGCGGACGACGCTGACGATGGCGCCGGGCTTGAGGTGCCGGAGCTCGTTGCTGGGGTCGACGATGCGCTCCTGCCAGGCCTCGAGCCGGCCGCCGCCGAGAAGCGGGCTCGAGCGCGGCAGGCACCGTCAGGCCCCAGGACGCGCGGCATCCGGGCCTCCCGGCATAGCGCTGCTTCAGGGCTTGACCGTCAGCGTGCGCGTCGAGCGGGACGCCGGCGCGGACCCGCTTCGGGTGACCGTGGTGACGACGAGCACGATCCGCGGAGCCCTGCGGTGTCGCGCGCGGGCCAAGTGGCCCGCCGTGCGCAGCGCCCTCATGAGCCTTCGCGCGTTTCCGCGCAACGGCGCGCGGACGAGGACTGGGCCGTCCGCGGTGAACATGTGACCGCCGGCGCCCAGGAGGACGAGGCGGCGCTCGGCCATGGCCCCCTTCCTCACGGCCCGCGACGTGCGCGCCCCGCGGCCGGATCCACGGCGAGCATCGCTCACGACCGTGCCACCGCGCAGGGCGATGACGCTGTCGCCCGCGAGCGTCCTCACCTTGCCACCTCGGGTCTCGACGCGCACCCAGACGGTGGCGGTCATGCCCACGACGCCGTCGACGACCGTGCCCACGCCGCGTTTGAGCAGCTCGCCGGCCGTGACGGTGCGGCGCTGTCGCGCGCGAGCAGCGCTTTCGAGGCCGTGGCTGAGCGGCCCGTCAGTCGTCACGGGGGTCGCTCCAGGCGGTGGCGTCACCGCGCCCGGGTCGGCGCGCGGCTGCGGGCGTGGCGGTGACGCGCGGTAGGTCGAGACGAGCACCGCGTCGTCGACGTCGCGATGCGCCTGCCACGCGATGACGCCGTTGCCCTCGGCGTCGGTGGCCATCGCGGGGTAGAGGGCACGGGCGCCGGGTCCCGACACCGCGAACGGGCCCTCGGGCGCTCCGCTGCGCGCGCGCAGGTACGCCACGAGGCGCTCCTCGCCCGAGCGCCCGACGGTGCCGACGACGGTCGTGGTGCCGAACCGGTCGAGTCCTGTCGAGACCGACACGTAGTTGTCGATCTCCGTGCCCGGTGCCGGACCCGGCAGCGTCGCGAAGGAGCCCCCGGCAGGGCGCAGCACCGACGTGATGCCCCGGCGAAGGTCGGCCCAGCTGACCGAGACGTCACCGCTCGCGTTGACGGCGGCGCTCGCGAGACCGTCGTACGCGACGCCCAACGAGCGTCCCTCGCCGAACGTCCCACCGGGCGGTCTGACCGAGGCGACCATGTCCGCGGGCCGCCAGCGGTCGCCGCCCTCGGGCTGCGCCGACTGCCACGCGGCGACGATCCCGTCCGCGCCCCCGGCGAGGGCCAGATGGGTCCACCCATTGCTCGCCGAGAACGGCCCGAGATCGCGCGCGGCCGAGAAGGCCGGTGCGCCGGCCGGCCGCTCGCGCACCATGGTGCGCCATGGGCCGCCGAATCCCTGGGCGAAGGCGACCGCGGCGTTCCCGCCGGCGTCGTGGGCGATGTACGGCCGGCCGGGGGTCGGGTCGCCGGCCGGCCACGTGCGCGCGTCGGCGAGGACCTGCGGCGTGCTGAAGCTCCCGTCCGGCGCCCGGGTCGCCGCGACGATCCTCCGCCGCGTCTCGCCCGTGTCCGGGACGCCGAACATCTCGCGCGAGACGACCGTCGCAGCGCCCGCGCGATCCACGGAGACGGCCAGGTCGTCGACGTGCGCCGGGCCGACCCGCGGCAGCGTCTCCGCGGGCCCGAAGACGCCGCCCGCCGGGCGGACGGCGATCTTCGGCGGACCGAGCCTGCGGCACCACTGGGGCGGCGTCGTCTGCGGGTCCGAGCACCCGTACTCGAGCGTCACCCACACGACGGCGACGTCGCCGCGCGCGTTGGCGGCCACGGCGAGCTTCGAGGAGCCGGGGGCGCGTTGGGACTCGAGCTGCACCTCGGGGTCCCATGGCGCGCCCGGAGCGCCCTGCCGGCGCACGAAGACGCCCTCCCGATCGGTGTCCGGCGCGTCGGGGATGCGCGACGGCGTCCCGACGTAGACGACGAACGCCTCGCCCGCCGCCGTCGCCGCGACCTCCGGCAAGCCCGCCCGCTCGGCGAGGACGGCCGGCGACGTGAACGGCGTCGCCGCGGCGCCCGCCGAGGCGCCGCCGAAACCCACGGCCACCGCGAGGACGACGAGAAGGACGACGCTGCGCATGACC
>JAUJPF010000040.1 GCA_030447275.1 Solirubrobacteraceae bacterium | reverse complement strand
AGCCGGACGGCCGGAGCGGCCAGCTTGACAGCCACGTCGGAGGAGGCGGTCAGGATGGCCGGCGGTGGTGGCAGCACCGCCCGCCCGCCGGACCGGAGCATCGGCGCCGCGGCATTGTCGGCGAGCAGTTGGGCGATCGAGGCAGTGCCGCCGTCCAGGCCCAGCCGACCCAGCACCGCGTTGACGGTGTCGCACTCGGTCGTGACAGTCGTTTCGGCGCCCACGCTGAGCTGGACCGCTGGCTGCAGGACGCCGAGCACCGCGGCGTTGGCGGCGACGAAAGCAGCGGCGGAGCAGCCGTGCCCGGCCTGTGCCTCGGCGGCGGTGAGCGGGGCCGCATCGCCATCGCGGTCACCGCCCAGCACGGCGAGCGGGCAGCTGAGCACCGCCCCGGTCGCCAGCACCGCGCCGAGCCGGTCCAGCTCATCGGCGACCGCGCCGAGGGTGACTCCGGGGTGCTGTTCGGCCAGCCGGTCACGCACGGACCTGAACGAGTCGCCGGCCACCGTGTCGGTGCTGACGGTCGTCATCTCATCGTCGGTCGCAGGACTGGCTTCGTCGCTAGCCTCGGCGGGTTCGCCGTCGGCCTCGTCGCTGGCCTCGGCGGGTTCGCCGTCGGCCTCGTCGCTGGTCTCGCTGGGTTCGACGTCGGGTTCGTCGCCGGGTACGACGCTGACCTCGACGTGGACGCCGGCCTGCAGAACGCCGCTCACCTCGGCGTTGTCGGCGACGATGCTCCGTGCCGTCGTGCCGAATCGCCGCGCCAGCGCCGCGAGCGTGTCACCGGCCTGCAGCGGGCACGGAGTCCGGGCGTCCGCGGCCAACGCCACGATTCCGGGCAGCGCGAAGGTGGAGTCGGCGGCCAGCCGCAGACTGCGGTTGTCCTCGAGCAGTCGCTCCGCCGTGATGCCCAGCCGGGCAGCGACCTGCGCCAGCGTGCTGGGGTCGGCCGGAACGGTGTCCGGCTCGATCTGGCCGGTCCGCATGGCCAGCGGTTGCCCGGCGGCCAGCAGGCCGTTCAGCGGCTGGTCGGCGTTGGCCGCGCCGAGGCGCCCGGCGGTCAGGCCGTAGCGGTCCATCAGCTCGCCGGGGGTGGCGATGCCGGTCAAGCTCGGTGGCGTGGCCGCCGCCGCGGTCTCAGCCAGCACCTCAGCGGCCCGGGCGAACCGTCGTAGCGCCGACGCTCCCTCGGCGACGGGCATCGCCAGTCCCGGCTGCAGCGTGCTCAGCAGCGAGACCGCAAGGTTCGGATCCTCCGACTGCGAGCGGATCAGCCGGTACTGCTCTACCTGCTCCGCGGCCCGCAGGACAGCCGGTCGCGGTGATTCGGCTGGCCCCGGCAGGCCAAAGCCTGGCTGGGTTGACACGCTGACGGTCAGCGTCGGCCGCCGCTCGGCGCCGCTGATCCAGTACCAGCTCTCAGCACCGGGCCAGGCATCCGTCCTGATCAGCGGCGGCGTCACCGGCTCGGCGGCTTGGTCATCGGCAGGGGGCGCGAGGTCAGGCTCAGGTTTCACGTCCGAACCATAGCGGCGAGCCGGTCGCCGGAGGCTCGATGTGCTCCATGGACGACGACCGGCGCAAGGTGTGCGAGCTCACCTGACCCCCGGCATGTGACAGCATCTGCGACGTGACCGAGATGCGGATGGGCAGCAACCTTCCGGTGGCCGTCCCCGCGGTCCAGCTGACACTGCGCTGGTCGCACGCGCCGCACTCGGCCGATCTGGACCTCTCCGCCCTGCTGCTGCATGCCAATGGCAAGGTCGGCGGAGATGAGGACTTCGTCTTCTACAACCAGCCTCGGCATCCGTCCGGCGCCGTAGCCATGAAGGACGTTCGAGTCGCCGGCGTCGATGAGCTCGGCCCTGCCGTCGCCCGTCACGTCGACGACCAGCGGCGCGCCGAGGAAGTTCAGCCCCTGCAGCTTGGCGGGGAAGCCCGGCCGCGGTGCTCCCGTGCGCGCGTCAAAGGCGCGCTCGTAGTTGTTGATCGCCAGTCCGGTGCCGGGGAAGCCGAGCGCCGCGCCGATGCTGGCCGCCCCGGAGCCCGGCTGCGCGTAGCTCAGTCCGCCGGCGAAGCGCCCGAACGCGCCGCTCGTGGTAAAGCCGACGGGGACGTCGGCCGGAAGGCGGCCACCGGCGACGTCCCCCGGGTCGAGATCGCCCGCGAGGGCTCCCAGCGTCGCGTCGGGCAGCGGGGCGAAGACCCGCCGCCGAGACCCGTCGCCGTCGACCATCACCGACGGCGACAGCACGGCGTTCGAGACGATCTCGTCGTTGCCGTCGCCGTCGACGTCGGCGGCCACCGGGGAGTTGATGCCCTCGGTGATGAACTCCTGCGCCGAGCCGTAGACCTCGGCGACGCCCGGCAGCTCCACCGGCCACCCGGCCACCGTGGACCCGTCGGCGCGGTAGGCGTGCAGGAACCCGCGCGCGGCGATCTGCGGGTCGTCCGGCTCCGCGGAGATGTCGGTCACCTGGCTGCGGATGACGACCTCGAGCCTGCGGTCGCCGTCGAGGTCGGCGACCGTCGGCGTCGCGTCGAGCTTCTGGTCGTTGACGCGGACGCGTCCCGGTCCTGGCGTGCTCGACGCCGGCTGCTCGACGTCGACCGGCCACCCGGGCAGCTCCGCCCCTGCGCCGGTGAACGCGTGGATGTGGCCGTCCCACGCCGCCTGGACGATCTCGAGCTTGCCGTCCACGTTCAGGTCGGCGAGCACGGGCGCGGCGAACGCCCCCTGCGCGGGCTGGCGCGTGCGCGGCAGGGCGGGCCGCGGGCTCTCGGGCTTGCTGATCTTCAGGTCGAGCGTCTTCGGGAAGCCCTCGCGCCGGCGCCCGTCGGCGTGCCACGCGTAGAGGCGACCGGTCGTCGAGCTGGCGACGACGGACAGCTCGCCGGTCCCGTCGAGGTCGCCCACGGCGGCGTTGGTGACGACCGGCTCGTTGCGCGGAGCGACGCCGGCGTGTGACTTCTGCACCTTGGTCGGCTCGGTCCGGACCGGCCAGCCCTGGCGCTCCTCCCCCGTCTGCGGGTCGATCGCGTGCACGGTGCCGTCGGTGTCACCGAAGACGACGTCGAGCCGGCCGTTGCCCTGGAGGTCGACGAGCGCCGCCTGCGCCTCGCCGCCCGGCCCGATCCGCTTCGGGAAGCCGTCGACCCACGTCGCGTCGCGGTGGACGAAGAACGCGCGGCGGTCCTCGCCGACGCGGCCCGCGGCGTCGGTGAGCCGCAGGCGCAGCGTGACGGTGAACCGCTCCGTCGTCTCGAGCTCCTTGCGCTCCGAGAGCGCCATCGCCTGCTTCCACACCGACTCCGGGACCTGCGCGAGGTCGACCTTCCCCAGCTCGCCCGCAAACGGCTCGCTCCCGTCGCCCGAGCCGATCGTGCGGAACTGCTCGTCGGTGGGCTCCGCGCCGACGCCGAACTCGAGCTTCCACGAGTACCCGCCCGGCGTCCGCGACGCGTCGAGCGACCCGCGCACTCCGACCGGCTCGGACTTCGTCGGATCGAACAGCGTGAACCAGCCGGGCTCGTCGATCGTCGCGACCGGCGGGACCTTCCCCTCCGAGATCGCCTGCATCGCCCTGTGCACGTTCGGCCGGCCGTAGCCGTACTGGAGGTCCCACCCCGGGCCGTTCGGCCACTTCAGCGACTGGTCGTCGACGTCGGACGCCGTGTCGCGGATGACCTGCACGGCCTCGAGCCCGGTGAGCGGCCGCGCGATCTTCCCCTCCGCCGCCGCCTCGCGCGAGTACGCCATCACGAGCGCGACGACGCCGCCCAGCGTCGGCGTCGCGGCCGACGTGGTGCCGCTGTTGGTCGCCACGGTGAAGACGTTGTGGGCGCCCCAGCTCGTGATGTTCGAGCGCTCGCGGAACGTCGTGGTCGCCGCGGACCCCGCCTCGAACCCGAGCTTGTCGGCGACCATGCCGTTGCCGGGCAGCACCTTCGGCCACCACATGCCGCCCTGGTGGTCGGTCGAGTCGAAGTCGTTGGAGGCCTGCACGGCGATCGCCCCGCGGCGCGCGACCGCCTCGGCCGTCTCGCGCATGTACGTCGAGTAGCCGAGGTCCGCGGTCACCGACACGATCACCGACGCGCCCGCGTCGACCGCGTAGAGCCAGGCCTGCGCCAGCTCGTCGGTGCGGTCGAGCGCCTCCGCCCCCGCCTTGACGGGCAGGACGCGGCAGCGCGGGCAGAACCCCGCGCCGAAGACGCCGTTGTCGGTCTCGCCGCCGGCGCGCTCCATCTGGTTGTTGGCGTGCGCGTACGCGGAGTCGGTCGTCGCCGGGTTGTTCTGGTCGTTGTAGAAGTCCCAGCCCGAGATGTCGTCCGTGTAGCCGTTGCCGTCGTCGTCTGAGCCGTCGGAGAACCGGGCGATCAGGTCCTCGGGGTCGACCAGCTCGTTGCCGTTGACGTCGGGGCTGTCGGAGAAGTCCGAGGCGCACAGCACGCCGGTGCCGCAGCGCTCGTCGCCGTCGGCCGGCGTCGTCGGCTCGGGCAGCTCGCCGTCGTTGAGGAAGACCTTGTCGCTCAGCTCCTCGGCGTTCTCGTCGCGCCAGTTGATGCCGGCCTCGACGTAGGCGATCACGGTCTCGGGGTCGCCGGTCGTGAAGTCCTTCCACGCCCTGTCGATCGACATGCCCGCGGCGCCCTCGGGGTCACTCGCCGTCGCCTCCGTGCACGGCGGGATGAACGAGAACGCCTCGTACTGCACCGCGTCGATGCACGTCGGGCTCGTCTCGTCGTAGTAGCGCGGGTCGTTCGGCGGGTCGTTGGGGAAGGCCGCGAGCGCCGGCGCCGCCAGGGCGAGCACGAGCGCGAGCGCGATGGGGAGGCGAGCGCCACGCACGGTCGCGATCGTACGGGGAGCGGGTAGGAGCCGCGCCGATGGTCAAGCGGCGGATCGGCGAGGTGGAGGTCGGGGCGATCGGCTATGGCGCGATGCCGCTCTCGTCCGGGGACCCGCCCGGCGCCGAGCGCGCGCTCGCGACCGTGCGGGCGGCGCTCGACGCGGGCGTGACGCTGATCGACACCGCCGACGCCTACGCCCCGAGCACCGCGGAGCTCGGCCACGGCGAGGAGGTGGTCGCGCGGCTGCTGCGCTGGCTCGGCGCCGCGGCCGACGACGTCCTCGTCGCGACCAAGGGCGGCCACACGCGAACGCCGGGCGACGGCTGGGACCTCGACGGCCGGCCCGAATACCTCGTGCGCGCGGCCGAGGCGAGCCTGCGCCGCCTCGGCACCGAGGCGATCGACCTCCACCAGTTCCACCGGCCCGACCCGAAGGTGCCCTACGCCGAGTCGCTCGGCGCGTTCGCGGAGCTGGCCGAGCGCGGCATCGTCCGGATGGTCGGGGTGTCGAACGCGAACCCGGAGCAGATCCGGCTCGCGCGGGAGATCGTCGGCGACGCGCTCGTCGCCGTGCAGAACGAGCTGTCGCCCGCGTTCCGGTCGAGCGAGCCGGAGGTCAGGCTGTGCGAGGAGCTGGGGCTGGCGTTCCTCGCGTGGAGCCCGCTCGGCGGCATGGGCGCCGCGGCGCGGCTGGGCGACGAGCACGCGGCGTTCGCCGAGGTCGGCGAGCGCCGCGGCGTCTCGCCCCAGCGCGTCTGCCTGAGCTGGCTGCTCGCGCTGTCGCCCGCGGTGATCCCGATCCCCGGCGCGAGCCGGCCGGAGACGATCCGCGACTCCACCGCGGCGGCGGCGCTCGAGCTGACCGACGACGAGCTCGAGCGCCTGACCGCGGCGGGTCGCTAGGCGGCGGGCGCCGCGCGGCGCTCTTTCACGAGCGACGCTCCGATGGCCACGGCGAGCACGGCGACGATGCTCCCCAGCGTGATCGACGTCGGCACCTTCTCGCCCGTCGCCTCGCCGTAGACGAGCTTCCCCGCAATGCCGATGAGCAGGACGCCGAGGCCGAGCTGGAGGTAGGCGAACCGCGCGACGGCCCCGGCGACGAGGACGAACAGCGCCCGCAGGCCGAGCAGCGCGAACGCGTTCGCCGCGAACACGACGAACGTGTCCGTCGTGATGGCGAGGATCGCCGGCACCGAGTCGACGGCGAAGATCACGTCGGCCAGCGCGACCGCGAGCAGCGCCGCGACCGACGGCTTGAGCCCCGGCCACCGCCGGCGCACGCGCTCGACGATCTTCGCGCCCTCGTCGTGGTCGTCGCCGGCACGGAGGATGCGCCAGCCCGTCCACGCGAGCAGCGCGGCGAACGGCCACGCGACCCACGAGTACGTCTCGAGCGCCTCGGCCCCGGCGAAGATGAAGATCGCGCGCAGGACGAGCGCGATGAGGATGCCCCACAGCAGGATCCGCGGCTGCTCGTCGCGCGGGACCGCGAGCGCGGCGAAGATCAGCGTGAAGACGAAGACGTTGTCGAGCGACAGCGCCTTCTCCATCACGTAGCCGGCGAAGTACGCCTCGCCGGAGGCGGCGCCCTCGACGACCCACAGGCCGGCGCCGAAGGCGACGGCGAGACCGACCCAGATCGCGCTCCAGATGGCCGCGGTGCGCACGTCCATGTGGCGCCGCGCCGACCCGACGCGCAGGTCGACGACGATCATCGCGGCGAGGAACGCGAGCAGCCCCGCCCAGGTCAGCGGTCCGGCAGCGATCGAGTCGGTCATGTGGAACCTCCGGCTGGTCGTTGACGATCAGTCGAAGGTTTCTCCGGCCCTGAAGGCGGGCTGCCGGCCCCGGGCGGCGCATCGTGCGCCTCCGTTCTGACGGGATCCGGCCGTCGGGATACTTCCCCTCGCGGCGCAGTGTACGGGCGCTGCCGCTGCGCTGGAGCGAGTCGGCGCGATCACGGTCGCGCGCGCGTCGCGGCGATCTCATAACGTGCGCGCCCATGCCCTTCGCCGCCGACCGCCCGCTGAGGCTCGCGCCGGCCACGGCCTCGGACTACCGCGAGCTGGCCCGGCGCCGGCTGCCGCGCCAGCTGTTCGACTACGTCGACGGCGGCGCGTACGACGAGCTGACGATGCGCGCGAACGTGCGCGACCTCCAGGAGGTCCTCCTGCGCCAGGTCGTGATGCGCGACGTGAGCGTGCGCGAGCCGTCGGTCGAGGTGCTCGGGCAACGGCTCGCGCTGCCCATCGTCCTCGCGCCGGTCGGGCTTGCGGGGATGATGGCCCCGCGCGCCGAGGTCCAGGCCGCGCGCGCCGCGGAGGCGGCCGGGGTGCCGTTCGTCGAGTCGACGGTCTCCATCTGCAGCATCGAGGAGGTCGCGGCCGCCACGAGCACGCCGCCGTGGTTCCAGCTCTACGTCATGCGCGACCGCGCGTACGCGGAGGACCTCGTCGAGCGCGCCCGGTCGGTCGGGTCGCCCGTCCTGGTCCTCACCGTCGATCTCGCGGTCGTGGGCGCGCGCCACCGCGACACCCGCAACGCGATGGTCGGCACCCCGAGCCGCTGGGCCCAGATCCGCCGCGGGCTCGACCTCGCCTCGCACCCGGGGTGGATCCGCTCGACGGCGATCGGCGGCAAGCCGCTGACGTTCGGCAACCTCGAGAAGGCCGTCCCGCAGGCGCGCCGGCCGGACGCGTTCAAGGACTGGGTCGACTCGCAGTTCGACCCGAGCGTGACGTGGGACGACATCGCCTGGGTGCGCGAGCGGTGGCCGGGGCGGCTCGTCGTCAAGGGCGTGCTCGACCCCGAGGACGCGCGCCGCGCGGTGGACGCCGGCGTCGACGGCCTCGTCGTCTCCAACCACGGCGGGCGCCAGCTCGACGCGGTGCCCTCGACCGCCCGCGCGCTGCCCGACGTGGCGGACGCGGTGGGCGACGAGGTCGAGATCCTCGCCGACGGCGGCGTCCGGACGGGGCTCGACGTCGTGAAGATGGTCGCGCTGGGCGCGCGGGCCGTCCTCGTGGGGCGTCCGTGGGCGTGGGCGGTCGCCGCCCGCGGCGAGGCGGGCGTGCGGCACGTGCTCGACGTCTTCAAGGCCGACATCGACACGGCGCTCGGGCTCACGGGCCAGACGTCGATCGCGGACGTCGACCGCTCGGCGCTCTACGAGGCGCCGGCCGTCACCCGGCACGACTGATGCCGAACGGCGCCCAAGCGCTGCTGCGCACGCTGGTCGACGCCGGCGTGACGACCTGCTTCACGAATCCGGGGACGTCGGAGATGCACTTCGTCGCCGCGCTCGACTCGGTGCCCGAGATGCGGGCGGTCCTCGCGCTGTTCGAGGGCGTCGCCACCGGCGCCGCCGACGGCTACTCGCGCATGGCCGACCGCCCGGGCGCGACGCTGCTGCACCTCGGCTCGGGGCTCGGCAACGGCCTCGCCAACCTCCACAACGCCCGCAAGGGACGCTCGCCGATCGTCAACATCGTCGGCGACCACGCGACGCACCACACGAAGTACGACGCGCAGCTCCAGTCCGACATCGAGACGGCGGCGCGCAACGTGTCGACGTGGGTCCGCACGTCGCAGAGCACCGAGGCGCTTCCCACCGACGCCGTCGAGGCGGTCGCCGCGGCGCAGGGCCCTCCCGGGCAGGTGGCGACGCTGATCCTGCCCGCCGACGTGTCGTGGTCCGACGGCGCGCAGCCGGCGCCCCCGCCCCGCCGCCCGCGCCGCCGGTCGCCACCGGTGAGGTGGTGGCCGAGGTCGTCGCGGCGCTGCGCGGCGGCGGCGGCAGAGGCGACACGGCGATCCTCCTCGGCGGGCGCGCGCTGCGCGAGCCGGCGCTGCTCGCCGCGGCGCGGGTCGCGGCGGCGACGGGAGCCAAGCTGTTCGCCGAGGTCTTCCCGGCGCGGCTCGAGCGCGGCGCCGGCCTGCCCCCCGTCGAGCGCATCGCCTACCTGGCCGAGCTCGCGTCCGTCCAGCTCGCCGGGCTGAAGCACCTCGTCCTCGTCGACGCCAAGGCGCCGGTGTCGTTCTTCGCCTACCCCGGCAAGAAGAGCTACCTCGTGCCCGACGGCTGCGAGGTCCACGAGCTGGCCGCAGCGACCGACGACGCGCTCGGCAGCCTCCAGGCGCTCGTCGACGCGCTCGGCGCCGGGGATGCGCCGCCGGTCCACCAGCAGCCGTCGGTGCCGTCGCGCCCCACCCGCGCGCTCACCGCCGACAAGGTCTGCCAGGCGATCGCCGCGGCGCTGCCGGGGGGCGCGATCGTCTCCGACGAGGCCCAGACCTCGGGCGTGACCCTGGCCGCCCACACCGCCGGGGCGCCCAGGCACGACGTGCTGACGCTGACCGGCGGCGCGATCGGCCAGGGGCTGCCGGTCGCGGTCGGCGCCGCCGTCGCCTGCCCCGACCGCCCGGTCATCGCGCTCGACGGCGAGGGCTCGGCGATGTACACGATCCAGGCGCTGTGGACGATGGCCCGCGAGCAGCTCGACGTAACCGTCGTGATCTTCAACAACCGCTCGTACGCGATCCTCAACATCGAGCTCGAGCGCGTCGGCGCCGAGCGCGGCGGGCCGAAGGCGAAGTCCCAGCTCGACCTCGAGGGGCCGAACCTCGACTTCGTGAAGATCGCGGAGGGCATGGGCGTCCCCGCGGTCCGCGCCGACACGTGCGAGGCGTTCGGCGCCGCGCTCGACCGCGCGGTCGCGGAGCCCGGGCCGCACCTCATCGAGGCACTCGTCCCCAGCACCTACTCGGGCCTGCGGCTGCGACTCATGCCGCGCGCGCTGAACGCGCTCGAGAAGCTCCCGCGCCCGCTGGCGCGGGCGGCGAAGCGGAAGTTCTACCCGGCGTAGCGCGCCGGTCGCTTGGGTAAGGCTCGCTGGTGGTGTCCTCCGAGGTTCTCATCGACAAGACCTGGCCGGCCGTGCCGGACACGGTCCCGCTCGTGCGGCACGAGGCGCTCGCCCATCTCCATGCCGCCGCGACGCCCGACCCGCCGCTCAACGACGTCGGGCTGGCGCTGTCGGAGGCGGTCACGAACGTCGTGCACCACGCCTACGTCGACCGCGACCCCGGCCCGGTGCGCGTGCGCATCGAGATCGGCGTCAAGGAGATCGAGGTGATGGTCCAGGACGAGGGGTCGGGGATGATTCCTCGCGCGGACACGCCCGGCCTCGGCCTGGGCATGCCGCTGATCGCGACGATGAGCGAGCGCTTCGACATCCAGGCCGCGCCGGACGGCGGGACGCGGGTCTGCATGTGGTTCGCGCGCGACCCGTCGGCGGCCACGCTGCCGGGCTAGCCGCGGCTACACGTCGGCGAGCGCCGCGCGCGACCGGCCTTCCTTGCCTTCCGGGTAGAAGATGAAGGTTTCCACGGCGAGGCCCTCGGCCTCGGTATCGATCGCGCTCTGGAACGACCGGACGGTGCGGCCCGTGATCTGCTCGACCGGCTCGACGAACTCGCTGACGGTCGCGTACAGGAAGAGCATCCGCGTGTCGCGCAGGCGCTGGTGCTCGCCCAGCTTGGCGAGGTTGCGCTCGGCGGGCGTCAGCGTCTCCTCCAGAAAGCAGGTCAGCGCGTCCGGGCCGCTCCAGTAGGCGCGGGCGGTCGTAGGGCGGCGGCCGAACTGCTCGTCGAAGAGCCGGACCATCGCGTTCGAGACATCGATGAGGACGCTCGCGCGGGCATCGCCCGCGCTCGGCTGCTCCGGCTCGTCCGTGGACATTGCCTGCTTCCCTAGCGGGGCGTCAGGTAGAACAGCTCGGTCGACACGTCGTGCTCCGCGTCGATGCCGCTGATGAACGCGCGCACCTCCCGCCCGGTGATCCGCTCGGCCGCCTCGCGGAACTCCGCTTCGGTCGCGTACTGGAAGAACATCCGCGTGTCGCGCAGCCGCTGGTGCTCGCCCATCCGCACGAGGGTGCGCTCCGCCGGCGTCATGCTGTCCTCGAGCGTGCAGAGGATCGCGTCCTCGCCCGCCCAGTGCGACCGCGCCCGCGTCGGCCCGCGGCCGAACTGCTCCTTGTAGAGGCGCACCATCTCGTTCGAGAACTGCGCGAGGACCACCTCTCCGTGGTCCGGACTGTGCTCGTGCTCGCTCGACATCCGTGCTCTCCCCGGGTTCCTCTCCCGTGAAGCCGCGCGTGAGGAGGAGGAACCGAGAACCAGGCGAGCGGCGTGCTCCTCCGGAGTCTATCGCGCGCGAAGGGCCCCCCGGCGCGTCACGGCGTGAACGCGGCGCGCAGGCAGCCGTCCTCCTTCTTCTTGAACATCTCGTAGCCGCGCACGCTGTCCTCGAGCGACATCCGGTGCGTGATCAGGAACGACGGGTCGAGCTCGCCCGCCTGGACCGCGGCCATCATCTGCGGCATGTAGCGCTGGCCGGGCTGCTGCGAGGTCCGCATCGTGATGCCCTTGTTGGTGAGCACCCCGAACGGGAACTTGTCGATCACGCCGTAGATGCCGACGACCGACAGGATGCCGCCCTTGCGGACCGCGACGGCGGCCTCGCGCAGGGCGCTGCCGCGGTCGGTGTGCAGGTGCAGCGCCTGCTTGGCCCGGTCGTAGGCGTACTGCGGGCCGGTGCCGTGCGCCTCCATGCCGACCGCCTCGATGCACGCGTCGGGGCCGCGCCCGCCGGTCATCTCGCGCAGCTCCTCGAGCACGCTGTCGGAGTCGGTGTAGTCGATCGTCTCCGCCCCGATCTGCTCGCGCGCGAGCGCGAGCCGCTCGGGCAGGCGGTCGATCGCGATGACCCGCCCGGCGCCCTGGATCAGCGCGCTGCGCTGCGCCATCAGGCCGACCGCGCCGCAGCCCCACACGGCGATGGTGTCGCCGGGCGTGATGTCGCAGAAGTCCGCCCCGGTCCACCCCGTCGGCACCGAGTCCGAGAGGAACAGCGCCTGCTCGTCGGTGATGCCTTCGGGGATCGTGAAGCAGTTCGCGTCGGCGTGCGGGACGCGGATGAACTCCGCGTGCGACCCGGCGAGCCCGCTGAACGCGTGGCTGTAGCCGGGAATGGCCGACGGCGGGTAGCCGAGGATCGGCTCGGCGAGCTCGGGCTTCGGGTGCGTGTTGTCGCACAGCGACCACAGCTCGTGGTCGCAGAACCAGCACGTCCCGCAGCCGAGGAAGGACGGGACGACGACGCGGTCGCCGACCCTGACGTCCGTCGTCTCGCGCCCGACCTCGACGACCTCGCCCATGTACTCGTGGCCGATGACGTCGCCCTCGCGCATGGTCGGGATGTAGCCGTCGATCAGGTGCAGGTCCGAGCCGCACGTCGTCGTGAGCCGGACCTTGAGGATCGCGTCGTGGGGGTTGACGATGCGCGGGTCGTCGACCGTGTTGACCTCGAGGTCGTTGACGCCCATCCAGCACAGCGCTCTCATGACGAGCGCTCCCCGCTGTCGGCGCGGGCCGACGGGTTGAAGTCGGTGTTCGGGATCTCGCCCGTCTCGCACAGCGCCTTCAGACGGCGCACCGCCTTCCCGGCGAGCGCCTGCGTCGCCATGCCCGCCACCGGCCCCGTCAGCTCGACGTGGAGCGTGACCGTCCGGCCCCAGTCGAGGTCCTCGCCGCCGATCTCGATCGACGCGTCGCGGACCGGGATGCCCTCCAGGATCGCGGCGCGCAGCTCCGGCTCGTCCCAGCGGGCCTGGATGTCCTGCGGCTCGCTGCGGATCGGCAGCGAGCGCCGCCCCTCCGCGTCGCCCGGCAGGACCTTCGTGATGACGTCTTGCGCCTTGTCGGCGATGCGGCGCGGGGCCGAGGCTTCGGGGCTCATCGCGCAGCGCTACCCAGCGGTGGGGCCGACATCACGGCCGCGTTGTCGAGGTTCGGCGTACTGTGCGGCGGGCGGCGCTTGCCCGCAGGTGCGAGCGACCCGTCGGCTACGCTTGCCACGTGGCGAAGCATCTGCCGGTGGCGATCACCCTCGCGCTGGCGCTGCTGCCGGCGCCGGCGGCCGCGGATTCGCGAATCACTCTCTCGGGTGGGGTCCTTACGTTCTTCAGTGAGGATGTCGGCGTCGCCAATCGCCTGCTGGTCGAGGACGCCGCCGCACGCCTTCGCTTCTTCGATCCTGCCGACCCGTTCGGGATGAGGTTCGCGGGCGCGCCGTGCGATCCGGGACGGCTCAACGATCGCGCCAACGTCATCGAGATCTTCTGCGACCCTCGCGCCCTTCGGCGCGTCGACATCGATGTCGGCGATGGTGAGGACATCGTCGACTACACCGCGGTGTCGCGCCCGGCGTCGATCTACGGTCAGCTCGGCGCCGACCGCGTCCGCACCGGCAGTGCGGCAGACCGCGTCTCGGGCGGGCAGGGCGATGACACGATCTCGACCGGCGCGGGCGACGATCTGGCGCGCGGCGGGGACGGCGCCGACAGCATCACCACCGGCGACGGCGGCGATCGGGCGGTCGGCGGCAGCGGCGCTGACCACATGGACACCGGTGCGGGTGACGACAGCGTCCAGACCGCCGACGGCGACGCCGACACCGTCGACTGCGGTCCGGGCCACGACATCATCCTCGCCGACACCGTCGATCAGCTCGCGGGGTGCGAGGCCGTGACCCGCGAGGACGTCCCCGCCGCGGCGCCGCCACCGCCGGAGGACGACGTACGACCGACGCTGCGGGTGCGAGCGCGGTCGCGGCAGCGCCTCGTTGTGCGGCGCCCGCGCATCAGGATCGCGGTCACCTCGAGCGAGCAGGCGCTGGTCCGAGCGTCGGGCTACCTCGCGGTGGGCGGGATCAACTCGCGTCTGGCGATCGCGTCGGCGGCGCTCGATGGCCCGGCTGATCAGCGAGAGCTGATCGTGCGCCTGTCACCCGCCCAGGGCCGTCGCGTCCTCCGCGATCTGCGCCGCGGCCGCCGACCGCGCGTGCGGCTCGCCGTGTCGGCGGTCGACGGCGCGGGGAACACAAGCGCCGTGAGGCGCCTGACGATCCGGTTGTCCAGGTGAACGCGTTGCGCGCTGGATCCGCGGTCGCCGGAGCACTGGCAGCGGTCGCCGCGGGCGCGCCTCAGGAGGCGCGCGGGGTCACGATCAGCGTGACCGACACGGCCCTGGTCTACAGGGCGGAACCCGGCGAGCTCAATCGCGCCTCGGTCCAAGAACTCGACGGCGGCGGCTTCCGGATCCTCGACTCCTCTGACCGGTTTCCGGGGTTCGAGCCGGCCCCGCTCGACGTCCAGGAGCCGTGCCGGCTGAGGCGCGCCAACGCCCCGGGGGCGCGCTCCGCCTCGGTGTTCGGCTTTCGCCGTGCGCGGGCGGCGCACGGATTTCCCGCGGAGGTCGAGTGTCCTGCGCGGCCGGCCGTGGTCGCGGATCTGGGCGACTACGACGACGGATTCTCGGTCGAGTCGCAGCTGACGGCATCCGCGCGCGTCGACGGGGGGCCGGGCGGTGACGCCATCGCGACGGGATCCGGTGCGGACGTGGTGCTCGGCGGCGACGGCCGCGATCAGCTGGCTGGCGGGAGGGGCGCCGATCGGCTCGACGGCGGTCCCGCGGTGGACGTCGCGCGCTACGACTTCGACGACCGGCGCCTCGGCGTCCACGTCGCCCTGGGCGGCGGGGATGACGCCGGCAGCGCCGAAGACGGCCCTCCAGCCGCGCGCGACACGCTCGCGAGCATCGAGAGCGTGTCCGGCACGACCTTCGCGGACTCACTCGTCGGCGACCGCGGCGCGAACGAGCTCATCGGCAATCAGGGGGACGACCGGATCGCCGGCGGGCGTGGCGCGGACGTGGTGACCGCGGGGCCCGGCCGGGACCGCATCCACGCCGGGCCCGGCGGTGATCGCGTGGATAGCCGCGACGGCGAGCCGGATCGGATCCGGTGCGACGGGGGCCGGCTCGGGCGCGGGGACGATGACGTCTCAGCCGATCCGAACGATCGGACGGCCGACGACTGTGACAGCGTTTCGGTCGCAGAGCCGGGTGTGCTCGGGCAGCCGCTCACGATCGACCGTCGAGCCACCGTCAGCCGGCACGGTGCCGTGCTCCTGCGTCTGTCGTGCGTCGTGCTCGTCCGGTGCCGCGGGGTGCTGCGGTTGACGACGGCGGCGGGCGAGCGGCTCGGGCGCCGAGCGTTCACGATTCCCGCGGAACGCAGCGGGACGGTCGTCGTGCGGCCGCCGCCCGACCGGCGGCGACGGCTGCGAGCGGCACGGGCGACCGTGCTGACGGCGGTGCTCGTCAGCAGAGACTACGCCGGCACACGCGTGCGGACGACGCGCCGGCTCATCGCCACGCCGCAGCGAGGGACTGGGTGACGCGTGTGACACCGACGCCTCACGACCCGGAGATCACATAACCAGAGCCCTCCTCCTCGCCACCGCGATCGCCGCGGGCCTCCTGCTGCCCGCCGCTGCGACGGGCGTCGTGCCCCGAAGACCGCGGCGGGATGACCGTCAAGGGCAAGCGCTACCAGGTCAAGGCCGACCAGATCTCGTGCGGCACCGGCCGCGACCACGCGCGGCGCTTCCTGCAGAGCGGGCGCAAGCCGCGCGGCTACCGCTGCCGCGACTATCCGTCTAGGCGAGGGCGCGTCGACTTCTCCTGCAACGACGGGCGCAAGGTCTTCTTCGCGATCCGCCGCTAGCCGACGTTGACGGCCACCACGCGCCGCCGCTCCGCGCGCCGCCTGGCGCTTCCGCTCGCGGGCGCGCTCGGCGCCGCGCTGGCGGGCGCCGACCCGGCGCGCGCACACGGGCTCGTCCAGCGGGCGGACCTGCCGATCCCCGAGGAGTGGTCGTCAGGGCCTCGGCGGTCGTGCTGGCGGTGTCGTTCGGAGCCCTGGCGGCGCTGTGGCCCCGGCCGAAGCTCGAGCGCTGGCAGTGGCGCCCGCTGCCGCGCCTGCTCGACCAGGCGCTGTGCGCGCGGCCGCTTCGGATCGCGTGCGGCACGGCCGGTGTGCTGCTCCTGGCGGTCACGATCGCGAGGGGCTACGCGGGGCCGCCCGGGCAGCGCGGCGCGCCTGGACTGGCCCGCGCCCGACGCGCTGATGCGCGCCGACAAGGACGGCCTGTTCCAGGTTTCGTCCGACGGCGGTCAGACGTGGGAGCGGCGCGGGCGGATCGACGGTGAGCTGTACAAGGTCCGGGCGCTCGACGCGGAACGGTCCTTCGTCGCGCTCAGCGACGGGACGATCGTCGAGACGACCGACGGCGGTCGGACGTTCGAGGAGCGGTTCCGACCGTGAGGCGCGAGCTGCGCGAGCGCAGCGCTACCCAGCGACGGGGCCGGATCCACACGAGGGTCCGGCCCCGCGCTGTCCTTCTCAGGCGGCGAGCGCCACGGGCTGCGGCTCGGCGTCCGCCGCGCCGTCGGCGGGAAGCGCGCTGCGCCCGGCGGGGATGAGGACCGCCGCGACGACCGCGCCGACCAGGGCCACGCCCGCGACGACGAGGTAGCCGGTCTGGAAGCCCTCGCTGAGCGCGACCGCCGGGAGGCGCTCGCCGGCGGCGAACACGTCGGTCGTCCGCGCGGTCGCGATCGCGGCGATCGCCGCGACGCCGATCGCGCCGCCCACCTGCTGCGAGGTGTTGAGCAGGCCGGACGCCAGCCCGGCGTCCTCCTCGACGGCGCCGGTCGTGGCGGCGATCGTGCCCGCGATGAACGCCATCGCGGCGCCGATGCCGGCGAGCACCGACGGGCCGAGGATGTCGGCCAGGAACGACCCTCCCGCCGACAGCTGCGCGAACCAGAACAGCCCGCCCGCGATCAGCACCAGGCCGATGGCCAGCGGCACGCGCGGCCCGATCCGGGTCACGAGCTGCTGGGTCGGCGCGGCCGAGACGATGATCAGGAGCGCGATCGGCAGCTGCGCCAGCCCGGCCTCGAGCGGCGTGTAGCCGAGCACGTCCTGCGTGTACATCGTGAGCATGAACCACATCGGGAACAGCGCCGCGGCGGTGAGCACGACGCCGATGTTGGCCGAGCGCAGCATCCGGTTGCGGAACGTGCCCAGCGGCAGCAGCGGCCGCTCGGCGCGGGCCTCGATGGCAACGAACGCGGCGATCAGCGCGACCGCGACCGCTCCGATGACGAGCGTCTGGGTCGAGCCCCAGCCCGCGTCGGGCGCGTCCACCACGGCGTAGATCAGCAGCGCGAGCCCCGCGGTGACGGAGACGGCGCCGGCGACGTCGAACGAGCGCGTCCCCGCGACCTCGCGCCCCTCGGGCAGCAGCCGCGGCGCGAGCGCCACGACGGCGATGCCGACGGGGATGTTCACGTAGAGCACGGCCTCCCACGAGAGGACGTCGGTGAGGATGCCGCCGAGGATCGCGCCGGCCGCGCCGCCGCTGCCGGCCACCGCGCCCCACACCCCGAGCGCCTTGTTGCGCTCGGCGCCCTCGGGGAACAGCGTCATGACGAGCGACAGCGCCGCGGGCGACACGAGCGCCGCGCCGAGACCCTGGGCGCCGCGCGCAATCACGAGCCACAGCGCCGACTGGGCCAGCGCGCCGGCCAGCGAGGCGGCGGTGAAGAGGACGATGCCGGCCATGAACATCCGGCGGCGGCCGACGATGTCGGCGAGACGCCCGCCGAGCAGCAGGAAGCCGCCGAAGAGCAGCGCGTAGGCGTTGATCACCCACGACAGGTCGGCGGGCGAGAAGTCGAGATCGGTCCCGATCGAGGGCAGCGCGACGGTGACGATCGCGATGTCGAGGATGAGGACGAACTGCGTGGCTGCGAGCAGCGCGAGGGCGAGGCCGCGGGAGGGGCCGCCGTCGGTCTGCTGCTGCTGAAGTTGTGAGGCCATCGTGTCTCCCAGACGTACATGGAGTTCCGGTTCCGCTTGAATGATCACGATACGGAACTCCGCTTCCGTTTGTCAAGGGGTCGAGCTACACTTCGCCGCGAGATGGCCGGCCAGACCTCTCCCGCTCCCGCGACCGCCGAGGCCCGGCCGCAGCGGGCCGACGCCCGCCGCAACCGCGAGCGCATCCTCGAGGCCGGACGCAAGGCGTTCGCCGACACCGGCCGCGGCGTGCAGATGGACGACATCGCGCGGCTCGCCGGCGTCGGGGTCGGCACGCTGTACCGGCACTTCCCGACGAAGGAGGACCTGGTCCTCGCGCTCGTGCAGCAGTCGGTCGAGGCTTCGATCGCGAGCGCGCGCGAGGCGCTCACCCGCGAGGACCCGGGGGAGGCGATCGAGTGGCTCGTGCACGAGGCCGCCGAGAAGATGGCCCGCAGCCGCGGTCTGCGCGACGCCATGAGCGGGATCGAGTTCGGCGACGACAACAACCCGTGGCAGAGCAAGGACAAGCGGCGCAGCTCCGAGGCTGTGCTGGAGCGCGCGCGCGACGCCGGCGCGATCCGCGCCGACGTCACCGTCGACGACTGGCAGTGGCTCATGTGCGGCCTCGCGGCGTCGATCGCCGACGGCGCCGATCCCGAGCGCCAGGCCGAGTTCGTGCTGGCCGCCGTGCGCCCCCGGTGACCGCCGGCCCGCCGCCGTCCGGGCATCCCGTGACCGCCGGGATGGGCAACGTCGAGCGCGTGCTGAGCCGGGTGCTCGAGCTCGCACGCGAGCAGCTCGGCATGGACATCGCGTGGATCTCGCAGTTCGCCGGCGGCGAGCAGGTGCTGCGGGCGGTGCGGACCGACCCGGACGAGTCGCGGGTCCACGCGGGGCTGGCGGCGTCGCTCGAGGGGTCGTACTGCGCGCGCGTGGTCAGGGGCGCGCTGCCGAGTGCCGTGCCCGATGCGCGCGCCGACCCGCGGACGCGCGACCTCGAGGTGACCGAGGAGCTCGGGATCGGGAGCTACGTCAGCGCGCCGCTGCGCCTCTCCGACGGTTCGGTCTACGGGATGCTCTGCTGCATCAGCCGCAACGCGGACCCGTCCCTCGACGAGAAGGACGCGCGCTTCCTCGGCGTGCTCGCGTCGGCGGCCGCCGAGGAGATCGACCGCGAGCAGGAGCGGATGGGCGAGCGGCGCCGCCGCGACGAGCGGCTGCGCCAGGCGATCGACGGCGAGTCCATGTCGATCGTCTATCAGCCGATCGTCGACCTGCACACGATGGCCATCGCCGGCTCCGAGGCGCTGGCCCGGTTCACGGTGGAGCCCCGCAACCCGGCGCAGTGGTTCGCGGACGCCGCCGACGCCGGGATGGCCCAGGAGCTCGAGGTCGCCGCCATCCGCCTCGCGCTGACGTCGTTCGGCGAGCTCCCCGAGGGGACGTACCTCTCGGTGAACACGTCACCCGCGACGCTGATGGCGTGCCGCCTCGAGGACGTGCTCGGCCGCGCCGACCCGGCGCGCATCCAGCTCGAGATCACGGAGCAGTCGAAGGTCGAGGACTACGACGCGCTCGCGCTCGCCATCGAGCGCGTCCGCGCCGCCGGCGCCCGAGTCGCGGTCGACGACGCCGGAGCCGGATACGCCGGGCTCCGCCAGATCCTCCGGCTCAAGCCCGACGTCATCAAGCTCGACCGTGCCCTCATCAACGACATCGACAGCGACCCGGCGCGCCAGGCGCTCGTCCGGTCGCTGGTCGACTTCGCCGGCCACGTCGGGGCACGGATCATCGCCGAGGGCGTCGAGACGCAGGAGGAGCTCGACATCCTGCTGTGGCTCGGCGTGCACGCCGTGCAGGGCTACTTCCTCGGGCGCCCGCAGCCGCTCCCGCTCACGCAGCCGACCGTCGCGCCCACGCCGCGCCGCTTCGCCGTCCGCGACAACAGCGCCGCCGTCGAGAAGCTCGCCGCGGCGTCGACGGCCGCTCCCGATCTCGAAGCGCTCGTGCGACCGCTGCTCGAGGCCGTCGTCGCGCGGACCGGCCTCGAGTCGAGCTCCTGGCGTTCAAGGCCGAGGACCGCGACGCGCTCGACATCCGCTACGTCTTCAACGCGTCCACGCTGAGGCTCCCCGAGCCCCTGACCATCGACTGGACCGACTCGCTGTGCAACCGCTCGCGCGAGCAGGGACTCCTGTGGACGGCCGACGTCGCCGCCGACCTGCCCGGCAGCGCGACCGTGGAGGAGTTCGACCTGCGGACGTTCCTCAGCGTCGCGGTCATCGCCGGCACGCCCGGCCGGATCAAGGGGACGCGGTGCGCGGTCAGCCGCAGCAGCCGCTACCTCGGCGCAGGCGCGATCGCCGAGGTCGAGGCGCTCGCGGGGCTCGTCGCCGAGCGTCTCGCCGCGGGAAACGGCGCGTAGGCCGACCGACCCGTCCGGATGCCGACGAAGAACACCGCGTACTGCTGCGGCCGCTCCCGGTCTTAGCACGCGATCTCGCGGGCGTGCCGGTTGGCCCGCAACACCCGAGGTGACCGGGCGTCAGTGACCGGGCACCATCCACACCGCGGTGGGCGGGCGCGAGCACCCTGCCGGCGGAGACGTTCCGGCGCTGCCCGATCGCGTTCGCCCTCCTCCCCTCCCGCCCGACCCCCCACGTCACACCCCGGCAACACCGCGCACGCTCGCCGGCCCTACCGTCGCCCGTCCCGCCGCCTCCTGCGGCGACCGACGAACGAAGGAGGAGCCATGCCCAACATCGGGCCGATGGAGCTGATCATCGTCCTCATCATCGCCCTGATGATCCTGGGGCCGCGCAAGCTGCCCGAGGTCGGGCGCTCGCTCGGGAAGGGCATGCGCGAGTTCAAGGGCGCGGTGACGGGACGCGGCGACGACGATCGCGACGACCGCCGGATCGAGCCGGCCTGAGCCGCCGGACACGGGTTCTTCGCACGGTGGTAACCGCCGCGTCACATCGACCGTCGCCCGGCGGCGCACCATGCCCGGCGTCCGTTCGACGCGGCCTCGGCGCCGCAGGGGGTTTCACACGATGGCGACCGTGAGCAGGCGTTCGTTCTTGAAGAGCAGCGGAGCGGTGGGCGGCGGTCTCGTCGCGGCCGGTCCGCTCGGCATGCTGTCCTCGCGGACCGCGGGGGCCGCGCCACCGCCCGCGAGCTTCGGCTACGGCCCGCTCGTCCCGAAGGGTGACCTGCGCCTGCCGGCGGCCTTCAACTACCAGATCATCGACCGCCAGGGCATCCCGATGCGCGACGGCCGGCCGACGCCGGGGATCTTCGACGCGATGGGCGCGTTCCCCGACAGCGGCGGCGGCGTCCACGGCCGCGGCGACCGCACGATCCTCATCCGCAACCACGAGAACCGCGAGCGCGCCGGCGAGATCAAGGTGGTGACCGGGCCGGGCTTCGAGTACGACGAGCTGGCGTTCGGCGGCAACACGAAGCTCGTGGTCGAGCGCCGCAGGACCGGCAAGCGCGACCCGCAGACCGGCCAGGCGCTCTACGAGTACACCGTCGTGGACCGCTTCGCGATCCTCGGCGGCACGTCGACGAACTGCGCCGGCGGCGAGCTGCCGTTCAAGAAGTGGATGACCTGCGAGGAGGTCGTCAAGCGCAGCCCGAACGGCAAGAAGCACGGCTACAACTTCGAGATCGACGCCATGGCCGACGGTCCGGTCCCGGCGATCCCGATCCCGCAGATGGGCCGCTTCGTCCACGAGGCCACCGTCTGGCGCGCCGGGATCCTCTACCAGACCGAGGATCGCAGCCTCCAGGCCGACCCGGTGCGCGGCACGATCGGCTCGTGCCTGTACCGCTACATCCCGGATCAGCGGGTCGGGCAGTCGGGCACGTTCGCCGAGACGACCGGACCGCTCCAGGCGCTCACGATCCGCGGGGTCCCGCGCATGAACATGGACGCCGTGACCACGCCGGGCGCGACGTTTCCCGTCGAGTGGGTGCCGGTCCCCGAGCCCGACCACGACGACGACACCGACAACCGCCGCGACCGCGTCCCGCGCTTCACGCCGACGCGGATCCAGGCGATCGACAACGGCGCCGCCTACTTCGACCGCCAGGAGGGCATGTGGGCCTCCTCGCACGGCGGCGGGTTCAAGGTCTACTTCGACTGCACCACGGGCGGCCCGCAGAACCTCGGCCAGGTGTGGGAGTACGACCCGGGCCGCGAGGTGCTGACGCTGATCTTCGTGTCGACGAGCTCGGCGACGCTCGAGAACCCCGACAACGTCACGATCGTCCCGCAGACGCAGGACATCCTGCTCTGCGAGGACAGCAACGGCGACCAGTTCATCCGCGGCGTCACCCAGGACGGCGAGATCTACAACTTCGCGCAGACGACCGACAACGACTCGGAGTTCTGCGGGGCGTGCTTCGACCCGGACGGGCAGACGCTGTACGTCAACCAGCAGGGCGGCCGCGGGGTCGACGAGGAGGGCCAGGCGAACCCCGGCGTCGACCCCGCGGTCACGTACGCCATCTACGGCCCGTTCGAGAAGCGCGCGGGCGCGAACAACAAGAACTTCGGGAACGGGGACGGCTCCGGCGACGGGGCCGGCTGAGGCCCGGAGGGACGTGCAGGACGGTTCCGGACTCTCGCGGCGCGCGCTGTTCGGCGCCGGCCTGGGCCGCATCGCAGACGCCGGCCTCGCCCGCGACGGCGAGGCCGGCGGCCGGGGGCGCACGCCGCCGGCGCCGCCCCCGCCGCAGCCGTTCGACGGGTGGGGCGAGGGCGACTCCGACGGCCTCGGCGCCCGGCTCGACCCGGTCGCCGCCGCGCTGCTCGAGGCGAGCGGCGTGACGCCCGGCGCGCGCGTGCTCGTCGCGTGCGCGGGAGACGGGGGGCTCGCGCGCGCGGCTGCGCGCGCCGGCGCACGCGTGACCGCGGTCGACGCCTCGGCCGACCGCGTCGAGCGCGGGCGGGCGCTCTGCGACCGCGAGGGCCTCGACGTGACGTGGGCGCAGGCGCCGCTGACCGCGATGCCGGTCGACGGCGCCACGTACGACGCGGTCGTCTCGCTATTCGGCGCCTCCTACGCCGAGGACCCGCGGGCCGCGTCCGCGGAGCTGGTCCGCGTCGTCCGCCCCGGCGGAGCGATCGCGTTCACCGCCTGGATGGGCTTCATGGGGGCGCTGTTGCACGCGGCGGGCGGACCCGCGCGGCGCTCGCAGCGCTGGGCCCGCTTCGAGACCGCCTACCTGCACTTCTTCGACTTCCCGGACCTCGACGTGCGGGAGGCGGCGCTGCCGTGGACCTTCGCCTCCGTCGCCGAGGCGGTCGACGAGCTCGCCGCCGCGGGCGGCGCGGGCGGCGCCGCCGATCGCGTCCGCGACGCGCTGCCGGAGCTCGTCCTCCGCTTCGGGTCGGAGACGGCGCACGGCATCGTCGTCGACGCCGGCTACGCGATCGTGCTCGCGCGGCGGCCGTAGGCGCGCAGCCCCCGGCCGCCTACCTCTCGAGGAGTAGACGAAGACCCGCCTCGCGGCCGACGACCCGCCGGGCACGGTTGTGACGTGAGCTGGTGGCAGACAGCACGCACCGGAGCCGACCGGCGCGAGGTGCCGCTCGTCGTCGGGCTGGCCGCGCTGCTGATCGCCGACGGTCTGCACACCGGCGAAGGCGAGCTCACGGTGGACGCCGCCGCGCAGGAGCGCTTGGGCGCGCTGACGGCGCAGCTCGAGCGGGAGCCGGGCGTCCAGTCGGTCGGCGACCCGCAGCCGAGCCCCTCGGGCACGACCACGATGGTGCCGATCACCCCGACCACGTCGCCGCAGGATGACGCGACGGTGAAGCTCATCGACCGCCTGCGCGACGGCCCGCTGGCCGCCTCCGGGCTCGACGCCGATCTCGGCGGCGCGACGGCGGCGACGGTCGATCAGAGCAGCGCGACCGCGAGCCGGCTCCCGCTGTTCATCGGCGGCGTCATCGGCCTGTCGTTCCTGTTGCTGCTGGTGGCCTTCCGCGCGCCGATCGTGGCGGCCAAGGCCGGCGTGCTGAACCTGCTGTCCATCGGGGCGGCCTACGGCGCCGTCTCGCTCGTCGCCGAGGGCGGCTGGGCCGGACAGCTCATCGGCATCGACACGGACCTGCCCGTCCCGCCGTTCATCCCGGTGATGATGTTCGCGGTCCTCTTCGGACTGTCGATGGACTACGAGGTCTTCCTCGTGTCCCGCATCAAGGAGGAGCTGGGCAGGGGCGGCGACGCCCGCATGGCCGTCGTCGCCGCGGTGGCCCGCACCGCCAAGGTCATCACCGCAGCGGCGTTGATCATGGTCGCGGTCTTCGCCGCCTTCGCCCTGAGCCCCGAGGTCTTCCTCAAGCTCATCGGCGTCGGGCTGGCGACGGCCATCCTCGTCGACGCCACGATCGTGCGGATGATCCTCGTGCCCGCGGTCATGGAGCTCCTGGGCGACAAGGCGTGGTGGACCCCCCGCTGGCTCAAGCGCCTCATCCCCGAGGTCAACCTGGAGGGAGGTGCCCCCCACCCCACCGCCGCCTAGCCCTCATACGACGTGACGAAGCATCCGCCCGGGCCTTGCGCCCGGGCGGACGGCGTTCGATCGGCGTCCGCTGCGGTTCACGCGTGCAGGTGGACCCGTTCGCCGTGCGGGCCGAAGATCATGATCGCCTCGACGGGACCGCCGACGGCGCCGAACCAGTGCGGCGTCCAGGTGCTGAACTCGACGGTCTCCCCCGGCTCGATGATCAGGTCGTCGGCGCCCAGCACGAGCCGCAGGCGACCGGTGAGGACGTAGATCCAATCGTGCCCTTCGTGGACGTGCAGGGTCTCGACCGGCGGGGGCGTGCGGCGCCTCGCGCTGATGTGGACCTTGTAGGCGTGCAGCCCGCCGGCGGAGCTGCGCTGGCTGAGCGGCCACATCGTCATGCCGTCGTACCGGCGCGGCTTGCTGCGGACCCGCGGGTCCTGCGCCGGCGGGGTACCGAGGAGGTCGTCGGCCCTGACCCCGAGCGCCGCGGCGAGCGCGGGTATGTGGTCGAGGGCCAGCCGCCGCTTCCCCGACTCGAGGCGGCTGAGGGTCGACACGTCGATGCGGGCGCGCTCGGCGACCTGCTGGAGGGTCAGCCTCTGCTCGGAGCGAAGCTCGCGCAGCCGGCGGCGGACGCGGACGTCGACCGGCTCGTCGGTGGCGGAGTCCGTCATGAAACCTGGAGTCTATTGCCTGATCAGCAAGACGACTTGTCGATCGTTGCCCTCCCTGCCACGTTCGTGGCATGGATACGACCTGGGACTCCATCGTCGTCGGCGCCGGAGCCGCCGGCCTCAGCGCCGCGCTGGTGCTCGGCCGCGCCCGCCCGCGGACGCTCGTCATCGACGCCGGGCGGCAGAGCAACCGGCACACGCACGGGATCGGCGGCCTGCTCGGCAGCGATCGCCGAGCGCCGAGCGACTTCTACGCCGCAGGTCGCGCCGAGCTCGCGCGCTACCCGACCGTCGAGCTCCGCGAAGGCGACGTCGTCGGCGGGCGGCGCGACGAGGACGACTTCGTCCTCGAGCTGGGCGACGGCTCGACGGAAGTCGCGCGGCGCGTGCTGCGGCCACCGGCATGGAGTACCGGTACCCGCCGCTCGATGGGATCGAGGAGCGCTGGGGTCACTCGGTGTTCCATTGCCCGTTCTGCCACGGCTGGGAGCACCGCGACCAGCCGCTCGCGGTGTTCGACCGAGGCGGAGCGCTCATGCTGAGCGCGTGGAGCGATGACGTCACGCTGCTGACCGACGGGCCGGCTGACCTGACGTCGGAGGATCAGGACCGCCTGGAGGCGGCCGACGTCGCG
>JAUJPF010000039.1 GCA_030447275.1 Solirubrobacteraceae bacterium | reverse complement strand
CACGGCACCACGGCATAGAGCACCTGGTTGGCGCCGAGGGACGCGATCGCGCCCGGCCGCGCGCGGCCCGGGTTCCGCCGCTGGCGCGACCGCGCCGCCGAGCTGCGGCCACGGTACTTCCGGCTGCTCGTCGACTGGTCGAACGTGCAGCCGTCGGGGCGCCGCCCGCCCGACTGGCGCCGCTACCGCGACGGCTGCGCGCGCGGGCGCCGGCCGTGCGCGCCGCACCGCGGGCTCGGCGCCGTGCTGCGCGCGGTGGGCCGGCGCCAGCGCGCCGACGGCGGCTGGGAGGTCGTCGTCTCCCCCTACTTCGCTCCGCGCTGGGCGACGGTCGCGCGCCGCGGGTGTCCGTCCGGCCGGCGCATCCGCATCCGCCCGTACCGGCGGTTCCTCCGCTCGCTTGCCGCGCTCGGCCGGCGCGAGGGCGTGCCGCTGCGCCTCTGGAGCCCGTGGAACGAGCCGAACCACCCGGCGTTCCTGCGCCCGCAGCGGACGAGCTGCGCGCGCGACTCGCGCTCGGTCGCGGCGGCCGCGTACGCCGACCTCGTCCGCGCCGCGCAGGCGGAGCTCGGCCCCGACGTGCAGCTCCTGGTCGGCGAGCTGGCGGGCTACCGGCACCCGCGCCGCACGGCGACGGGCGTCGTCGAGTTCGTGCGCGGCCTGCCGAAGGACGTCGCCTGCGCCGGCTCGATCTTCGGCCAGCACATGTACGTCGGCACCGGACGCAGCCGGCTCGGTGGCGACCTCCGCGAGTCGGGCCAGCCCGAGCTGCTTGCCGCGCTCCAGCGCGCGCTCGACGCGCACGGGTGCCCGACGCAGCACCGCATCTGGATCACCGAAACCGGAGCGTTTCCGCGCGCGCGCGCGTGCGAGCGCATGCACGCCGCGCTCACGACCTGGGCGCGCGATCCGCGCGTCGACGCCGCGTTCCAGTACACGGTCCGCGAGGACCCCGTCTTCCGTACCGGGCTCGTGACGGAGCGGTTCGACCGGACGCGGCCGGCGTATGCGGCCTGGCGGGCCTGGGCGGCGCGGGATCCCTCGGCGGGCGAGCCCGTGGATCCGTGTTGAGGTGTAGGGGGAGGAGTCGCAGCTGCGCCCCGTTCGCGTGCCTCCGAGCGGTGACTCGCGGTCAGTGTCGAGTTGTGCGTCCTATAGGCGACAAACTCGACACTCGGCTTCCAGGCCGGCGCGAGTCTGGGTCTCGACCCGCTCGGCGGCCACCACGCGGAACGGGGCGCAGTAGCGAGTCCTCTCCTCCCTCGTCGAGCAGTCAGCGACGAAGCCGAGCCCCGCAACGAGACCGCGCGGAGCGCCGCGAGTGCCCGGGGCGGGACTCGAACCCGCACGCCCTCACAGGCAGCGCGGTTTAAGCGCGCCGTGTCTGACCAGTTCCACCACCCGGGCACGGCCGATCGTACCGGCGGCGTAGAGTCCATCGTGTGAGCGGCCGCATCATCGGCGTCGACGTCGGAGGCACGAAGATCGCCGCCGCCGCGCTGGAACGCGGCACGCTCTCAGAGACGTCGACCACGCCGACGGAAACCGGCGACACCGAGCGGTTCCTCGACCAGCTCGCCGACGTCGTCACCGACCACGGCGGCGCCGACGCCGTCGGCATCGCGGTGCCGTCGGTCGTGGACTTCGCGCCCGGCACCGCGCGCTTCAGCGTCAACGTCCCGCTCCACGACGTCCCGCTCCGCGCCGTGCTGTCCGAGCGGCTCGGCGGCGTCCCGGTCTTCGTCGACAACGACGCCAACTGCGCCGCGCTGGCCGAGGCGCTCGACGACGAGCTGCGTCCGATCGCGCGGGTCGTCGTGATGTTCACCGTCGGGACGGGCGTCGGCGGCGGCGTCGTCCTCGACGGGCGCATCTTCCGCGGCGCGACCGGCGCCGCGCCGGAGCTCGGCCACATGATCGTCGCCGCCGATCTGTCTCAGGGCGCCCCGCCGGCGCCCGAGCGCTTCCCGCACCCCGCCGCGCTCGAGTCGTGGTGCGCCGGCGGCAAGCTCGACGAGCTGGGCGAGCAGCGCGGGATCGGGAAGGGGCCGGCCGTCGTCGAGCGCGCCCGGGCCGGCGACCCCGGCGCGATCGACGCCCTGCGCATCGTTGGGGAACGGCTCGGTGTGGGCATAGCGAACGTGATGAACGTCTTCGACCCGGACCTCGTCGTCATCGGCGGCGGGGTCTCGACCGCCGGCGAGCTGCTGACGAAGCCGGCCGAGGAGACGGCCCGGCGCTTCGCCCTTCCCGGCGTCGGCACGCAGGCCCGCATCGCACCCGCCCGCCACGGCGTCCACGCCGGGGTGAGAGGCGCCGCGCTGCTCGCAGCGCAGGAGCTCGACGACACGAACGCGCCACTGCCCGAGAGGACCGCATGAGCACGCACGCCACCCGCACCAATCCCAATCTCGCCGCGCTCGCCGCGGCCGGCACCAGCCCCTGGCTCGACCAGATCCAGCGCTCGCTGATCGAGAGCGGCGAGCTCGTCCGCATGCGCGACGAGCTGAGCCTGCGGGGCGTCACGTCGAACCCCGCGATCTTCGAGAAGGCGATCCTCGGCTCGAGCGACTACGACGACAAGATCGCGGAGCTCGCGGGCGACGGGAAGGACTCGCGCGAGATCTTCCGCACGATCGCCGTCGAGGACGTCGGCGCCGCGGCCGACGTGCTGCGCCCGGTCTTCGACGAGCACCAGGACGGGTTCGTCAGCCTCGAGGTCGACCCGGACCTCGCGTTCGACACCGACAAGACGCTCGCCCAGGCCCGCGAGTACTGGCAGGAGCTCGACCGGCCGAACGTGATGATCAAGATCCCGGGGACGCTCGAGGGCGTGCCCGCGATCGAGCAGGCGATCTACGAGGGCATCAACGTCAACGTCACGCTGCTCTTCAGCGTCAAGGCGTACGCCCAGGTCATGGAGGCGTACATGAAGGGCCTCGAGCGCCGGCAGGCGGAGGGCAAGGGCCTCGACGTCCACTCGGTTGCGAGCTTCTTCGTCAGCCGCGTCGACACCGAGGTCGACAAGCGCCTGGAGGAGCTCGACCGCACCGACCTCCGCGGCCTCGCCGCCGTCGCCAATGCGCGCGCCGCGTACAAGCTCTACCAGGGCGTCTTCGAGGGTGAGCGCTTCGCCGAGCTGCGCGCCGCCGGCGGCCGCGTGCAGCGCCCGCTGTGGGCGTCGACCGGGGTCAAGGACCCGGCCTATCCCGACACGAAGTACGTCGACACCCTCGTCGCGCCGGACACCGTGAACACGATGCCGATGGACACGCTGAAGGCGACCGCCGACCACGGCGACATCAAGCCCGGCAGCGGGCTCGAGGATCCGGGCGAGGACCTCAGGCGCCTGGACGAGGCCGGGATCGACATGGAGGACGTCACCGGCAAGCTCCTCGAGGACGGCGTCGACAAGTTCGTCACGCCGATGGAGAAGCTGCTCGAGGGGATCGAGAGCAAGCGGGCCGAGCTGTGACGTCGCTGCCGACGACGTTCGACGTCGCGCTGCCCGAGGAGCTGCGCGCGCCGGTCGACGCGGAGCTCGAGCGGGCGCGCGCCGAGGACGTCGCGCAGCGGGTGTGGGCGAAGGACCCGACGCTGTGGGGCGGCGACGCCGACACGCCGGAGCTGGCCAACCGGCTCGGGTGGCTCGACGCCGCCGGGAAGGTGGACGTCGACGAGCTGGAGGCGTACGCGCACGAGCTGACGGAGGACGGGTTCAAGGACGCGGTCGTGCTCGGCATGGGCGGCTCGAGCCTCGCGCCCGAGGTCTTCGCGCGGAGCTTCGAGGCGAGGTGCCTGAACCTGCACGTGCTCGACTCGACCGACGCCGACGCGATCGCCGCCGTCGAGGCGCGGACCTCCCCCGACACCACCGTCTACGTCGTCTCCACGAAGTCAGGCGGCACGATCGAGACGCGCTCGCTGGCCGACCACTTCTGGTCCGCCAAGCCCGACGGCCGCCACTTCGTCGCCATCACCGACCCCGGCTCGTCGCTCGAGGAGCTCGCCCGCGAGCGCGGCTTCCGCCGGACGTTCCTCGCCGACCCCGACATCGGCGGGCGCTACAGCGCGCTGTCGCCCTTCGGCCTCGTGCCCGCCGCGCTGATGGGCGCGCCGCTCCAGGCGCTCATTGACGGCGCCGCCGTCGCCGAGGAGGCGTGCGCCGGCGACGACCCGGCCGGCGGCAACAGCGGCCTGTGGCTCGGCGCGGCGCTCGGCGCGCTGGCCAAGGCGGGCCGCGACAAGCTGACGTTCGTCGTCACCGGCTCGATCGCCTCGTTCGGCCTGTGGGCCGAGCAGCTCGTCGCCGAGTCGACCGGCAAGCACGGCCGCGGCATCCTGCCGGTCGCCGACGAGCCGCTGGGCGCGCCGGAGGAGTACGGCGACGACCGCGTCTTCGTCCACCTGCGCGGCGAGGGCGACGAGCCGCTGCGGACCCACCACCCAGTGGTCTCCCTGCCGGTCCGCGGCCCCGAGGACCTCGGCCGGATCTTCTTCTTCGCCGAGTTCGCCACCGCCGTCGCCGGCTGGTCGCTCGAGCTCAACCCGTTCGACCAGCCGAACGTGCAGGAGGCCAAGGACAACACGAGCCGCGCCCTCGACGAGCGCGCCGAGGAGCCGTTCGCCGAGCCCGCGGACGCGCTGCGGACGCTGCTTCACGGCGCCGCGCCGCCGGCCTACGTCGCGATCATGGCCTACGCGCCGCCGAGCGCCGAGCTCGACGCCGCCGCCGCCGAGCTGCGCGCGGCGATCCGCGTCGCGACGAAGGCGACGACCACGTTCGGCTACGGGCCGCGCTTCCTGCACTCCACCGGCCAGTACCACAAGGGCGGCGCCCCGACCGGGCGCTTCCTCCAGCTCGTGAGCGACGCCGCGCAGGACGCAGAGATCCCCGACAGGCCGTTCACGTTCGAGCAGCTCAAGCGGGCGCAGGCGGTCGGCGACCTGCGGACGCTGCGCTCGCACGACCTGCCGGCGGAGCGGATCCAGCTGAAGGGCCACCCGGCCGCGGCGGTGCGCGCGCTGGCCGAGGAGCTGCGCTGATGCAGATCGGCTTCGTCGGGCTCGGGCGGATGGGCGGCAACATGGTCCACCGCATCCACCGCGACTCCGACCACGAGGCGGTGGCGTTCGACCTCAACGACGAAGCGCGGGCCCAGGCCGAGTCGCATGGCGCTGGCGCGGCCTCCACGCTCGAGGAGCTTGTGCAGAAGCTCGACCCGCCGCGCGCGGTGTGGGTGATGGTCCCCGCGGGCGACCCGACCGAGCAGACCGTGACAAAGCTCGCCGAGCTGCTCGACGCCGGCGACACGATCATCGACGGCGGCAACACGAAGTGGACCGACGACAAGCGCCGGCCGAGGCGCTCGCGCCCCGCGGCATCCACTACGTCGACGTCGGCACGAGCGGCGGCGTGTGGGGCCTCGAGGTCGGCTACTGCATGATGGTCGGCGGGCCCGACGAGGCGGTCGAGCGGCTCCGGCCGATCCTCGACGTGCTCGCGCCGCGGCCGGACGACGAGCACGGACCGGGGTGGAACCACTTCGGGCCGACCGGCGCCGGCCACTACGTGAAGATGGTCCACAACGGCATCGAATACGGGATGATGCAGGCGTACGCCGAGGGCTTCGCCCTCTTCGACGCCAGTGACTACGACCTCGACAACGGCGCCATCGCGCACCTGTGGATGAAGGGCTCGGTCGTCCGCTCCTGGCTCTGCGAGCTCGCGGCCCGCGCGTTCGAGCAGGAGGGCAACGACCTCGCCGGCCTCGATCCGGTCGTCGGCGAGTCGGGCGAGGGCCGCTGGACGGTCGAGGACGCCGTCGAGCAGCGCGTCCCGCTGCCCGTCATCACGATGGCCCTCTTCGAGCGCTACAGCTCGCAGTCGCGCGGCGACTTCGCCGCGAAGGTCAACGCCGCGCTGCGCGCGCAGTTCGGCGGCCACGCGGTCCAGCGGCACGCAGACGGATGAGCGCGACGGCGGAGCCCCAGGCCAATCCGCTCTCGGCGGGCCTGGAGCGCCTGCCCGTCCACCCGACGACGCTCGTCATCTTCGGCGCCACCGGCGACCTGGCCCGGCGCAAGCTGCTGCCCGCCGTCTACAACCTCGCCCACGAGGGCGCGCTGCCCGAGCGGTTCCAGCTCGTCGGCGTCTCGCGCGGCGAGCAGACCGACGAGGAGTACCGCCAGGCGGCGATCGAGTCGGTGGAGACGTTCAGCCGCCGCCCGCCCGATCCGGACGTCCTCGCCCGGCTGTTCGCAGAGGTCCGCTACGTGCAGGGCGCGTTCGACGACCCCGCCGGCTACGAGCGGCTCGACGCCGCGCTGGCCGAGCTCGACGAGGCGGGCGGCCTGCCGCTCAACCGCTGCTTCTACCTGTCCACGGCGCCGTCGTTCTTCCCGGTGATCGTCGAGCGGCTCGGCGCGCAGGGCCTGCACCGCCACGAGGACGCCGACGTGCGCGTCGTCATCGAGAAGCCGATCGGCCGCGACCTCGAGTCCGCGCAGGAGCTCAACCGTCGCGTGCTCGACGTCCTCGAGGAGAAGCAGGTCTTCCGCATCGACCACTACCTGGGCAAGGAGACCGTCCAGAACATGCTCGCGTTCCGCTTCGCGAACGGGCTGTTCGAGCCGGTGTGGAACCGCAACTACATCGACAACGTCCAGATCACCGCGTCCGAGGACATCGGGATCGGCACTCGCGCCGGCTACTACGACGAGTCCGGCGCGCTGCGCGACCTCGTGCAGAACCACATGCTCCAGCTGCTCACCCTGCTGGCCATGGAGCCGCCGGTGAGCTTCACCGCCGACCAGGTGCGTGACGAGAAGGTCAAGGTGCTGCGCGCGATCCCGGCGCCGGACCCCGCGCGCATCGAGGAGGTCGCGGTCCGCGCGCAGTACGCGGCGGGAACGGCGGCCGGCGAGGACGTGCCCGGCTACCACGGCGAGTCCGACGTCCCCGCGGAGTCCGCGACGGAGACCTACGCCGCGCTGCGTCTCGAGGTCGACAACTGGCGCTGGGCGGGCGTGCCGTTCTACCTGCGCACCGGCAAGCGCCTGGCCCGCAAGGTGACCGAGATCGCGGTGACGCTCAAGCCCGTCCCGCACCTCGCGTTCGACCAGGCCGGGTCGGTCGGCGTCCTCCCCAACGTGCTCGTGTTCACCGTGCAGCCGAACGAGGGCGTCTCGCTCTCGCTCGGCGCCAAGATCCCGGGCACGCGCATGTCGATCCGCCCCGTGCAGATGGAGTTCCTGTACGGCACGAGCTTCTTGTCGCAGTCGCCCGAGGCCTACGAGCGGCTGCTGCTCGACGCGATGCGCGGCGACCTCACGCTGTTCACGCGCGTCGACGAGGTCGAGGCGCAGTGGCGGATCATCGACCCGGTGCTGCGCGGGTGGGCCGCGCTCGACGGCGACGTGCCGGGCTACGAGGCGGGCAGCCAGGGGCCGGAGCAGGCGCACGCGCTGATGGTCGGCGCGGACCGCTGGCGCCGGATATGACCGACGCCGTCTGGAGCGCCGACGACACGAGCCCGGCGGCGATCGAGGCCGCGCTGCGCACGATGGAGATCGAGCGCCATCAGGAGGACAGCGCGGTCCCGGCGCGCGTGCTCAACCTCGTGACGATCGTCGACGGCGACTGGCGCGGCGAGATCGAGAACCGTCTCGCCCGCGTCGGGCGCTACCACGCGTCGCGCACGGTGCTCTGCGCCGTCGAGCGCGGGCGCGACACGCTGTCGGCGCGCGCGAGCGCGCACGTCGAGGGCGCCGCGGTGCGCGAGCACGTCCTGCTCGAGATGGGGGAGCGCCACCTGCCGCGCCTGGACCGCATCCTCGATCCGGTCGTCGTCACCGACCTCGCGACGGCGGTGTGGGCGCCGCACGGACACGACGCCGGCGTCGACGCCGTGTGCGGGCTGGCGCAGGTCGTGCTGCGCGACTCGGTCGACGAGCCCGACCCGCGCGCCGCGCTCGACCGCGCCGCGCAGCTCATCGAGCGCACGTACGTCGTCGACCTCGCCTGGCTGCGCACGACGCCGTGGCGCGAGCGGATCGCCGCGACGTTCGACCCGCCGGCGTGGCGCGGGCACCTGCGCAAGCTCAGCTCGGTGACCGTGCGCCACAGCCCGGAGTCCACCGTCGCCGCGCTGCTGCTCTTCGGCTGGCTGGCGAGCCGCCTGGGGTGGGAGGCGTCGCCGCTCAGCGCCCGCGGCGCATCGCTCCAGGGTCGCGCCCGCGCGCGCCGCGGCGACGTCGTGCTGCGCACCGAGCCGACGGAGCAGGGCGTGCGCGGCCTCGCCGGGGTGACGCTCGAGACCGCCGACGGGATGGCGCTCTCGCTCGACCGCGGCAAGGGCGGGCTCGAGGCGTGGCGCCGGTTCGCCGACGGCCGCGAGGCGCGCTGGACGGTGCTGGGTGCGTCGCGCGGCGAGCCGGGGATCCTCGGCGAGGGGATCCGCCAGGCGCTGCTGCGCGAGCCGACGTACGAGCCGGCTCTGCGCGCAGCGCGGGTGTTGGCGGGTTCCTAGCTAGCGGATGAAGCCGCGCATCGCGCGCTTCAGCACGCGGTACGCCGGGCGGCGCGAGCCGTCCGTGCGGATCAGGCCGGCGTCGAAGCGCAGGCGCAGGCTGCAGTCGGTCCCGTAGAAGTTGTACGGGTACAGCCGCTTGATCGAGCGCCGGTACCTGCGCGCGATGCGGAACATCTTCGCGACCGCCCGCGCCTGACGGCGCTCGCCGCCCGCCGGCTTCGACGGGTTGCAGTTCAGGCCTCGCGACGGCTTGAGCAGGCCGGTCTCGCGATCCTCGGCCTGGAGCAGCGCGATGCCGCCGGTCTCGGTCATCCAGAACTTCGCGCGGCGGTTGTAGCGCCGGGTCTGCCTGATGATCACCGCGGTGTTGTTCCTGCGCCGGTTCGTGTCGCCGTAGTTGTGGATCCCGACGATCGTCGCGAGCCGCTTCTTGCCCTTGAGCGCGCGGTAGAACGCGCGGATGTAGCCCTTGATGTTGCCGGCGTCGAGCAGGTCGAGCGCGACGATCGTGCAGCCGCGGCACATCTTGCGCAGCGCGAGGAAGTACCCGGCCGTGCGGCGCGCGCCGCTCAGCTTGTACGTCGGCTGCGTGCGCGAGTTGGCCTCGTTCCAGACGCCCCAGTCCGGCACCGACGCCCGTCCCTCCTTGCCACGGCGGTAGCGGCGGATGAGCGCCTTGACCTTCGTGCGGTACTCGCGGACGCTCGGCGGCTTGATGCCGCTGAAGACGCCGTCGAGATGGAAGAGCGGCCGGACCTTCGCGGTCTTCGCGGCGACGAGCCAGGCGTCGGCCTTGGCGATCGCGTCCGGGTTGTCGATCGCGTTCCACGAGATGAAGTAGCGCGCCTTCTTGATCCTCAGCGCCTTGAAGTCCTTGTTGACGAACATCGCGGGGCTCTGGTCGCCGATGCCGACCGAGATGCGGACCTTCGCGGCGGGAGCGGCGGCCGGAAGGGCGAGCAGCGCGACGAGCGCTGCGACGGAGACGAGCAGAGAGATCGACTTGAACGGCATGACGCGGGGCGTCCTCCTCCGGGGTGGCTGGGGCGAACTCAGGAAACCCGCCGCCGCAGGCGAAGTTGCGACGGTTCCCTTTTGACATTGTGTGACGGCGGTCACTACCGTGCCGGGCGCTTGACGTAGGGGCGCAGGGGCGGCGCCCGTAGGGAGGCGAAGAACCTGCGTAATTCTCGGCAAATCGGTCGCGTGGTCGCGATCGCGGCGCTCTTCGCCGCGGTGGCGGTCGTCGCTGTCGTGCTCCTGCGCGGCGGCGACTCCTACGTGGTCTACGCCGAGTTCGAGAACGCGAGCCAGCTCGTGCGCGGCAACGAGGTGCGCGTCGCGGGCGCGACGATCGGCACCGTCAAGGAGATCGAGCTGACCGACGACGGCGGCGCCCGGGTCGAGCTCGAGATCAAGGAGAAGGGCTACACGCCCCTGCGCGAGGGGACGCGCGGCGTCATCCGCCTCGCGTCGCTGTCCGGCGTCGCCAACCGCTACATCGACCTCCAGTTCGCGGGCGCGAACGGGCCGAAGATCGAGGACGGCGGCCGCATCGAGGCGACCGAGACCACGTCCGCGGTCGACCTCGACCAGCTCATCAGCACGTTCAACCGCAAGGCGCGCACCGACCTTCAGGGTGTGATCCGGGGCTTCGGCAAGCAGTACAACGGGCGCTCGGAGGAGGCGCGGCGCGGCTGGCTGTACCTGAACCCGCAACTCGCCGCGTCCAGCCGGCTGTTCGAGGAGCTCACCTACGACACGCCCGCCCTCGAGAAGTTCATCGTCTCGTCCGAGGATCTCGTCACCACCCTCGCCGAGCGCCGTGACGACCTCTCCGGCGTCGTGAACAACCTCGCCGACTTCACCGGCGATCTCGCCGCCAAGCGCACCGAGCTGTCGGACGCGATCTCGCAGCTCCCGCCGTTCATGCGCCGCGCCAACACCACCTTCGTCAACCTGCGCGCGGCCCTGGACGACCTGCGCCCGCTCGTCGAGGAGTCCAAGCCGGTCGCCAAGCGCCTGCGCCCGTTCTTCGCGGAGCTGCGTCCGCTCGCCCGCGACGCGCGCCCCACCATCCGCGACCTGTCGCGCCTCGTCAAGCAGGCCGGGGAGGACAACGACCTCGTCGACCTCACCGCGGGGCAGGTCCCGCTGCGCGACATCGCGATCGGTCCCGTGCAGGCCAACGGCAAGCAGCGCCGCGGCGCCTTCCCGGAGTCGGTCGACGCGCTCCGCACGTCGGTCCCCGAGCTCGCGTACGCTCGCCCCTACGCCGTCGATCTCACGGGCTGGTTCGACGACTTCGGCCGCTCCGGCATCTACGACGCGCTCGGCGGCATCAGCCGCGTCGGCACCTACATCAACGCGTTCGGCCAGATCGACGGGATCCTGCGCCCGATCCCGCCGGAGCTGCGCCCCCGCGTCGGCCAGATCTTCACCCGCTCGGACCAGCGCAACCGGTGCCCGGGGGCCGCCGAGCATCCCGCCGACGACGGCTCGAACCCGTGGCGGCCGACGCCCGACCACAACTGCGACCCCTCCCAGATCCTGCCGGGGAAGTAGGCGTGAAGCGAATCCTCCTCATCGGCCTCCTCCTCACCGTCGGCACGGCGTTCGTCGCGCTGTCGACAGGAGCGAAGGAGGAGGACACGCTCGGCGAGTTCAAGGTCGAGTTCGACAACGCCTTCGGCCTCGTCGAGGGCGGCGACTTCAAGGTCGCAGGCGTGACGGCGGGGAAGATCACGTCGCTCGACGTCGACAAGCGCACGAAGCGGGCGGTCATCGGCTTCGAGGTGACCGAGAAGGGCTTCGGCTCGCTGCGAGCGGACGCCGCGTGCCAGATCACGCCGCAGTCGCTCGTCGGCGAGTACTTCGTCAACTGCGACCCCGGAACCTCCCGCGAGACGCTGCGGCCCGGGAGCACGATCCCGGTGGAGCGCACGGCCTCGACGGTGCCGCCCGACCTCGTCGCGAACATCATGCGGCGGCCCCGGCGCGAGCGCCTGCGGCTGATCATCAACGAGCTGGGCGCCGCCGTCGCCGGCAACGCCGACAACCTCAACGCGGCGCTCCGCCGGGCGAGCCCCGCGCTGCGCGAGACCAACCGCGTCCTGGCCCTCCTGGCCGACCAGAACCAGGTGCTCGCCGACCTCGCCAAGAACGCCGACGAGGTCGTCGGCGAGCTGGCCGAGAACCGGCGCGAGATCACCCGCTGGGTCGTCGAGGCGCGCGACATCTCGCGGACGTCGGCCGAGCGCGACGACGACATCCGCCGCGGCTTCGAGAGGCTGCCGACGTTCCTCGCCGAGCTCGAGCCGACGATGCGCGAGCTGGGACGCACCGTCGACCGCCAGGGCCCCGCCCTCCAGAACCTCGCGGCCAGCTCGGGTCAGCTGAAGCGGCTCTTCGAGAACATCCCGCCGTTCGCCGACGCGTCGCGCCCGGCGCTGCGGGCGCTCGGCAGGGCGTCGGTCACCGGCCGCCAAGCGGTTGAACCGGCGCGCGGCACCGTACGCGCGCTCGCCCGCTACGCGAAGGGGACGCCGGAGCTCGGCCGCAACCTGGCGATCATCCTCGAGCACATCGACGACCGCGAGAACGCCATCGAGGCGGACGCGCGCAGCCCGGGAGGCGAGGGCTACACCGGCCTGGAGGCCCTGCTCCAGTACACGTTCGACCAGACGCTGGCCGTCAACCTGCACGACGGCAACACGCACATCCTCCAGTCCGCCGTGTTCGAGAGCACCTGCGGCCCCTACTGACCTCCAGGCGGTGCCCAAGATCGGCGAGCAGTGCGGGCGGTTCCTCGGCCCCAACCCGCTCGGCATCAAGAGCACCGATCCGACGGCGCCGCCCGATTGGGACCGCAACGACACGGGGTTCGAGGAGGACGATCCGAACGTCCGTCGTCGGGCTGCCCTGGAGCGCGCCGCGGCGTCGTTGGGCGGCCGGCGCGCGGCGGGCGGCGCCGCCTCGGGCGGCTCGGGCGGCGCCGAGCGCGGCGGGAGCGGCGCCGGCGACGGCGGCTCGCGCCCGTCCGTCCGGCTCCCCGATCTCGGCGCCATCCTGCCGGGCGGGGTCGGCGGCGCCCCGGACACACCGCAGCCGCCGGCCGTCCGCGACCTGCCCAACGTCGGCGCGGCGCGCGACGACACCGAGAGCCAGCAGCAGCTCATGGAGTTCCTCTTCGGGTCATGAGGCGAGGCAGCGCATCCATCGTCGCCAACCCCGTCCTCGTCGGGGCGGTCACCACGCTCGTGGTCGTGGTCGCGGTCTTCCTCGCGTACAACGCGAACAACGGCCTGCCCTTCGTGCCGTCGCGGACGATCTTCGTCGAGCTGCCCGACGGCGCCGAGGTCAACAAGGGCGTCGAGGTCCGCGAGGGCGGATTCCGCATCGGCCTCGTGCAGGACCTCAAGCCCGGGCGCCTGCGCAACGGCGACGTCGGCGCCATCCTCCAGCTCAAGCTCGACGAGTCGGCCGGGCCGTTCCCGAAGGACTCGCGGGTCGTGGTCCGCCCGCGGGCACCGCTCGCGCTCAAGATCCTCCAGTTCGAGCGCGGACGCAGCGACGAGGGCCTCCCCGACGGCGCGCGCATCCCGGCCCAGCAGACGCGGATCTCGACCGACCTCGACGAGCTGTACACGCTCTACGACGCCCCGACCCGAGAGGGCACGGAGCGCAACCTCACGGGCTTCGGCACCGCGTTCGCCGGTCGCGGACAGGACCTCAACGCGACGATCCAGGCATTGCCGCGCTTCCTCGCCTACCTCGAGCCAGTGATGCGCAACCTCGCGTCCGACGAGACGCGGCTGCCGCGGTTCTTCTCAGAGCTCAACGACTTCACGCGCGTCGTCGGACCGGTGGCCGACCGCTGGGCGCACTCGTTCTCCGCCCAGGCGGACACGTTCGACGCGATCAACCGCGACCCCGAGGCGCTCAAGGCGACGATCTCCAAGAGCCCGCCGACGATGGACGCCTCGATCCGCTCCTTCCGCGTGCAGCGTCCCTTCCTGCGCGACACCACGGCGATGTCAGCCGAGCTCGACAAGGCCGCGGGCGAGCTGCGCACGGCCCTGCCCGTCCTCAACACCGCGCTCGAGGTCGGCACCCCGGTCACGCGGCGCTCGGTGGAGCTCAACGAGGAGCTCCAGGGCGTGATGGTCGCGCTGCGCGACCTGGCCAACGACCCGACCACCAACGGGGCGCTGCGCGGCCTCACCGCGACGGTGACCACCCTGCAGCCGCAGCTGCGCTACCTCGGCCCCTTCGTCACCGGCTGCAACTACTGGAACATCTTCTGGACCACCGTGGCCGAGCACTTCACCATGGACAGCCCGACGGGCCAGTCCCAGCGCGTGCTGCTCAACAGCGGCGACGCGCAGCACGACGAGGTCACGGCGTTCTCCGCCAACGAGCCGGCGAACGGCAAGGGCCTCGAGGAGCCGACGGGCGTCCGCCAGTACGCGCACACGAACACGTCCGGCGCGAACGCGATCCAGCCCGACGGGCGCACGGACTGCACGGCCGGTCAGCAGGGCTATCCGTACGGCGCCAACCGGCACAACGGGCCGTTCTACAAGCGCACGGTCATCGATCAGCTGATCAACCTGTACCCCGGCCAGGCTCCTGTGAAGGGCGCCACCTTCGACCGCTTCGACGGCGAGGGCCGCGGCATGGGGCAGGGCCCCGACCGCCTGCCCGAGGGCCAGACGTACACGTTCACCCCCGGTGGCCGCGCCGCGCGGACGCCGTACGACATCGAGGCCGACCGCCGGATCGCGGAGGGCGGCCGATGAGGCGCAACGTCAGGCGCGGGATGAGCTTCGAGGCGGTGGCGATCATCGCGATCGTCGTCACGGTGGCCGTGACGTACCTCGCGTTCACCAAGGAGATCCCGTTCCGCGGCAAGTACGACGTGACCGCCGTCGTCCCGAACGCCCAGAACCTCAAGCCGGGCGCCAAGGTCAGGATCGCCGGCGTCGACGTCGGCAAGGTCTCGAAGGTCGAGGGTGTCGAGCCCGGCGAGGGCGAGGCGGGCGCTGCGCGGATCAAGATGGAGATCGCGGAGAAGGGTCGTCCGATCCACAAGGACGCCGAGCTGAAGATCCGGCCGCGCATCTTCTTCGAGGGCAACTTCTTCGTCGACCTCCAGCCGGGGACGCCGCACGCCCCCGAGCTCGGCGACGGCGAGACGATCCCGATCAACCAGACGTCGAACGCCGTGCAGCTCGACCAGATCCTCACGTCGCTGCAGACCGACACGCGCAACGACCTGCGCAACGTCCTCGACGAGCTGAACAAGGCGTACAACAACGGCGGCGCGGAGGCCATCAACCGCACGACCCGCTACTGGGCGCCGGCGTACAAGAGCACAGCGATCGTCAACGACGCCCTGCTCGGGCGCAACGAGCACGACCTCTCCGGGTACATCGACGGCGCCGGAATCGTGGCCGACGCGCTGACGCGCAACCGGCGCCAGCTCCAGGACCTCATCCGGGACCTGCGGATCACCGCGGGGGCGTTCTCCGCCGAGGGCGACGAGCTCCGTCGGGCGATCGACGAGCTGCCGCGGACCCTGCGCGCCGGCCAGACGTCCCTGGCCGCGCTCAACGCTGCGTTCCCGTCGCTGCGCCGGTTCGTGGCCGACCTGCGGCCGGGCGTGCGCTCGAGCCTCGAGTCGATCAACGCGCAGATCCCGTTCGTCCGCCAGCTCCGCGGTCTCGTCCAGCGCTCCGAGCTGGGCGGCCTCGCGGCCGCCCTGCGCGACGCGGTGCCCTCGCTCGCCCGGCTCAACCGCGCGACGGTCCCGCTGCTCGAGCAGGTCCGTCCCGCGTCGAGCTGCCAGAACGAGGTCATCCTGCCGTGGACGCTCGACAAGATCGAGGATCCCGACTTCCCGGCGATCGGGCCGATCTTCCAGGAGCAGACGAAGCCGCTGGTCGGCCTCGCGGGCGAGAGCAGGACCCACGACGCCAACGGCCAGTACTTCCGCGTGTCGCTCAACTCGGCGCAGTTCGCCACGGCGACGCTCGACGGGCGGTTCACGCTGACCGACCGGCCGCCCGTCGGCGCGAACCCGCCGAAGCCCAAGGGCCGTCCGCCGCTGCGCCCGGACGTCCCGTGCGAGACGCAGGAGCAGCCGGACCTGCGCACCCAGCAGACCCGCTTCGAGGGCACGTTCAAGGTCCGCGAGGCGCCGGCCGAGCTCGAGGAGAAGTCCCGCGAGATCGCGGTGGCGTGGCTGCAGAACGAGCTGCGCAAGACGGGACGCGACGACGACGTGAAGGTGTCCGAGAAGCCGGTGCTGCCCGCCGAGATCCCCCTCGTCGGGAAGGGCGCGCGATGAAGAAGGCGATCCGCGACCACGCCCGCGACTTCGCCGCCATGATCGTGCTTGCGGTCATCGCGCTCGGCGTCGGTGCGTACATCCTCTCCAACCAGCGCCTGCGCTTCCCGATCATCGAGGAGAAGCCGATGACGCTGAAGGCGGAGTTCTCCACCGCCCAGGCGGTCACGCCCGGCCAGGGTCAGACGGTCCGCGTCTCCGGCGTGAAGGTGGGCGACGTCGGCAAGGTCGAGCTGAAGGAGGGTCGCGCCATCGTCGAGCTGCAGATCCTCCGGAAGTACGACGACCTCATCCGCGAGGACGGCACCGCCCTGTTGCGCCCGAAGACCGCGCTGAAGGACATGTTCATCGAGGTTCAGCCGGGGAATGGCCGCGTCGCAAAGGCGGGCTTCACGCTGCCGGTCAACAACACGCTGCCGGACGTCAACCCCGACGAGCTGTGGGGCATGCTCGACGCCGACACCCGCGACTACCTGCGGCTGCTGCTCGACGGAGCGTCGCGCGGCCTCGAGGGCCGCGGCGACGACCTGCGCGAGGTCTTCAAGCGCTTCGAGCCGACCCACCGCGACCTCGCGCGCATCAACCTCAAGGTCTCCACGCGGCGCGAGAACCTGGAGCGCCTGATCACCAACCTCAACGTGCTCAACAAGGAGCTGGCGCGCAAGGACGACGACCTCGCGCAGCTCGTCGACACCGCCTCCCGCGTCTTCCGCGCGTTCGCCGCCGAGGGCGGCAACATCACCGAGGCGGTCGATCGGCTCCCGGAGGCGCTCGAGCAGACGACCGACACGCTGGTCAAGGTCGAGCGCTTCGCGAACATCCTGAGGCCGGCCACCGACCAGCTCGGCCCGGCGGTCCGCGGCCTGGACGAGGCCAACCGCTCGCTCATCCCGCTGGCGCGCGAGGGCACGCCGATCCTGCGCGATCGCGTGCGCCCGTTCGTGCGCGAGGCCCGGCCGCTGGTCGAGGACCTGGCCCCGGCGGCGGGCCAACTGGCGGAGTCCACGCCCGACCTCACGCGCAGCTTCAAGGTCCTCAACCACCTGTTCAACATGCTCGGCTACAACAAGGACGGTCGCGAGGGCCCAGACGATCCGGACCGCGACGAGGGCTACCTGTTCTGGATCGGCTGGCTGGGCCACGTGGGCGGCGCGGTCTTCGGGACCTCCGACAACGGCGGGTCGCTGCGCCCGGTCGCCATCCAGGCCAACTGCCAGACGATCAAGACGTCGCTCCAGGAGCAGCCGCAGCTGGCGTTCCTCCAGAGCTTGACCAACGCGCTGTTCGACCCGCGCATCTGCCCGGAGGGCGTCGACCCGGCGCTGCTCGATCAGCTCCAGGACCAGGTGCTCTCGAACCTCCCCGACCTGCCACTGCCGCGCGACGGCAAGCGCGGAGGGGGCCGCTAGTGCAGAAGCAGGCCCCGACCCTCGGCCGGCTGCTGACGATGGTGCTGTTCGCGCTGTCGTGCTTCGGGCTGCTGCTGTTCCTGTGGCTGGCCTTCGGCGGCTCGGTCCCGCTGAAGCCGAAGGGGTACCGGTACATGGTCGCGGTGCCGGAGGCCAACCAGCTGGCGATCGAGGCCGACGTGCGCAGCTCCGGCGTCCCGATCGGCAAGGTCAAGTCGCTCGAGCAGGCGCCGCGCGGCAACAGGACGCTCGTGACCGTCGAGCTCAAGGAGAAGTACGCCCCGCTCGACGCGGACGCGCGTGTGATCCAGCGCTTCAAGACGATCCTCGGGGAGAAGTACCTCGAGGTCACGCGCGGCGCCCCCGGCGGGCCGACCGTCCCGGAGGGCGGTCGCCTTCCCGACGCCAGCGTCGAGGACACCGTCGAGCTCGACGAGGTGCTCAACCTCCTCGACAAGCCGACGCAGACGTTCTTCCGCCAGTGGCAGCAGGAGACGGGCAAGGCCGTGATCGACCGCGGCCCGGACCTCAACGACTCCTTCGGCAACCTGCCGCGCTTCGTGGCGAGCGGGCAGGACGTCCTCGAGGTCCTGCATTCGCAGGAGCGCGCGGTCAGCCGGCTCGTGCGCAACACCGGCGTCGTGTTCGGCGCGCTGACCGAGCGCGAGGACCAGCTCCGCGCGTTGATGGTCAACACCGACGAGGCGTTCTCGGCGACGGCCGAGCAGAAGGAAGCGCTCGCCGAGACGTTCCGGATCTTCCCGACCTTCCTCGACGAGTCGCGCCTGACGGTGGTCGACCTCGAGACGTTCGCGCGCGAGACGCGGCCGCTCGTGCGCGACCTGCGCCCGGCGTTCCGCGACCTCGCCCCGACGCTGCGCGACGTCCGTGCGCTGGCGCCCGACCTGACGAACTTCTACCGCGACCTCGATCCCCTCATCACCGTGTCGCGCCGCGGCCTGCCGGCGCTGCGCCAGGTGCTCGAAGGCGCGCGGCCGCTGCTCGGCCAGCTCCAGCCGTTCCTGGAGCAGCTGAACCCGATCCTCGAGTGGCTCGAGTACCAGCAGCACGGCACCGCCGACTTCATCTCCAACGGCGGCGGCGCGCTCATCGACACCGCGCCGGCGCTGCGCACGTCCGACCAGGAGATCGGCCACTACCTCGGGCAGTTCGGCGTCACCGGGGAGGAGACGTTCAACTCGCTCCGCGAGAAGCGTCCGCCGAACCAGCGCGGCAACGCGTACCCCGACGCGACGATGCTCTTCGACGACGAGGCGGGCAAGCGGATGATCATCGCGAACTGGGACTGCTCGAACACCGGCGAGGCGGGCAACGGCGAGAGGACGACCGAGAAGGGCGACACGGATGACGATCCGTCGTGCTGGGAGAAGCGGCTGCCCGGCCCGACGCGGTTCCCGCACATCGAAGCGGCCGACTACTCCAAGGGGGGCTGATGAGCACCGTGACGCTGTTGCGCGAGCGCACGCACGCGCTCGAGTTCGTGCTGGTCGTCGTCGTGCCGATCGTCTTCGGCGCGATCACCGGGTTCATGCTCGGCCAGAACGAGACCGCGTACCTGGTGCTGACGCTGCTCGGCATCCTCGGCGGGTTCGTCGCGGGCCTCGAGCACGAGGGAGCGCTCGAGGGCTTCTACCGCGGCCTCGTCGGCGGACTCCTGTTCGGGACCGCGATCCTCGTGACGAACGGCGTGCTCGACGAGGAGCCCACGGCGCACCTGCCCGACCCCGACGTCCTGCTGATCGCGATCACCGCGGCGTTCGGCTGCGCGCTCGGCGCGCTGGGCGGCTGGATGCGGGCGCGGAAGGGCCGGTGAAGCAGGTAGCCCCTGCGGGCATCCGGCCCGCAGGTCTGAGACGGCTGTTCGCCTTCCGGGCTCTCTTGACGCTTCGCTTCTAGGCGACGGCGCTGCCCGAGGCGCTCGCCTCGGCGGCGGCGCCGCACAGCTCGAGCACAGCGTCGGCGAGCCGCTCGTCGCCCTCGAACGTCAGGCCGGAGCGGCCGGCGCTCGGGCTGAACGCCTCGACCCACGCGCGTTCGGAGCCGCTGACGCGGGCGTCGGCGTCGCCGGGCTCGTCGCGCTCGGCGATCGTCAGCCGCTCGCGCCCCAGGTGCATCGCGTACGTGGCCTGCTCGCGGCCGGTCACGACGATCTCCACCGTGCCGGTCTTGGAGCGCGACGGCGTGGGCAGGCCCGTCGCCGAGCGTAGGATCGCGCCGATGTCGATCGCCTCGCCCGGCCGCGGCGGGCTCCACGCCCAGTCGTAGCCCCAGCGGGCCAGGGCGCCGACGACGGGAAGGATGGCGCGAGCGCTCCGTGAGCTCGTAGTCGACGCGCGGCGGGACCTCGCGGTAGCGCTGGCGGGTCAGCAGCCCGTCGGCGACCATCCGGTTCAGCCGCGAGCGGAGCTGCTCGGTCGAGATCCCGGGCAACACGCGCTGGAGCTCGACGAACCGCCGCGGGCCGCCGGCGAGGTCGCGGATGATCAGCAGCGTCCACTTGTCGCCGACGAGATCGAGGGCTCGTGCGTCCGGCGACCACTGGTTGTAGGGATGCCGCTTCGGGGGTGGGGCAGCGGGCATGGGTTCGACCATACACCGGGGAACGGCTGGACAGGAAGAACGATTGGACGTTCGTCCGACGACTTCCGCAAGTTCTTCGCACGACTGGCGTTCAAGTGGCCGTGGGGGAAGTCATCTCGCTTGCCGACGCCCGGGTGGCGCGGGGGATTGATGGCGGCAGCGCGCACGGAGCGCGTGCTGCGGTCGTGGCGCGCGCGCCACGCGCGACGTTCTACTTCGACCTCAGCTCCCCGTTCACGTACCTCGCCGCCGAGCGCGTCGACCGGCTGTTCCCGAACCTCGTCTGGCGCCCGGCGCTCGAGGAGGTCCTCCAGGTCCCGCAGCCGCCGGCGCACGTCGCCGAGGACCGCGCCCACGCGCTCGGCCTGCCGCTCGTGTGGCCCGATCTCGGCCCCGCGTCCGTGCGCCCGGCGATGCGCGTCGCCGCGCTGGCCGCCGAGCAGGGCCGCGCGGCGCCGTTCGTCCTCGCCGCGACCCGCCTGGCCTTCTGCGGCGGCTTCGAGCTCGACCACCCGGAGGTGCTTGCCGAGGCCGCCGCCGCCGCCAACCTCGGGCTCGAGGACTGCCTGCGCGCTGCCGGCGACATCGGGCGCGACGGTGCGATGGAGGAGACCGCCCGCCGGCTGCTCGCGCACGGCGCCGATCGCCTTCCCGTGACGCGGGTCGGGCGCCGCCTGTTCGCCGGCGAGGACCGCGTCAGCGAGGCGGCCGCCGCCGCCACCATGCCGGCCGCACGGCGCGCGGTCTAGCCGCACTGGCACCATTCACGGCGATGCTGCAGCGAGCGCTGCGCAGCGCCAACGACCGGCTCGGGCCGCGATACCCGCGCGCCGCGGTCGTCGCCGTCTTCATGTTCTCCTACGTGGTCGGCGTCGGCGGGGTGGCGCTGCTGCGCCTCTACCAGGAGATGTCGGCGGGCGAGCTCGCGCGGATCGTGCTCGCCGTGCTCGTCCTCATCGTGGTCGAGAACGTCATCGCGACGACGTTCACGTTCCGCCTGCTGCGCCCCGCCGACCCGTGGCTGCGCGGCGACCGCCGGCCCGAGACCGCCGTCGCCGCGTGGCGGGCGCTCGCCGGCCTCCCGCTCGACTTCATGTCGCGCGGGCGCGTGCTCGCACCGGCGATGAACGTCGTCCCGATCTCGGCGTTCGTCGCTTGGCAGCTCGATCTCCCGTTCACGTCCTTCCTGATCGTGTGCGCCGGCGCGGCCGTCTGCCTGCTCTACGGCGTGCTCCTGCGCTTCTTCGCGCTCGAGCTGGCGATGCGCCCCGTGCTCGACGCGACGTCGTGCGACGTGCCCGACGGCGCGCAGCTCGCCGGCGCGCGGATCCCGCTGAGCTGGAAGCTCTTCTTCGCGCTGCCGGCGATCAACGTCGTGACCGGCGTCGCCGTCGCGGGGCTGTCGTCGGACCTCGACGGGCTGCGTCTCGAGGACCTCGGCTGGGATGTCGCCGTGGCGGTCGCGGTCGCGTTCTCGATCTCGCTCGAGCTGACCGTCCTGCTGACGCGGTCGGTGCTCGACCAGATCGACGCGCTGCGCCGCGGGACGGTGCGCGTGACCGAGGGGGACCTGGGCGCGCGCGTGCCCGTCCTCACCACCGACGAGACCGGCGACCTCGCCGCGTCGTTCAACACCATGGTCTCGGGGCTGGAGGAGCGCGACCGGATGCGCGAGGCGTTCGGCGCGTTCGTCGACCCGCGCGTCGTGGAGCGCGTGCTCGAGGAGGGGACGGCCGGGCTCGAGGGCGAGGAGGTCGAGGTCTCGGTGCTGTTCCTCGACATCCGCGGGTTCACGGCGTTCGCCGAGCAGCGCTCCGCGCGCGAGGTCGTCCACCGGCTGAACCTCTTCTACGATCACGTCGTCCCCGTGCTCCAGCGCCACGGCGGGCACGCGAACAAGTTCATCGGCGACGGCCTGCTCGGCGTGTTCGGGGCGCCGCAGCGGCTGCCCGACCACGCCGACCGCGCGGTGCTCGCCGCGCTGCACATCGTGCGCACCGTCTACGAGGAGTACGGCGACGGGCTGCGGATCGGGATCGGCGTGAACTCCGGGCCGGTCCTCGCGGGAACGGTCGGCGGCGGCGGCCACGTCGAGTTCACGGTGATCGGCGACGCGGTGAACACCGCCGCGCGCGCTGAGGAGATCACGCGGATGACCGGCGACGACGTGCTCATCACCGAGGCGACGCACCGGCTGCTGACGCTGCCGTTCTGCGGCTTCGTCGAGCGCCCGACGATCCCGCTGAAGGGCAAGACCGAGCGTGTCCGGCTGTACGCGCCGCTGGATGCGGCGGCGAAGGTCGCTTCGGCGTAGCCTCCGCGCGCATGTCGACCGAGACCTCCGCCGCCACCCTCCACGGCGGCCGCCTGATCGCCAAGCGCCTGAAGGCCCACGGCGTCACGAAGCTCTTCACGCTCTCGGGCGGCCACCTCTTCTCGATCTACGACGGCTGCCGCGAGGAGGGCATCGACATCGTCGACGTCCGCCACGAGCAGGCTGCGGCGTTCGCGGCCGAGGGCTGGGCGAAGGTCACGCGCGAGCCGGGCGTGGCCGCGCTGACCGCCGGGCCGGGCGTCACGAACGGGATGAGCGCGCTCGCGTCGGCGCAGATGAACAACTCGCCGATGCTCGTTCTCGGCGGCCGCGCGCCGGCGATGCGCTGGGGGCAGGGCTCGCTCCAGGAGATCGACCACGTGCCGTTCGTGCGCCCGCTGGTCAAGCTCGCCGCCACCGCCGACTCGACGGCCGAGATCCCGCTGCTCGTCGACGACGCGCTGACCGCCGCGGTCACGCCGTGGACCGGGCCGGCGTTCCTCGACTTCCCGCTCGACCACGTCTTCATGGAGGGTCCCGAGCCCGACCCCGCGCCCGAGCTGCCGCGCGCGTTCGAGGGCCCGGCGGCCGACGGCGTCGAGGCGGCGGCCGCGCTGCTGCGCGAGGCCGAGCGGCCGGTGATCATGGCGGGGACGAACCTCTACTGGGGGCGCGGGGAGGACGCGCTGCTGCGCCTCGCCGAGCGGCTGCGCATCCCGGTGTTCCTCAACGGCCTGGCCCGCGGCTGCGTTCCCGCCGACCACGAGCTCTCCTTCTCGCGCGCGCGCTCGGCCGGGTTGAAGGGGGCCGACCTCGCGCTCGTGATCGGGGTGCCGATGGACTTCCGCCTCGGGTTCGGGCAGTCGTTCGGCGAGGAGACGGAGATCGTCGTCGTCCAGCCGGCCGAGCCGGTGCGCGACCACCCGCGACCGGTGGCGGCGGAGCTGTGCGGAGCGCTGCCCGCGACGCTCGACGCGCTGGCGTCGGGTGCGTCCGCCGACCACGAGCCGTGGATCGCGCACCTGCGCGAGGTCGAGACCGAGAAGCGCGCCGCCGAGCAGGCCGAGCGCGACGACGACCGCTCTCCGCTGCACCCGATGCGGCTCTACCGCGAGCTGGCCGGCGTCCTCGACCGCGACGCGATCGTCATCGGCGATGGCGGCGACTTCGTCTCGTACGCCGGGCGCGTCGTCGACAGCTTCCAGCCGGGGTGCTGGCTCGACCCGGGGCCGTTCGGCTGCCTCGGCAGCGGTCCGGGGTACGCGCTCGCCGCGAAGCTCGCGTTCCCCGAGCGGCAGGTCGTGCTGCTGCTCGGCGACGGCGCGTTCGGCTTCGCCGGGATGGAGTTCGACACGCTCGCCCGCCACGGGGTCAACGTGGTCGGGGTGATGGGCAACAACGGGATCTGGGCGCTCGAGAAGCACCCGATGGAGTTCCTCTACGGCTACAGCGTCGCCGCCGACCTCGTGCCGGAGCGCCGCTACGACCAGGTCGTCGAGGCGCTCGGCGGGCACGGCGAGCTCGTGCGCGCGCCGGCGGACCTGCGGCCGGCGCTGGAGCGGGCGCTCGGCGCGGGGCGGCCGGCGCTCGTGAACGTCCTCACCGACCCGACCGTCGTGTACCCGCGCAAGTCGAACCTCGCCTAGCTCGTGGCCGACGCTCAGTGAATCGCGGGCTTAAAAGGAAACCGCCCCCACGAGGGAGGCGGTTTCCGAAGTGGCCCCGTCAGGACGGGCAGGGGTACGTACCATGAAGGAGCCGGTTCTCGGCCGGGCGGCGGGAGGCGCCGACGAGCGGCTTCGCCCGACCTATGTGACCGGATGGAGCGAACTCTTCCCCGGCCGCCGATGAGTATCCATCGCGGCCCCCGGCCGGGGCCATCGAACATTCGTCGAGTTGCTGGTCTCGAGCCCTCTCCGTGCGCTAGTGGGCGGCAGCTCGGCGCAGCGCCGCTCCTCGCAGGACGTCGTGCTCGGAGATCTCGACCTCCTCGAGGCCGAAGGCCCGCAGCACCTCGACGAGCACCGCGACCCCGGCGACGATCGTCGGGGCGCGGTCGGGGTGCAGGCCGACGACCTCGCGCCGCTGCTCGTTCGCCATCTGGGCGAGGCGGGCCAGCAGCTCCTCGAGGCGGCCGAGCGTCATCCGGTGGCCGTGGACGCGGTCGGGGTCGTACGGGTCGAGGGCCAGCTCGATGGCGCCGGCCGACGTAGCGGTGCCGGCGACGGCGATGGCGGCGGTCGCGCCTTCGCGGATGTCTTCCGGCACCTCGTTCTCGATGATCGCTTCGACTTCGGTCGCGAGGGCGGCGAGCTCGTCGGGCTTCGGCGGGTCGGTGTGGAGGTGGCGCTCGGTCTGGCGCACGACCCCGATCTGCATCGAGACGAAGAACGAGACGCCGTCGCCGCGGCCGACGACGACCTCGGTCGAGCCGCCGCCGATGTCGATCACGGCGATGTCTGTGGTCGTGGTCGTCGCGTCGCGCTCGCTCGTCGCGCCGAGGAAGGTCAGCGCGGCCTCCTCGGCCCCGGGGATCGTGCGGGCATCGAGGCCGTAGCGGTCACGTACCGACTGCGTGAACTCGGGGCCGTTGCTCGCGTCGCGTGCGGCGCTGGTGAGGACCGCGATCGTCCGCTCGACCTCGAGCGCGTCGATCAGCCGGCGGTAGTCGCGGAGGACGGCGAACACGCGGTCCATGGCCTCCTGCGCCAGCGCGCCCGTGGCGTCGACGCCCTGGCCGAGGCGGGTGACGCGCGACTGGCGCTCGACCTCCTGCGTGACGCGGCCGTCCTGGACGTCGGCGACGAGCAGGCGGGTGGAGTTCGTTCCGATGTCGACGACGGCGACGCGCACGGGTCGGCGGAGGCTAGCTGGCCGGGTGCGGGAGCGGCCGGCCGTCGAGGCCGGCGAGGAGGTTGTCGACGGCGAGGTCGGCCATCCGCTCGCGGGCGGTGTGGGTGGCGGAGCCGATGTGGGGGACGATCAGGGCGTTGGGGAGGGTGTAGAGCGGGTGGTCGGGCGGGAGCGGTTCCGGGTCGGTGACGTCGAGGGCGGCGAAGATCCGCTCCTCTCTCAGCGCTGCTGCCAGCGCGTTGGTTTCGACGAGCGCGCCGCGCGCGGTGTTGACGAGGATCGCTTTGGGCTTCATCGCGTCGAGGGCTTCGGCGTCGATCATGTGGCGGGTCTTTGACGTGAGCGGCGCGTGGAGCGAGACGACGTCCGCTTGTGCCAGGGCGTCGCGCAGCGGGGTGTCGCGGTGGACGGGGAGGATCTCCATCCCGAACGCGGTTGCTCGTCGCGCCACCGCCTGCCCGATCCGCCCGAACCCGACGACGGCGAGCGTCGCGCCGTTGAGCTCGAGTCCGAGCCAGCGAGCCGGCTCCCACGTCCGCCACTCCCCGTTGCGGGCGTCGGCGGCGGCCTGCGGCAGCCCGCGCGCCGCGGCGAGGATGAGCGCGAACGCGAGGTCGGCGGTCGCGTCGGTCAGCACGCCGGGGGTGACGCCGACGGCGACGCCCCTCGCGCGCGCGGCGTCGAGGTCGATGTTGTCCGCGCCGACCGCGTAGTTCGAGACGACCTGCAGCAGCGGAGCCCGGTCGAGCAGCGCGGCGTCGATGCGATCGGTGAGCAGGCAGAGGATCCCTTCTGCTTGCGCGACGTCGTCCGTCAGCTCGTGGCGGGTGCGCAGGCGGTCGAGCGCGGGGAAGGGGAGCGGCTGGGTGACGAGGACACGCGCCATGGGTAGAGCCTGCCGCATGGAGACCCAGGAGAACCCGAACGAGCAGAACGAGACGGCGGGCGACGAGACCGTCGAGGAGTTCGTCGAGCAGGTCGAGAACGACCCGTCGACCGCGAAGTCCGGCAACGCGGACGACCCGCTCGAGCAGGTCCGCGGCGGTTAGGAGCCGACGGTGCTCGCAGAGATCCTCATCTTCGCCCAGGAGCGCGGCACCCAGGAGCCGCCCGACGAAGGCGTCGGCATCGGCCTGATCCTCGTCGGCTTCCTCATCTTCCTCCTCGTCGCATTCGCGATCCTGACGCTGTTCCGGAAGTACTCGAAGAAGACCGGCGAGCTTGGCCCCGAGCGCGAGTCGCACAAGCCGGGGCACGCCGGGCGGAGCGGCGACTCGTAGGGCTTGTCGCGGCGCCCGGCGCCCTTGCCGCCGCCCCCGAACCGCCGCTATAGTCCCGATCACGCCGCGGGGTGGAGCAGTCTGGTAGCTCGTCGGGCTCATAACCCGAAGGT
>JAUJPF010000038.1:9830-29968 GCA_030447275.1 Solirubrobacteraceae bacterium | reverse complement strand
GACGCGGGTGCGCGCCCGCTCGCCGCGACGCAGGACGCGTCGCACGGTCTCGGCGGCGACGAGCCGGACGTCCGCGTCGCGGAACCGCAGGTCGGCCGTCCGCAGCCCCTCGCCCTCCTTCAGCACCGTCCGCCGGCGGTAGCGCGACAGGCCGTAGCGCAGGAGCGCGAGCGAGTCGGCGTCGCGCGCGGCCTCGCTCCCGGCGCCGAGGACGGCGCTCACGACGGTCACGCCGCCGCGCGTCGCCGAGCCGACGAGGACGTAGCCGGCCTGCGACGTGCGCCCGGTCTTGACGCCGTCGACCATCGGCTCCTCGAGGACGAGGGTGTTGCGGTTGACGACCGTCCGGTTGCGCGCGCCGCTGCGCAGCGTGACCCGCTCGAGGTCGACCGTCTCGCGGAAGAAGCGCTCGCGCCGCAGGACGATCGCGAGCTTCACGAGGTCGCGCGCCGACGAGTGGTTGTCGGGGTCGTCGAGGCCGATCGGGTTCGCGAAGCTCGTGTCGCGCAGCCCCAGCTCCTCGGCCCGGCGGTTCATCTCGTCGACGAAGTCCTCGCGCGTGCCCGACAGGCCCTCGGCGAGCGCGACCGCGGCGTCGTTGGCGCTCGGGAGCAACAGGGCGCGGAGCAGGTCGCGGACGGTGAGCCGCTCGCCCTCGCGCAGGCCGACGACCGACTCGGCCGCTCCCGCGGCGTATCCCGGCGTCGTGAGGACGTCGTCGAGCGCGATCCCCTCGAGCGTCAGCAGCGCGGTCATGAGCTTCGTCGTCGAGGCGATCTGGCGCTCCTCGCCGGGGTTGCGCTCGAAGACGACGTCGCCGGTGCTCTCCTCGACGACGATCGCCGACGGCGCCTGGATGTCCGGCCGCTGCTGGGCGCGCCCGGCGGCGACCGGCCCGGCGAGGAGGCAGAGCAGGAGAGCGGCCGCCAGCGCGGTCGCGCGGGCGATCGGCCGTCCTGCGCTCACTCGGTCAGCTTGATCTTGTCGCCGATCGTCAGCCCGTTCGGGTCGACGTCCGGGTTCAGCTGCTGGAGCTCCTCGACGGAGACGCCGGTCTTCTCCGAGATCGTCGCGAGCGTGTCGCCCGGTCGCACCGTGTACGTGCGGCGCTGCGGAGCCGTCGTCGTGCGCTTGCCGGTGCTCGTCCCGCTCTCGCGGCCGGTCGAGGTCCCCGTGCCCCGGCCGTCCCCGCGCTGCTGGGCGGTCGTCACCGTGGCGTCGTCGCCCTTCTCGGCGTCCTTGGTCGACGTCGTGTAGACGAAGAACACCGCCGCGACCGCCGCCAGCAGGGCGAGCGGTCCGAGCCAGCGCGACGGGCGGTGCGAGGTCATCGCGGGCGGAGTGTATGGCGGCGGCTAAGCGCAGAGCGCCCATGCCGCCTCGCGCAGGCGCTCGGCCTCCTCGCGCGCGGCGGCCGCGGGCTCGCCGCCGTGCTGCTCGTGCGCACGGGCGATGGAGCGCGATGCGGTCACGAGCCCGCCGTGCGCGCCGGGGGCGAACGCGGGCGCGAGATCCTCGACGCGGCCGCCCTGGGCGCCGACCCCGGGGAGGAGGAAGGTGGCGCGCGGCATCAGCGCTCGCGCCCGCACGAGGTGCTCGGGCGCGGTCGCGCCCACGACGGCGTTCGCGTCGAGGCGATCGACGAGGGCGGCCACCCGCTCCCACAGCGGTCCCCCCTGCGCGAGCTCCGCGTCCTGGAGGTCGGCGGCGCCGGGGTTCGAGGTCCGGACGAGCACGAAGACGCCGCGCCCGGTCCCGACGAACGGCTCGAGCGAGTCCTCGCCCAGGTAGGGGTTGACGGTGACGGCGTCGGCGTCGAGGCCCGGCGCGGGCCCGACGAGCCCCTCGGCGTAGGCCTCGGCGCTGACGCCGATGTCGCCGCGCTCGGCGTCGGCGTGGACGAGCAGCCCGGCGGCGCGGGCGGCGGCGACGACGCGCTCGAGCGCGGCCCAGCCGGCGGAGCCGAGCCGCTCGAAGCACGCGACCTGGGGCTTGACGGCCACGCACGCCGGGCCCGCGGCGGCGATGAGGGCCGCGCAGTGGGCGACGACGAGCTCGGCCGCGGCGGCGGCCGGCGAGGGCGGCGCCCCGGGGGCGCCGTCGTGGGCCGAGGCCACGGCCAGCGCCTCCGGCCACACCCGCGCCGGATCGGGGTCGAGCCCGAGGACGATCGAGGAGCGGCGGGCGGCGACCGCCTCGGCGAGCCGTTCGCGGAAGCGGTCGGACACCTCGCGCGCTCAGACAGCGGGGCTGCACCGGCCCGGGCGGGCCGGCGCAGCGCGCGCGCTAGCCGTTGAGCTTGCTCTTCAGCCCCGAGGCGGCCGAGAACTTCGCGGCCTTGCTCGCCGCGATCTGGATCTTCTCGCCCGTGGCCGGGTTGACGCCCTGGCGCGCCGCGCGGTCCGAGACGCTGAACTTGCCGAAGCCCGCGATCGCGATCTCGCCACCGGACGCGAGCTGATCGGCGATCACCTCGAAGATGGCGTCGACGGCCTTGCGAGCGTCGCCCGAGTCGACGCCGCCCTGCGACGCAACCTGCTGGGCCAGTTCGGTCTTGTTCATGAGAAAGCTGTCCTCCCGTCGTGCTGAAAACGTCGCGGGCACCTTAGTGCAGCCGGGCGGCGGAATGACGCCCGCCGCCCCGGTTGCGCCCCGTGTTTGCGCGGTTTCGAGGCACTTCTGCGGGAGTCCGACGCCCCTTCCCGGCACACTTGCCACCGTGCCCCTCTCCCGGATCGCCTGGCTCGTGACCGTCGCCGCGTCGCTGATCGTCGCGGTGCTGCTGCTCGTGTCGGACTACAACGGCTACGCGCTGCTGGCGGCCGCGGTCGGCCTCTCGGCCGCGATCAACCTGCGCTAGGAGGGAGCGCGGCCGGCCGCGGCCGGCTCGGTGTGCACGATGACGTCGGCCAGCGCCGGGCAGCGCTCCCGCACCGCCCGCTCGATCTCCCCCGCGCGCCGGTGCGCGCTCGGCAGCGGCTGGTCGGGCGGCAGCAGCACGGTGATCAGCGCGACGCGGCCGCGCTCGGCGTCGCGGAAGCTCACCCGCGCCGGCTCGTGGCCGGTGTAGCGGCTGACGACCTCGTCGATCGCCCCTCGCTCCTCCGCCACCTCGTCGCGCGACGGCTTGCTGGCCCAGTCGGTGCGGGCGAGCGGCTCGATGTGGGTGTGCACCATCCGCAGCGACGGCACGGCGGCGAGGACGCCGGCGTCGAGCTGCTCGACGGTCTCGTGCGCGTCGCCGAGCGAGAACGCGCGCGGCAGCTTGACGTGCAGCGACAGCTCGTAGCCGCCGTCGACCTGCATCACGCGCACGTTGTGGATCTCGCGCACGTCGGGGACCGAGAGCGCAGCGACGGTCGCCCGCTCGCGCAGGTCGCCCTCGAGGTCGCGCGGCTCGACGTGGACGAGGACGTCGGCGCCGGGCAGCTCGGCGCCTACGGCGTCCTCGATCGCATCGGCCGTCGTGTGGGCCTGGGCGAGTCCCGCGTCGGCGCTGAGCGCCACGACCAGGTCGACGAAGTGGCGCCCCGCCGCCTGGCGGACCCGCAGCCGCCGGACCTCCACCCGCTGGCCCTCGAGCGCGCGCCGCACCGCCCGCTCGGCGTCCTCGCTCGCGCGGTCCATGAGGACGTCGATCGACCGCTTGACGAGCCGGCCCGCGGCGAAGAGCACGATGACGGCGACGAGGAGCGCGGCGACCGAGTCCGCGCGGGGCTCGCCGGCGGCGACGAAGGCGAGGCCGACGACGACGGCGAGCGTGCCGAGGAGGTCGGAGGCGAAGTGCAGCGCGTTGGACTCGAGCGCCGCGGAGTGGTGCTCGCGCGCCGCCCGGTAGCTCAGCGTCGCCCGCGCGGCGTCGACGGCGATGACGATGCCGAGGACGACGAACGCCCACCACGCCGCGTCGACCTCCGGGGGCGCGTCGCTGGCGAGGCGGTCGATCGCCGTCAACGCGAGCAGGCCCGAGACCACGATCAGGAACGACGACTCGGCCAGCGCGGCGAGGTGCTCGGCCTTGCCGTGGCCGTAGTGGTGCTGCTCGTCGGCGGGGCGCGTCGCGACGCGGATCGCGAAGAGCGTCAGCAGCGCGGCGACGAGGTCGGTGCCGGAGTGCGCGGCCTCGGCGACCAGGCCGAGGGAGCCCGTCAGCAGGCCGGTGACGAGCTTCACCGCGACGAGCAGCGCCGCGGCGAGGACGCTGAAGAGCGCCGTGCGCTGGGCGGTCCCGCCGCTCATGGCCTCAAACGCTAGCCCGCCCGCGAGACGAGGCGGTCCAGCAGGGCGCGCGCGGCCCGGCCGCGGTGGCTGATCGCGTCCTTCTGGTGCGGGGCGAGCTCGGCCATCGTCAACCCGATCCCACCCGACCCATGCTCTGTGGGGACGAACGCCGGGTCGTAGCCGAAGCCGCCGGTCCCGCGGGGCCGGTCGGCGAGCGTCCCCTCGCAGCGCCCCTCGACGACCGTCTCGGTCCCGTCGGGCTCGACGAGCGCGAGCGCGCAGACGTAGGCGAGGCCGCTCCCCGCCGGCGCCTCGCGCAGGAGCTTGGCCAGGTTCTCCTCGTCGGTGGCGTCCTCCCCCGCGTAGCGCGCGGAGCGCACGCCGGGTGCTCCGCCGAGCGCCTCGGCGGCGATCCCGGAGTCGTCGGCGACCGCGGGGCGTCCGGTCGCGGCGGCGGCGGCACGCGCCTTGCCGAGCGCGTTCTCCGCGAACGTCTCCCCCGTCTCGGGCGGCAGCACGACCTCGTCGGGCAGCGGCTCGAGCGTGTGCGGGGCGAGCAGCGGCTCGAGCTCGCGCACCTTGTGCGCGTTCCGGGTGGCGAGGATGAGCCTCAAGCGATCGCCGCGTCCTGCGCGGCGCGCAGCTCCTCGACGCCGGCCGCGGCGAGCGCGAGCAGGTCGTCGAGCCCGGCGCGCTGGAGCGGCGTGCGCTCGGCGGTGGCCTGGACCTCCACGAGCGTCCCCTCCGCGGTCATGACGACGTTGGCGTCGACCTCGGCGCGCGAGTCCTCGCGGTAGTCGAGGTCGAGCAGCGCGGCGCCGTCGACCACGCCGCAGGAGATCGCGGCGATCTGCGCGGTGAGCGCCTTCTCCACGCCGACCGCCTTCAGCGCGAGCGCGAGCGCCACGTAGCCGCCGGTGATCGCCGCGCAGCGCGTGCCGCCGTCGGCGGTCAGGACGTCGCAGTCGATCCACACGGTGCGCTCGCCGAGCGCCTCGAAGTCGAGCGCCTGGCGCAGCGAGCGGCCGATGAGGCGCTGGATCTCGACGGTGCGGCCGTCGGGGCGGCCCTTGCTGACGTCGCGCTGCTTGCGCTGGCCGGTCGACGCCGGGAGCATCCCGTACTCGGCCGTCACCCAGCCGGTGCCGCGACCCTCCATCCAGCGCGGGACCGAGTCGTCGACCGACGCGGTGCAGATCACGCGGGTTTCGCCCTGCTCGATGAGCACCGAGCCGGTCGCCGTCGGGACGAAGCCGGGACGGATGACGGTCGGCCGGACGTCGGCCGCGGTGCGGTCGTGGGAGCGGCTCACGCCGTCACGCCCCCGTGCAGCTCGACGTGGGCGACGTCGCCGAGCGGCATCTGGAGGAAGCGCGTCCCGAGCGCGCGGAACTCCTCCGGGTCGCCGGTCGTGAGGAAGCGGTAGTCGCCCTCGGCGGTCTTCGGGTTCTGGAGCCCGCGCGAGCTGAGCGCGTGCTCGACCTGCCGCGCGAGGGCCTCGCCGGAGGTGACGATCGCGACGCCGCGGCCGAGGTGGCGCTGGAGCAGCGGGCGCAGCAGCGGGTAGTGCGTGCAGCCGAGGATCACCGTGTCCACCTCGGCGTCGCGCAGGGGCGCGCAGTACTCCTTCACGGTCGCGACGACCTCCTCGTCGAACGGGAAGCCGGACTGGATGATCGGCGCGAGGTCCGGGCACGGGACGCTCGTCAGGTCGACGTAGGGATCGACCTGGCCGACGGCGTGCTCGTACGCGCGGCTCCGGACGGTCGCGGGCGTGGCGAGCAGGCCGATGCGGCCGTTGCGGGTCGCGGCGACGGCCCCCGCCGCCTCCGGCCGGACGACGGCGAGCACGTCGACGCCGAGCGTCGTCTCCATCATCCGCCGTTGCAGGGCGGGCAGCGCGGCGGCGGTCGCCGTGTTGCACGCGACGACGAGCAGCTTCGCCCGGTGGGCCAGCAGCAGCTCGCCGATCTCCAGGCTGAACCGCTCGAGCTCCTCGACGGTCCGGTCGCCGTAGGGGAAGCGCGCGGTGTCGCCCAGGTAGAGGAAGTCCTCGTGCGGCAGCGCGACGAGCAGCTCGTGCAGGACGGTGAGGCCGCCGACGCCGGAGTCGAACACGGCGACGGGTCGCTCGGAGGGATGTAGGTCGCGCGCCATCGGCGACCCATGTTCGCAAACGCCCCGGCGCGCTCAGCGGCGGACGCGAGCGCGCTGCGGCATCGGCCACACCGAACAGCAGCGAGAGGACCACGAGCGCCTGGATGACCCAGCCCCTGTCGAAGACGGAACACGTAGGCCAGCACCACGCCCCATAGGACCCTGCTGATGACACTCATCGCATACTCGGGATGGTTCACGCGCAGCGGGCCGCCGTGGCCGCGTTGGCGAGAACACTCCGTTCGGTCTCTGGGTCTAGGTCCGGCGGGTGGCCTGGAACTGCTCGGTGACGGCAGAGGATTCGTGTTTGGGGCGCCGTCCGCGTGCCACCTCGACACGCTGCGCCCAGACAAACGCACCACTCGTACGCAGGGACCGCGAGTCGTGCGTTGTGGGGGCGCCCGCTGCTGCCGCGGCGACCGGGCGCGGGCAACAGTCCTCGCCGAGGACGGGCGCGACCGCGGCGACGCGGTCGCGCGCGTCCTCGTGCATGGCGGCTGGCTCAGCGGCCCTTCTTGGGCGCGTCGCCGACGCCGTCGATCGCGTCCTTGAGCTTCTCGACGATCGTCTTGCCGATGTCGAAGTCCTTGCCGGCGCCGAACTTCACGACGGCGGCGAAGACGAGCGCGAGGAGCAGGATGAGCGCGACGTACTCGACGGTGCCCTGCCCGCGCTCGCGGTCGCTGGGGAGCGCGGCGAGGACGGCGGTGTGGAGACGGGCGAAGAGGTGGTACGGCATCGGAGGACCTCCGGGGGGTGGATGGGGACGCCGCTGATGCTCCGCCGCCGCGCGTGACGGATCGACGCGCGAACGTGCCGGAAGGCGCGCGTGGGTGGAGCGGGTCTGCGCGGGGAACGCGACGCTTCGGGTGGGGCCGGGACTAGACTCGGCGCGATGCCACGCTTCCCCCGCCTCGGCAGGGGCGAGCAGGACGCCCCGCCGGAGTCGCACGCCGCGGAGCAGTCGCGGCCGGACCAGCACGCGCAGCCGCTGACGTCAGGCGACCCGCTCGCGGCGCCGGCACCCGACGCCGCGGCGACTCCAGCCACGCCGCCCGCGACGGCGTTCACGTCGGGAGACCCGTTGTCCGGAGCGACGGCCGCCCCGCCCGCCGCGCCGGCGGAACCGCCGAGTCCGGCGGTCGAGGAGCCGGGCGCCTCCGCTGACGCGCAGCCTCCCGCCGGCGATTCACCATTGTGGTCCGCCCCGGGGTCGAGTGGCGGGGCGTCGGACGCCGGCGGCGCGGTCAGCGCGTCGTCCCCCGCGGAGGCTCCGACGACGGTGTCGCCGGCCGTGGACCCCGCGGCGGCCCCCGCTCCGGAGGGAAGCGCTGCCGGCGCCGTGCCCGCCGACGCGACGCCGGGCTTCCGCGAGCGCACACGGCTCCGGCGCCGGATGCGCGAGCTTCGGCAGCTGCGCGAGATCGCGTTCCGCGACCTCGGCGGCCTGAGCTTCGAGCTGCATCGCTTCGGCCGCGACCGCGGCGACCTCGTCGCCGAGAAGCTCGCCGCGCTCGAGCGCATCGACGGCGAGCTGCGCGCCATCGAGACCGCCCTCCGCGCGCGGCGGCCGCTGATCGAGCTGCGCGAGCCCGGCATCGCCGCGTGCCCGCGCTGCGCGACGCTCCACGGCACCGACGCGAACTTCTGCCCCGGCTGCGGCACGCCGCTGCGCGGCTCGGTCGTCGGCGAGGCGGGGCCGCTGCGCGTCACGCCGGTCGAGAACCAGCCCGGCCCGCCCTCGTGAGCGCCGGACCGCCGCAGGAGCCGCCCGCGCCGGCGGACGCGACGCCGTGCCCGCGCTGTGGCGCCGCCGTTCCGCCCGACCGCGACTGGTGCCTCGAGTGCGGCTACGCGGCGCGGACCTCGGTCCAGTCGACGCCGCGCTGGCGCGTCCCCGTGGCGGTCGCCGCGGTGCTCGCCGCGCTGGCGCTCGCCGCGCTCGCGGTGGCATTCGTCGACCTCACCCAGGATCCCGAGGGCCCGCCACGCACGGTGCCAGCGACCGCGCCGGCGACCCCTCCCCCGGCCACGACGCCGACGACCACGACGGCACCGCCCACCACCGCTCCGACGACGACCCCGGCGCCCCCGCCGACCACCGCACCGCCGGCGACCGTCACCACGACGACCCCGACGGCGACCGCCCCCGCGGCCCCCGACGCACCGACGACGCCGTAGCGGAGGGGCGACGAGGCGGCTGCGGCTACGCCAGCGCCGGCCAGCGCGTCGCCAGCCGTCGCTGCGCCGCCGCAGCGAGCGGGTCCACCGCGACGTCGGGAACGGCTGGACCGTCCGGAGCGGCGAACGTCTCGAGCACGTCGCACAGCGACCGCGACAGCGCGCCGAGGTCGTAGCCGCCCTCGAGCACCAGCCCGCTGGGAACGCCCAACGCCTCCGCGAGCGCCCGCACCGACGCGGCCATCGCCGCGAACCCCGCCTCGGTCACCCGGCACCCCGCGAGCGGATCGTCGGAATGCGCGTCGAACCCGGCGCTCACGAGCACGATCCCCGGCTCGTACGCCCGCGCCAGCGGCCCGACGACATGCGACACCAGCGACACGAACGTCTCGTCGCCCGACCCGCCCGGCACCGGCAGGTTCACCGTGTAGCCGGAGCCCGCGCCGCTTCCGGTGTCCGACGCCGGCCCCGTCCCCGGATACAGCGGCGACTCGTGGATCGAGACGAACAGCACCTCGTCGGTGGCGTGGAAGATGTCGTTGGTGCCGTTGCCGTGGTGGACGTCCCAGTCGAGGACGAGCACCCGCCCCGCACCGTGCTCGGAGAGCGCCCGCCGCGCGGCCACCGCGACGTGGTTGAAGAGGCAGAACCCCATCGCGCGTGCCGCCTCGGCGTGATGCCCCGGCGGCCGGTGGACGGACGCCACGAACGACGCCTCGCCGCCGCAGAGCAGATCGACCATCGCCACGGCACCGCCGGCGCCGTGCAGGGCCGCGTCCCACGACCCGGGCGAGCAGACGGTGTCGGCGTCGATCGCACCGCCGCCCGCGGCGACGAACCGCTCGATCGCGTCGACGTGCTCCGGCGGGTGCACCGCGTGCAGCGCCTCGCGCGACGCCGCCGGCGACTCCACCCGCGCCAGCCCGAGGCCACCCCGCGCCGCGAGCTCGCGCTCGAACGCGACGAGCCGCTCCGCCCGCTCCGGGTGCGCGCCCGTGTCGTGCTCCAGAGAGGAGGGGTGCGAGAGCAGGACCGCGGGCGGCATGGGGGCTACGGTACCCGCCGTGTCCGAACCGCCGATCGACGCCGACGTCGCCGTGGTGGGCGCCGGCGGGGCGGGCCTCTACACGGCACTCGCCGCCGCCGGCGAAGGCGCTCGCGTCGCGCTGATCTCCGCCACTCCGCTCGCGCAGACCGCCAGCTACTGGGCCCAGGGCGGCATCGCGGCGGCGCTGGCCGAGGACGACTCCCCCGACGACCACCTCGAAGACACGCTCGCCGCCGGCCGCGGGCTGAGCCGCGACAGCGCCGCCCGCGCCCTCGTGGACGAGGCCCCCGACGCGGTCCGCACGCTCCAGCGCCTCGGCGTCCACTTCGACGCCGACCGCCACGGGAACCTCGCGCTCGGCCTGGAGGGCGGCCACTCGCGCCGCCGCGTCGTCCACGCCGGCGGCAGCGCGACGGGCCGCCGCGTCGTCCGGCAGCTCAGCGCGCTCGCCGTCGAGCACGAGGGGATAACCGTCCTCGACGCCGCCCGCGCCGCCGACCTGTGGTCTGACGGCCGCGTGGCCGGCGTCCTGATCGACGACGGACGCGCCGTCGCCGCGCGCGCGACGATCATCACCGCCGGCGGCGCCGCCGCGCTGTGGTCGCGCACGACGAACCCCCCGGGCTCGACCGGCGCGGGAATGGTGCTCGCCCACCGCGCCGGCGCGGAGGTGGCGGACCTCGAGTTCCTCCAGTTCCACCCGACCGCGGTCACCGGGATCCCGCGCCGCGAGGGCTTCCTCGTGACCGAGGCGATCCGCGGCGAGGGAGCGACGCTCCACGGCCCCGACGGCGAGCGCTTCGTCGAAGAGCTGCGCCCGCGCGACGAGGTCGCCCTGGCGATCTTCTCGAAGCTCCAGGAGACCGGGGCGCCGCACGTCGGCCTCGACATGCGGCACATCGACACCGCGCTGTTCCCGAACGTCGTCAAGGCGCTGCGCGACTCGGGGCTCGACCCGGCGGCCGAGCTCATCCCCGTCGCCCCCGCCGCCCACTACATGATGGGCGGCATCGTCACCGACCTCCACGGTCGCTCGACGGTGGCAGGGCTCTACGCCGTCGGCGAGTCGGCGTGCACCGGGCTGCACGGTGCGAACCGCCTGGCCTCGAACTCGCTGAGCGAGTGCTTCGTGTTCGGCCGCCGCGCCGCGCTCGCGGGCCTCGACGAGCCGCCCACCGCCCAGGCCGGCCCGCCGCCGCTTCTGCCGACCCCGTCGCGCCACCGTCAGACGAGACGCGCGAGGCGATGTGGCTCGAGGCCGGCCTCGAGCGCCCACCCGTGGGCCCGGAGCCACTCCCCCCCGCCCCGCCCCCGCTCGCCGGGCGGTGCCCCCCCGGCGCGCTCGCGCGCCGCGGCGCCGGCGGCGCGCACCGCCGGCGAGATTTTCCCGATTGCGATCCCGGCCTCTCGGGGTACCACGCCGTCGTGGGGTCCTCCGGCACGCCCGAATTTCGGGCGTGGACCTGAACGCGAGCGTCTTCTTAACGCGAAGTCAACAAAGCAAGCGTTCCTTCCTACACAGCCCCGGGCAATGATCCAGCGCTCCGGGAGCCGAAGGAGGGATCGAGGGTCTACATGTTCCAGTACAGCCGGGGGATCTACAGGGAGCTGGCGCCGCTCGTCGATGCGCGCGCAGGCTTCCCCGGTCGCAGCGCCCACGAGCACGTGCTCAGGACGTGCGAGACGACGATGGAGCGTCTGGCCACCGACCGGCACTACTTCGCACGGCCGGCACGAACGCTCTTCAACGACGTGCGCTTCTGCTTCCCCATGACCGAGCAGGCGCGGGTGTGGAGCGTCGTCCACGCCTACATCGCCGCCGCCGAGACGTACCTCGACAGCATCCCGAAGCAGGGCTGCGACGTTCACGGCAACCCGCTCCAATGCCGCGCGACCACGCGCAAGGGGACGGCCTGCCAGCGCGTTCCGCTGCCGCACAACGGCTACTGCCCGTCTCACCAGCATCTGGCCGAGACGGAGGAGACGGAGCTGGCCGCAGTCGCCTAGGGGGCGTTTGCTCCTCGGTGTCGACGTAGGAGGGACGTTCACCGACGCGGTGCTCGTCGTCGACGGGCGCGCCGTCACGGCGAAGGCGCCGACGACCCCCGGCGACCAGTCGCGCGGCGTGCTCGACGCGGTTCGGGCGGCGCTCGAACGCGCGGGCCGCGACGCGCGCGACGTCGCCGTCTTCGCCCACGGCATGACCGTCGCGACGAACGCGTTGCTCGAGGGCGACGCGGCGCGGACGGTGCTGATCGCCACGGAGGGCTTCACCGACGTCGTCGAGCTCGGGCGTCAGCGGCGCAAGGACCTCTACCGGCTGTGCGCGGCGCACCCGGCGCCGCTCGTGCCGCCCGAGCTGCGGGTAGCGGCGCCCGAGCGGGCCGGCCCCGACGGAGTCCTCCGCCCCCTCGACGACCCTGCCGCGGTCGCGGCGCAGGCGCTCGCGCTCGCGCCCGAGGCCGTCGCCGTCTGCCTGCTGCACGCCGACCGCTTCGGAGAGCACGAGCGCGCGCTGGGCGAGGCGCTGCGCGAGAGCGGCGTGCACGTCTCGCTCTCCCACGACGTCGTCGGCACCTTCCGCGAGTTCGAGCGGGCCGCGACCACCGAGGTCGACGCCGCCCTCTCGCCGCTGCTCGCGCGGTACCTGCGCGAGCTGGTGCGCAGCGCGACCGAAGCGGGGCTGCCGGAGCCGGCGATCATGCAGTCGAGCGGCGGCCTCGCCGACGCCGAGCTGGCCGCGCGCCACGCGGCGCTCACCGTCCTCTCGGGCCCGGCCGGCGGCGCCGCTGCCGCCGCGCTCATCGCCGAGCGCACCGGCATCCCCGACCTCCTCTGCTTCGACATGGGCGGCACGTCGTGCGACGTGTGCGTGGTCGAGGACGGCCGCGTGCGCGAAACCGCGGGCCGCGAGGTCGGCGGCCGCCCGCTGACGCTGCCGATGGTCGACATCCACACGGTGGGCGCCGGCGGCGGGTCGATCGGCTGGATCGACCCGGGCGGCGCGCTGCGCGTCGGGCCGCGGAGCGCAGGCGCCGATCCCGGGCCCGCGTGCTACGGCCGCGGGGGAACCGAGCCGACGGTCACCGACGCCAATCTCGCCCTCGGCCTGCTCGACCGCGACACGCCGCTGGCCGGCAGCGTCGCGCTCGACGCCGGCGCCGCCGAGCGTGCGCTGGCGACGCTCGGGCTCGGCAGCGCCGAGGAGGCCGCGCGCGGGATCGTCCGTGTGGCGAACGCGGAGATGGTGCGCGCGCTGCGCGTCATGACCGTCGAGCGCGGCGTCGACCCGCGCGGCTTCGCGCTGCTGGCCTTCGGCGGCGCGGGCGGGCTGCACGCCGCGGCGATCGCCGAGGAGCTGGGGATCGCCCGCATCGTCGTCCCCCGCGCGAGCGGCGTCCTCAGCGCCCTGGGCCTCGCCGCCGCCGACCGGCGCGTCGACGTGCAGCGCACGGTCCTCGGCCGCGACCACGACGCCGGCGAGCCGGCCGCCGAGGCGCGCGAAAGGATCGGCGCCGCCGACGCCGAGGTCGGGGTCGTCTACGACTGCCGCTTCCGCGGGCAGTCGTTCGAGCTGACCGTAGACGACCCGGCGGACTTCCCGCGAGTCCACGAGGAGCGCTACGGCTTCACCGAGCCCGGCGGCGAGGTCGAGGTCGTCACCGTGCGCGCCACTGCCCGCGTCCCCGGCCCGTACGTCGAGCTGGCGCCCGAGGGCGGCGCGCTGCCGCCGGGCACGCGGATCGAGGGACCGTCGGTTCACGCCCTGCCCGAGGCGACGCTCGTCGTCCCGAGGGGCTGGTCCGGCGCCGTCGACGACCACGGGACGGTGGTGCTCGATCGATCCCGTTGAGCTCCAGGTCGCGACGGGCGCGCTGCGCGCCGCGTGCGAGGAGATGGGCGCCGTGCTCGTCCGCGCCGCGCACTCGGCGAACATCAAGGAGCGCCGCGACTGCTCCACCGCGCTCTTCGACGCCGAGGGGCAGATGGTCATGCAGGCCGAGCACATCCCCGTCCACCTGGGGGCGATGCCGGCCGCGGTGCGCGCCGTCCTGGGCGAGGAGCACGCCGACGGCGTCGCGTGGATCCTCAACGACCCGTTCGCCGGCGGCACCCACCTCCCCGACATCACGGTCATCACGCCGGTGTTCGCCGGCGGGCGCCTGCTCGGCTTCGCGGCGAGCCGCGCGCACCACGCCGACGTCGGCGGCCGCATCCCCGGGTCGATGCCCGCCGACTCGACGACGCTCGACGAGGAGGGCGTGGTCATCGCGCCGCAGCCGCTCACCGATCGCCTCGTCGACGAGCTGGCGGCGCAGATGCGCCAGCCCCAGCAGCGCCGCGCCGACCTGCGCGCGCAGGTGGCGGCCAACGCGCTCGGCGCGCGCCGGCTCGGCGAGCTGGCGCAGCGCCTCGGCCCCGACCGGCTCGCCGCGGCGACCGCCGCCGTCCTCGACTACGCCGAGCGGCGCACGCGGGCACAGCTCGCGGCGATGGACGACGGCGTGCGCGAGGCGACCGACGTGCTCGAGGCCGCCGAGGGCGACCTCGAGCTGCGGCTGCGCGCCGAGGTCCACGGCGACGGGCTGCACCTCGACTTCACCGGGAGCGCGCCGCAGCACCGCGGCAACCTCAACTGCCCGCTGGCGGTGACCGAGTCCGCGTGCCTGTTCGCGCTGCGCGTGCTGACCGACCCGGACATCCCGGCGAGCGCCGGCGCCGCCCGGCCGCTGCGCGTCACCGCGCCCGAGGGATCGCTCCTCAACGCCCGCTCCCCCGCCGCGGTGGTCGGCGGCAACGTCGAGACGTCGTCGCGCGTCGCCGACCTCGTGCTGGCTGCGTTCGGGCGCGCGCTCGGGCAGGGGACGATGAACAACCTGACCCTCGGCAGCGACGCGTTCACCTACTACGAGACGCTCGGCGGCGGCCAGGGCGCCTGCCCCGACGCAGACGGCCCGAGCGGGGTCCACGTCGCGATGAGCAACACGCTCAACACGCCGGTCGAGGCGCTCGAGCTCGAGTTCCCGCTGCGCGTCGTCCGCTACGCGATCCGCCGCGGCTCCGGCGGCGCCGGCGTGCACCGCGGCGGCGACGGAGTCGTGCGCGAGGTCGAGGCGCTGGCCGACATGACGTACTCGCTCATCACCGAGCGCCGCCGCCACGCGCCGCCCGGCGCGGCGGGCGGCGAGCCCGGCGCGAGGGGGCGCAACGTGCTCGACGGCGAGGAGCTCGCGCCGAAGGCCACCGGCGAGCTGCGCGCCGGCCAGCGGCTGCGGATCGAAACCCCCGGCGGCGGGGGCCACGGCCGCCCCGGCTAGCTGGCGGTGACCTCCACGCGGCCCGGCCACGGCGCGATCAGCCCGGCGATGTCCGCGCGGTCGTCGAACGGCTGCTCGTAGGACCAGAACGCGTCGCGCGCGCCGGGCGCGCTGAAGTACGACGCGTCGCCCTTGAACGGGCAGTGGGAGCGCGTCGGACTCGGGATCAGCAGGTCCATCCGCACGTCCTCGCGCGGCACGTAGTAGCGGACCGGGAGGCTTCCCTCGTGGAGCTCGACCGCGCGGTCGCTCTCGGCGAGCACCTCGCCGTCGAGTTCGACGCGGACGTGCTTCGTGCTGCGGCGCGTCTCGATGCGATGGCCGTCGGTAAGGGGCATGCGATCAGCTCGCCCGGCGGCTGGGCGACGGCCGAAGCGGTCTCGGAGAGGAAGCGCCCGGTCCACGGGCCTGCATGGCGTAGGTGCCCATGGCGCACGGCGTCTGGTCGCTGCCGCGGGATGCAGAACGTCGACGGCTCGTCAGGCGCCGCGCCCCGCCGGGTAGACCTCGTCGTGCCCTCCGGGCCCGTTGACGATCTGGGCGACCAGCTTGCCGAAGTCGTGGGCCACGTCGTCCTGATAGGCCAGGGAGTCGAAACGATAGGCGAAGCTGTCCCAGCCGCGGCGGTACTTCACCTCCGCCACCCGGCGCTCCTCGCCGACGAGCCGCAACCGCTTGAACACCCGGCCCTGCAGCTCCGCCCGGAGCGTCGGGCGCACCGGGATCCGGCGATCGTCGAGCCGGATGAACAGCCCGTCACCCTTGCGGTAGATCGCCATCAGGTGGCCGCCGAGCCAGGTGAAATCGCCGTGCTCGTCCACGCTGTGAGGGTCAACCTCGAGGGACCGCAGCTCGCCGGTCTCGTGGTCGAGCGCGGCCACCTCGAAGAAGTCGCCGTGGCGGCGGACCAGGACGGGCTGCGGCCCCGCCTCGCTCACTTCAGGAACCACAGCGGACCGCCCGTCCTCGCCGACGACTCGATGATCTGCCGGTCGGTCGCCTTCCTCGCCTTGAACCACTCGTAGGTCGGCCCCAGCTCGTCACCGTACAGCCTGCGGTTGCGCTCGTACATCTGGCCGTGGAACGGCTCCGGCGTGTCCGCCTTCAGCTTACGGCCGAGCTCGCGCCGGGCCGCGTTCAGCCGCATCGCGACGTCCTGCTCGGGCACGCCCTGCGCCAGGAGCTTCTCGCCTTCGCCCTTCAGCCTCGGGACGGCTCGCTCGTACCCGAAGCGCACCCGCGCCGCGCGCACCGCCAGCCGCGGGTGGCGTCCGGCCGTCTTGGCCATGCGACCAAAGCCCTTGACGGCGTTCCAGCCCTTGCCGACCTTGAGCACGCCGAGACCGGGCACGAAGAACGACCCGACCTGCGCCGCGGGCTGCGAGTAGAACTTGTAGCCCTTCTGGTAGGTTTCCGAGTTCGGGTCGCCGACCCCGAAGTCGGTTCCGATCAGCGCCTTCGAGTCGCCGCCGAAGTCGTTCGCGAGGTAGTCGACGAAGCCCTTGTCCTCGCGCGGCTTCGGCGGCGCCGTCGCCTCCGCGAACAGGCGGTTCGCGGTGTTCACGGCGCGCGCCCGGAATGCGGCCCGCTGCTGAGCCTTGCTCTGGAGCCACCGCGGCGTGCTGAGCTGGACACCCGACTTCGCGGCGCCCCGCTGAGCTCTGGCCGCCGATCGCCGGGCCTGGGCAAGGCGGCGCCGGCCGTTCTTCTCCTGCAGGCAGCGGGAGCGCGACCCGTACATCGAGTCGCAGCCGTTCGTGAACGAACTGGACGGCTCGTGCCCGTCGAACTCGATGTTGTTGATCGGGTTGCCGCCGGCGAAGGCGTAGCGGTTCTGGGTCAGCGGGTCGGCCTGCAGCGAGAAGTCGCCGCTGGCGGCCTCGAAGCGGTCCTCGGAGAGGAAACGCCCGATGGCCGGCCGGTAGGCACGCGCCTGCATGTCGTACGTGCCGTCGCTGTTGGCGTAGTGGCCCTCGTACCGGAACGGGTTCTCCTGCGCGTCCGGGCTGAGGTCGTCCTCGGCGGTGTTGCGCTCCACGCCCGCGAGCTGGCGGATGCTCGAGCGCGTCTGCTCCTCCTGCTCCTCGGGCGTGACCGGGCCGCCGCCGGTGCTCTCCTTCTTCTCGAGCTGGCCGTACGGGTCGTAGTCGTACTTGTCCTTGTCGGCGACCGAGCCGTCCTGGTCGCTCTCCAGGCCGACGACCGAGCCGTTGGCGTCGGTCGCGTACGAGCGGTACTTCGTCGCCCCCTGCTGGTCGGTCGAGGTCATGCCGAGCCGCGTCATCTCGGAGTCGTAGTCGAATCGCTTCGTGCCGTTGGCGGTGTCCGTGCCGTCGCTGGAGGTCGCCAGGCCCTCGCGCTGGGACAGGCTCTCGCTCATGCCGACGTACGACAGGTCGAAGCGCTGCGAGCCCTTCGTCTCCGTGTCGCGCCGATCCAAGGCGTCGTAGGTGTACGACGACTCGCCGCCGACCCCCTCGCCCTTGCTGCCGAGCAGGCGGTTGAACGGGTCGTAGTCGTAGGTGACCGTCGACTTCGTGTCGGACGGGCGCTCGGTGTCGAAGACCTTGACGACGTTGCCGAGGTCGTCGTGCTCGTACTTGTAGGTCGCGGAGACGCCGCTCTGGCTGACGGTCAGCGAGTCGATGCGATCGCCGATCGTCTTGTACGTCATCGAGCTGCCGTCCTTGGTGTCGTTCTTGCTCGTGATCGCGCCGGCGCCGTTGACGCCGTAGGTCACGTGCGTGTCGCCGCTCTTGCGATCCCACCGGACGAGCTGGTCACGGGCGTTGAACGAGTGCGTGCCGCGCTCGTCCTTCGTCCGGTTGCCGTTCTTGTCGTACTGGTAGTCGATCGTGTCCGTGTCGCCCGTCTGCGGATCGCGGACCCGCAGCCCGAGTCGGCCGGCGCGCTCGTAGTACTTCGACTCGGTGACCGTCTCCGCCCAGTCGCTGCCGGACGCGCGCTTCTTGACCCGCGTGCGGACCTCACCCGACGGCCAGAAGGTGGTGTCGAAGCGGCGGTTCGACTGCGAGCCCTCCGGATCGATGACCGTGCGCACCTCGTGGCCCAGCGAGTCGCGGGTGAACGTGCTGGTCTTGCCGTCGGTGAAGTTCGACGGGTCCGAGCAGGTGCCCCCGGCGTAGCGGCCGTCGGTCATGCGCGTCTCGACCTCGCCCGCCTCGTCGTAGGTCGTGCGGGTGTCGTCGCCCTTCTCCCAGCACTCGTTGACCCGGGTGGAACGGTCCGCGAGGTCGTAGGAGAAGTGCGTCGTGTGGTCGTTCTGCGCGTCGCGCATGGTGGTCATCTGGCCGTTGGCGTCGTACGCGTACGTGTAGGTGCGGGTCGTGTCGCCGGGGGCGCTCGCCGTGCGCTTCTCGAGGTTGTCGCTCTGGAAGTACGTCCGCTCGACGCGCCGCTTCTCGACGTCGTCGCCGTCCTTGCGGATCTGGCTGCGCCACAGGGTCTGGTTGCCGCGGCCGTCGTACTCGTAGCTCACAACCTGCCCGCGCGCCGCCTTCGGGTCGTTCTGCTCGTCGGCCAGGTTCGGGTCGTCGGCCTCCTCCTTGGACCGCCGGATCCACCCGGTCTCGTAGCGCTCGTACTCGGTGATCTGGGTCAGCTCGCTCAAGCCCTGCTTGTACGGGCCCGCGATCCGCTCGACGCGGCCGCGGGCGTCGAGGTCGTAGTTCTGCCGCCAGCGCGTGCCGTCGTCCTCGTCGTCCCAGGGCAGCAGGCGCGCCTGGATCTGGTTCGCCGTCGAGTAGCGGTAGACGGTGGCGTTCTTGGCCTTGTCGGAGTCCGGCGTCATGTCGGTCCCGAGCGCCGTCCCCGGCCGCCGGGTGGCGCCGACGCCGGCCGGATTGACCTGGCGGATCAGGTTGCCGTTGCCGTCGTACTCGGTGACGGCTGTGCGCTCGCCGTCGGCGCCGCCCGCGCTGTCGCAGCCGGTGGCCTCGGGCACCCCGGTGGTTTCCGTCCACGGCAGGTCGCGGCCGTCGTACTCGCGGCACGTGACCTCGCGGTTCACCGACCCGTCCGCGCTCGCCCGCGCGCCGGGCTGCTCCTCGCGGACCTGGTTGCCGTTCGGGTCGTACCGGAAGGTGCTCACGTGGCCGTGGCCGTCGCGCTCCTTGACGAGCTCACCCGCAGCGTTGAACCAGCGCCGCGTCGTGAAGCACTCCGCTGCGGGGGTGTCGTCGGTGTCGCAACCGGCGGTGCTCGGCGACCCGGGCGGCTGCTCGCCCTGCGGGCAGAGGTCGGCGAGCGCCGTGCCGCTGCCGGGCCGGCCGGGGACGCCCGGCAGGTTGCCGCGTGGGCCGCGCTCCCAGACCGCGTTGCCGGCCTCGTCGTAGCCGACGCAGGTGGTCTCCGTCGTCGTCTGCCCGCCGCGCGTGCGCCGCACCGGGGACTGGCTGCCGATCGGCCGGTCGAGCGCGTCGAACGCCGTCCGCCACGTCGCGCCGCCGCGCGCCGGCGTGGTGCGCGAGATGGTGTTGCCGTTCGCGTCGTGCTCCTGGGTGAACACGCGTCCGGCGCCACCGTCGCTGGTCGGAGGAAGCGTCTGCTTGATCTCGCGGTCGTAGCCGTCGTAGGCGACGGTCGTCTCGACGCCGCCGCCGCCGTCGATCGCCGCCACCGTGCCGGAGCGGAAGCTGATCCGGTTGCCGTTGCGGTCGTAGCCGTAGCGCTCGCCGATGTGGCCGTTGCCCGCGACCCCGTCGTCGCCGCGCACGTCGTGTGGCCAGGCCATGCGCTTGACGCGCCCGAGCGGGTCGCGGCCGATCTCGATCTTCGAGTCGTACTGGGTCGCGGTTCCGTCGGTGTTGCGCTCGGTCGCCGCCTGGTTGATGCCGGTCAGGCGCATCTCGTCGTCGTAGACGAGCTCGGGCGTGCCCGCCTTGGGCAGCAGTTCCGGCTTGTCCTGCTGGTCGACGCGCCCGAGGTCGCCGTGCCCCTCACCGGTCGGGAGGTCGCGGCCGGACGCCATCTCGGCCATCTCCTTCGCCGAGCGCTCGCCGAGCGAGAACTCCCCGTTCTCGCCGGCCGCGAGCTTCCAGAACGTCGGCTGCTGCGTGGTGCGCAGGTCGCCGGTGTCGTAGAAGGTGTTGCGGAAGCGATGCCCGCGGGCGTCGGTCACCCACTCCGGCAAGCCGACCGCGTCGCGCTCGTACTCGACCTTCAGCTGTGCCGGGCCGTACTGCGCCGCCGCG
>JAUJPF010000038.1:0-9730 GCA_030447275.1 Solirubrobacteraceae bacterium | reverse complement strand
GCCGAGCTCGTCGTAGGTCATCGTCGTCGTGAAGTCGCCGTCGGTCGTGGTCGCGGTGCCGCGCGGCGACGTGACGCTCTTCACGCGCCCGTCGTCGTAGTACTCGCGGTGCGTCTTGCGCAGCACGGTCCCGTCCTGCGTCGGGTCGGTCACGTGCCGCGTGACGTCGGTGACGAGGTCGCGGGCGTTGTAGTCGTAGTCGGTCTTCGCGTTGCGCGGGTCGAGCTCGTAGTCGACGTTGCCGTCGGCGTTGTAGTGGGTCTCGCTGCGCAGCGCGAGGCCGCCCGGATCCTCGACGTGCGCGGTGGCGCGGTCGGCGAGGTCGTACTCGATCGTGGCCCGCCGGCGCGACGGGATCGTCGCGCTGACGGCCGCGTTGTCGTTGCCGTACTTCTGGTTGCGAGCGGGCTCGACGACGCCGACGCGGTTACCGCGGCGGTCGTAGGCGAACGAGGTCACGAGCCGGTCCGGGTCGTCCGCGCGCGCCGAGTGCCGGGTCTGGGTGACGAGCTGGTTGATCTCGTCGTAGGTCATCGTCTGACGCCGGTCGTCGGCGGCGCCGGCGCCGCCGCCGTCGTTGTCCTGCTCGCGCGGGTTCTCCTCCTCGTCGTACTCGAGGTCGGTGACCTCGCGGGCCCTCCCCTCCTCGTTCGCGTGCTCGGTCGCCGCCAGCTGGACGAGATCGGGCAGGTCCATCGGCGTGTACGAGATGTCGGTCCGCGCGTCCTCGGCGTCGACGTGGAACTCGAGGTTGCCGTTGGCGTCGTACTGCCACGTGCGCTTGCTCCAGCGCCGCTTCGACGCGTCCGCGTCACCGGTCAGCTTCGGCGCCCGCTCCTCCGCGAGGCGGTCGAGGCCGTCGTACTTCAGGTACTTCGTGAACGAGACGTCGGTCGCGTTCGGCGTGGTTTCGAAGATCAGCGACGCGGACGCGTTGCGCGGGTCGGTTTCGCGCACCATGTTGCCGACGGCGTCGAAGTGGCGGACCCACAGGCCGCCCTTCGGGTCCTTCGTCCGCCGCGGCAGGCCGCTCTCGTCGTAGCCCTCGATCGGATACTCGGTGCGCCGCCCCTCCTCGTCGGTCTCGGCGATGACGAGGCCCGTCGCGCCATCGAACTCGGTCGTCGCCGACTTGGCGACGCCCGGCAGCCGCCGCGCGACCACGCGCCCCTTGTGCACGTGCGCCGGGCTCGTGTCGAGCGTGAACGTCGTCGTGTCGCCGCCGCGGTCGGTCATGCCGACGGCGTCCGACACGAAGATGCCGCTGGCGTCGTGGCCGCGCGGGGAGCGCAGGGCGCTCGGCCCGGCGGAGTCCTCGTAGGAGATGTGGATCGTGCCCGCCGGGTCGGTCTGGTCGGTGAGCAGGCCGTTGTGGTTGTAGGTGCTCGTCGTGGTCGACGCCTGATCGGTGCCGGCGGCGCGGACCATCCGGCGCAGGCGGTTCTGGGCGTCCCACGTCAGCAGCGTCTGCGTGTCGCGCGCGTCACGCATGTCGTAGGCGCGGGCGCGGTCGTCGAGGCGGTGGCGCCAGACGTGGCACGGCGTGCTGCGCCGGCCCTCCTCCTGCGTCTCGAGGTTGCACGCGCTGCGGGCGTCGGCGACCTCGGCGCGCACGAAGCGGCGACCGTTGTCGTCCTCGTCGAGGATCCGGTACTGGGTTCCGAGGTCGGTCGGCTCGCGGTCGGCGTCGCGCCCCTTGCCGTCGCGGCGGTCGCGGATCGACGTCACGCGCCGGCTCGAGAACCGGTCCTCGAGCTCGAGCGACAGCTGGTCGCGCCGCTCGTAGTCGATGTCGGTGACCCCGCCGCGCGGGTCGGTGATCGTCTCCAGGTAGCGCGGCTCGAGGTTGGTCGGGCCGCCGCGGTCGGGATCGTCGCTCGCCTCGTAGCCGAGCTTCCAGTCGCGCAGCTTCGCCCCGGATGCGGTGGTCTGCTCGACCTTGTCGAGATAACCGCCGCCGTAGGTGAGGTTCGTCCTGCGCCCGGCGTGGTCGACGATGGTCTTGAGGCGCCCGGACGGCCGCTCCTCGGGCGTCAGCGTGCTGGTGTTCACCGAGGTGTCGACGACCCCGCGCGAGTAGTACTCGAACGTGACGGAGCGCCGCTCGCGGATCGCGTCGCCGGCCGGCCGGCCGGCGCCGGCGGCGTCGACCACCGCGACGAGCTTGCGGAAGCACAGCGGCGTGTTGGTCGGCAGGTTCGCGCCCGGCAGCTCGACGACGTCGCAGACCAGGCCGGTCGCGGACCGGTTCTCGTAGACGAACTCGAGCGTGTTGCCGTCACGGTCGACGATGAACGTCTGATAGCCGAACTGGTCGAAGAAGTGCGTGACGCCGTCCGCACGGGTCATCGCCCACGTGCGCTTCTGGTCCTCGAGCAGCCCGAGCTGGCCGGGGATCGTCATCGACCCCGGCTTGTTCGCCGAGAAGCGGCGCAGGTGCAGATCCACGCCGGGCGGGCCGACGAACGAGTCGGCGGCGACGCCCGCCACCGAGCCGTCGGCCGGCTCGAACACGTGGTTCGTGCCGTCGGCGTCGGTCAGCTCGATCGGACCGCCGGCGAGCGCGCGGGTGACGTCGAGGGGCTCGTTGAGGCGGGTCACGCCGGAGACACCGAGCGAGACGTTCTGGCCGGCCTCGCTGTAGCCGACCGGCAGCTCGTCGGGCCGCAGCCCGTGCGGCTCGGCCAGGTTCACGGTCGCGCCCACCTCGTTGTGCGCGAGCGGGACCTCGGCGACGGTCAGGTCGGTGAGCGCCTGGCCGGCGTCCTCCGAGCGCCGCTGCGAGTTGTAGGTGAGGTTGACCACCGACGACAGCCCGCGGCCGGGGTTGACGATCGGCGTCGAGTGCCAGACGACGTTGCCGGTGCCCAGGTTCACGTGGGCCTGGGTGTCGCCCCCGGTGTCCGTGGAGTCGAGCTGGTACCACTCCTCGAGCCCGAGCGCGTCCTGCGGCTCGGCCAGGCGCAGGCCCACCGTCACCTTGAACTGGTCGGTCTTCAGGTGTCCGAGCTGGTCGCGCGTCTCGACCTTCACGCTGTACGGGCCGGGCGCGAACTCGCGCGTGCGCAGGGTCCAGTCGAAGCCGCGGGCGCAGCTCCCCTCCTCCGAGCAGTCCTCGACGAGGCCGTCCTGGCGCTGCCACCGCCACTCGGCCTCGGGCTTCAGCGGGTCCTCGTGGCGGGCGAAGACCTCGATGCTGCGCACGCCGGAGCGCTCCTCAGCGCGCTCGCCGGGCGTCGGCGCGTCGACGTCGGCCGGCCGCGTGCCGTCGGTCGCGCGGACCTGCAGCTCGTACGCGCTGCGGACGAGGACGGTGTTCTCGGCAGTCTTCAGCGAGCCGGAGACCGCGGTGTCGGGCGCCGTGCGGTCGACGCGGTACGCCCACGACGTGTTCGGCGAGCGGTTCTCGGCGGCGTCGTAGGCGGCCCCGCTGAGCGAGTTGCGGCCCTCCGGCATGCGCCCGCGCGTCGGGTGGTCGGGGCCGTAGGTGAACGCGCGCGTCACGTCGACGCGCCGGCACTGGCCGCTGGCGTCGCAGGGGATCGTCTGGGCGTCGACGTCGATGCGCACGGTGCCGTCGGCGCGAAGGCGCGGCGAGTGCAGCTCGATCCGCTCCACGCCGCCGACGGCGTCGTTGGCGATGAGCGCGGTCTCTGCGGTCTGGCCGTCCTTGTGCCACCCGGCGACGTCGCGCACGTGCTCATGGCGCACGGTCGGAGGGCCGCGGTCGACGAGCACGCTGTACAGGTCGTACGTGCTCGTGTTGCCGACGAAGTCCGTGACCCGCAGGCTGAGACGGCGCCAGCCCTCGACGACGGCGTTGGGGTCGAACCGCAGGTCCCCCGAGAGCGCGCAGCTCCCGCCCGGGCACGAGGGGTTGTCCAGGCGCTGCGCCTCCGGCATCGTGGCGTCGACGGACGCGCCGTCGACAAGCAGTTCGACCGTCCGCATCCCGGAGCGCTCCTCCGGCCGCGAGGCGGTCGAGCCGTCGGGCGCCTCGACATGCAGCGTCATCGGGCGGTTGACGAACTTCCCGGCGCGAGTGGACAGCTCGCCCGAGTCGGCGGGGCGCGCCACCCCGCGGTCGATCACCGTCTCCCACGGCGAGTCGCTCGCCTCGCTCGGCCGCTTGCGCCTCAGGATCTCGACGGCGTTGTCCGCGAAGTCGCTGACGACCAGCCTGACGTTGTGCCGGCCCTCGCGGATCGCGGTGTTGGCCGCGTTGAGGTAGAGGTCGGCGTTGATCGTGCAGTTGCCGGTCGAGCAGGAGTACCGGCTCCAGCGGGTGCGCTCGACCCACGGCTCGCCGGCGTCGGCCTGGAGGTAGAGCACGGCGTCGCGGGCGCCGGCGCGGATGTCGGGCTCGTGGCGGTCGTCGGTGGCGGCGGCGGGCGGCGGCGTGATGCCGTCGGTCCCGTCGACGCGGAGGCGCTGGGACTGGCCGCGCAGGAAGACATCGTCGTGCACCGGGCCGGAGAGCCCGGTGATCTGCGGCGCGCCGCGGTCGATCGTCACCCGCCAGCGCTGCCAGGTGGAGTTGCCCGCCCAGTCGGTGACCTGGACCTTGAACGCGTGCCGGCCCTCGGCGAGCGCGCCCATGTCGACGTTGTAGGTCTTCGTCGCGCCGCACGACGAGCCGGGGCAGGGGCGGTCGCCCTCAGCGTCGCGCTCGACGCCGTCGACGAAGAACTGGAGCTTGCGCACGCCGGAGCGCTTGCTGCTCGCCGACGCGGTCGAGCCCTCGCCGCCGGCGGTGACGGTGAACGAGCGCACGCCGTTCTGCCAGTGGCGCTTGGTGTACGCGTCGCCCGTGAACGAGAGCGTCGGCGCGGTGCGGTCGACGTTGAGGTGCCAGCGGCCGACCTGGGTGTTCTGCACGATGTCGGTGCCGACCAGCTCGATCGGGACGCTCTCGCCCTCGGCGAGCTCGTTGACGTAGGCGGTGACGCCCATCCAGTCCCAGCACCGCCGGTTGGCGTTGCTGTTGCCGTCGTAGGTCCCAGTGCAGGCGTTCTCGTTCGTGTAGTTGCTGCTCCACGTCGGGGTCGCCGGCGAGCGCAGCACGACGCGCTTCATGCCGAGCCCGTCGTCCCAGCCGCGCAGGTTGAAGCGCGCGCCGGAGTTGACCCAGCCGCCCGGCAGCTCCTGGGCGACCATCTCGGGCACGCGGTGGTCGCGCATGAAGATGATCGATCCGCCGGTGTAGGTGGTGAAGTTGTGCGCCCAGTTGCCGCCCCAGAAGCCGTTGCGGAAGACCGCGACGTTCTCGTCGCGCGGGTCGCTGAACCAGTTTATGCTGTGCGCCCAGCCGGCGTGGTACCAGTTGTTGCAGCGCATGAAGGGCTCGCCGTGCGTCTGCGACGGCGGGTCCCAGTTCCACCACGTGCCGGGCTCCCAGTCCCAGCGCTGGGCCGACCACCCCGCGTTCACGATGCAGTTGTTCGGGTTGGCCCACGCGTCGTGGGCAAGCCACGCCCAGTCGGCGCGGTAGATGCGCGCGCCGCGCGGCATCCAGTACAGCCACTGGCCGTATTCGCCCGAGTTGAACCACTGGTACGAGCGGTTGTAGATGTAGAGGCCGCGACCCATGTACGAGTCGCCCATGTAGCCGTTGAACTTCGGCGAGCCGTACGGGTTGTCGTACGTCCAGCCGCCCCAGTAGCGCCCGCCGCCGTCGCGGTAGCCGCGCCAGGTCTGCCCGCCGAAGCCGACCGCGCCGTTGTCCTTCCAGTTGTGGAAGTAGTCGATGACCTCCGGGTCGACGACGACCGGGTAGCGGACGTCCTCGCCGCGGTGGTCGATGCGGATGACGTAGCGGTTGTTGCCCTGAAGGACGAAGTCGGTCTTCATCGGCCGGCCGTCGGCGTCCCAGGCGCGCGGCGCTGAGATCGCGACCAGCTTGTTGCCGTCCTTGACCACCTCGGCGCCGGGGAGCGACTGGCCTGGGCGGGCGCCCATGCCGCCCGACAGCGGCGCGAGCGACGCGCCCGCGGGCAGGTCGAACTGCAGCGCCAGGCGCTCCGGCGCGGTCTCCGAGCGCAGCACGTGGTACGTGCGGAGGCCGGTCGGGACCGCGGCGATCGAGAGGTCGGTGTCGTGAGCGACGTTCGCCCAGAACGCCTGGCCGCCGCGGAGCTTCGCCGCGCCGGCGGAGGCGCCCGGGGCGGCCTGGAGGCCGACGCCGTGGCTCTTGAACCGGACGCGCGCCTCGGACCGGTCGATCGTCAGGTCGACGAGCGGGTTGCGCGGCTCGAGCTGGCCGTCCGTCTCGTCCGGCTCGAGCGCGAGGTCGATCGGCGCCTTCCTGCCGTCCTCGTTCTCGTCGCGCAGCGGGACCGTCGACTCGACCAGGGAGCGCCGGCCGTCCGGGTTGTCGATGAGGACCTGCGTATCGCTGAGGTAGGAGGCGATCTCCTCGCTGGCGCCGAGGTTGCCCAGCGGCGACATCGGCATCTGGAACATCGACGGCTGCTCGTCGACGGCGACCTGGAGCGCCTCGGCAGCCGAGAGGCCGCTGAACGCGTGGCGCGAGCGGCCGCGGGCGGCGCGCTGCTCGGGCTCGTCGAGCTTCTCCTTGCGGCGCTTCGCGGCGGCCTCGCCGCGCTCGGCCACCTCGCGCAGCCGCTCGTCGCTTCTCGCCGGGAGGCTGCGATCGCTCTCCGCCGTCCCCTGCTGGACCTTGACCTCGGAATGCTCGCCGCGCGGCGAACGATCGGGCGCCGCGGGCGCGGGCGCGGGCGCGGGGCGCTCGTCGGCGGACACGGCAAGCTGGGGCACCAGCACGGCGGTCGTCGCGACGGCCAGCGCGAGAGCCGACAGCAGCCGTCGGCGCAGCAGTCCATGCATGGTGCTTCCCCCCCATCCCTAGGTCTCGTGCGAGCCCTTCCTCACCGCCACCCCGGCGGTCGCCGAAACCCTAAGCACACGAGGGAGGACGATCGGCGCACAGAACCATGACGGTTGTGACCGCTTTTGCGCTCACCGAATGCTGAAGGCACGCTACCCTCGCGCGCGTTCCCCCGACCGCCCGTTCCTTACCGTTCGCTTTCGCCGAGCATCCGGTCGGGATCTCCGCCTGCCGGCTGGAGGGCGACGGCGAGATGCTCGCGGGGGGTCCGCGGCTGTGCCAGTACGTGACGATGATCTTCGTCGAGGGCGGCCGGGGGAGGCACCGGCAGGGCCCGGCGACGTGGGAGGCGCCGCGCGGCAGCCTGTGCGTCGCCGCGCCCGGCGAGTGTCACGACGGGCAGGGCCTCGGCACGGCGACGGGGTGGGTGGTGCGGTTCGCTCCGAGCGCGCTCGTCGGCCGCTCCGGCGGCGACGACGTCGGGCTGCCGCAGCCTGGCGACCCGCTGTGGTTCGCGCTCGTCCACACCGCCCACGGGCGGCTCGTCGTCCCCGAGGCGAAGTGTGGCGCGTGGAGCCTGCGGCTCGAGGCGCTCGAGGACGAGCTGCGCACGCGCGGGCGCGGATACGAGCAGGCGGCGCGGGCGATCACGTTCCTGCTGCTGATCGACCTCGCACGGCTCGCGCAGGCGATGCCGACCAGCGAGCACGTCCAGCAGCAGGCGATCGCCGCCCTGTTCGAGTTCATCGAGGAGAACTACGACGACGACATCTCGCTCGACGACGTCGCGGTCGGGATCGCTCGCTCGCCGGCGAACCTCGCGCGGAGCGCTCGCCGGTTCACGGGCCGGACGGTCAACGACTGGATCGCCGAGCGCCGGATGGCCGAGGCGCGCGCGCTGCTCGCCCAGACCGACGCGCCGATCGACAGGATCGCCCGCAGCGCCGGCTTCCAGGACCCGTCGTACTTCCGCCGGCGCTTCAAGCAGGCGCACGGGTTCGCGCCGCGCGACTGGCGGCGCGCGGCGCGCTGACCCGCGCGCTCGCCGCGTAGCATCGCGTCCCATGCGCGTCGCCTTCCTCGGGCTCGGGATCATGGGCTCCCGCATGGCGGCGAACCTCCGCGACGCCGGCCACGAGCTCGTCGTCTGGAACCGGACCCGCTCGCGCGCCGACGCGTTCGGCGGCGCGGTCGCGGCCACGCCGGCCGAGGCCGCCGCCGGCGCGGAGGTCGTCGTCACGATGGTCGTCGACGGACCGCAGGTCGAGTCCGTCCTGCTCGGCGACGGCGGCGCGGCGCACGGCGCCGCCGAAGGGACGCTCGTCGTCGACATGTCGACGATCGGGCCTACCGCCGCGCGGGCGATCGGCGCCGCGCTGGGCGAGCGCGGGCTGCGCTTCGTCGACGCCCCGGTCACCGGCTCGTCGCCGAAGGCCGAGGCCGGCACCCTCACGATCATGGCCGGAGGCGCCGCCGAGGACGTCGACCGGGCGCGCCCGCTGTTCGAGGCGATGGGCGAGACCATCGTCCACGCGGGCGAGCTGGGCCACGGCCAGATGGTCAAGCTCCTCAACAACGCGGTCGCGGTGGCCAACGCGATCGCGCTCGGCCAGGCGCTGCTCGCGGGACGCGCCACCGGCGTCGACCTCGACGCGCTGGTCGCGGTCATGGGCGCGGGCTCTGCGGGGTCGGCGATGCTCGACCTCAAGGCCGGGCCGATGCGATCGCACGACTACGCCACGCTGTTCAAGACCGAGCACATGCTCAAGGACGTCCGACTGTGTCTCGAGGAGACGCAGGCCGCCGGCGTCCCCTTCCCGGCCGCCGCCGACGCACGCGAGATCCTCAGCGCCGCCGTCGGCCGCGGGCACGGCGCGGACGACTTCGCGGCGGTCATAGAAGTCCTGGAGGGGCTGGCCGGAGCCCGCCTCTAGCCGATCTGGCGGACGCGCGCCATATCGGCGCGCCAGATGGTTGGTTTCTGCGGAAGATTTGGGATTTCGGGCGTTCTGTGGCACGATCAGAGCAGTCCCGTCGCCCTGTCCCAACCGTTGGGGCGCTCGGGATTCCTTGTTGTTCGCAACCGAAATCTGACTCCATGCCTATCGCTTTCAAGGAATGGGCGGTGACCGTCCGCGCGCTTGCGGAGGGCGAGCAGCTCGTCACGCTCAGGAAGGGCGGCATCCGGGAGACCGGCAAGCACTTCCGGCTCGAGCACGACCGCTTCTTCCTCTACCCCACGTTCGACCACCAGCACAACGACCTCGTCCGCGAGTCGCACCAGCCGGAGCTGGCGCGGGCCCTCGAGGAGGGCGTCTGGGCCGACGGCGAGCCGCCGGTCGAGGCGCTCACGCAGGACGGCGGCATCGCCCAGCCCGAGCGCGTACGCATCCGCGCATGGGCGGAGGTCGCGGCACACGTCACGATCACCGACCCGCGCACGGTCGACGCCCTCTCCCCCTACTACGTCTGGACCACGGACTACGCCGAGAAGCGGCTCGCGTGGAAGCGGCGCCATCCGCTCCACGTCCTGCTGCTGCGCACGTACCGGATCCCGCGGCCGGTGACGGTCAAGGTGAAGGACGCGTACACCGGCTGCCGCTCGTGGTGCGAGATCCAGCGCGACCTGCCCTTCGAGGGCACGCCGGTGCTCTCGGACGACGAGTTCGAGCGCGCCGCCGAGGAGATCCTCGCGATCATCGGCGGCGGCGAGCTCGTCCGCGAGCCCGCGCTGGTCTAGTGCGGGTGCGGGGGGGGCCGCGCCCGCCCCCCCCCGCCCCCGGGGGGGGGGGGGTGGGGGGCCCCCCCCCCCCCCCCCCCCCCCCCCCCCCGCCCCCCCCCGCGCGCGCGGGGGGGGGCCCCCCCCCCCCCCCCCCCCCCCCC
>JAUJPF010000093.1 GCA_030447275.1 Solirubrobacteraceae bacterium | reverse complement strand
ACGCAGTAGTCCGTCGCGAGCCCCACCACGGTGACCTCGTCGATCCCGCGCTCGGCGAGGAGGCCGGCCAGCGGCGTCGCCTGGAAGCCCGAGTACCCCTCCGTGTCGCGGGGCTGCCCCTTGTCGACGACGACGTCGACGTGCGCCTGCTCGAGCGCGGGGTGCAGCTCCGCGCCATCCGTCCCCTGCACGCAGTGCACGGGCCAGGTGCCGCCCTGCTCGGTGAACGAGCCGTGGTCGGGCGGGTGCCAGTCGCGCGTGGCGACCACCAGGTCGTAGTCGCCCGAGGCCGCGAGCTCGTTGATCCGCGGCGCGATGACGTCGCCCTCCGCCACGCCGAGCGCGCCGCCGGGCGTGAAGTCGTTCTGGTAGTCGACGACGATCAGGGCGCGGGGCACGAGAAGAGGAACATCGCGGTTATGTCCTTGCCGCCGTGGCCCGCCTCCACGGCGTCCGCCATCTGCCGGGGAACCGCGTCGAGCACGGGCAGCCCGAGCTCCGAGCGGGCCGCCGCGGCGAGCGCGAGGCGGGCGTCCTCGGCGGCGAGCGAGAGGGCGAAGCTCGCCGGCTCCATCAGAAGCGGAGGATCGCGCCGATGCCGCCGTGCGGGCCGAGATCGCCGAAGCGGCGGATCACCCGCACGTCGGCGGCCTGCTCGATGGCCTTCTCGATCGCGGACTCGAGGATGTCGTCGCGGACCTCGAGCTGGGGGTCGTCGACGGCAACGGTGCCGGTGTCGCTCGTCAGCATCCCGGTCGTCGTCTCGACCATGCCGGCGGCGTGGTACCCGTCGTCGAAGAGCAGGACCTCGACGCGGGCCTCGTTGAGCGCGGCCAGCGTGTCGTCGAGCCCGGCGGCGGCTCTGCCCCCGCGGCCGACCTCCTGGTTGAAGCGGTCGAGCAGCGCGCGCTCGCGGGAGGCCTGGTCCTCGTCGATCACCGGCGCGGCGACGGCGCGGACGTCCTCGACCGTCGTGTTCTCGATGTCGATGGAGATCCGCCCGGCGAGCCGCTCGGTCAGGTAGGGGTGCAGGTGCCCCTCCATCTCGTTCGTGAGCTCGGGCGGCGTACCGATCAGCAGCCGGTCGAACGGGCTGCGGCGCAGGTGGCGGAAGAGCTCGATCGCCACCGCCTCGAGGTGGTCGCGCTTCTCCTCCTCGACCGAGCGCTCGTAGCGCGCCTGCGACCAGCCGCCCTGCTGGTGCTGGCCCTTGACGTCGTGATCGATGCGGGCGACCACCTCGAACCCGTCCTCGTTGCCGGTCAGCAGGCGCGCGCTGCGGCGATTGGCGAGCAGGATGCACCACCGCTCGGCCTCGCCCTGCATGACCAGCGGCTCGACGAGCGGCGAGTCGTTGACGACCGCGAAGGAGTCGGTGGGGTGGGCGAGGGAGACGACCTCGAGCACGTCGACGAGACCGCAGGCGTAGACCGCGACGCCCTTGGCGCCGCCCGCCGCGAGGTCGGGGGCCTCGAGCACGCCGCGGACCCGCTCGACGTCCTCGCGCAGCGCGGTGTGCTCGTCGTGCGAGAGCCCGTCGGCCTCCTCGACCTTGTGGCTCGCCTCGGTGAGCAGGGAGGTGATCGCGGTCGCGCGCGCGCCGCCGGTGGCGAACTCGCTGGGGTCCAGGTTGAGGAAGACCGACAGCACCTTGCCGTGATCGGGGCGCAACTCGGCGAGCCGGCGCAGCCGGCCGCGGGTGAGTGAGGGGGCAGCCATGGCGGAGCCTTACCCCGGCTCCGTCGCGAGGGAACCCGCGGAGACGATCCCGAGGCCGTCGAGCAGCACGAAGAACGCGTCGGCGAACGGCAGCCCGCGCGTGCGCTCGCGCACCTCCTCCCAGTCGATCTGCTCGCGCAGCGCGCGCGAGATCCCGATCAGGCTCTCGTAGCGGATCGAGTGCTCCGTCATCGCGTTGAGCTTCGTGACGACGACGTCCTCGAGCGCCATGACCGGCATGCGCATCGAGAGCACGTCGAGGTCCTCGCCGCGCGCGAAGGCGTTCTCGTCGATCGTCATGCCGCTCGGCCCGTAGATGAGGTCGACGAGGATGTCGCCGTCGTAGGCCTTGACGAGCCACTCCTCGGGCGGCACCTCACGGCGCATCCCGGCGGCCTCGAGCGCCCGGAGCGCGGGCTCGACGTCCTCGGGGCGGATCATCAGGTCGAGGTCGTGGCGGGTCTCGGGCGCGCCGCGCGCCCAGCAGGCCAGGCTGCCGCCCAGCAGGAAGGGGATCTCCGCGTCGCGCAGGGCGGCGACGCTGCGCTTGAGCGCGTGCTCGATCTCCGCGAAGGAGGGCTCGTGGTCGGGCATGGGTTCCCGGCCTACCCGGGTAAGGACCCCGTCGATGCCCGTCGAAGCCGAAGGTCAGCCCGCTGCCGAGAAGGAGGAGCCGCGCCTGCGCATCGCCGCCGCCGGCGACGTGCACTGCGGCTTGCACACCGACCGCGACGCACTCGCCTCCGCGTTCGCCGCGGCGGCCGGGCAGGTCGACCTCATCCTGCTGGCCGGCGACCTCACCACCCACGGGGAGC
>JAUJPF010000002.1 GCA_030447275.1 Solirubrobacteraceae bacterium | reverse complement strand
CGGGCGAGCACGGCGGCCACGTCGTCGCCGAGGGCACCGCCGAGCAGGTCATGGCCAATCCGAAGTCGCTGACCGGCCAGTTCCTCAGCGGCAAGCGGTCGATCGCGGTGCCCGCCAAGCGGCGCACGCCGACCGGGCACGTCGAGATCCTTGGCGTCAAGCAGCACAACCTCAAGAACGTCGACGCGCGGATCCCGCTCGGGACGCTGACGTGCGTCACCGGCGTGTCGGGGTCTGGCAAGTCGACGCTGGTCAACGAGGTGCTCTACAAGTCGCTTGCGAACCGGTTGCACCGTGCGCGGCAGCGGCCGGGCAGCCACAAGGGCGTCAAGGGCCTCGATCAGCTCGACAAGATCATCCAGGTCGACCAGTCGCCGATCGGCCGCACGCCGCGCTCGAACCCGGCGACGTACACCGGCCTGTTCGACGTCATCCGCGACCTGTTCGCCAAGACGCAGGAGGCGCGGGCGCGCGGCTACAAGCCCGGGCGCTTCTCGTTCAACGTCAAGGGCGGGCGCTGCGAGATCTGCCGCGGCGACGGCCAGATCAAGATCGAGATGCACTTCCTGCCGGACATCTACGTCCCGTGCGAGCAGTGCCACGGCAAGCGCTACAACCGCGAGACGCTCCAGGTCCGGTTCAAGGGCAAGACGATCGCCGACGTGCTGGACATGCCGGTCGAGGAGGCGCTCGAGTTCTTCGAGCACATCCCGAAGATCCGGCGCCGGCTCGTGACCCTCAACGACGTCGGGCTCGGCTACATGCGGCTCGGCCAGCCGGCGACGACGCTGTCGGGCGGCGAGGCGCAGCGCGTGAAGCTGGCGACGGAGCTGTCGAAGGTGGCGACGGGGATGACGCTCTACATCCTCGACGAGCCCACGACGGGCCTGCACTTCGCCGACGTGGAGCGGCTGCTCGACGTGCTGCACCGCCTCACCGACCAGGGCAACTCGGTCGTGGTCATCGAGCACAACCTCGACGTGATCAAGACGGCGGACCGGCTGATCGACATGGGGCCGGAGGGCGGCGACGAGGGCGGCACCGTCGTGGCGGTCGGCACGCCCGAGCAGGTCGCCGGAACGCCTGAGTCGCACACGGGCCGGTTCCTCGCCGAGCTCGTCACGCCCGCCGCGCCGACGGTGCGCCGCGGCAAGGGGCGCGCGAAGCCCCGGCGCAAGGCGCCGGTCGCGGCGTAGGGCGACGGGCGGGCCGGCTCGGGTCCGAGGTTCAGGGTCTCCCCCGATGCGAGGACGCGCGGCGGCGCGCAGGATCCTCGCGAATCTCTCCTGCGCCGTCCTCGCCTCCTGCGGGCTCCTGACCGCCGCCACCGCCGCTCCCGCGTCCGCCGCCAAGGCGCCGCGGATGTCGGACCTCGTCCGCGACTGCGACCTGCGTTTGAGCGTGTCGATGAAGACGAACTTCTCCTTCCAGCCCGCTCCCGTCGGGTGCAACGGGCGCAAGCCGTCTGAGGCCCTCAGGCGAGTCGCGATCGCGGTCTGGCTCCACCTCGATATCAACCGCCGGATCAAGAAGACGACGAGCCCGCCACCGGCCGATGCGCGCAGCGATTGGTGGCCAACGCAGGGCGAGTTTCACCTCGGACCTCATCCAACTGGTGGCAAGGACAAGCTCTACGCCAGCGTGGCTTCCAATCTCTGGACCTCGCGGGCCAAGGCCACCTACACGGCAGCTGTTCGCCCGACCAGCCAGACAAAGCCCTTCCGCGCTCGTTGGGAGGTCCCGACCACGGGGAGCTTCGTCGTCGGCGGCGACCTCTATCTCATCCTCTACGACGACTTCGAGCAAGCGCCGCCCCCGTCGTCGTCCCGACCGGCATCTCAGCGGCCGCTCTTCTTCGCCGAGAACTCCTGCGAGAAGGACGTCTCCTGTGGAGCGGCGCAGTGTGCTGCCGGGCCGCGCGAAGTGTCGAAGGAGCGGTGCGAAGGGGAGCGGTGCCGGGCGCCGCCCGCCGCTCGCCGCGACTCGCAAGCGACCCCTCCGGGCACCCTGCTCCCGTGCGCGCGTTCGCGAAGGGATTCCGGAAGGCCGACCGGTGACCGCCCTCCTCGAACGCCTCGAAGTCGAGCACCCGGTCGTCCAGGCCGGCATGGGCGGTGGAATCGCGGGCGCGGCGCTGGCCGGCGCCGTGTCCGCGGCCGGCGGGCTGGGGACCGTCGGGATCCGCGGCCCCGAAGCGATGCGGCGCGAGCTGCGCTCCGCTCGCGAGCGGGCCGGCGGGCGGCCCGTCGCCGCGAACCTGCTCGTCCCGTTCACGCGCCGCGAGCATGTCGACGCGTGCGCCGACGGCGGGGCGGTCGCCGTCGTCCTCTTCTTCGGCTTCGACGCCGAGCTCGTCGCGGCGCTTCGCGAGCGCGGGATCGTCGTGCTGCACCAGGTCGGGTCGCTGGAGGGCGTCGAGCGGGCGCTCGCCGAGGGCGCGGACGGCGTCATCGCCCAGGGCGTCGAGGCCGGCGGGCACCTTGACGGCCACGAGCGGCGCGCCGAGCTCCTCCCGCGGGCGCGCGCCCCCGCGCGGGGGGGGGCGGTGCTCGCGGCGGGCGGCGTCGCGCGGCGCGAGGACGTCGACGCGGTGCTCGCGGCGGGCGCCGACGCCGCCGTGGCCGGGTCGCGGTTCCTGCTCACCGACGAGTCGTTCGCCCACCCGCTCTACAAGCAGCGGGCGGTCGGCGCGCCGAAGACGATCGACACGAAGCTCTTCGGCTTCGGCTGGCCCGCGCGCCACCGCGTCCTCCCGAACGAGGCGACGGAGCGCTGGGCGGGCCGGCCCCGCCTCACGGCGGCGCTGACCGGGGCGACGAGCGCACTCGGCCGCGTGCTCCCGCTCGAGGTGGCGGCCGGGCGGCTCCCTGCGGCGCAGCGGCCGTGGCTGCCGCTCTTCGGCCCGGCGGCGCCGCTCGAGGGAGCGCCGGACCGGCTCGTCGAGGTGACGCCGCTCTACGCCGGTGAGTGCGTCCGCCACATCCACGCGGTCGTGCCGGCGGCGGACGCGGTGCGCGAGCTGGCGGGCGCGAGGGGATAGCGTGCCGCCGGTGATCGCCCGCGACGACCTCAAGCTGTGGCTCCAGAAGTGGCGCTGGTACGAGCGCAACACGCTGCCGTGGAATCGGGCCCGCATCCACCTGCACTTCGCCCGCCGCCGCGCGTTCTGCCGCTGGCCGATCAGCGGCAACGTGCTCGAGTCCTTCGACGCCGGGCGGCTCGAGCTGGGGGAGGGGACGCTGTTCGAGCCCGGCGTCTGGGTGACGATCGCCGAGACGGGCCGCGTCCGCATCGGCGAGGGCAGCTTCCTCAACCGCAACGTGATGGTCGCCGCCCACGAGCTCGTCGAGATCGGCGACCACTGCATGTTCGCCAACGGCTGCTTCGTGACCGACGCCAACCACCGCTTCGACGACCGCGACACGCCCGTCACGTGGCAGGGCTTCACGACGAAGGGCCCGACGAGGATCGGCGACAACGTGTGGTGCGGCGCGAACGTCGTCGTGACGAGCGGCGTGACGATCGGCGAGCGCTGCGTGATCGGCGCGAACTCGGTGGTGACCACCGACATCCCGCCGTTCTCGATCGCCGCCGGAGCACCCGCCAAGGTGCTCCGGCAGATCGCGTACGGCGACGGCGACTAACGCCCGGCGCTGAAGCGGGCGAGCTCTTCCGCCGGCATCGAGTACTCGTGCTCGGGGCCGGGGTAGCGGCGCTCGCGCACGTCGCCCGCGAACTGCGCGACGCCCGCGGTCATCTCGTCGAGCAGGTCGGCGTAGCGGCGCACGAACTTCGCGCCGCGCCCCTCGCGGATGCCCAGCAGGTCGTGGAAGACGAGCACTTGGCCATCGGTCGACGGCCCGGCGCCGATCCCGATGACCGGGACCTCCATCCGGGGCATGATCCGCTCGGCCACCGCCGACGGGATCGCCTCGAAGACGATCGCGAAGCAGCCCGCCTCCTGGAGCGCGAGCGCCTCGCGCTCGACGCGCGCCGCCGCCTCCGCGTTGCGCCCCTGGGCCCGGTAGCCGCCGAGCGCGGTCGCGGTCTGCGGCGTCAGGCCGACGTGCCCCATGACCGGGATGCCGGCACCGGCGATCGCCCGCGCGCGGGCGACGGAAACCGGCCCGCCGCCCTCGAGCTTCACCGCGTCGCAGCCCGCGTCCTTGACGAACCGCATCGCCGCGGAAACCGCCTGCTCGTCCGAGACCTCGTAGGACCCGAACGGCAGGTCGCCGACCATGAACGGCGTCCGCAGCCCGCGGCGGACCGCCCGCGCGAGCATCAGCAGCTCCTCGAGCTGGACGGGGACGGTCGAGTCGTAGCCGAGGACGGTCATCGCGCCGGAGTCGCCGACGAGGACGAGGTCGACATGCGGGCGTCGACGGCCAGCGCGCTCGGGTAGTCGTACGCGGTGACCATGACGAGCGGCTCGCCGAGCGCCTTCTTCTCGGCCAGCCGCGGTAGCGTCACGGGCAGGCGCGACGCGTCGTTCGGGATGCTGATCTGGGGCAGCGTGGACATGGTCGCTCCCTACGTGAGCAGCGTCGCCACCTGGGCGTCCGCCGCGATGATCCGGTTCTCGCGGTCGACGTGGACGACCCGCGGCTCGTAGTGCTCCAGCTCCTCCCGCGCGTACTGCGCGTAGGAGATGACGATGATCGTGTCGCCGCGGTGGACGAGGCGGGCGGCGGCGCCGTTGACCTGGATCGTGCCCGAGCCGCGCTCGCCGGCGATCGTGTACGTCTCGAAGCGGGCGCCGTTGTCGACGTCGACGACGTGCACCTGCTCGTGCTCGAGGATGTCAGCCTCCTCGAGCAGCTCGGGGTCGACCGTGATCGAACCGACGTAGTGCAGGTCGCTGTCGGTCACGGTCGCCCGGTGGATCTTCGATTTCAGCATCGTTCGTGTCATGTGACGGCCCCCCGGACCGTCCCCCGCCGGCGGCGGCAGGGGTGTCGATCAACGCGTTGTCGATCAGTCGTGTCCCTCCGATCCGCGCGGCGACGGCGACCAGCACACGGCCGTCCACCGTCGTCACGGGCTCGAGGCTCTCCGGCGTGACGAGCTCGAGGTACTCGGGCTCGACTCCGAAGTCGTCCATGGCTGCCAGCGCAGCCGCGCGGATCCTGGCCGCGTCGCGCTCGCCATCCTCGACGGCCCGCTCGGCCGCGCGCAGCGCGCGGTGCAGCGCCGGCGCGCGCTCGCGGTCGGCCCGGCGCAGGCGGACGTTGCGGCTCGAGAGCGCGAGCCCGTCCGCGGCGCGCTGCGTCGGCACGGCGTCGATGCGGATCGGGAAGTCGAGGTCGGTCACGAGCCGGCGGATGACCGCGAGCTGCTGGGCGTCCTTCTGGCCGAAGAACGCGACGTCCGGCCCGACCATGTTGAAGAGCTTGGCCACGACGGTCGCGACGCCGTCGAAGTGCTTGCGGCCGCGGACCGCCCCCTCCATCGGCTCGCTCACGCCGGTCACGGAGACCGCCGTCGCAAAGCCGCGCGGGTAGACCTCGTCGACCGCCGGCGCGAACAGCAGGTCGGCGCCCGCCGCCTCGGCCAGGCGCGCGTCGGCCTCCTCGTCGCGGGGGTAGGCGGCGAAGTCGCTCTGCTCGTCGAACTGCGAGGGGTTCACGAACGAGGACACGACGACGAATCGCGTCCGCTCCGCGGCGGTGGCGATGAGGACGCCGTGGCCTTCGTGGAGCGCGCCCATCGTGGGCACGAGCCCGACGGGCCGCGGGGCCTCGGCGACCGCGGCGCGCAGCTCGGCGACGGTGCGGACGATCCTCATGCGTACACCCGCGTCGCTTCCACCATCGCGTCGAACAGCGGCAGCAGCTCGGGCGCGCGCTGCTCGACCGCGTCGCGCTGGCGCGCGACGGTCCCCTCGTCGCCGCGGGCGACCGGGCCGGTCAGCGCGCGCTCGGGCCCGAGCCTGGCCCAGTTCTCCACGGTGGCCCGCACGAGCGGGAGACGGGCGCTCTCCCGCTCGCCGCGCAGCCGCCCCGCGGCGGCCGCGCGCCTCTCGAGCGTGCCCGCGGCGATCGCCGCGGCGGCGTGGTCGGCCGCGCCGCCCGCCCCGCCGGCCCCGACGACGTTCAGCCCGAGGTCCCCGGCCAGCCCGCGCGCGAAGGCGAGCGCGCCGTCGCTCGACCCCGCGATCGCGCCGCCCGCACCGCGGAAGTCGGCGCCCTCCTCGGTGACCGTCATCAGCGGGTGCAGGCCGAAGTCGCAGTGCGGCGCCACCGGCGTCGCCCCGGAGCAGTGGCCGACGAGCGGCCGGGCCGGGATCAGCGCGGCGGCGCGGGCGATCTCGGCGTCGGGGACGCATAGGAGCACGGCCGCGACGCCGTCGCTCGGCGGCTCGTCGCGGCCGAGCGGGCCCTCGACGGGGCGCCCGGCGGCGCGCAGCGCGGCGGCGAGTGCCGTGCCTAGGCGGCCACGGCCGATGATGGCGATGCGTGACATCTGCGAGTGGGGTCCGGTTCCCTCGGCGGGATACCGGCCTGTTTGCGGAGAACGGTGCTGCGGAGCACAGGGTAGCCATCGACCCGGCGATCTACCATCGCCGTGTGAGCAATCCAACGGAGCGCCGGGAGCGGCTGAAGGAGCTCTACGCGACGTCCCGGGGCTGCGTCCGCTGCCCGCAGCTCGCCGAGACGCGCCGTCAGGTCGTCTTCGGGGCGGGGAACGCGGACGCCGACCTGATGTTCGTGGGCGAGGCGCCCGGCAAGCACGAGGACGAGCAGGGCCTGCCGTTCGTGGGCCAGGCGGGGAAGCTGCTCGACCAGCTCCTCGCGGAGGTCGGGCTCGCGCGCGGCGACGTGTTCATCTGCAACACGTTGAAATGCAGACCTCCCGGCAATCGCGACCCGCACCCGATCGAGATCGACAACTGCCAGGGCTACCTCTTCGACCAGGTGGCGTACGTGCGGCCGAAGGTCGTCTGCACGCTCGGCAACTTCGCGACGAAGCTGCTGCGCGGCGACCAGACCGGCGTCACGCGGGTCCACGGGCAGGAGGAGCTGCGGGTGATCGGCACGCGGGCGGTGCGGCTGTATCCGCTCTACCACCCTGCCGCCGCGCTCTACACGCGGGCGATGCTCGACGTCCTGCGGGCGGACTTCGCCCGGATCCCCGAGCTGCTGGCGCTTCCCGAGCCCGACCACCCGGCGCCCGACGCGCCGCCCGAGCCCGCGGTGCCGGAGCCGGAGATCGCCGCGGAGCCGGGGGTCGCGGCGGATCCCGAGCCCGAGCCCGCCACGGCCCCGCAGCTGGGGCTGTTCTAGTGGCCGGCCGTTACCGGCGCCGTACGCCGACGGAATGGGGTCAGCAGTATGCGAACGTGCGGCCACTTCACGTTGCGTTCGCGAGCCGGTTGAAGGAACTGGCGGAGACCGTTCTCGATGCGGAAGGAGTTGACTTCGTCCAAGTTGACTGTCGGGCGAAGGAGGTCCCGAGCTTCGTCGACAAGATCGCTCGCAAGGAGGGGAAGTACTCCGATCCGCTCGCGGAGATGACCGATCTGTCCGGGATGCGGATCGTCCTCTACTACGGGAGCGACGTTGATCGTGTCAATGCACTGATCGACGGCGAGTTCGTCGTCGATCACGCGAACTCCCTGCGCAAGAGCGATGAGCTTGACCCAGACCGCTTCGGATACATCTCCGATCACTTCGTCGTCTCACTCTCGGACGAGCGAGCGGCTCTGCCGGAGTGGCGCGCCTACTGCGACATGCGCGCAGAGATCCAGGTCCGAACCGCGCTTCAGCACGCGTGGGCTGCCATCGACCACAAATTGAGGTACAAGCGCGCGCAGGATGCGCCGCGCGAGCTGCGCCGCCAACTCTTCCGGATGAGCGCACTCCTCGAGGTCGCGGACGATCAATTCGAGTCGCTCCGGAGGCAAAGCGAAGCTCTCGATGCGAGGAACGCCGCGCACGTCCAGTCGGGGGATCTGGATCTCCAAGTAGACGCGTCGTCAGTCGAGGCTTACCTACGCTTGAACGATCGCGCGCGGCTCGTTGACGAGGCCGGCCGGAGACTCGGCTATCGGCCAGTCGGCGAAATGGCCGAGGAGGCCGAGGAGGAGGAGGACGAGCTCGGCGTGACGCAGTTGCTCCGCGCGTTGGAAGTGACGCGTTGCTCGACGATCGATGAGCTCGACGAGATCCTAAGCGAGCACGCGGGGGACGCGGAAGTCGTCCTGCAAGCTGTCCGCGAAGCCTTCGGCGACACCAGCGGCTATGCGTCGCGGGGACACCTCGTAGCCACCATCCTCTATGCCGCGTCGCCGCGGAGCGTGAGCCAGATATCTCGTGAGACGAAGTTCGCCGCCGAGTACTACGCCGGGTTGCGCGCGGCACGCGACAAGCTGCGTGAGGACGACTCCTAGACGACGTCGAGCAGCGCCGCGGCGACGATCGGGTCGAACTGGCGCCCGGCGTCGCGATCGATGCGCCGGCGCGCCTCCGCCGGCTCCAGCGCGTCGCGGTAGCTGCGGTCGTGGATCATCGCGTCGTACGCGTCGGCGCAGCTCACGACCCGCGCCTCGAGCGGGATCTCCTCGCCGCCGATCCCGTCGGGGTAGCCGCCGCCGTCCCACCACTCGTGGGTCGCCCGCACCACGGGGCCGAGGTGCTCGAGCCCCGCGGTCATGCAGAGGATGTCCTCGCCCTGGATCGTGTGGCGGCGCATCACGTGTCGCTGGAGGTCGTTGAGCGGGCCGCGGTGGTCGAGGATCCGCGGGTCGATCGCCAGCTTGCCGACGTCGTGGAGCACGGCGACGAGCTCGACCTCCGTGGAGCGGAGAGCGTCGAGGCCCATGTGGTCGGCCACACGCCGGCAGAGCGCGGCCAGGCGGTGGCTGTGGTCGGCGGTGGGGCGGTGGTGGACGCGCATCTCCGCGGCCAGCACGCGTATCGCCCTGCGCACGCGCGGATCGTCCGGACGGAGCGCTCTCGTGGCGGATGAGGTGGTCGGCACTGCGTGACCCTTTTCCCGACCCAGGGGCCAAGTCCCTGCATCTTGGACGCTTGTCCTACATGAGCGTCAACGCACCGAAGCGCGGACGGTTGGCGAGTGGTCAGGCGCCGCGCAGCTCGGGAAGGACCTCGGCGCCGTAGCGCCGGATCGAGCCCATCGGATCGGCGTTGCCCACGAGCTGGAGGCAGACCACGGTCGCGCCGAGCCCCTCCATCGCGCGAATCCGCTCGACGTGCTCGCCGGCGTCGGCGCCGATCAAAAAGCCCTCGTGGGCGAACTCCTCGTCGCTCACCTTCTCGGCCGCCAGGCGCTGCTTCTCGGCCGGATCGTGGATGTCCCTCGTGTAGACCTCGGGGAGTTGCGTCGGCTTCCAGTGGCGCGCCCCGTCGATGGCGCGCTGCTCGTCGTCGGCGAGGTGGAAGCCCGCCTGCATGATGATCTCGCCCTCCTGCCTGCCGCTCCTCGCGCACGCCTCGCGGTAGGCGTCGATGACCTCGGGCGCGGAGTCGGGGTCGGGGAGCGTCCACAGGCCGTCGCCGTAGCGGCCGGCCACCGCCGCGGCCTTCGGGCCGAACGCGGAGACGTAGAGCTTCGGGCGCGTCTCGCTGCGCGTGTAGAGCTTCGCCTCGCGGAGCCCGAACCAGCCGCCGTCCATCGTCACGGTCTCGCCGTCCCACAGCCGGGTGATCGCCTCGAGCCCGCGGTCCATGCGCTGGATCTGCTCGCCGGGGGACGGCCAGTCGAGGCCGAGCGGCACCTCGTTGACCGACTCGCCGGAGCCCACGCCGAGCCACACGCGCCCGGGGTAGAGCGCCTCGAGCGACATGAACGTCTGGGCGACGACGCCCGGGTGGTAGTGGTGGACGATCGGCGTGACGCCGGTGCCGATCGGCTTCGTCGTGACCTGGCCGACGGCGCCGAGGTGGACCCAGGCGCTGGACGCCTTGCCCTCCGGCCACCAGGGGGCGAAGTGGTCGGAGACGCCGAGGGCGTCGAAGCCGGCGTCCTCGGCCGCGCGGCACTGCTCGACGAGCTCGGGCGGGCGGAACTCCTCGGTGGAGGCGGCGAACCAGAACTGGGTCATCCGGCCGGGCTACCCGCGGGCGCGCCGCAGCGCGCGCAGCTGGGCACGGGCACGCGGCTTCAGCGGCGCCCCACGGGCGAAGGTGATGGCCTGGGCGAGGTCGTCGAGCCTGCGCGCGCGTCGGCCCAGGCGCTGCTCGACGACCTCGCGCCGGCGGCGGGCCCGGGCATCGAACTCCTCCCCGGTCGAGTGGCCGCCGGTGTGCAGGAGCGCGACGTCGGGGTGCAGCTCGGCGCGGCGGGCGCGCAGGCAGAGGTCCATGTCCTCGAACCACAGGAAGGCGTGGGGGTCGAAGGGGCCGAGGCGGCGCAGGACGTCGGTGCGGGCGACGAGCGCGGCGGCGGTGGCCCAGCCGATCTGTGTGCGTCGGTCGGAGCGCCACGGCTGGGCGCGTTCGCGCAGCGGCTTCGGCAGCGCGCGCGGATGGACCAGCGCGGGCAGCAGCTCGCGTGCGCGGCCGGGGACGGGGTGGGCGGAGTCCTGGACCGTGCCGTCGGGGTTGAGGAGGCGGGGGAAGAGGAGCGCGTCGGTGTCGCGGGCGCGCTCGACGAGGCGGAGCAGGCCGTCGTCGAGCAGCTCCACGTCGGGGTTGAGCAGGGCGGTGACGTCGTGGCGGGCGCGTTCGACGCCCGCGTTGTTGGCGGCGCCGAAGCCGGGGTTGTCGGGCAGCTCGAGGACCTCCGCGGCCCATTCGCGCGCTCGTTCCGCTCCGTCGTCGGTGGAGCCGGTGTCGACGATCGTGCGTGCCGCGCCCGCGGCGTGGCGGTCGAGCGACTCGAGCAGGCGGGTGAGCACCGGGGCGGAGTCGTGGATCACGACGACGACGTCGAAGGCGGTCATCGTCTGGCCGCCTTCGCGAGTGTTTCGCGCACTTGCGCCGCGGCCCGCTCCCAGCTCAGCGCGCGCGCCGCGTTGGCTGCGTCGGCGGCGAGCCGCTGTGCGAGGTCGCGGTCGGTCGCGATGCGCAGGAGCGCGCCGGCCCATGCTTGCGCGTCGCCTGCGGGGGCGCGCAGCGCGGCGTCGCCGAGCGTCTCGTCGTAGACGGCGAGGTCGGCCACGACCGACGGCGTCCCGGCGCGGGCGGCTTCGAGCGGGGTGAAGCCGAAGCCCTCGTGGCGGGCGGGGGCGGCGAGCGCGAGGCCGTCGGCGTAGAGCCGCTGGAGGAGGGGGCCGTCGGCGTCCTCGACGAGGTGCACGCGCGGTCCGCGCAGCTTCGGCGCGAGCCGGCCGCGGCCGGCGAGGACGAGCTCGGCGTCGAGGCCGCTGCTGGTGGCGAGGGCGTGGGCTTCGACGAGCAGCTCGGGGTCCTTGCGCGGCTCGAGCGCGCCGACGGCGAGGACGTACCGGGCGGGCAGCCAGTCTGGGCGCGGGGCCGGTTCCCCGGCGGGCGGCACCCCGGAGCGGACGATGTGGACGCGGTCGGGGTCGAGCCGCCAGGTGACCACCGCGTCGGCGCGGGTCTCGGCCGAGACGGCGACGACCGCGCTTGCGCGTCCCGCGAGCTGGTCGAGCCGCCCGGCGCGGTGCCAGACGCGCTCGTAGGGCGTGAACCACTCGGGGTGGTGGACCCACGAGAGGTCGTGGAGGGTCAGCACGTACGGCGTGCGGCCGGGCGCGACCGGCAGCCAGCGCCGGGATCCACAGGACGTCGAGTCCGCCGCCGAGCAGCGCGTCGAGCGCGGGCCGGCGCGTGAGGGCGGCGGGTCCGAAGAGCGCACGCGACGGGAGCCGGTGGCGGACGACGGCAACGTTCGGACGGTCGGGCGCGGCGAGCGCGAGCGGCGCCCGGCCGGGGACGAAGAGTCGCAGCTCGTCCTGCGGGAACCCGGCGGCCAGGGCGCCGAGCATCGCGGCCGTATAGTGCGCCACCCCGCGGCCCCCGGCGAGGTGGCGCGCGTCGACGCCGACTCTCAATGGCCCCCGGCCCCGAGCATCCGAGCCCCCGCGACCCGGAGTGGGGCGGCCCCGTCCCACCGCGCCGGTCCGTCGCGGCGGGGAGTGGCGGCGTCGGGCGGGGCGGCCCCGTCCTCATCACCGCGCGCGCCGCCGCGCGGCCGGAGCTCGGCGGCGTCGAGCGGTGGGCCCGCGAGCTGAGCGCGCGCCTCCCGCGCGTCGATCCGGCCGGCTATCGGGTGGTGCGGCCGCCGGCGGGGCTCGTCCATCGGGCCGGGCACGGCTGGGAGCAGGTCGTGCTGCCGGCGGTGGCCGCCCGCGAGCGCGCTCCGCTGCTGCTCAACCCGGCGAACCTCGCCCCGCTGGGCTTCGGGCGCAACGTCGTCGTGGTCCACGACGCCGCCGCCCTGCGCGAGCCCGCCTGGTACTCGCGGCTCTACGTGGCCTGGCAGCGGGCGGTGCTGCCGGCGCTCGCACGGAGGGCGGTGCATCTCGTGACAGTCTCACAGTTCTCTCGGCACGAGCTGATCGACCTTCTCCACGCCGATCCGGAGAAGATCACCGTCATCCCCGGAGGCGTCGACCACCGCTTCCACCCCGACTCCGACCCCGACCCCGCCCGTGCCGCCCTCGCCCTCGACCGCCCGTACGTCCTCACCGTCGCCAGCCGCACCGCGCGCAAGAACCTCGCCGCGCTCGCGCCCGCCGCCGCGCGGCTGCGCGCGGAGGGGATCGAGGTGGTTGCGGCGGGCGGCGCGCGGCCGCAGTTCCGCGAGGAGGGCGGCGGAGGCGCGCGTGCGGGGGGCGCCGGGGGCGTCGCCGACGGCGTGCGGTTCCTCGACCACGTGCCGGACGCGCACCTTCCGGGCCTCTACGCCGGCGCGCGGGCCTTCGTGCTCCCTTCGCTCTACGAGGGGTTCGGGCTCCCGGCGCTCGAGGCGATGGCCTCCGGGGTTCCGGTGCTGGTCGCCGGGCGGGGTGGGCTCGTCGAGGTCGTCGGCGACGCCGGGGTGCTCGTGGACCCGACCGATTCGGTGGGCATCGCGGACGCGCTCGCGAGGCTGCTGGGCGACGAGCACGAGGCCGCGCGCCTCGCCGCTGCGGGGGTCGAGCGCGCGCGCGGGTTCACGTGGGACGCGACGGTCGACCAGGTCCACGCGCTCGTGGGCCGGCTGCTCCGGCCGGCGGCGTAGGCCGCGTGGCCGCTGCCCGCCGCATCGCGGTCGCGACGAGCGCCGCCCTCCCCGGCCTCGACGCGGACTCCGCCCCGCTCCTCGACGCGCTTCGCGAGCGCGGCGTCGACGCTCGGCCGCAGGTCTGGAGCGACGCCGCCGCCGACTGGCGCGCGTTCGACGCCGTCCTCCTCCGCTCGACCTGGGACTACGCGGACCGTCTCTGGGTCGAGGCGGCGCGCACGCCGAGGTCCCGTGGCCCGAGGCGCTCGCCGTCGCCGACGCGGCGCGCGCCGCCGCGGGCGAGCCGCTGCTCTACGCCCGCGTCGACCTCGTCCGCGCCGCCGACGGGACGCTCCGCCTCATCGAGCTCGAGGCGATCGAGCCCCAGCTCTTCCTCGGCCGCTCCCCCGGCGCCGCCGACCGCTACGCCGACGCGTTCAGCGCAGCGTTCGCACGGCTGCCCTGAACGCGCGCAGCGCCGGCTTGCTCACCGGCTTGCCGTTCCGCATCCGGCGCAGCCCCGCGTAGGAGAACGACTCCTTCTCGCCGGGGGCGGGCGACAGCCACGTGTACCAGTAGACGGCCTGGATCCGCGCGCGGCGTCGCTCGGCGGCGAGCATCGGCAGGATCTGGCGGATGCGGGCCGCCTGGCCGCGCTCCGTGGTCTCCCACCCGTAGTTGAGCGTCGACCGGCCCCTGCCCGAGGACCACGAGATCTCGCTCAGGACGAGCGGCTTCGCGGCCTCGCCGTGCCTGCGCATCACCGTGCGGGCGAGCCGGACGATCTTCAGGACGTTGGACGGGCGGCGGCTGAACGGATGGATGGCCGCGGCGTCGAACAGGCCCTTGGCGCCGGCGTCGTAGAGCTTGCGGAGGTCGTTCCAGCTCTCGTTGGTCAGCCCGGCGGCGACCACCTGCGCCGACGGGTCGACGGCCTTGATCGCCGGCCCCGCCGCGCGCAGCAACGTCAGGTAGGTCGACGGCCACGGGTTGCCCTGCCAGTAGCGGCCGATGTCGGGCTCGTTCCACACCTGCCACGAGAAGATCGGGACCACCGGCACGCCCGCCGTGGCCCAGAAGCTCCCCCCGCGGCCGTAGCGCCTGACGACCTCGGCGACGAAGCCGGCGTACGTGGCGGGGTCCTTCGGGACGGCGCCCTCGCGCTGGTCGCCTCCGGTCGCCCAGGCCGGCGCGCGGAAGATGGTCGGGAACACGCGCAGCCCCGCGCGCGCCGCCGCGGCCACCAGGCGGTCGGTCTGGGCGAAGTCGATCGGCTCTCCCTGCCGGGGCTGCATGGCGCGCCAGTAGAACGCGGCGCGGATCGAGCCCACCCCCGAAGCGGCCATCGTCCGGGTCTCGGCGTCGAGGTCGATCCCGGGCTCCAGCGCGGGCCCGTCGAGCATCACGCCGAAGAACCCGCGGGGCGTCGCGGCGCCCGCCGGCGCGGCGGCGACGAGCGTCAGGAGCAGTGCGAGCACGGCGACGAGGATCGGGCGAGCCGCGATCATGGGCCGGGGAGCGTGCCATACACTCGGCCGCTCATGGAGCCACGCATCGCGCTCGTGCACGACTTCCTCGTCGACGTCCGCGGCGCAGAGCGCGTCTTCGCGGCGCTCTGCGACCTGTACCCGCAGGCCGACGTCTACACGGCGGTCTACGACGAGCGGGGGACGGAGGGCTGGTTCGCGCACAGGGACGTGAACACGTCGTTCCTCCAGCGGTTGCGGCCGTCCGCGCGCACCTTTCGCGCCCTCCTTCCGCTCTACCCCTACGCGATGGAGGCACTCGACCTCTCCGCCTACGACCTCGTCATCTCCAGCTCGAGCGCGTGGGCGCACGGCGTCCTCGTCCGCGAGGACGCGGCCCACGTCTGCTACTGCTACAACCCGTTTCGCTACGCGTGGAACGCCCGCGAGGCGACGCTTGCCCGGCGCGACCCGTTCACGCGTGCCGCGCTCGCCGTGATCCTCAAGCGCTGGCGCCAGTGGGACTTCATCGCCGCGCAGCGCGTCGACCGGTACGTCGCGATCTCCGAGACCACCCGCCGCCGGATCGGCCGCTACTTCAACCGCGACGCCGAGGTGCTGCACCCGCCGGTCGACACCGCCCGCTTCACGCCGAGCGACGACGTCGGCGACGCCTACGTGGTGCTGTCGGAGCTGATGCCGCACAAGCGGATCGACATCGCCGTGCGCGCGTTCGATCGCCTGCGCCTGCCGCTCGTCGTCGTCGGCAACGGGCCCGACGCGCGGCGCCTCCAGCGGATGGCCGGGCCGACGGTGACCTTCGCGGGCTACCTCGACGACGAGCACGTCGCCCGGCTGCTCGCACGCGCCCGTGCGCTCGTCGTGCCCGCCACCGAGGAGTTCGGGATCGCTGCGGTCGAGGCGCACGCCGCCGGCCGGCCCGTCATCGCGCTGCGCGACGGCGGCGCGCGCGAGACGATCATCGACGGCGTCAACGGGACGTTCTTCGACGAGCCGACGGTCGACGAGCTCGCCCGGGTCGTCGCCTCGTTCGACCCGACGGCGATCGACCCGCAGGCCTGCGTGCGCAGCGCGGAGCGCTTCGACGTCGACCACTTCCGACGCGGGATGACCGCGATCGTCGACGACGCCATGGCCGACGAGCGCCCGCCGCGCGAGCTGCGCCGCCGCCGGCCGCGCGGGCTCGCGCTGGCGTCGTAGCCGCTTGCGCGCCGCGGTCGTCGTCCCGAACTGGAACGGGCGGCTCTGGCTGCCCGGCCTGCTCGACTCGCTCGCGGCGCAGACGCGGCCGGCCGACGAGGTGATCGTCGTCGACAACGGCTCGACCGACGGGTCACTCGAGCTGCTGCGCGAGCGCGAGCGCGAGGGCGGCGGCGGGCTGCGCGTCGTCGAGCTGGGGCGGAACACCGGCTTCGCGTTCGCCGCCAACCGCGGGATCGAGGCGGCGACGGCGGACGCGGTCGCGCTCGTCAACACCGACGTCGAGCTCGAGCCCGGCTGGCTCGAGCGCGCGGCGGGGCGGCTCGAGGGCGACGCCGCGCTCGGGTCGGTGGCGACGAAGATGGTGCTGCTCGACGACCCGGGCGTGCTCGACGACGCGGTCGCCGAGCTGCGCCGCGACGGCGTCGCGCACCAGCGCGGCCACGGGCGCCGCGACGACAGCCGCTGGGACGAGCCGGGCGAGGCGTTCAGCGCGTGCGCCGGCGCCGCCGTCTACCGGCGGGCGGCGGTGCTGGCCGCCGGCGGCTTCGACGAGCGCCTCTTCTCCTACCTCGAGGACGTCGATCTCGGGCTGCGGCTGCGGCTCGCCGGCTGGCGCTGCGGCTACGAGCCCGCGGTCGCTCGGCACGCGCGCCACGGCTCCTCCGGCCAGCTCGAGCGCGCGGTCGACGCGTGGATGGCCCGCAACACGCTGCTGCTCGTCGCCAAGGCCTTCCCGCTGCGGTGGATCGGGCCCGTGGCCTACCGTCAGGCGTCGTGGATCGCGGAGGCGGCGCGCGAAGGACGGCTGGGAGAGCACCTGCGCGGGCTGGCGATGGCGCTGCCCGCGCTGCCGGCGACCCTGCGCGAGCGCCGGCGGCTGCGCCGCTCGGCGGCGATGCCGATCGAGGCGGTGGTCCCGGCGCTGCCGTGGCGTGGCCCCGCCGCGGGAGGGCATCGCGAGAGCTCCTACTGATCCTCGGCGCGGCGCTCGCCTCCGCCGCGACGGTCTGGTGGGGCGTCGGGCCGCACGACGAGGGGCTGATGCTCGCGGCGGCGGAGCGGATCGGCGACGGGCAGTGGCCGTACCGCGACTTCTGGTGGAACTACGGGCCGGGACAGCCGCTGCTGCTCGCGCCGTTCGGAGGGTCGCTGGTGGCGTGGCGCGTGGTGCGCCTCGTGCTGAACGTCGTCGTCGCGCTGCTCGCCTACCGGCTGGCGCGCCGCTACGGGGCGGGGGAACGGGCGGCGCTCTTGGCGTGGCTCGCCGTCGCGCTGGCCATGGCGTGGCCGGCCGGCCCCGGCCCGAACCCGGCGGCGCTGGCCCTCGGGCTCGGCGGCCTCGCGCTGGCGCCCCGGCGGCCGCACGCCGCCGGCGCGCGCTCGCCGGCCTCGCCGCCGTCTTCCGGCCGGAGATCGGGATCGCCGCGGCGCTCGGGTTGCGCAGCGCCCGCGCGGTGGCGGTCGCGGCCGCCGTCGCGGTCGCCGGCTGGCTGCCGTTCCTCCTCGTCGCCCCCGGCGAGCTGCTCGATCAGACCGTCGGCTTCCTCGGCATCCAGGACCTCCAGCGGCTGCCGTTCCCGCTCGACGCCGGCACGCTCGACCCGAACAAGCTGCTCGAGCTCTACGCGCCGCTGGTCCTCGTCGCGGGAGCGGTCCTGGCCGCGTTCGTCCGCCCGCCGCTCGCGCTCGTCCCCCTGGTGGTCGCCGGGCTCGTCTACCTCCTCGGCCGCGCCGACGAGTTCCACCTCGTCCCGCTCGCCGCGGTGCTGCCGGTGCTGCTCGTCGCCGCGCGCCGCTTCCGGACCGCGGCGCTCGTCGTCGTCGCGGTGATCGCGCTGCACGGCGCCGACCGCGTCCTCACGCTCGACCGCAGCGCGGTCGCGTGGGAGGCGGGGGAGCGCGGCGACGCGAAGCGGGTGCTCGACTTCGTCGGCGACCGCTCGCTGTTCGTCGCGCCGCCGCGCTTTGACCGGGTGACCGTCGGCAACCCGCTCCTCTACGTCCTCGCCGGGCGCCGCAACCCGACGCGCTACGACGTCATGCAGCCGGGCGTGGTCACCGAGGCCGACGCGCAGCGCGAGATGCGCGCCGACCTCGAGCGCGCGAAGCCGGAGGTCCTCGTGCGCTGGTTCGACCCGCGGACGGCGCCCGAGGACAACGGATCGGGCCGCCCGTCCGGCGTCACGCTGCTCGACGACCACCTGCGCGCGACCTACCGACGCGTGGCCCGCTTCGGGGTCTACGAGGTCCACGAGCGGCGCGGGACTTGAGCCGATTCGACCGAAGATCGGACGATTGTCCAATTAGGTGCTGATCGGCCAACTCCAGGGTAAATTCGGCCCACGAAGTCGTGAGGCACGGTTGCCGCAGCGCCTTCGTCGAGACGTAAAAGGCAACTCCGTCGCGAGGCGGGGACGCAAAGCCAGAGGCCTCTCCCGGAGGAGGCGGCTCAGCTACCGCTCGGTTCTTCATCCACGTCACGGAGGACCCAGCTATGTCGGCCCGTCCGACCCTTGCCAAGATCAGCATCGCCATGCCCGCCGTCGTCGCCGCCATGGCGCTCACCGGCGGCGTCGCCGCCGCGAACAGCCCCGCCTACGTGGCCGGCAACCCCGCCTGCTCGGACATCCAGGGCAGCGCGTCCTGGACCGAGCTGAAGATCGAGTCGCCCGGAGGCGGCATGCACCGCGTCTCCGACTCGTACCTGACCGCGACCACCACCGCCTCGGGCACCCTGATCGACTGGGTCGCCAGCCAGGGCGTCGACGCCGTCATCGTCAAGGGCGGCCCCAACGCCAACGTCTACTACTACGGCTCGGAGGCCACCTCGGGCAACGATCTGCACGCCCCGACCAACCCGAGCAACGGCACCTACTACGGGCTGAGCCACATCACGTTCTGCTACGACCGCGGGACGCCGCCGGCGCCCACGCAGCCGGCGCCGAGCAACCCGTGCGCGACGAACCCGAGCGGTATGGACGCGAACGGGCAGCCGTGCACGCCGCCCGCGAAGCCGGCGGATCCGTGCGCGACCGACCCGAGCGGGATGGCCGCGAACGGCGAGCCGTGCACGCCGCCCGCAAAGCCGGCGGAGCCCACCGACCCGTGCGCGACGAACCCGAGCGGCATGGCCGCGAACGGCGAGCCCTGCGCGCCGCCCACGAAGTCGAACGACCCCTGCGCGACGAACCCGAGCGGCATGGCCGCGAACGGCGAGCCCTGCACGCGGCCGGCCGCGGAGTGGTCGAGCACGCCGCCCGTCGAGGAGCGGCCGGCCACGCCGTCCGCGCAGCAGCCGCCGGTCCTGACCCGCATCCCGTCGACCGCCGCGTCCTCGGGTGGCGTCCTCGGCGTCACGCAGGAGGTCGTGCCGGCGTCGGCGTCGATCGTGCGGCTCAGCCGCTGCGTGTCGCGGACGTTCGGCGCCGTCGTGCGCGGCCGGGGCATCCGCCGCGTGACGTTCTACGTCAACGGGCGCCGCGTGCGCACGATGACCGGGAGCCACTCGCGGTACGTGCTGCGCGTCAGCCCCACCGCCGCCCGCAACGGCGTCATCCGCGTCAACGCGCAGGTCGACTTCGTCGCCCGTAGCGGCAAGCGCGCCAAGACCCTCCGGATGACCGCCCTGCGGTGCGCCGTCGGCGCCCAGCGGGTCCGGTTCACGGGCTAGGGGCAGACCGATGAGGCTCGTCGCTCAGACGATCGTCCTCGCCGTCCTGGCCATCGCGGTGCCGGTGCAGCTCGCCGGCGCCGCGGAGGTCCGGGCCCCGGGGGCGCAGGGACCGCTGGCCGACGAGCGCCTGTCGGACGAGCGGACGGTCACGCGCTGTCGGACGAGCGGGGAGGGGACGGCGCGCGCTCCGGCCGAGCGCGGGGCGGCCCGCGCCGGCCCGGCCGGCGCCGCGCGGCGCGTCGCGCGCCTGCGCTTCTTCACCGAGGACCGCCGCCCCGAGGTCTACCTCGTCCTCGAGGCGCGCAGGTCCGCCGGCGCGACCTGGCTGAGGATCCGCCTGCCGATGCGCCCGAACGGCCGCACCGGCTGGGTGCGCGCCTCGGCGCTCGGGCCGCTGCACGTGGTCCGGACGCAGCTCGTCGTCGACCGGCGCTCGCTGCGGGCCACGCTCTTCCGCGCCGGCCGCGCGGTGTGGACCTCGCCGATCGGCGTCGGCGCGCCGGGCACGCCCACGCCGGGCGGGCGCTTCTACGTGCGCGAGCGCCTCCGCGCCTCCGGTGGCCCGTACGGCCCGTGGGCCTTCGGCACGAGCGCGTACTCGACGCTCAGCGACTGGCCCGGCGGCGGCGTCGTCGGCGTCCACGGCACCGACCGGCCCGGCCTGCTGCCCGGCCGCGTCTCGCACGGCTGCATCCGCGTCCCCAACCGCGCCATCGCCCGCCTCGCCCGGCTCATGCCGGTCGGCACGCCCGTCCACATCCGCTGAGGAGAGCGGCGCGCGCCGGTTCGCCGGGTGCGAGGCTGTGCGCCATGGCACGCCTCGCAGGACTCGTCGCTCTGCTCGGGATGGCGGTCGCGTTCGTCATCGCGATCGGCATCGCGCTCGTCGTCCTCGACGCGAAGGAGACCAACGACATCGTCCGCGTCTGGCTCGACGTCGCCCGCTTCCTCACCGACCCGTTCCGCGGCATCTTCGACCTCGAGCGCGGCAAGGAGCACCTCCAGATCGCGATCAACTGGGGAATCGCGGCGCTCGTCTACCTGGCCGTGGCGATGCTGATCGCGGGGCTCCTGCGGCGCGCCGGCGGGCCGTCGTTCCTGCGTCGCCGCCGGGCCGCGCACTAGTTGACGCGCGGTTCGAGCACGACGCGCAGCAGACACGCGTCGTCGCCGCGGTGCATGCACGCCTCGTCGTGGATGGTCGCGCTGCGGCCGTAGTGGCTCGCGAGGCCGTGGACGAGGCCCTTGCCGAACGCGCACAGGCGGCGGGGCGACGTGTAGCGGATGAGCACCTCGTCGGCGGCCCGCCGTTCGGCGGTGAGGTACGGCGGGGTCGCCTCCGGGTCCTGGAGGCGGATCGTCCGGTGGACGACCCGCTCGACGTGCTCGAGGACGTCGGCGGCGTCCCAGCGCTGGTCGACGAACGCCGCGTACGTCGTGAGCAGCGCCGGAACGATCGCCCTGCCGAAGCTGGTGAGCACCGCGTCGAGTGGCTCGCCGCTGATGTGGCTGACCGCGAGCACGAGCGCCAGCAGCTCTTCGTCGGGATACGACGCGTTCGGGCTGTAGGTCCGGCCGGCCAGGCCGGCCCGATCGACGGACCGTGCCCAGCCCTCGGAACCGAGTGTCTGGACGACGTACTCCCGGAACTCCGCATGGACGATGCCGTGCACGGGAGAGTGAACTCTTACAGGTCGCGGCGCGAGAACGACCACGCCGCGAGCGCGGCGACCGCCGCGACGTACGCCACGGCGTACGGCCACAGCGCGAGCGGCGCCTCCTGGGCGCCGCCGAACGGCCCGAGGTTGACGATTGCCGCCGTCGGGCCCTCGACGTCGGCGGTCAGCAGCGACAGGCCGTGTTGGTAGAGCGCCTCGAACGGCAGCACCCACGACCCGACGTCGGCGATCCGGTCGAGGGTCTTCGCGTCGAGCGACTCGCCGATCTGGCCGAGGAGGCCCGCGGTCAGCCCGGCGCCGAAGACCATGAAGACCGCGATGCCGTTCGCGGTCGTCGAGAGGACCGCCGACCCCAGCAACGAGAGCGCGGCGATCACGACCGCGGCGCCGGCCAGCGCGAGCGCGGGGCCGACGACGCGGTCCGGCCACCAGCCGAGCACGCCGGTGACCACGACGCACGCGGCGAAGAGGACGACGACGTACACCGCGCTGACCGTCGCCGCCGCGAGCAGCCGCCCGCCGAGGTAGGCGACGCGCCCGACGGGCCGGACGATGAGCGGCTGGAGGAGCCCGCGCTCGGCGTCGCCGCGCACGGCGCCGAGGGTGAGGAACGTGGCCAGCACCGCGCCGAGGAAGAGGATCGCGAACATCGCGAGGCCGAGGACCGTCGCGCCTGCGAGGGTGTCGGGCTGGACGTCGAACTCGTTGCCGTCGAAGGCGTCGACCTCGTCGAACAGCTCCGACGCGCCCCACGTGTAGAGCGCGAGGAACACGACGCTCAGCAGGAGGACGACGACGAACACGCGGCGCCGCAGCGACTCGCGCACGGCGTGGCGGGCGACGACGAGCGCGCCGCTCACTCGGACACCGCCTGGACGTAGACGTCCTCGAGCGTCGAGCGCAGCACGCGGACCTCGTACACCGACTCGCCGGCGGCGACCAGCTCGGACACGATCCTCGGCGCGTCCTCGCGGCCGGCGCCCTCGAACAGCCGCGTGCCGCCCGCGGTCTCGACCTCGACGCCGCGCGGGCGGGCGAGCTCGTCGGGCCGCCCGCGGGTGACGACACCGCCGCGGTTGATGATGAGGACGCGGTCGCAGACGAGCTCGACCTCGGAGAGGAGGTGCGAGTTCAGCAGCACCGACTGGCCGCGGCGCTTGAGCTCGAGCAGCACCTCGCGCACGAGGCGCCGGCCGACGGGATCGAGCGCGCTCGTCGGCTCGTCGAGCAGCAGGAGCGCCGGGCGCCCGATCAGCGCCTGCGCGAGCCCGAGCCGCTGCTGCATGCCCTTCGACATGGTCTCGACGCTGCGCCCGCGCGCGTCGGCCAGCCCGACCAGCTCGAGCAGCTCGCCGCGCTCGCGCTCCCCGCCGTCCGACCCGCTCAGCCGCTGGTGCAGCTCGAGCACCTCGTCGGCCGCCGCCCAGCCGGGGAAGCGGAACAGCTCGGCGAGGTAGCCGAGCGCGGCCCGCGCCGCCGGCGACCCGGCCGGCGCGCCCACCACCGTCGCGCTCCCGGCCGAGGGCCGAACGAGCCCGCAGCAGATCTTCACGAGCGTCGACTTGCCGGCACCGTTCGGCCCGAGCAGGCCGACGAGCTCGCCCTCGCCGACCTCGAGGTCGACGCCGTCGAGCGCCACGACGCCCGATCCGTAGCGCTTGATCAGCCCGCGCGCCTCGAGGACCACGGCGGCTCAGCCCCTCACGCGGTAGCGCACGAGCACGGCGACGGCGCGGAACCCGTCGCGCCAGGTGATCTTCTTGCCCTCCTCGTACGTGCGGCCGTAGTAGGAGATCGGCACCTCGTACAGCCGGACGTCGCGGCGGCGCAGGAGCTTCGCCGTCACCTCCGGCTCGAAGCCGAAGTCGTCGCTGCGCAGCTGGATCGAGCGGATGAGCTCGCCGCGGAACGCCTTGTAGCCGACCTCCATGTCGCTGATCGTCGTGTTGTAGAGGACGTTGGTGAGCAGCGAGAGCAGGCGGTTGCCGGCGTAGTGCCAGAACAGGTGCGCGCGCTGCGGCTCGCCGCCGCCGCGCAGCCGCGTGCCGTAGACGACGTCGGCGACGCCCTCGAGCAGCGGGCCGAGCAGCCGCGGCAGGTCGCGCGGGTCGTACTCGAGGTCGGCGTCCTGGATGACGACGATGTCGCCCGTCGACGCCGCGATCCCCGTGCGCACCGCCGCTCCCTTGCCGCGGTTGCGCTCGTGGCGGAGGACCTTCACGCGCCCGTCGGCGACCTGCTCGGCGACGGCGGCCGTCCCGTCCGAGGACCCGTCGTCCACGACGATCAGCTCGGTGCGGAGGTCGAGGTCGAGCACGCGGCGCAGCACGACGCCGATCGTCGCGGCCTCGTCGTAGGCCGGCATGACGACGCTGACGAGGCGCCGCTCGTCGGGATCGGGGAGGTTGGACGGGCTCTGCTCCACGAGGGGGTGCGATGGTAGTGGCGCCATGTCAGGGCGCTTCTCCTTCCCCCGCGAGCAGCTGCGTGCCCGGACCGTCCGCGGCGCGCTGGTCACCGGCGTCTTCCTGCTCGCGATCGACGCGCTGGTCGTTGCCCAGGGGCTGATCGTCACCCGGCTGCTCGGTCCTGAGCTGATCGGGCTGTTCGGGATCGTGACCGTGACGACGATGACGATCGTCGCGCTCAAGCGGGTCGGGATCGACGAGGCGTACGTCCAGCAGGAGGAGGCGGGGTCGCAGGAGGAGGAGTTCCAGCGCGCGTTCACGCTCGACCTCGGGGTGTCGCTCGCGTTCGCGCTGCTGCTGTGCGCGCTGGCACCGGTCGTGGCGGCGGTGTACGGCGACGACCGGCTGCTCGGGCTGATGCTCGCCACCGCGTACCTGCCGCTGGCGTTCGCGCTCCAGGCGCCGCTGTGGGTCTTCTTCCGGCGGATGGAGTACGGGCGCCAGCGAGCGCTCCAGGCGATCCAGCCGCTCGTGTCGTTCGCCGTGACCGTGCCGCTCGCGGCGTCGGGGTTCGGCGTCTACTCGCTGGCGGTCGGGCCGCTCGCGGGCTACGTCGTCGCGGTCGCGGCGGCGATCGCGGCGTCGCCGTACCGGCTGGCGCTGCGCTGGGACGGCGGCGCCGCGCGGCGGTATCTCAAGTTCTCGGCGTGGGTCCTCGTCGCGACGGTGGCGGCGCTCGTCGTCCAGCAGGGGCAGGTGCTGGCCTTCGACGCGGCGGAGGGGCTCGCGTGGGTGGGCTTCCTCACGCTCGCCGTGACGGTGACGCGCTACGTCGACCGCGCCGACCAGATCGTCACGGCGACGATCTATCCGGCGATCGCGGCGATCCAGGGCCGCACGAAGGTGCTCGAGGAGCTGTTCGTCAAGTCGAACCGGGCGACGCTGCTGTGGGTGGCGCCGTTCTGCGCGGGGCTCGTGCTCTTCGCCTCAGACCTCGTCTCGTTCGTCGTGGGGGAGGAGTGGCGCGACGCGGAGGTGCTGATCCAGGGCCTGGCGGTCGCCGGGCTGCTCCAGCACGTCGGCTTCAACTGGTTCGCGTTCTACCGCGCGCACGGCGACACGCGGCCGCCGGCGCTCGAGGCCGTCGTGGTCGCGGTGGCGTTCGTGGTGTTGGCGGTGCCGGCGCTGGTGGCGTGGGGCGCGGTCGGCTTCGTCGCCGGGCGGGTCGCTGCGGTGGTGCTCGGGCTCGGCGTGCGGGCGCGGTACGTGCGGCGGATGCTCCCCGGCGTGCGGGCGGGGCGGCTGGTCGCGCCGGCGCTGCTGCCGGCGCTCGCCGCGACCGGCTGCGCGCTGGCCGTGCGTCTCGCGCTGTGGGGCGGCGCGCGGCCGGCGTGGCGGGCGGCGGTGGAGGTCGTCCTCGTGGCCGGGCGGGTCGTCGGGCTCGGCCTGCCGCGCGGGCGGGGGCTGCGCGCCGGTGTGCGCGGGGCGCGCGGGGGCGGCGCGGGCGGTGCCGGCGAGCACGACGGCGACGAGCGTGAGCGCCGGGAGCTCCCAGTCCCAGTCGATGGCTGAGTGCGCGCCGTACAGGGCGAGCCCGGCGGCCATGCCCGGCGCGGCGGCGGCGGTGCGGCGCGCGCGCGGCGGCGATCCCCGCGAGGAAGAGCACGAGCAGCGCGAGGCCGACGATGCCCAGCTCCGCCGCGGTCTCGAGCTCGAGCGAGTGCGCGTCGTGGACGCGCTCGGTCGTGTCGCGCTTCTCGCTCCAGATCGCCTGGTAGCCGCCGGCGGCGCCGCGGCCGATCGCGGGGTTGTCCGCGAAGCCGCTGAGCGCCGCCTCCCAGTAGGCGAAGCGGCGGCTGCCGACCGAGCCGAAGCGCTCCGCGGTGGCGCCGAACGCGGGATCGGCCTGCTCGTCGCCGGGGTCGACGGCGGCCGCTGCGAACGGGAGGACGGCGAGCGCCGCGGCCACGGCGAGCGCCACCGGCGTCGTGCGGGGTGGGAGGAGGCCGGTGCGGGTCGCGTTCCCGTCCTCGGCGCGCGCGCTCCAGGCCTGGAGCGCGGCGGCGCCGGCCATGGCGGCGAGCAGCGCGACGAGGAGGATCGCGCCCTGCGCCTCGCGCCCGTCGCCCTCGGCGGCCTCGACGGCGGGGAGCAGCGACGCGACGCCCGCGCACACCGCGCCGGCCTCGAGCGCGATCGCGGCGGAGCGCAGCTGCGGCCACGTCGGGGCGAGCGCGAGCAGCACGGCGAGGCCGACGCCGAGCGCGAGCGCGCCGCGCGAGAAGCTGAGGTAGACGCCGAGCCCGAGCGGCGCCGACGCCGCCGCCGCGGCGATGCGCAGCGCGAGCGGCCGGGTGCGGTCGCCGGCGAGCCGCGCGCAGAGGACGAGCCCGAGCGCGGCGAGCGCACCGGTCGCGTTCCAGTAGGTGAGGGGCTGGTCGAGCCGGCCGCCGGAGCTGCGCGTGCGGTTCAGCTCGACGAGCCCGGGGAGGACGCGGCCGGCGAGCCCGTAGCCGATCACCACGACGATCCCGGCGGCGAGCGCCGGCTCGACCGCCCGCGCCGCCGCGCGCGTGCGGAACGCCGCATACGCGGCGCCGAGCGCGCCGAGGTAGACCCGCGCGAGGTCGAGCGCGTCGGCGGCCGGAGCGCCGAGCGGCGCCCACGCGGCCGAGATCGCGGTCCAGAGGGCGAGCAGCGCGAGGCCGCCGAACGCCGCGGCGGCGGGGCGGGCGAAGGGGCGCGATCCCGGCCGCTCCGCCGCCACCACGGCCACCGCGAGCAGCGCCCACGCGATCGCTCCCGCCGCGAGCCGCGGACCCGTGAAGTACCCGCCGCTGAAGAACGCGAGGACGGTCGGTCCGGCGAGCAGGCCGGCGCGGGCGATGGAGAGGGCGGCCGGGCGCATCGGCGCGCCGAGACTAGTGCCGGGAGCGGGCGCCGCGATGCGCACTAGTCTGGCGGCGCTCATGGGTCCCAGGCTGATCCCCCTCGGCCTGGCCGCCGCGTCGTACGTGCTCGCGCTCGTCCAGCGGCCGGGAACCGTCGTCGCCGACACCAAGGTCGACCTCTACGTCGACCCCGGCTCGTTCCTCGCCGACGTCGCCTCCGCCTGGACCGCGACCGGCCAGCTCGGCCACGTCTTCGGCGGCCAGTACGGCGGCTACCTGTTCCCGATGGCGCCGTGGTTCGCGGGCGGCGACGCGCTCGGCCTGCCGGCGTGGATCGTCCACCGCCTCTGGCTCGGGACGCTCTTCGCGCTCGCGGCGTGGGGCGTCGTCCGCCTGCTCGACGACCTGCTCGACCGCCCGCGCGGCGCGCCGCACGTGGCCGCCGCCGTGCTCTTCGTCCTCAACCCGTACGTCGCCGTCTACGCGAACCGGATCTCGGTTTCGCTGCTCGCCTACGCGGCGCTGCCGTGGCTGCTGCTCGCCGTGCACCGCGGGCTGCGCGACCCGCGCTCGTGGCGCTGGCCAGCGGTCTTCGCGCTCGTCCTCACCTGCACCGGCGGCGGCGTCAACGCGGCCGTGACCGGCTGGCTCCTGCTCGCGCCGCTGCTGTTCGTGGGCTACGAGCGCACGCTCGGCGGCGTGCCGCGGGGATCGGTCAGGCCGTTCCTGCTGCGGCTCGCGCCGGCGGTCGCGCTGGCCAACGCGTGGTGGGTCCTGCCCGTGCTCGTCCACGCGCGCTACGGGCTCGACTTCCTCCCGTTCACCGAGCAGCCGGGGACGATCTGGCAGACGACGAGCGTCACCGAGGCGCTCCGGCTCATGAGCTTCTGGACGAGCTACATCGGGTTCGGCTTCGGCGGGACGCTGCGCCCGTACGCGTCGCACGGCCCCGACCTGCTGTTCGCGCCCGCGGTCGTCGTCGCCTCGCTGCTGATCCCGGCGCTCGCGCTCGGCGGCTTCGCGTGGACGCGGCGCTGGCGCTACGGGCCGTGGTTCCTGCTGCTCACGCTCGTCGGGCTGCTCGTGATGTTCGCCGGCTTCCCGGAGGGGACGCCGCTGCGCCGCGCGCTGACGTTCACCTACAACCACGTGAGCGTCGTGCAGTTCCTGCGCACGACGTACAAGGCCGGGCCGCTCGTCGCCCTCGGGCTCGCGTGCCTCGGCGGGGCCGCGTTCGGCCTGGCGTGGGCGCGGCTGCGCGGGGTGCCGGCGCGGGCGGTCGCCGGCGTCGCGGCGCTCGCGCTCGCCGCCGTCGCCGCCTGGCCGCTGACGTCGGGGACCGCGCCGGAGCGGCAGCTCGCGTTCGACGTCCCCTCGTGGTGGGAGCAGGCGGCGCGCGACGTCGACCGGCTTGCATCCGGGCAGCGGGCGATGGTCCTGCCCGGGCAGCTCTTCGCCTTCTACGACTGGGGCGGGACGTGGGACCCGATCCTCCCGACGCTCGCCGACCGCCCCGTGGCCGAGCGCTGGGTCGTCCCGTTCTCGGACCTGCGCGCGGTCGACCTCATGTGGGCGACCGACTCGCTCGTCGGCCAGGAGCGGCTCGTGCCCGGTCAGCTCGCGCCGCTGCTCGACCTGATGGGCGTCGGGATGCTGGTCACGCCCGCCGACCGCGACCGCTCGCGCAGCGGCGCGATCGGGACGGTGGAGGCGCTCGACGTCCTCGGCCGCGCGGGACGGGGGCTGGGGCCGCTGCGCCGCGAGCGCGCCGCCGCCGGGCGGGTGCGCTCCGACACGCGCGAGCCGCGGCTGCGCGTGCGGTCCGTCGCCACCGGCGGGACGGTGCGGCTGCTGCCCCGCACGCCGCGGACCGTGGTCGACGGCGGCGGCGAGGGCGTAGCCGCGCTCGCCGCGTTCGGGCTCGATCCGGACGGCGGGATCGCGTACGCCGCCGACCTCGATCGCGAGGCGATCCGCCGCGCCGCCGAGCGGGGCGCCGAGGTCGTCGTCACCGACACGAACCGCCGCCGCGTGTTCACCGCGGCGCGGCTGCGCGCGAACACCGGCCCGACGCTGCCGCCCGACCAGGACGTCTCGGCGGACGGGACGATGCTCAATCCGTTCGCGGCGGATCGCGGGCCGGAAGCCCAGACCGTCGCGCGCGTCGAGGGCGTCCGGTCCGTCTCGGCGCCCGCCTCGCCGCAGACCAGCCAGTTCCCCGAGCACCGGCCGTTCGCCGCGGTCGACGGCGACGCGGCGACCGCGTGGCTGGCCGATCGCGCGCTGACCCGGCCACGGCACGTCGTCACCGTGCGGCTCGGCGCGCCGCGCGAGCTTGCATACGTCGAGGTCCTGCCCTACGACGACCGCCACGGGGTCGTGCAGCGGATCGTCGTCAACGGCGACGAGGTCCGCGTGCGGCCCGGGTGGAACCGGATCGCGATCGGCGAGCGCGTCGAGGAGGTCAGCGTGCGGATCGTCGAGGTTTCGCAGCCCGAGGGGATCAGCGGCGGCGCCGGCGGCATCCGCGAGATCCGGATCCCCGGCGTCCGCGCGACGGAGACGCTGCGCCCGCCGGTGCTGGCCGAGCAGGCGCTGCGCGGAACCGGGTCCAGGCCGACGTACGTGCTCCAGCGCACGACGGTCGACGCGCCGCTGCGCTCGGGGCCGCCGTCGGGGCCGTTCCAGTCCTACCACCCGCGCGACCGCGCCGACCCTGAGCCCCTGCTCGCGAGGACGATCGCCCCGCCATCGGGCGGCGAGGTCGACGTCGACGCCTGGACCGCGCCGAGCGAACGCGTGCCCGACCCGCTGCTCGACCGGCTCGCGGGGTCGCGGCGGGGGACGGTCGCGACGTCCTCGGGGCGGTACGGCGGCATCGCCGGGTTCCGCGCGTCGGGCGCCTTCGACGGCGGCCCGCGCGCGTGGGTCGCTCCGTGGCTCGACCGGCCCGCGCAGCTCGTGCTCCACGCGCGCAGGCCGTTCGCGGTCCGGCGCCTGCGGCTCGACCCGCCGCGCGAGACGGTGCGCCGGCCGACGGTCGTCCGCGTGCGCGTCGACGGCGAGGCCACCGCCCCGCTCGACGTCGCGGCGCACGGCGAGGTCGAGCTGCCGCGGACGCTGCGCGGCCGGCGGCTCGTCCTCGAGGTGCTCGACGCGGCGTTCCCACCCGGTGCGACCGGCGTCGAGCGCCGGCGTCGCGCGGTCGGGATCGGCGAGGTCGTCGGCGCGCCGCGCGTCGTCGTCCCGCGCAGCGGCCCGCTGCGCGGCCGCTGCGGCGACGCCGTGGTCGCGGTCGGCGGCGCGCACGTGCTGCTGCGCGCGCGCGGCGACGTCGCCGACCTCGACGCCGGCCGGCCGTTGCGGGCGGAGGCCTGCGGGCGCCTGCGGATGGCGGCGGGCGAGCAGGAGGTGCGCGAGGAGGGGGGGCTGCTGTCGGTCGACCACCTCCGGCTGCGGCCGGTCGGAAGGGGTGCCGCGCGGAGCGGCGCCGGCGGGGCGGCGCGGCCGGTCCCCGTCGGGCGCGTCCTCGACGCCGGCGAGCCCGGCCGCGGCGAGCGCGACGGCATCCGCCTCGACGTCGACGAGCCCGCGTGGCTGGCGGTGGGGGAGGGCTACAACGAGGGCTGGCGTGCGACGTGCGACGGCCGCGACCTCGGCAAGCCCGTGCCGCTCCAGGGCTACGCCAACGCCTGGCGCGTCGAGCCCGGGTGCCGGAACGTCGACGTGGCCTGGGCTCCGAACCGGTGGCTGCCGCCGGCGTACATCGTCTCGCTGCTCGCGTGCCTCGCCCTGCTCGCGCTCGCGGCGCGCGGCCGGCGCCGCCGCGAGGCGCCGCGCGCCGCCCTCCTCGGCCCGTTGCCCGACACCCCCGCCGCGCCGTGGCCGCTCAGGAACGCGCTGCTCGCCGGGCTCGCCGCCGGCGTCGTGCTCGGCTTCGTCTTCGCCATCCGCGCCGGCATCGTCATCGCGCCCGCCGTCGCGCTGCTGCTGTGGCGCGGCGTCGGCGCCCGCGCGCTCGGCCTCGCCGCCGGCGCGCTGCTCGCGGTGGTCGTTCCCGTCCTCTATCTCGCGATCGGCCCGCGCAACCCCGGCGGCTACAACACGAACTACGCGGTCGAGCTGATCGCCGCGCACTGGGTCGGCGTCGGGGCCGTCGTCCTCGTCGGACTCGCGCTGTGGCGTACCGTCCGCGCGCGATGAGAGTCGCCGTCGCCGCCGCCGGCGTCGTGGCCGCCGCCTTCCTGGGGGCGCGGCTGCACGACGACACCCGCTGCGAGGACGGCCGCCGCGAGGTGTTCCTCGCCGCCCAGGCCGACCGCGACCCGTCGCCCGGCGCGGTGCGGCGCATCCGCGAGAGCTGCCGCGGGACCATCGGCCTCGTCTCGATCGCGGGCTCGCTGCACAGCCGCGAGCGCGACGCGCAGGCGGCGCCGTTCGCGCGCGAGGCGACCGAGCGCGAGCCCGACAACGTCGCGGCGTGGCGGGCGCTCGCGGTCACCTCGCAGTCGCCGGCCGAGGCGCGCGAGGCCGCGCGGCGCGCGAAGGCGCTCGACCCCGTCGGCGCGCCCGACCCGTGAGCCTCGCCGCCGCAGCGCGCGGCCGCTTCCACTCGCTGCTGGGCCTCATCGCGCTCGGCGCGCTCGGCATCCGCGTCCTCGCCGCGCTCGAGGCCGAGCACCCGCGCGTGCAGGGCGACGCGCTGACCTTCCACCTCGTCGCCCAGCACCTCGCCGACGGCAACGGCTTCCGCGGTCCGTTCGTCACCGCGCGGACCGCCGAGCACCCGCCGGGGTGGGAGCTCGTCCTCGCCCTCGCCGACCTGCTCGGCGCGACGGGCTTCGAGAGCCACCGCATCGTCGGCGCGCTCGTCGGGACGCTCACCGTCGCCGGCGTCGGGCTGCTCGGGCGCCGCGTCGGCGGCGACGCCGTCGGCCTGATCGCCGCCGCGCTCGCGGCCGTGCACCCGATGCTCTGGGGCGCCGACGTGTCGCTGATGAGCGAGCCGCTGTACGGGCTGCTGCTCGTCGCCGCGCTGCTGCTCGCGACCCGCGTCCGCGACCGTCCCACGGCCGGCCGCGCCGCGGCGCTCGGCGCCGTCCTCGGGCTCGCGGCGCTGACGCGCGGGGAGGCGATCGCCCTGCTCGTGCTGCTCGCCATCCCGCTGCTCCGCCGCCGCTGGAAGCCGATGGCCGCAGCCTTCGCCGCGTGCGCGCTCGTCATCGCGCCGTGGACGGTGCGCAACCTCGTGCGGTTCGACACGCCGGTCCTCATCTCGACCAACGCGAACACGGTGTGGATCGGCGCGAACTGCGACGAGACCTACGGCGGCGCTCTGAAGGGCCACTGGAGCTACCGCTGCTTCACGCCGATGCGGCCCGGCGAGGACGAGGCCGAGTGGTCGGTGCGCCAGCGCGCGGAGGGCCTCGAGTACCTCCGCGAGCACGCCGGCAGCCTGCCGGGCGTCGCCGTCGCGCGGGTGGCGCGGACGCTCGAGCTGTGGGACTTCAGCCAGTCGCAGTTCCTCAACGCCCAGGAGGGCCGGGCCGTCCGGCCGCTGAGCTGGGGGATCCGGATGACGTGGGCGCTGCTCCTGCTCGCGCCGGTCGGCGCCTTCGTGCTCGCCCGCCGCCGCGCGCCGCTCGTCGAGGTCCTCGCCCCGGTCGTGCTCGTGCTGGCCCTCGCCGTCGTCGTCTACGGCATGACGCGCTTCCGCTTCGCCGCCGAGCCATCCCTGTGCATCCTCGCCGCGGCTAGCCTTGCCGCCCTTCGATGGCCGACGAGATCTGGGACCTCGAGAACCTGAAGCGCGCCCGCGGGCTCGGAGACTGGATCTTCGAGCAGTTCCGCCCGTACGTCCGCGGCCGCGTGGCCGAGGTCGGCGCGGGGATCGGGACGTACAGCGAGCGCATCGCCGCCGAGGGCGTCGACGACCTGCTGCTCATCGAGCCCGACGCGGCGTGCGCCGGCCGCCTCCAGAACGGCTTCGCGACGATCGCCCGCGAGACGCTGCCCGACGCGCCGTCGCTGCGCCGCGGCGACCGCGACTTCGTCGTCGCCCTGAACGTCGTCGAGCACATCGAGGACGACCGGGCGGCCGCCGCGGCGCCGGCGCGGGCGCTGCGGCCGGGCGGCGTGCTGACCCTGCTCGTCCCCGCCCACCCGCGGCTCTACGGCGCCCTCGACCGCCACTACGGCCACGCTCGGCGCTACACCCGCGAGCGGCTGCGCTCGGTGGTCGAGGAGGCCGGGCTGAGCGTCGTCGACCTGTACCGCTTCAACGCGCTGGGGATCGCCGGGTGGGCGGTCAAGAACGCGCTGCGCGACCCGACGCTCGATCCGCGCTCGGTGCAGGCCTACGAGCGGATCCTGCCGGCCTACCGCAGGCTCGTCGAGGACCGCTTCCGCCCTCCGGTCGGCCTCAGCCTGATCGTGCACGCCCGGCGCGCCTGACCCGGATCACGCAGTTCCAGGTCGCGACCTCGCGGAGGACCGGCACCTTCGTGATGAAGGCCAGGCGCGGCCAGTAGCGCGGCTCGATCCGCTCGATCTCGAGGCCCGGGCGCTCCCGCACGAGCCTGATCGTGGGACCGACGTGCACCGCCCACAGCCCGTCGCCGTACGGGTTCTTGCGCGGCGGCCCGTGGCGCCGCACGTAGAGCCGCGGCCCCCGCTGCGGCCCGAGGTACTGGTACGGCGTCATGTCGTGTCCGCCCCAGGGCGAGTACCAGTTCGTCCACGAGAGGTAGCCCCAGCCGTCCGGCTTGAGGATGCGCTCGATCTCGCGGATGACGTCGGGCGTGTTCGGCGTGTGCTCGAGCAGCGCCGAGCAGAAGACGCCGTCGACCGAGGCGTCGTCGAACGGCAGGTTCCCGGCGTCGGCGAGGATCGCGCCCTCCGGCGGCTCGCCCGCCAGCTCGAGCTCGGCCTGCGAGTTGTCGACCGGAAGCACCGTCGCGCCCGCGGCGCGGAACGCCCGGGTGTAGAAGCCGGGGCCGCAGCCGAGGTCGGCGACGACCTTGCCCTCCAGCGAGCCGTAGCGGCGCTCGAGGTCGGCCACCGCCTCGCGGGCCAGCACGGTGTAGAACGGCGCCGGATCCTCGCGCTCGTTGCGCCAGAGGGTCCACAGCTGACGCACGCGGGCGAGCCCGTGCAGGACTGGCGGCTGCGTCGCGCTCACGTCGCGGCGACCGACGGCGGCGGGCGGCGCCGCAGCGCGAGCGTGACCGCGCCCGCCGCGGCCGCGCACTGGAGCGCGAAGACGACGCCCGCGAACGAGACGAGGCCGAGGTCGCCCGCGGTCAGCAGGAACGGCTCGGCGATCGCGACCACGCCGAGGATCCACAAGAAGCCGGTCTGGCGCAGGGCGAGCATGTACTGCACGGCGAGGTAGGCGACGGCGAGCAGCGTCATCGCGGCGCCGAGCAGGATGAGCGCGTCGGCGGCGCGCGTGTACTCCTCGCCGAACGCGAGCCGCAGCAGCAGCGAGGGCACGATCGCGAAGATGGCGAGCGCCGGGACGCACACCGCTGCGAGCAGCGCGAGCGTCCGCATGAAGACCGGCCGCGGGTCGAGCCCGGCCGCGGCGCGCCGCGTCGCCTCGGGAAGCAGGTAGAGGCCGATCCCGATCGCCGTCCACACGACGAGCTTGGCCGCCACCACCGCGGCGGCGTACGCGCCCGCCGCGTCGTCGCTCATCTCGTGCTTGGCGACGATGACGTCGACGTTCTGGAGCGCCGCGAGGAAGATCAGCCCGACGATCGGCGCCCAGCCGCCGGAGACGACGCTCGCCAGCGTCCGCGTCCGCGCGCCGGGCTCGGGCGCGCCCGTCTTACGCTCGACCATCACCGCGAGCACGATGGCGGCGGTCATCATCGACAGCGGCGTGCCGAGGAACGCGCCGGTCACGCCGAGACCGCCGAGCGCGAGCGCGAGTCCGAACACCAGCCGCCCGATCGCCTCGGCGATCACGCTCCCGCCGACGAACGCGTACGCGTGCAGGCCCTGGAGCGCGCCGCGCTGCACCGACAGCAGCAGCCACAGCATCCCGGTGGGGAGGATCGCCGCGGCCGCCCAGGCGTGCTCGGGCACGGCCACGACCTCGGCTATCGGCTCGCGGAGGATCGCCGACGCCGCCGCGACGGCGACCAGCGCGAGCAGGAGCTGGCGCGACCACCGGCGGATCGTGGCGCCGACCTCGTGGCGGTCGCCGAGGTGGCCGAGTGCGGTTTCGCGCGCGACGGCGACCTGGAGCGCCGAGCCGGCGACGGCGAGGATCGTGAACGTCGACAGCAGCGCGCCGAGCGCGCCGTAGTCGCCGACGCCGAGCAGGCGCGTGAAGATGATGGTCCAGACGACCGCGATCGCGTTGGCGGCGAGCGTGGCCACGGCCATGCCGGCGGCCTTCGCGGTGTCCGACCGGCGCAGCCCCCCGACGAGGCTCGGGGCGGGCTCGTCGGCGGCGCGCTCGAGCAGGGCGAGGTTCTCGCGCGCGGTGCGGTCCCACGTGTAGCCGCGCGCCCGCGCCTCGGCCTCCGCGCCGAGCCGCTCGCGCCGCTCGGGATCGCGGACGAGGTCACGGACCTCCGCGGCGAGCTCGTCGGCCGTCTCGGCGAGCACGCCGGTCTGGCCGTCGACGATCGACTCCGACAGCCCGCCGACCCGCAGCGCCGCGCTCGGCGTGCCGCAGGCGGCCGCCTCCATCACGGTCAGGCACCAGCCCTCGGCCGACGACGCCGTGAGCGTCACCCACGCGCGGCCGTACAGCTCGGCCTTCTGCTCCTCGTCGACGAAGCCGTGGAGGGTGACGCGGTCGCGGAGCCCGCGCGCGTCGATGTCGGCCTCGAAGACCTCGCGGTGGCTGCCCTCGCCGGCGACCTCGAGCTGCGCCTCGGGCACGGCCTCGAGCACGTCGAGCAGGACCTCGAGGCGCTTGTACTGCTTCAGCCGCCCGAGGTAGAGCAGCGTCGGCGCCTCGGCACGCTCGCCGCGGTGGAACTGGCCCTGCTCGACGCCCATGTACACGACGTGGATGCGGTCGCGCTCGACGCCGAGCTCGATCAGGTCGTCGCGGGCGGCGTTCGAGATCGTGAGGACGCGCGTGCCGCGGTAGAGGAACTTCAGCGGCAGGCGCTCGAGCACGAAGGCGGCGACCCTGCCGCGCGTGCCCAGCTCGTGGACGTAGTGGTCCTGGTGGACGTGATGGACGAGCGCGACGCGCGGGCGGCGCAGCCACCACCACAGCGGCGTGAAGAACGCGATCCCGTTGACCACCTCGAGCACCACGTCGGCGTCGCGCGCGACCCCGCGCAGGGTCGCCCACGCCGCGCGCGGGAAGACGGTCAGCCGCGTCCCCATCCGGTGCACGACGAGGTTCGGCGCCAGCTCCTCGACCTTCTTCGCGCCCGGGTAGTCGCCGGCCACGACCGTGACCCGGTGGCCCCACGCGACCCAGCGCGCGACCTGGCCGTAGAGGTTCGTGCCGGTGCCGCCGCCCTGCGGGTGCGTCCAGTCGCGGTCGGTGAGGATGAGGATGTGCCGGGACTGCGGCATCCGCGGCGACCTTAGCGCCGAGGGGCGCGGCCGAGCGAGATGCGCCCCGCCGCCGCCGCCACTAGGCTGCACGCCATGTCGCGCTCCCGCGCCGTCGTCGCCCTGATCGCCCTCCTGCTGGCGCTGCCCTCGTCCGCGCTCGCGCAGGGCGCCGGCGACCAGCAGTACCAGGACCCGTTCGGCGGCGAGCAGACACAGGGCGGCGGCGGGAACGGCGGCGGTGGCGGCGACGACGACGGCCTCAGCAACGACCCGCCCGTCGGCGGGGGCGGCGGCGGCGACACCGGCGGGGGCGGAGATGGCGGCGAAACCCCGCCCGCCGAGGACCAGCCGGCCGCCGGCGAGCCGAAGGCGCTGCCCAACACGGGCTCGGACCCGCGAATCCTCGCGTTCGCCGGGCTCGTGTTCCTCATGTTCGGGGTCGGGCTGCGCCTGCGCACCATCGACCCCGAGTCGTACTAGCCGCGGCGGCGCCGCTCCCGGCCGGGGGCCTCTCGTGACCCGCTCGCGCACGACGGTGACCGCGTCCGCGGCGGAGACGGCGGCGCTCGGGGCCGAGGCGGCCGTCGCGCTGCGCGCCGGCGACGTGGTCGTGCTGCACGGCGAGGTCGGCGCCGGCAAGACCACGTTCGTGCGCGGCGCGGCGCGCGCGCTCGGGGTCGACCGGCCGGTGACGAGTCCGACGTTCACCATCGGGCGCCGCTACGAGGAGGCGCGCCCGCCGCTCGCCCACCTCGACCTGCACCGCCTGGCCTCGCTCGACGAGGAGGAGCCCGAGCTGCTGGCCGACTACCTCAACGCCGAGCACGTCGCGTTCGTCGAGTGGCCGGAGGCGGCGGGCGACGAGCTCGAGCCGCGGCTTCGGGTCCGGCTCGAGCACGCGGGCGGCGACCGGCGGACGGTGGCGCTGGAGTGGGCGCGGTGAGGCTGCTGGCCTTCGACACGGCGACGCCGGCGACGGCGGTCGCCCTCGTCGCCGGCGAGCAGCGGGGCGAGCTGCGGCACGACCCGCAGCCGGGCGAGCGCCCCGGCCACGCCGCGCAGCTGCTCGCGCTCGCGGCGCGGCTGCTCGACGACGCCGGGCTGCGCTTCGCCGACCTCGACCGCATCGCCGTCGGCGTTGGGCCGGGGACGTTCACCGGGCTGCGCATCGGCGTCGCCACCGCCCGCGCGCTGGCCCAGGGCACCGGGGCGGAGCTCGTCGGCGTCTCGACGCTCGAGGCGCTGGCGACGGCGGCGCCGCACGAGGGCGGGACGCTCGCCGTCCTCGACGCGCGGAGGGGAGAGGCGTTCGTCGGCGGCGCCGTGCCGCCCGCCGCCGTGACGCCGGAGATCCTCGCGCAGGTGGTGCGGCCGGGGATGCTGGCCGTCGGCGACGGGGCGGTACGCTTCAGGGCAGTGCTGGAACCCTGCGGGGCGACGGTCCCCGCGGACGGCTCGCCGCTTCACCGCGTGAGCGCGCTCAGCGTCGCCGACCTGGCGGCGGGCGCCCCGCCCGCCGGGCGGGAGGGCGTGACGCCGGAGTACCTGCGGCTGCCGGACGCGGAGGTCGCCCTCCGCGAACGCCGCTCCGAGTGACCACCCCGCCCCCCGATCTGCTCATCCGCCGCCTGTCCTACGGGGACCTCCCGCAGGTCATCGCCATCGAGCGCCGCGTCTTCCCCGCGCCGTGGTCGCTGGCCATGTTCGTCCTCGAGCTGTCCAAGCCCGGCGGCATCTCGCTGGCCGCCAGCGCCCGCGGACGGATGGCCGCCTACCTCATCTGCTCGCGCTACGACACCGTCTGGCACCTGATGAACGTCGCCGTCGATCCCGACCAGAAGGGCGGCGGGATCGGGACCGCGCTGCTCGAACGCCTGATCGAGGAGGCCGGCGACGGCGGGCGCGATCCGGCTCCGCGCTTCACGCTCGAGGTGCGGACGTCGAACGTGGGCGCCATCCGCCTCTACGAGCGCTTCGGCTTCCGCGCCGCCGGGATGCGCCGCCGCTACTACCAGGACAACGGCGAGGACGCCCTCATCATGTGGCGCACGCCGGCGACGCTCGAGGGGCGGCTCGACGACATCCCCGCGGCCGGCCCGGTCCCGACCTCGCCGTGATCCTCGCCGTCGAGACGAGCTGCGACGACACGTGCGCGGCCGTCGTCACCCGCGACGGGGAGATCCGCTCGAACGTCATCTCGAGCCAGGGATCCACGACCGCTACGGCGGCGTCGTGCCCGAGGTCGCCTCGCGCCACCACCTCGAGCTGGCCAACGCGGCGGTGGAGGACGCGCTCGCGCGGCCGAGACGGCGCTCGGCGAGGTCGAGCTGGTCGCGGTCACCCAGGGGCCGGGCCTCGTCGGCGCGCTGCTCGTCGGCGTGGCGACGGCGAAGGGATCGCCGCCGCGCGCGGCCTGCCGCTCGCGCCGATCGACCACCTCCAGGGGCACGTCGCCGCGAACTTCCTCGACGTCGACGGCGGCCCCTTCGAGCCGCCGTTCCTGTGCCTCGTGGCCAGCGGCGGGCACACGTTCCTCGCCCGGGTGGAGGAGAAGGACGGCTTCGAGGTCCTCGGGCAGACGCTCGACGACGCCGCCGGCGAGGCGTTCGACAAGGGCGCCCGCCTGCTCGGCCTGCCGTACCCGGGCGGGCCGGCGCTGGAGCGCCTGGCCGCCGACGGCGACCCCGCCGCCTTCGACCTCCCGCTCGGCCACGGCGTCGAGGGGCTCGACTTCAGCTTCGCCGGCCTGAAGACCGCGCTGCTCTACAAGCTGCGGGACCTCGGTGACTGCGCGCCGCGCGCCGACCTCGCCGCGTCCTACCAGCGCGCGATCGTCGAGCAGCTCGCGCGCCGCGCCGAGCGCGCGCTCGCGAGCACCGGGATGGACCGCCTCGCGCTCGGCGGCGGCGTCGCCGCCAACGGCCCGCTGCGCGAGCGGATGGAGGGGCTCGGGGTCGAGCTGAACGTGCCGCCGCGCGCGTTGTGCACCGACAACGCGGCGATGATCGCCGCGGCCGCGCGGTACGTCGAGCCGCTCGCGTTCCCCGACTACCTCGCGCTCGACGCGTACGCGACGGGCGAGCGCGGGCTGTGAGACCGAACGGCTGCGCGCGCCGCCGGCTCCGCGCACGATGACCACCGCCCGCCTCACGCTCTACGGCCGCGACGGCTGCCACCTGTGCGACGACGCCCGCGAGGTGCTGCTCCGCGTCGGCGCGCCGTTCGACGAGATCGACATCGAGACCGACGACGAGCTCCTCAAGCGCTACCTCGAGCGGATCCCGGTCGTGGCCGTCGACGGGGTGGACGCGTTCGAGTTCTTCGTCGACGAGGAGGCCGTCCGAGCCCGGCTACAGTGAATCGACCTCATGACGAGCCTCGGTTCACCGGTCGACAGCAACGGACAGGGCCTCACCGCGGAGCGCCTCTCGCTCGGCGTCGCGGCCCGTCTCTCGCGCTACCTCCAGGTCCTGACGCAGGCCAAGAAGATGGGCAAGGAGACGATCTCCTCGCAGGAGCTGTCGGACTACACCCACGTCAACTCGACGCAGATCCGGCGCGACCTCTCGGGCTTCGGCAAGTTCGGCAAGCGCGGCGTCGGCTACAACGTCGACTCGCTCGTCAGCCAGATCCGCAAGATCCTGCGGACCGCCGGTCAGCACAACATCGCGCTGATCGGCGCGGGCAACCTCGGCACCGCGATCGCGTCGTCGGACATCTTCGCCGACCACGGCTTCCAGATCGTGTCGGTCTTCGACTCGAGCTCGAAGAAGATCGGCTCGGAGGTCGGCGGCATCGCCGTCCGCGACATCTCCGAGCTCAAGCAGGCGGTCGAGGACGAGGAGATCGTCGTCGCGGTCCTCGCCGTGCCGGTGGCCGCCGCCCAGGCGCTCGCCGACCAGCTCGTCGACGCCGGCGTGAAGATCATCTTCAACTACTCCGAGGCGCTGCTGCAGGTCCCGCCGGAGGTCACGGTCCACACGTCGAGCCCCGCCGTGGATCTCCTCTACGCGCTGTACTTCTACCTGACGTAGCGTTCCGGCCATGATCGACGTCGCCGCCGCGCGCGAGGCCTTCGCGCACTCGAAGGACGGCACGATCGGCCTCGAGGAGGAGTTCGCGCTCCTCGACCCGGAGACGCTCGACCTCGTCCCGCGGTTCGAGGAGCTGCGCGACACCGCGTCCGACGAGCTGCGCGAGCAGATCGCCGGCGAGCTGATCAAGTCGGAGATCGAGATCGTCTCCGGCCGCGGCGAGGACTTCGCCGACGCCGTCGAGCGGCAGTGGACGGCCCGGCGGCTGCTGTTCGCGCACGCCGCCGAGGCGGGAGTCGCGCTCGGGGCGACCGCGACGCACCCGTTCGCCGACTACCGCGAGCAGGAGTTCATCGCGACCGAGCACTACCAGCGCGTCGCCGACGGGCTCCAGTGGGTGGCCAAGCGCAACAACACGTTCTCGCTGCACGTCCACGTCGGCGTCAACGGGGCCGACCGCGCCGTGCGCACCTGCGACCGGCTGCGGCCCGTGCTGCCGGCCCTGCTCGCGATCTCGGCCTCGTCGCCCTTCCTCGACGGCCTCGACAGCGGGCTGCACTCGGCCCGCACGCAGATGTTCACGCGGACCTTCCCGCGCTGCGGCGTCCCCGATGCGTACGGGAGCTGGGACGCGTACGCCGAGTACGTCGACCTCCTCGTCCGCACGCGGTCGATCGTCGAGTACACGCAGGTGTGGTGGTCGGTCCGGCCGCACTTCAGCTTCGGCACGGTCGAGATGCGGATCTGCGACGGGCAGACGACCGCCGGCGAGAGCGAGGCGCTGGCCGCGCTCATCGCCGCCTGCGTGCTCCAGGCCGCGCACGACGAGGCCGAGGGCGCGCCGCACGCCGACCTGCCGAACCGGCTGATCGAGGAGAACCTCTGGCGGGCCATCCGCTTCGGGATGGACGGCAGGCTGCTCGACCTCGAGCGCGGCATCGAGATCGAGGCCCGCGGCGCCGTCGAGGAGCTGCTCGAATGGACGGCGCCGGCCCGCGCCGAGCACCGCCTGCCCGAGCCCGCGTTCGGAGAGCGCAACTCGGCCCAGCGCCAGCGAGCGCTGCTCGCCGAGGGCGCCTCGCCGTTCGACGTCTACGCTGCGACCGTCCGCGAGACGCGCGCCACCTACGCGCAGGAGGTTCCGACCGCATGAGCACCCCGCCCCCCGGCCAGCCCTCCGAGGAGGAGCTGCGCGCCGCCTACGAGGCGGAGATCAAGAAGCTTCGGGTCGAGGACGTCGTCATCCAGACGGTCGTCTCGCTCGTCAACCTCGCGGGCCGCAAGGCCGGCCTGGCCCCCGGCACCGAGAACGAGCGCGATCTCGACCAGCTCCGGACCGCGATCGACGCGACCCGGGCGCTGCTGCCGATGGTCGAGGCCGAGCTCGGTCCCGACGCCGCGCAGGTCCGCAACGCGCTGAGCCAGCTCCAGATGGCCTACGCGCAGGGGGCGCAGGGCGGCGCGGGCGGGGGCGAGACGCCTGCGGGCGGGCCGTCGCAGGACGCGCCGCAGGACCAGCCGCAGCAGCCGCAGCAGCCGCCGAGCCGGCTCTGGGTTCCCGGTCAGTAAGCAACGTCGCACCGGCCGGTCGGGGGGTGTAGCGCCTTCCGACGGGCGGGTTTCGTATCCTCCGACGGCCTTTACGGGCGGGCACCAGCATCGTGCCCGCCTTTTCCATGTCTGCGCCGCCCCCTGGCTGCGGGCTCTACTGAATGACCTCGGAGGACTGTTCCCTTGACCGACTTCCTTGACGACTGGGGCGTCGTCGTCGCGCTGCTCGCCGCCGCTCTCGCGGTCGCGTACGGCGTCGTCACCTCGCGCCAGCTCCTGCGCCTGTCCCCGGGCAACGCCCGCATGCAGGAGATCTCCGGCGCCGTTCAGGAGGGTGCCCGCGCCTACCTGAACCGCCAGTACACCGTGATCGCCGCCATCGCGGCGGTGCTCTTCGTCCTGCTGTTCATCCTCCAGGACTGGAAGGTCGCCGTCGGCTTCCTCATCGGCGGCGCGGCGTCGGCCGCCGCGGGCTACATCGGCATGAACGTGTCGGTGCGCGCGAACGCGCGGGTGGCCGAGGCCGCCCGCGGCGGCATCCGGCCGGCGCTGGAGGCGGCGTTCCGCGGCGGCGCCGTCACCGGCATGCTCGTCGTCGGCCTCGCGCTGCTCGGCGTGGCCGCGTACTACGGCTTCCTCGTCTACATCGTCGACGAGACCGAGCGGGAGACCACCGAGGCGCTCATCGGCCTCGGCTTCGGCGGCTCGCTGATCTCCGTTTTCGCCCGTCTGGGCGGCGGCATCTTCACCAAGGCGGCCGACGTCGGCGCCGACCTGGTGGGCAAGGTCGAGGCCGGCATCCCCGAGGACGACCCGCGCAACCCGGCGGTCATCGCCGACAACGTGGGCGACAACGTCGGCGACTGCGCCGGCATGGCCGCCGACCTCTTCGAAACCTACGCGGTCACCGCGGTCGCCGTCATGTTCCTCGGCGTCCTGACGTTCTCCGACGAGGTCGCCAGGCAGGTGTCGGTGTACCCGCTGGTCCTCGGTGCGGTCTCGATCGTCGCGTCGATCATCGGCACGTACGCCGTCCGCGGCGAGCGGGTCGAGCGCGCCCTGTACCAGGGCCTGATCGTGTCGGGCATCATCGCCGCGATCGCGTTCCTGCCGGTCACCGCGTGGCTCATGGACGGCATCACGCTGTCCGACGGCCAGGAGGCCGCCGGCTGGTTCGACTACTGGATCTGCGCGCTGATCGGCATCGGCGTCACGGCGTTCCTGTTCGTCATCACCGACTACTACACGTCGACGCGGTTCGCGCCCGTCAAGAGCACGGCGCGCGCCTCGCAGACCGGTCACGCGACGAACATCATCCAGGGCCTCGCCCAGGGCATGCAGGCGACGGCCGCCCCGGCGATCGTCATCTGCCTCGGCATCCTCGGCGCCTGGCAGGTGGCCGGCGGCGGGGCGCAGGGCATCTACGGCATCGGCGTCGCCGTGATGGCGCAGCTGTCGCTGACCGGCCTGATCGTCGCGCTCGACGCGTTCGGCCCGATCACCGACAACGCCGGAGGCATCGCCGAGATGGCCGACCTGCCCGAGGACGTCCGCAACGTCACCGACCCGCTCGACGCGGTCGGCAACACGACGAAGGCGGTCACCAAGGGGTACGCGATCGGCTCGGCCGCGCTCGCGGCGCTCGTGCTCTTCGCGGCGTTCAAGCTCGATCTCAACGAGAAGCTCGCCGACGAGAACCAGAGCCCGGTGCGGTTCTTCCTCGACGATCCGGAGGTCCTCATCGGCCTGCTGATCGGCGGCATGATGGTGAACATCTTCGCGTCGCTCTCGATGGAGGCCGTCGGCCGCGCCGCCGGCGCCGTCGTCGAGGAGGTCCGCCGCCAGTTCCGCGAGATCCCGGGGATCATGGAGGGCACCGCGAAGCCCGACTACGCGAAGTCGGTCGACCTCGTGACCCAGGCGGCCCAGCGGGAGATGATCCTGCCGTCGCTGATCCCGATCGTCATCCCGTTCGTCGTCGGCCTGCTGTCCGTCGAGGCGCTCGGCGGTTTGCTCATCGGCGTCATCGTCGTCGGCTTCTTCTACGCCGTCTCGATGACCTCGGGCGGCGGCGCGTGGGACAACGCGAAGAAGCTGATCGAGGACGGGGCGTACGGCGGCAAGGGCTCGGAGGCGCACGCCGCGTCGGTCACCGGCGACACCGTCGGCGACCCGTACAAGGACACCGCCGGCCCGGCGATCAACCCGATGATCAAGGTCGCGAACGTCGTCGCGATCCTCATGATCCCGGTGCTCGTGTAGCCGCTGCGGCAACACCGGCTCGTAGGCGGAGGGGGCCCCGGAAGGGGCCCCCTCCGCGTGCAGTGGAACACCCGGAGCGGCGGCGACGCCGGCGAGCTTGGCGCAAGGCTTCTCCACCCCCGGGTAGGTGCGCCACATGCCCGACCGCGACCCCATGGACGAGCAGGCCGTGATCGAAGCGCTCAACGAGGCGCTGGCCCTGCAGAACCGCTCGGCGATCGCCTACGCCGTCGCCGCCGGAAGCCTGACCGGCTTCCAGTTCCAACCGCTGGCCCTCGAGCTGGGCCGTTTCGCGCTGGAGGAGATCACCGACGCCCGCCACCTCGTCGAGAAGATCGTGACCCTCGACGGCGAGCCGACGACCGACGTCGCGCCGCTCGGCTTCCACGCCGATCCGAAGGAGGCCATCGACGCGCTCATCGAGCACGAGACGCGGACGATCGAGGCGCTCCAGAAGGTGATCCCGCCGAGCGGCCAGGAGGGCCGGTCGGAGGCGCTCGAGCACCGCATGGAGCACCTCATCATGCGCAAGCAGGAGCAGGTCGACGCGCTCATCAGGGCCGCGCGCATGACGTAGTAGCCGCCGCCTAGACTGCTGCGACCCGATGGCCCAACGCCGACTTCACGGGCTCCAGCGCGTCCTCGGCGTCAACGCCCTCTCCGCCACGGCCTACGGCAACGTCGGCTCGTCGATCTACTACGCCCTGGGCCTCGTCGCGGCCCTTGCGCTCGGCCTCACGCCGATCGTCTTCATCCTCGCCGGCGCGCTCTTCTACTGCACCGCGACGACCTACGCCGAGGCGACGGCGATGTACCCGGAGGCGGGCGGGGCGTCCCTCTTCGCGCGGCGCGCCTTCAACGAGTTCTGGTCCTTCTTCACCGCGTGGGCCCAGATGCTCAACTACGTCATCACGATCGCCATCTCGGCGTTCTTCGCCGCGCACTACGCCGGCGGCGTCGCGTTCGAGCCGCTCAAGGAGGCGCCCGGCGACATCCTGTTCGCCGCCGGCCTCGTCGCGCTCCTCGCGCTCGTCAACATGCGCGGGGTCAGCGAGGCGGTCGGGGTCAACCTCGTCCTGGCGATCGTCGACTTCCTCAGCCAGCTCGCGATCGTCGCCGTCGGCGTCGTGCTCGTCTTCAGCCCGGAGATCCTCATCCGGAACCTCGAGTTCTTCGGCGAGGCTCCGACGCTGTCGGAGTTCCTCCTGGCCATCCCGATCGGAACGATCGCCTACACGGGCATCGAGACGATCTCGAACATGGCGGGCGAGGCGCGCGACGAGGACAAGACGATCCCGGAGTCCATCCGCCGCGTGATGTTCGCCGTCTTCGCGATCTACTTCACGCTGCCGATGATCGCCCTCTCGGCGCTTCCGGTGCGCTGCGACGGCGCCGGGGAGAACTGCTCGACGCTGCTCGGCGTCGCCGCCGAGGACGGCGGGTACGCGAGCGACCCGATCATCGGCATCGTCAAGGCGATGGACCTCGGGTCGCTCCAGTCCGGCGCGGAGGTGTACGTGGGAATCCTCGCCGTGACGATCCTGGTCGCGGCGACGAACGCCGGCGTGCTCGGCGTCTCGCGGCTGACCTACTCGATGGGGATCCACCGCCAGCTCCCGGACCGCCTGCGCCAGCTGCACCCCAAGTACGGGACGCCGACCTTCGGCATCGTCGTCTTCTCGGCGTTCGCGATCGTCGCGATCCTCCCCGGCCAGGCCGACTTCCTGGGCTCCATCTACGCCTTCGGCGCGATGCTGTCGTTCTCGATGGCGCACCTCGCGCTGATCCGGCTGCGTGTCACCGAGCCCGACCACCGCCGCCCGTACCGCAGCCCCGGCGGCATCCGGGTCCGCGGCCACGTCCTCCCGCCGTTTGCGATCCTCGGGTTGCTCGGCACTGGGCTGTCGTTCTTCGTGGTGACGGCGCTCGACCTGCAGGTCGCCGCGTCGGGGTTCCTGTGGCTGTCGATCGGCGTCGTCGTCTTCGTCGTCTACCGGCGCCGCCAGGGACTCGACCTGACGACCACCGTCAAGGTTGCCGAGCCGCAACCGGTCGTCGAGCGGGAGGCCGAGTACGAGTCGGTCCTCGTCGCCTTCGACGTCAACCACTTCGTACGGGACGCGGTCGCGACCGCGCAGAAGCTCGCGGCCCGGCGGCGGCGGGGCATCCACGTCCTGGTCTGGATCACCGTCCCGCAGTCGTCGCCGATCGACGCGTCGATGCCGGAGCAGGAGCTCGCCGCCAATGCGCTGATCGAGCAGGCCAAGCTGCTGGGCGGAAGGCGGGTGTCCGGGCATTACGAGAAGGTCCGCTCGGGGCAGGCCGGGCGGCTGGTGATCAAGCAGGCCCGCGAGCTCCGAGCGGCCGCGATCGTCATGCCGCTTCCGCCTCGGGTACGCGGCGGGAGCCTGTTCGGCTCGACCCTGGAGACCGTACTCACCGAGCGGCCGTGCCGCGTGATCATCGAGTCGGTCCCGAGCGGCGCGGAGACGCCGCGCGCCAGCGCGGTTCGCACGCAATAAGGTCGACCGGGTGTACCGCATCGGCTCGATCGTCCTGTCGATCGCGATCGTGGCGCTCGGGCTCGCGATGGTCGCCGTGACGGCCGCTCGCGGCGGCGGCCCGGTCTCGGCCGGCGTCGTCGTCGGCGTGCTCTTCTGCGTGGTCGGCGCGGGACGGCTGTACCTCTGGAAGGACCGCGGCTAGATGGCGGAGCAGCCGCCGGTCCAGACGCGGCCGGTCTACCGTCGATGGCTGGGCTCGCCGACCCTGTTCGCGATCGTCTACACGTCGGTCGCCAGCGCGCTCTACTTCGCGCTCGGCGTCGTGGCCGAGAACGCGCTCGGGCTGACGCCGGTCGTGTTCCTCGTCGCCGCCGGGTTCTTCGTCATCACGACGATGACCTACGTCGAGGGCGCGTCGCTGCATCAGGAGCGGGCCGGCTCGACGGTGTTCGCGCGCTACGCCTTCAACGAGCTCGTGTCGTTCATCGCCGCGTGGGCGATTCTCCTCGACTTCCTCATCCTCGTTGCGGTCGCGGCGTACATGACGAGCGACTACATGGGCGTCTTCTGGGACGGCTTCGAGCACGGGGCGGGGGAGACGGTGCTCGTCCTGGGCGTCGTCCTGTACGTGGCGGTCCGCAACGTCCTTGGGTTCTCGACGGGCCGCGCGAAGCGCATCCTCGCGCTCGTCATCACCGACCTCGCCGTGCAGCTCTTGATCATCGTCCTCGGGCTGTTTCTCGTGCTCGACGTCACCCAGCTCGTCGACCAGGTCGACCTCGGGACGACGCCGGCATGGGACGAGCTGCTGTTCGCGCTGACGCTCGCGACGGTGGCGTTCACGAGCCTCGAGTCGGCCTCTGGGCTGGCGGGCGAGGTCGCCGTCGGACGGCGCGGACTCAAGCGCATGGTCACGAGCGTCGCGCTCACGGTGCTCGTGATCTACGTCGGGATGTCCGCGGTCGCCCTCAGCGCGATGCCGGTCGTCGGCGGGCAGACCGAGCTGGCGACGACCTACCTGGAGCGGCCGATGCTCGGCATCGTGGCCGCGTACGAGCCGGTGTGGCTCGCCGACGTCCTGCGGTACGTGGTCGGCGTCCTCGCGAGCGTGACGCTCGTCGCCGCCGCGAACTCGGGGATGCTCGGGCTCTCGCGCCTCGCGTACTCGCTCGGGACCAACCGCCAGATCCCCTCGGCCGTCGGCCGGCTGCACCCGAGCCGGGCGACCCCGTTCGTGGTGATCGCCATCGCCGCCGTCCTTGCCGGCGCGCTGACGCTGTCGAAGGACATCGAGTTCCTCGTCGGCATCTACGCGTTCGGTGCCCTGCTGGCGTTCACGATCGCGCACATGTCGATCCTCGTGCTGCGCGTCCGCGAGCCCGACCGCTCGCGGCCCTACCGCGTGCCGCTCAACATCCGCGTCCGCGGCGTCGACGTCCCGGTGCCCGCCGCGGTCGGCGCCCTCACGTCGGTGCTCGCCTTCGCGAGCGTGGTCGTCCTCCACGAGGGCGCGCGCTACGTCGGCCTCGGGTGGATGACGTTCGGGGTGCTGCTCTACGTGATCTACCGGGTCACCGAGGACAAGCCGCTGCTGCGGCGTGTGCGGGTGCCGCAGGAGGCGCTCCAGATCGCGCGCGAGCGCCGCCAGGCGGAGTACGGCTCGATCCTGGTCCCGCTCATGGGCGGGCCGCTCGACGACGACATCGTCCAGACCGCGGGGCGGCTGGCCAGCGAGAACGAGATCGACGACGCGCTCGACGGCGAGGGCGCCACGATCGAGGCGCTGTGGGTCTTCGAGGTGCCGATGGCGCTGCCGATCGACGCCCGCCTGCCCGAGGCGCAGCTCGAGCAGGCGCGGGCCGCGCTGCGCCGGGCGAAGGCGGTGGGGGAGGAGTACTCCGGCGTCGAGGTGGCGACGGCGACGGTCCGCGCGCGGCGGGCCGGGCAGGCGATCGTCGAGGAGGCGCGGCGGCGCGGGGTCGAGGCGATCGTGCTCGCCGCCGAGGAGCCGACGCGGGTCCGCGGCGGCGCGCTGCTGGGCGGCATCGGCGGCCCGCGCGACCAGTTCGTCGGCGAGGTCACGCGCTACGTCGTGACCAAGGCGCAGTGCCGGGTGATCCTGACGGCACCGCTCGCGCGCGACGGCGGATAGCATCGGCTCCGTGTTCGTGATGATCGTCGGCGCGGGGCGTGTGGGCTCCTCGGTCGCCAAGAGGGCGCTCGCGGATGGCCACGAGGTGTCGGTCCTCGACGAGGACCCCCTCAGCCACGAGCGGCTGGACGCCAACCAGCCCACCTCCTGGGAGGACGCCGGCGGGCGCTTCACCGTCGGCACCGCGCTGGAGATCGACGCGCTGCTCGAGGCGGGGATCGAGCAGGCCGACACGTTCATCGCCTCGACCAACGGCGACAACACGAACCTCGTGATCGCCCAGATCGCCCGGCGCCGCTTCGGGGTGGACCGCGTCATCGCGCGTGTCCTCGACCCGGCCCGCGCGGCGTGGTACCGCGAGCAGGGCCTCGAGACGATCTGCCCGACGCAGTACGCGATCTCCGAGTTCGAGCAGGCGCTGGCCGGAGGCGGGCGCTAGGTGTACGTCGTCATCGCCGGCGGCGGCAAGGTCGGCTGGAACCTCGCGCGCGAGCTGATCGAGAAGGGCCACGAGGTCACGCTCGTCGAGCAGGACCGCCGGCGCTACCTGATCATCGAGGAGGAGCTCGAGCACGCCGTCCAGTACGGCGACGCCACCGAGCTGTGGGTGCTCGAGCGGGCGGGCATCCAGCGCGCCGACCTGGTGATCGCGGTCACCGGCGACGACGAGGACAACATCCTCATCTGCCAGATGGCCAAGGAGAAGTACCTCTGCGACCGGACGATCGCCCGGGTCAACAACCCGCGCAACCTCCAGCACTTCGAGCTGCTGGGGATCCGGTCGTCGGTCTCGGCGACCGACCTGATCCTGCGGCTGATCGAGCACGAGGTGCCGCAGTACGGGCTCGTGCACCTGCTCGACCTGCCGGCCGAGCGGCTCGAGATCATCGAGATCGAGGTGACGCCCGGCGCGCCCGCCGCCTCGCAGCGGGTCAGCGACGTCGAGATCCCGGAGGGCTCGCTGATCATCTCCGTGCTGCGCAACGGCGAGGGCTTCGTGCCGAAGGCCGAGACGGTCATCGAGGCGGGCGACGAGGTGCTGCTCGTGCTCGACCCAGGGCTCGAGGAGGACATCACGCGCCAGTTCGCGCCGGACGGCGCGCGGCTGGCCTAGTGGACCGGTCGGTCGACGTCCTCATCGTCGGCGCCGCGGCGGGCGCGTCCTGCGCCGTCGAGCTGCGCGAGCGCGGGTTCGAGGGCTCGGTCCTGCTCGCCGGCCGCGAGCTCGACCCGCCGTACGAGCGCCCGCCGATCTCCGCGGACTACCTCCTGTCGAAGGCGGCGACGTTCATGCCGGTGCCGGAGGACGTCGAGCTGCTCACGCGCACGTCGGTGATGAAGCTCGACCCGGCCGCGAAGGTCGCGACGCTCTCGACGAAGGAGACGGTCGGCTGGCGCGCCGTGCTGTGCACGGGTGCGAACGTCCGGCGGCTGCCGATCGAGGGCTCGACCTCGAGGGCATCCACTACCTGCGCGCGCTGCGCAACGCCGACGCGCTGCGGGCCGACGTCGAGGGCGTCGACCGCGTGGCGCTGGTCGGCGGCTCGTTCATCGCGTGCGAGGTGGCGGCGTCGCTGACGGCGATGGGGTTGGGCGCGACGCTCGTCTTCCCCGAGGACGCGCCGCTCTGCTCCAGTTCGGCGCGCAGGTCGGCGCGTGGGCGCGGACCTGCTGGAGGCGCACGGGGTGGAGGTCCTGGCCGGCGAGCAGGTCGTGCGGTTCGAGGGCGACGGCGAGGACGTGCAGCGCCTCGTCTGCGGGTCGGGACGGATCGTCGAGTGCCAGGCCGCCGTGCTCGGCGTCGGCGCGGTCCCCGACGTGATGCTTGCGCGCCTCCGGCCTCGAGCTGGCCGACCGCGGCGGCGTCCGCTGCTCGGCCGAGCTGATGACGTCGGCGCCGGACGTCTACGCCGCGGGCGACGTGTGCGAGTACGAGTCGGTGATCCACGGCCGCCGGGTGCGGATCGAGCACCACGAGGTCGCGGTCGGGCAGGCGCTGCGCGGCGCGCAACGTGCTCGGCGAGGGCGTCGCGTTCGCCGACGTCCCGTACTTCTGGTCCGACCTCGCCGACTGGGCGACGCTCGAGGCCGTCGGGCCGGCGGTGGACGGCTGGGAGGCCGAGGAGGTCCGCGGCTCGTTCGCCTCGGGCTCGTTCAGCGTGATGTACGCGAAGGAGGGACGGCTCGTCGCGGCGCTGACGTGCGGCCGGCCGGGAGGACTCGACGAGGCCCGCGAGCTGCTGCGCGCGCGGGGGCGCGGGCGTGACGCTCGTCGTCCGGCGGATGCTGCCGTCGCACGCCAACCCGTCGGGTGCGGTGTTCGGCGGCGAGATCCTGGCCGCGTGCGACGAGGCGGCGGGCATCGCCGCGGGCGCCACGCGCGCCGGCTGGGTCGTCACCGCGGCGATCGACGCGATGGAGTTCCTCGAGCCGGCCCACATCGGCGAGGTGCTCGTGCAAGGCCGCGGTCAACGCGGCGTTCGGCTCGTCGATGGAGGTCGGCGTCCGCGTGGAGGCCGAGAACGTGGTCAGCGGCGAGGTGCGCCACACCAACAGCGCGTACTTCGTGATGGTCGCCCTGGACGATGACGGCAAGCCGGTCGACGTCGAGGACGTGGAGCCCTCCAGCGACGACGAGCGGCGGCGCCACGCGGAGGCCGTCGAGCGGCACGACCGGCGCGGCGAGCACGGCTAGCCGCGCGCCCGGCAGGCGGGACGAGCCCGCCTGCCGGTGCGAAGCGGTGCTACCGGGCCGAGTGTGCGGCGCCGCCGTGGCTGCGGCGGCCGGCGATCGCGCGGTAGATGCCGAGCAGCAGCATCACGCCGAGGACGGCGCCGAGCAGGCCGCCGAGGTCGAACTTGTTCTCGTCGCCGATGCCGATGGCACGGAACAGGTAGAAGCCGATGAGCGAGCCGACGACGCCGATGGCGATCGTCGCGATGATGCCTCCCGGATCGTCACCGGGCATCAGAAGCTTTCCGAGCGCGCCGGCCACGAGGCCGAACAGAAGGATCCAGAGGATCTCCATGGGGTGGTCCTTTCCCTTGGGGGGTGACTCGTTTGCGAATACCCCGCAAATGAGTGCAGGTCACATGCGCCGACACGGTCGGTCCGCCAACTGACGCCACCCGCCGTCCTCTCCCAACCTGTCGCGTTGGCACTTACAGATGAGCAGAACCGTCCTCGGAGCGGGAGCGACCGCTGTAGCGCTCGGAGCGCTCGTAGCGCTGGCGCTTGTCCTTGGAACAGGCCTCCAGGACGGGGGCTGGCCGGCGCTCGCACCGGACGCGCGCGAAGCCCCGCGGGTCGGGCTCGGCGGCGCCGGGCCGCGCGCCGCCGTGCCCGCGGACGGCGCCCCGGGCGGCGCGGTCGAGCGAGCCCGCTCCGGGGCCCGCGAGGTGGCCGCGGTGCGCAGCGCAGGCGGCCCGGTGGACGCAGCAACCCTTGGCGGCGCGCGGGTGCGCCGCCCCCGGACGGCGGCCGGCGCAGTGCCGGCCCCCGGCTCCGGTCGGGTCCCCACGCCGGTCCCGGAAGGCGGAGCCGGGACGGCGGCACAAGGGACTCGGCCGGTGGCCATGCCCGTCGGAGGCGAGCCAGCTCGCCCCGTCGGTCCAGGCGATGGCGTCCCGCGCCCCGCAAGCGGCGCGGGCGCTCAGCCCGGAGAAGGCGGAACCGCCCCCGGCCCGGTCGGCGGAGGACCGGCGCCGGGCGGCGGTCCGTCGCGCAGCGGGAAGGCCACGGCGCGGCGTCCCGCGCGCGCGCCCGCGGCGCGGACGGCGAGCGCGACGACCGTCGCCCGCATCCTCGCGGCGGAGCCGACACGCACTCGGAAGGGCGGCGGCAGCGGCGCCCCGAAGGGCCGTGGGGGCCCGAAGGGCAGCGGTCGCGGCGCTGCGAAGGGCCGCGGCGGTTCGAAGGCGCCCCGCTCCAGCGTCCGCGGCGCTGCGCCGCCGACCGTCCCGGTCGGCCCGCCGCCGCACACCAACAACGTGGCGGCCGGTCAGCCGGCGCCGCACGCCCGCGCCGGCAACCGGCGCGGCGGCAAGTCGTAGCGAGCGTCACGCCGCCGCGCGCCGCGGGCGGTTGCGCCCGGTGAAGTTCTCGGTCTGGCTGTGGCAGTTCGGGCACAGCATCTGGAGGTTCTCGAGGCGGTTGTCGCGGCCGTTGCCGTTCACGTGGTGCAGCGCCATCGACAGCGAAGCCCCGAGCCACTCGTCGATGCCGCACCTCTCGCAGCGGTTCTCCTTGAGCCCTGCTCTCAGCAGCCGCCGCTTGAGGTGATGACGGTCGCGCGGCGACGCGAGGAGCTGCTCGACCGGCATCGCGTGCGGCCGCGCCCGCACTTGCACCGAGGGCGCCGCGCGGGCGCCCTCCCTCGTACCTGACGAGGCTGCCGGGCAGGGACTCGAACCCCAAATTCGACGTCCAGAGCGTCGCGTGTTGCCGATTACACCACCCGGCAGTGCAATGGGCGCCGCCGAACGGCGCCGCCACAGAATAGCGGCAGAACCGCCCGGATCTTGAGCCCTACGCCGCGGCCTGCTCGGCCCAGTCGCGGTACAGGCGCCAGTAGGCGCCCTCCATGGCGAGCAGCTCGTCGTGCGTGCCCTGCTCGGCGATCCGGCCGTCCTCGAGCACGACGATCCGGCCCGCCTGGCGGATCGTCGACAGCCGGTGCGCGATGACGATCGCCGTGCGGCCGGCGAGCAGGCGGCGCAGGCCGGTCTCGATCCGTCCCTCGGTGTGCAGGTCGACGTTCGACGTCGCCTCGTCGAGGATCACGATCCGCGGATCGGCCAACAGCGCTCGGGCGAAGGCGACGAGCTGGCGCTGGCCGGCCGAGAGCTGGATGCCGCGCTCGCCGATCTCCGTGTCGAGCTGCGCCGGCAGCGCGCGGACGTAGTCGTCGACGCCGACCCCGCGCAGCGCGGCCCACACCTCCTCCTCGGACGCGCCGGGGCGCCCGAAGAGGACGTTCTCGCCGATCGTCCCGCTGAACAGGAAGGCCTCCTGCGGGACGATCCCCATCTGCGAGCGCAGCGACGACGTCACCCCCTCCGACAGGTCGACGCCGTCGACCAGCACCCGGCCGCTCGTGGGGTCGTAGAACCGCGCGACGAGCTTGGCGAACGTCGACTTGCCCGCGCCCGTCTCGCCGACGAGCGCGACGGTCTGCCCCGGCGGGATGTCGAGCGAGACGTCGCTCAGCGCGCGGACGCTGGCGCCGTCCGCCGCGCGGTACTCGAACGTCACGTCGTCGAACACCACGTTGCCGCGCAGCGGCGTGGGGAGCGGCGTCGCCCCGGGGCGGTCGACGAGGTCGGGCTCCTCGTCGAGCAGCTCGAAGATCTTGTCGAGCGCGGCCATCCCCGCCTGGTACTGCGTGTAGAGCTGCGACAGCGCCTGGATCGGGTCGAAGAACCCGTTGAGCGCGGCGATGAACGCGACGAGCACGCCGATCGTGACATCGCCCTGGATCGCCTGGTAGCCGCCGTACAGGAGGATCCCCGCCGTCGCCACCGCGCTCATCAGCTCGACCGCCGGGAAGTACGCGGCGTTGAGGTAGACGGTCTTCATGTTCGCGTCGCGGTTGTGCTGGTTGAGCGCCCCGAAGCGGCGGCGGTGGCGCGGCTCCTGGCCGAACGACCGCACGACGCGGATCCCCGAGAGCGTCTCCTGGAGGTACGCGGTGATCGCGCCGATCGTCTCGCGCGTGCGCGCGTACGCGTCCGCCGACGCGATCCGGAAGAGCAGCGAGCCGCCGAAGAGGACGGGGAAGATGAGGAAGGTCATCAGCGCCAGCTCGAAGTCGAGCAGCGCGAGGATCGCGATCGTGCCGACGAGCGTCAGCGTCGACTGGAACAGCGTCACGATCGAGTCGGTGACGAGCGAGTCGAGCGCCTGGACGTCGTTGGTCAGGCGCGAGATGAGCACGCCCGCCTGCCGGCGCTCGTAGAAGCCGACCGGCATCTCCTGAAGGTGGCGGAACACCTGCTTGCGCAGGTCCTGGAGCGCGCGCTGCCCGACCCAGCCGACCAGGTACGTCTGCGCGTACGACGCGCCCCAGAAGACGAGCGCCGCCACCACGAAGCCGACGACCACCCAGTTCAGCGTCGAGACGTCGCCGGGGACGATGCCGTCGTCGATCGCCAGCTTGGCCAGCGGCGGCGGCGCGAGCGAGGCCGCCGTCGCGAAGAGGAGCGAGAGCAGCATGAGCGCGAGCCGGACCCGGTACGGGCGCAGCAGCGCAAGCAGCCCGCGGACCTTGCGCCCGCGCCCGGACGTCGCCCTCAGCCGCCGGCGGACCTCGTCGCGCCGCGCACTCCGCGCGCTCACAGCCCCGCCACCTTGCGCTCGGGCGAGACGCGGTTGAGGAACACCTGGTCCGGCAGCCCCTTCTCGACGATCTCGCGGTACAGCTCGCTCACCTCGAGCAGCTCGTCGTGCGACCCGCGCGCGATCAGCTCGCCGCCCTCGAGCACGGCGATCTCGTCGGCCAGCGCGATCGTCGACAGCCGGTGGGCGATCACGAACGTCGTGCGGCCCGCCATCGCGTCGCGCAGCGCGAGCTTGATCTGCTGCTCGGTGGTCGCGTCGACCGACGACGTGGCGTCGTCGAGGATCAGGATGCGCGGGTCGGCGAGCAGCGCCCGCGCGATGGCGAGCCGCTGGCGCTGCCCGCCGCTGAGCGTCAGGCCGCGCTCGCCCACGCGGGTGTCGTAGCCGTCGGGCAGCCGCTCGATGAAGCCGTGGGCCTGCGCGCGCCGCGCCGCGGCGACGACCTCCTCGCGGGTCGCGTCCTCGCGCGCGTAGGCGATGTTCTCGTGCACGGTCGCGCTGAACAGGAACGGGTCGTCGGTGACCACGGCGATCGCCGAGCGCAGCGAGACGAGGTCGAGCGTGCGGACGTCGGCGCCGTCGATCAGCACCGAGCCCGACGTCGGGTCGTACAGCCGGGGGAGGAGCTGGACGAGCGTCGTCTTGCCCGAGCCGGTCGCGCCGACGAGCGCGACCGTCGTCCCCGGCGCGACGTCGAGCGAGACCCCGCGCAGCGACGGCGTCTCGGCGCTCTCGTACTGGAGCGTGACGTCGCGCAGCTCGACGCGGCCGTTGCCGGCGGGCAGCGGCGCGGGGTCGGCGGGCGGCGCGAGGGCGGGCGCGCGGTCGAGCAGCTCGAACATGCGCGCGCCGGAGGCGGTCGCGCGCTGGGCCATCCCGAGCGAGATGCCGAGCGACCGCATCGGACCGAGCAGCATCAGCACGTACACGTAGAACGCGCTGAACTGCCCGATCGTCAGGTCCCCGTCGATGACCCGGCGGCCGCCGACGAGCAGCAGCGCGGCGAGCCCGAGCTGGGGCAGGAAGCCGATGAACGGGTTGTAGAACGCCCGCAGCCGCGTCGAGACGAGCGACTGGTCGAACACCCGCGCGACCGCGCGCTCGAAGCGCGCGTACTGGCGCTCCTCGCGCGCGAACGCCTTCACCACCCGGACGCCGGAGATGTTCTCCTCCGCCTCCGCGGTCAGCTCGGCGATCCGCTGCTGGACCTCCTGGAGCGCCGGCCGCGACCGGCGCCCGTAGCGCTGCGCGACGAGCACGACGAACGGCACCGGGATCAGCGTCAGCAGCGCGAGCTCCGGGTCGAGCACGAACATCGCGACCGCGGCGAGCAGGATGGCCAGGAACGACTGGGTGATCCAGATGAGCCCGTAGCCGAGGAAGAATCGGACCGCCTGGAGGTCGACGGTCGCGCGCGACATGAGCTGCCCGGTCTGCTGGCCGTCGAAGAAGGCCAGCTCGAGCGACTGGAGGTGCGCGTACATCCGCTCGCGCAGGTCGAGCTCGACGTCGAGCGAGACGCGGCCGGAGATGAGCCGGCGCCCGATCGTCACCGCGAGCCGCAGGAGGCCCGCGCCGACGACGGCGAGCCCGATCGTCGTGAGCGCGCCCCTGTCGCCATCGCGGACGCGGTCGATGGCCTCGCCGGTCAGGGCCGGGATCGCGACGGTGAAGACCATCGCCGCGCACCCGAGCACAAGCGACCAGACGACCCCGGAGCGATGGGGGCGCAGGAACCCGAGGAGGCGGCCGAACGTCTTCACTTCAAAAAAGATAGTGTGCCCGCGTGCCGACGCCGGCGGGCCTCTGCGACCACTGCGTGCATCAGAAGGTCATCCGCACTACGCGCGGCTCGGCGTTCTCGCTCTGCGGGCGCGCGAAGGTCGACTCGCGGTTCCCGAAGTACCCGCGCCTGCCGGTCGTGCGCTGCGCCGGGTTCGAGGAGCGGCGGCCGGCCTAGGAGGCGCGGCGCAGCTCGCCGTCGCGCACGGACACGAGCCCGTTCCGCGGCCGCGGGACGAGCGCGACGACGTTGTCCGCCCGAGCCGGCGGGGCGGCGTCCTGCTCCCGCTTCGGCGCGGGCGTGCTCATCCGGCCCAGCAGGCGCGCGAGGCCGAGCACCGCGGGGACGGTCACCGCCCAGGCGGCGACGAGGAACACCAGCGTCGAGGTCACCGGCGCGACGGTATGCGCCGCCGCGGACGGAAGGCTGCGGAGCGGCGCTAGCGGCGGGGGATGCCGAGGACGAGGTGCGGCGCCTGCTCGCTGTCGAAGCGCGAGGCGGCGGGCGCCTCGGTCGTCTCGGTCCGGAAGGAGAGCTCGCCCCCGCACTTCGGGCAGGATCCGAGGAGCCGCAGCCCGTCGGCCATCGTCGCGCTGTTCCAGGCGAACCCGCATCCAGAGCAGCTCACGGCGGGGGTACGTTCCATGGTCACACCTTCGTCGCTGGAGCCCATTTCCACACTCCAACGTTCGTCCATGCACTGGGTTGGACGAAGGAGTCGGGGCTACGCCGGCCGCAGCGCCGGGTCCGCCTCGTGCTCGCGGAAGAAGCGCACGATGGCCGGGGCGTACTCGTCGAAGCGCGGGCAGCGCAGCCCGTGCCGGGCGAGCAGCGTCTCCGCCCGGCGGGTGTCGAACCGGACCGGGTGGTTGAGGTAGACGATGGATTCCCGGGGAGCTCCCTCGAACATCTCGCGCACGACCTTCGACCGCAGCGACTCCGCCACCGCCTTGGCCGGGAGCCGCAGCGACGGCTCGCGGCCGGCGTACTCGCGGGAGAGGGTCCGTGTCAGCTCGGCGGCGCTCAGCGGCTCGGGGTCGACGAGGTGGACGGTCTCGCCGCGCGCGTCCGGGTCGCCGGCCAGGGCCGTCAGCGCCTCGACGACGAAGTCGACCGGCACCACGTTGAACGGCGCCCCCGCCCGGCCGAACTGCGCGATCGGCCCGCGCATGCGCAGGGCGCGCGAGATCGCGCGCAGGATGTAGTAGGGCCCGTCGAACTTCTGTGTCTCTCCGGTGCGCGAGTCGCCCACCACGATCGCGGGGCGGTAGATCGTCGACGGCACCACGTCGGCCAGCTCGCGGACCCACACCTCGGCCTGGAACTTGGTCGACTCGTAGTGGTTCTTGAACGCCTGCCCCATCACCAGCTCGTGCTCGTAGACGACGCCGGTGCGCTCGCCCGCGACGTACGCGGTGCTGACGTACTCGAGCTTGTCGAAGTCCTTGCAGGCGCGGCAGAAGTCGAGGACGTTGCCCGTCCCGTCGACGTTCACGCGCTGGGCGAGCTCGAGCGGCACGTCGAGGCTGTAGATCGCCGCCAGGTGGTGCACGACGCCGACCTCGGCGGCCAGCCGCGCGTACGTCGCGTCGTCGAGCCCGAGCCGGCGGTCGCCGATGTCGCCGGCGACGAGCTCGAGCCGGTGGCCGCCGAGCGCGTCGGCCGCCCGGCGCGCTGCGCCGGCCATCCGCGGCTCGACGAGCGCCGTGACGGCGAGCGACTCGTCGGCCTCCAGCAGCCGGCGGACGAGGCGGCGGGCGATGAAGCCGGGGAATCCGGTGACCAGCATGCGCACGGCGGCGCGCGAGTCTAGACCCTCGTCCATGTGCCTGGCGGCCCGCTCACGATCCCCCGCGCGTCGACCGATCCCCCGCGACATGAAGCGAGTTGCGATCGTCATCGCCGCCGCCGCGCTGGCGCTCACCGCCGCCGCCGCCGCCGCGAAGAAGCCGGAGAAGGCCAAGGACCGCGGCGCGAAGGTCGAGCGCAAGGCCGCGCGAGGGGCCTCCGCCCAGCAGCGCTGCCGCGACGAGCGCCGCGAGCTCGGGGCCTCCGCGTTCGCCGCCAAGTACGGCAAGGCGCGCACGAAGGGCAGCGCCAAGGCCAAGGCCAAGGCCGCCCGCGCCGCGTACGGCCGCTGCGTCTCGCAGACCGCCAAGAAGCTGCGCGCCGAGCGCGAGGCCGAGGAGGAGGACGCCGACCTCGACGAGGACGTCGACGAGGACGCCCTCGACGGGCCGGTCGACGAGGACGCCAAGGACGACGACGAGGCCGATCCCGACGACGGCGGCGTCAAGGACGAGGACGACGACGACCCGGTCACCGCGCTGGCCGGCGCCGCCGACCTCGACGGCTAGCTGAAAGCGCCTTGGAGGGCGGCGCCGGCCGCCCTCAGTGCACGCCGCTGTACGTGTGCCAGTACAGCGCGGGCCCGGCCGCGCCGCCGGCCAGGTGGTCGAGCACGGCGGCCATCGCCTTGCCGGTGTAGACCGGGTCGAGCGTGAGCCCCTCCGCGTCGCGGGCGCGCTCGATCGCCCGCACCGCCGCCGGCGTTCCGTGCCCGTAGCCGCCGCCGAGGTAGCCGTGAACGACCTCGACCTCGTTGACCTCGCCGGCGCTCACCGGCGTGCGGCGGGCGAGCCGGACGACGGTGCGCTCGGTCAGACGCAGGCCGTCGTTGACGTGCACGGCGCACACCTTCGTCCGCAGCCCGGCGAGGCGCAGTCCCAGCGCGAGCCCCGCCGCCGTCCCGCCCGAGCCGAGCGCGCACCACACGGTCGCCGGCTCGGGCAGCTCGCCGCGGCGGACCTGCTCGCCGAGCTCGAGCGCCGCCTCGACGAACCCGAGCGCGCCGACGGGCGACGAGCCGCCCGGCGGCACGAGGTACGCGCGCCCGTGGCGCAGCGCGAGCCACGGCAGCAGCGCGACGGTCCGCGCCTTCGTGCGGGTGACGTAGACGTGGGCGCCCGAGGCGTGGATGCGCTCGAGCTGGCGCTCGACGTGCTCGTCCACCGGCTGGTCGAGCAGCGCGAGGACGCAGCGCAGCCCGTGCTCGCGTGCGTACAGCGCGGTCGCGAGGCCGTGGTTCGTGGCCAGGCCGCCGAAGGTCAGCAGCGTGCGCCGGCCGCGCCGCTTGGCGTCGCCGATCAGCCACTCGAGCTTGCGCGGCTTGTTGCCGCCCCACAGCGGCGCCGTGCGGCTGTCGTCCTTCATCCACAGCCCGTCGGCGAGGCGTTCGAGCGGCCGGACCGGCGTCGGCAGCTCGCACAGCTCGACGTGCGGGAGGGACGGCGAGCGCTCGAGCAGGAGGCGGGTTATCGCGTGCCGCGCGACCACGTGGCGATCTCGCGGTCGGGCGCGCCGCCGAGCCGGCCCGCGCGCGCCGCGCCGGGAGCGCCGCCGGCGAGTTCGATTCCGAACATGGGCCGCAAGCTACGCCTGCCTCGAGCGGAGGTTTGTGACGTGTGGCACCTTTATCGGCGCCTGACGGCCGTGGTGCAACCTTGGAGCCATGCCAGGCAGCGGCTCACTGTGGTCCGGACGCGACCCGCAGCAGGACTCCGATCACCACTGGATCGAGGTCCCCCAGCCCGTGCAGCGTCCGCCGGCGCCCGAGCCGCCGCCGCCGCCGCGCGACCGCACGAAGGTGCTGCGCCGCGCGCTCGCCGCCACCGCCGCCGCCGCGCTGCTGGCGGCCGGGGCGCTCGCCGGCGTGACGCTGCTCGACGAGAAGGACGAGCCGGCGGCGACCGGCGAGCCGCTGCCGGTGTCCGGCGGCCGGCTGCCCGCCAACCGCGTCAACGAGATCTACGACCAGGTCGGCGAGGGCGTCGTCTCGGTGCAGGTCGCGCGCAACGGGTCGGCGGCGTCGGGCACCGGCTTCGTCATCGACGGCGACGGGACGGTCGTCACGAACTCCCACGTCATCGGCGACGCCGAGCAGGCGCAGGTCCGCTTCGACGACACCGGGCGGGCCGTCCCCGCGCGCGTGCTCGGCCGCGACCCGTCGTCGGACATCGCCGTGCTCAGCGTCGACCGCAGCTCGGCGCCCGGGCTGCGCGTGCTGCCGCTGGCCGACTCGGACAAGGTCCGCGTCGGCGACACGGCGATCGCGATCGGCTATCCGCTCGGGCTCGACCGCACGGCGACCGCCGGCATCGTCTCCGGCCTCGGCCGCGAGATCCGCGCCCCCAACGGGTTCACGATCGACGAGGTCATCCAGACCGACGCGCCGATCAACCCCGGCAACTCCGGCGGGCCGCTCATCGACGCGAGCGGGCGCGTCATCGGCGTCAACTCGCAGATCGCCACCGCCGGCAGCCAGGGCAACGTCGGGATCGGCTTCGCCGTGCCCTCGAACACCGTCCGCGAGATCGTGCCGAGGCTGAAGGGCGGCCAGTCCATCGACCGTCCCTTCCTCGGCGTCTCGACCGGGGCGTCGCTGAGCGGGCGCGGCGCCGTCGTGCGCGAGGTCACGCCCGGCGGGCCCGCCGAGGACGCCGGCATCCGGGCGAGCTCGTCGCTGCTGAGCGACGACGGCGACGTGATCGTGGGGGTCGAGGGCCGCGCCGTCACGGAGCCCGACGACGTCGCGCAGGCGATCGAGGGAAAGCGGCCGGGCGACCGCGTGACCGTGCGGGTGCTGCGCGACGGTCAGGAGAGGGACATCGCCGTCACGCTCGGCCGCCGTCCGGCGCAGGTGACCACCCCGCAGCGGGTCCCGTGAGCTTCGAGCGCCCACTCCTGCTCCTCGGGCTGCTGGCGATCCCGCTCGCGATCTGGTGGTACGTCCGCAACCAGCGCTCCCGCGACGCGTTCGCCTCGCCCGCGCTCGTGCCGTCGGTCGCGCCGCAGCGCCCGGGCTGGCGCCGGCACTGGCCGATGGCGCTCTACGCGCTCGGGCTCTCCGCGCTGATCCTCGCCGTCGCCAAGCCCCAGCGCGCGGTCAGCGTGCCGGTCGATCGCGCCGCGGTGCTGCTCGTCACCGACCGCTCCGGCTCGATGCAGGCCGAGGACGTCGAGCCCAACCGGCTCATCGCCGCGCGGAGCGCGGCCGAGGAGTTCCTCTCCGCGGTGCCCGACCGGGTCCGCGTCGGACTCGTCACGTTCAACCACGGCGCCGAGGTCGCGCAGCTGCCGACCGCCGACCACGACCTCGTGCGCGACGCCGTCGCCGCCGTGAGGCCGGCGGGCGGCACGGCGACCGGCGACGCGCTCACCGCCGCGCTGCGCGTGCTGCGCCCCGACGCCGACGCCCGCCGGCCGCCGCCCGCGGCGATCGTCCTGCTCTCTGACGGCAAGTCGGTCAAGGGCCGCGACCCGGTCGAGGCGGCGCGCGAGGCGCGCACGCTGAAGGTGCCGATCTACGCGGTCGCGCTCGGGACGGAGGAGGGAACGATCCGCGTCAAGCTGCCCGATGGCAGAGAGCGCGTCGAGCGCGTCCCGCCCGACCCGGAGACGCTCGAGCGGATCGCGGCGGCGTCCGGCGGCCGCACATTCGCCGTCGACGACGCGGACCGCCTCCAAGAGGTCTACGAGCGCCTCGGCTCGCAGGTGGCGACCAAGCGCGAGAAGCGCGAGGTCACGACGGCGTTCGCGGGCGGCGCGCTCCTGCTCGTCCTGACCGGCGGCGCGATGTCGCTGGCCTGGTTCGGCCGGCTGCCCTAGTAGCGGCTAGATCTCGCGGTCGCTGGCGCGGCGCTCGCGCTCGCGCGGGCAGTCGCGGACGTCGACGATCTTCATGCGGTCGCCGCCCGGCCGCTGCTCGGCGGCGGCTTGCAGGTCGGCGTCGAGCGACGCGATGCCGCCGACCGACACGGCGATCATGGAGAGGCCGGTGGCCAGCGCGGCGCCGAAGCCGACGCGACGAACCCGAGTGGTCATGCGACTGAGTCAAGCACGCAGGCTGAAGAAGTCATTAAGAGCGCGTGAACGTGACGCGGACGCACAGCCCGCCGCCGTCGCGCGCAGCGATCGCGAGCCGCCCGCCGTGCGCCTCGGCCACCGCGCGGACGATCGACAGGCCCAGCCCGCTGCCGCGCGTGTCGCGCGCCCGGCCGAGGCGCTCGAACGGCTGCGTCAGCCGCTCGACCGACTCCTCCGGCACGCGCGGCCCCGAGTTCTCCACCTCGACCGCGGCGACGCCGTCGTGCCCGCCCGCGCGCACGACGACCCAGCCGCCGGGCTCGTTGTAGCTGACGCCGTTGTCGACGAGGTTGGCCACGAGGCGCTCGAGCAGCGGCTCGTCGCCGGCCACCGACGCCGTTCCGTCGGCCTCGACCTCGATCCGCACGCCGGCCGCGCGCGCGGCGCCCATCCCGCCCGCGGCGGCGCGCCGCGCGCCGAGGCAGAGGTCGACGGGCTCGGAGCGCAGCAGCCCGCGCTGCGACCGCGCGAGCACCATCAGCCCGTCGAGCAGCGCCTCGGTGCGGTCGGTGGCCTCGAGCACGATCCGCGCCATCTCGCGGAACTCGTCGGGCGAGGCGTCGGGGTCGGCGAGCGTCAGCTCGGTCTCGGTGCGGATCACGGTGAGCGGGCTGCGCAGCTCGTGGCTCGCGTTGGCGACGAACCGCCGCTGCGCCTCCAGCGACGCGCGCAGGCGGTCGAGCATCGCGTCGAGCGTCTCGCCCAGCTCGCGCAGCTCGTCGTGCGGCCCGTCCTGCGACACGCGCTCCTCGAGCCGCTCGTCGGTGACGGAGTGGGCCACCTCGGTCATGCGCTTGATCGGCGCCAGCACGCGCCCGGCGATGAGCCAGCCCAGCGCGACCGCGACGGCGACCGTCCCGGCGAACGCGAGCAGGTACTGCACCGCGAGCGTCTCCGCCGACTCCTCGGCGAGGCGCTCCGGCAGCGTGCGGTGCAGGTGGCGGTCCATCAGCCACCAGCTCAGCGCCAGCAGCGCCGCGGTCGACCCGGCGAGGAGCGCCGCGTAGAGCGCGGTCAGCCGCGCGCGGATCGTGAAGCGGGTCACACGCGGTAGCCGGCGCCCGGCACCGTCGCCACGAACGCCGGCTCGCCGAGCTTGCGCCGCAGCGTCATCACCGTCATCCGGACGGTGTTGGTGAACGGGTCGGCGTTCTCGTCCCACACGCGCTCGAGCAGCTCCTCGGCGCTGACCGCGGCGCCGTCGGCCTCCATCAGCGCCTCGAGCACACCGAGCTCCTTCGGCGACAGGCGCAGGTCGCGGCCGTCGCGCGTCGCGGTGCGCTGCGCGGGATCGAGCTCGACGTCGCCCCGGCTGAGCACGGCGGGCCGCGCGTTGCCGTTGCGCCGCGCGAGCGCGCGGATCCGCGCGACGAGCTCGGGGAAGTGAAACGGCTTGGCCAGGTAGTCGTCGGCGCCGAGCGACAGCCCGCCGACGACGTCCTCCGGCGTTCGCGCCGCGGTCAGCATGAGCACCTTGGTGTCGGGCTGCTCGCGGTTGAGCGTCCGGCAGACGTCGTCTCCGTGGACCTCGGGAAGGTCGCGGTCGAGGACGACGACGTCGTACGCGGTCACGCGCGCCTTGTAGAGCGCCTGCCCGCCGTCGGGCGCGACGTCGACCGCCATGCCCTCGCGCCGCAGTCCGCGGGCGACGGCGTCGGCGACCCTCGATTCGTCTTCGGCAAGCAGCACGCGCACGGTCAGGACACGGTAGTTGGATGCGGAGACCCAGGGCCCATCGGGGGTTTATGCGGTCCTGACGGGCGGGGGCATAGGTTGCCTTCCGTGACCACGTCCCCTCCCGTCGATCCGGACGTCGATGCCGAGCCGCGCCGCGCGCTCGAGGCCGTCCTCTACGAGACCAAGCGCGTCATCGTCGGCCAGGACGCGATGCTCGAGCGCCTGCTCGTCGCGCTCTTGGCCAACGGGCACGTCCTCCTCGAGGGCGTTCCCGGCCTCGCGAAGACGCTGACGGTCAAGACGCTCGCCGGCGTGCTCGGCGGCAGCTACCGGCGCGTGCAGTTCACGCCCGACCTCGTCCCCGCCGACCTCGTCGGCACGCGGATCTGGCGGCCCGACACCGGGGAGTTCGAAGTGCAGCTGGGGCCCGTCTTCGGGAACCTGCTGCTGGCCGACGAGATCAACCGCGCGCCGGCGAAGGTGCAGTCCGCGCTGCTCGAGGTCATGCAGGAGCACCAGGTCACGCTCGGCGGCCACACCTACGCGCTGCCGCAGCCCTTCCTGACGCTGGCGACGCAGAACCCGATCGAGTCCGAGGGCACGTACCCGCTGCCCGAGGCCCAGGTCGACCGCTTCCTGTTCAAGCTGCTCGTCGACTACCCGTCGATGGGGGAGGAGGCGGCGATCGTCGGCCGCGTCATCCAGCCGCAGGCCGAGGTCCGCAAGGTGCTCGAGGTCTCAGAGCTCGTCCGGTTCCGCGCGCACGTGCAGGCGATCTTCGTCGACCGCAAGGTCCTCTCGTACGCCGTCCGCCTCGCCGACGCGACGCGCAACCCCGAGAAGTACGGGCTCGACGACGTCGCCCGGCAGGTCGAGTACGGCTCGTCGCCGCGCGGTCCCATCGGGCTCGTGCAGGCGGCGCAGGCCCTCGCGCTCCTGCGCGGTCGCACGCACGTGACGACCCGCGACGTGCGCGACCTGGCCCCCGACGTGCTGCGCCACCGGATGGTCCTCTCCTACGAGGCGCTCGCCGACGGCATCAGCCCCGACGAGATCCTCGAGCGGGTGATGAGCGTCGTGACGCCCGAGTCCGTCGCCGGCGGGCCCGAGCGGCCGGAGCGAGGGCCCACGGCGTGAATCGCGCCGGGGAAGATCCCATCGCCGCGAAGCGGCTGTGACGTGATGCCGCGCAGCGGCCTGGCTCCGCCGCCCGGCCGCCAGGGGCCGGGCCCGCTCCCGGGGGGCGCCCTCCAGCTCCTCGACCTCGCGCTGGCGCGGCGCGCCGGCGGCCCGCTGCCGGGCGAGCACCGCGCGCCCGGCCTCGGGTCGGGGACCGAGCTCGCGCAGCTGCGCCCGTACGAGATCGGCGACGACGTCCGCCACCTCGACCCGTCGGCGAGCGCGCGGACCGGCGTGCCCCACGTGCGGCTGCACGTCCCCGAGCGCGCGCTCACGACGTGGGTCGTGCTCGACGTGTCGCCGTCGATGGCGTTCGGCACCGCCGACCGGCTGAAGAGCGACGTCGCCGAGGGCGCGGTGCGCGTCATCTCCCAGCTCGCGCTGCGGCGCGGCGGGCGGCTGGCGGTGCTGACCTCCGGCGCGCCGCGCGACCGCGTGCTGCCGCCGCGCGGCGGGCGGCGGACGCTCGCCCGCATCGGCCGCGTGCTCGAGGAGGGCGTCGCGCCCGACGGCCCCGTCGACCCGGCGGCGCTGGCCAAGTCGCTGTGGCGCGTACGCCGCACGGCGACGCAGCACGGGCTCGTCGTCGTCGTGTCGGACTTCCGCGGCGCGGAGGACTGGCAGCGCGGCGTGCGCGCGGTGGCCGCGCGCCATGCGGTGATCGCGATCTCGGTCGTCGACCCGAGCGAGGTCCAGCTCCCCGACGCAGGCGTCGTCGTCATGCGCGACCCCGAGAGCGGCGAGCTCGCCGAGGTCGACACCTCTTCAGCCCGGCTGCGCGAGCGCTTCGCCGCCGCCGAGCGCGCGCGGCGCGACGAGCTGCGCTCCGACCTGCGCCGCGCGGGCGCGCGGCACGTCGAGCTGTCGACGCGCGGCGAGTGGATGCGCGCGCTCGCCGAGGAGCTGCGGTGAGCTTCTCCTCGCCCGGGTGGTTCGCCGCGCTCGCACTCGTCCCGCTCGGCTTCCTCCTCTACGCGCTCGCGCGCCGGCGGCGTCGCCGCTGGGCCGTGCGCTTTCCCGCCGTGGCCACGGTCGCCGCGGTCGCGCCACGCCCCTCGGCCTGGCGGCGACGGATCCCAGCGGCGCTTCTGGCGCTGGCCGTCGTCGCCCTGGTCGGGGCGCTGGCGCGGCCGCAGTCGACCGTCGCCGTCCCCGTCGAGCGCGCGACCGTGATCATGATCATGGACGGCTCGCGCTCGATGCAGGCGGTCGACGTCGAGCCGTCGCGGATCTCCGCCGCGAAGGCGGCGGGGCGCAGCTTCCTCGACCGCGTTCCCGACCGCCTGCGGATCGGCTTCGTCGGCTACTCGCAGGCGCCGACGATCGTGCAGCGCCCGACGACCGAGCACGAGGCGGTGCGGACCGCGCTCGACAACCTGGTCGCTGACGGCGGCACCGCGACCGGCGAGGCGATCGACGCCGCGCTCAACTCGCTGACCGAGCGCGGCCAGCGCGGCCGCGCGCCGGCGGCGATCGTGCTGCTGAGCGACGGCAAGTCGACCGACGGGCGCGACCCGGTCGAGATCGCGCGGCGGGCCAAGCGGATGCGCGTGCCGATCTTCACCGTCGCGCTCGGGACGGAGGACGGCGTCGTCCCGGGCGGCCCCTACGGTCAGCCGCTGCCCGTCCCGCCCGACCCGGAGACCATGCGCCGGATCGCCGAGGTCAGCGGGGGGCAGGCGTACGAGATCGACGAGGGCGACGCGCTCGAGCGCGTCTACGAGTCGCTCGGCTCGCGCATCGGCACCCGCGACGTCAAGCGCGAGGTCAGCGCGTCGTTCGCGCTCGGCGGCCTGCTGCTGCTCGCGGGCGCAGCCGGGCTCGGCGTGCGCTGGCGTTCTCGACTCCCGTAGCGCCGGATTACGCATTCTCGCCGCATTCTGCGAGGATCGACGGTCTTGCTCAGGCGCTTCACCAGCTTCGGGTCGCGCGACGTCGCGATCGATCTCGGCACCGCGAACACGCTCGTCTACGTCCGCGGGCGCGGGATCGTGGTGTCCGAGCCGTCGGTAGTCGCGATGGACGCCAACACCGGCGCGGTCCACGCCGTCGGCTCGGAGGCGAAGCGGATGATCGGCCGCACGCCGGCCAACATCTCCGCGATCCGGCCGCTGCGCCACGGGGTCATCGCCGACTTCGAGGTGACCGAGAAGATGCTGCGCTACTTCATGCGCCGCGTCGACCAGCCGCGGATGGCGCGGCCGCGGCTCGTCATGTGCGTGCCGTCGGGCGTCACCGAGGTCGAGAAGCGCGCGGTCATCGACGCGTCGCTCGGCGCGGGCGCGCGGCAGGTCCAGCTCATCGAGGAGCCGCTCGCCGCGGCGATCGGCGCCGGCCTGCCGATCGAGGAGCCGCGCGGGCACATGGTCGTCGACGTCGGCGGCGGCACGACCGAGGTCGCGGTCATCTCGCTCGGCGGCATCGTCGTCTCGGAGTCGGTCCGGACCGGGGGCTACGAGCTCGACGAGGCGGTCAGCGCCTACATCCGCCGCGTCCACGGGCTGGCGATCGGCCAGCAGACCGCGGAGGACATCAAGGTCGAGCTGGGGTCGGCGTGGCCGCTCGAGTCGGAGATCGAGATCGAGATCCGCGGCCGCCACCTCGCCACCGGCCTGCCGCGCAGCGTGCGCCTGTCGAGCGTCGAGGTGCGCGACGCGCTCGCCGAGTCGGTGCAGGCGATCATCGATGCGGTCAAGGAGACGCTCGAGCGCACGCCGCCCGAGCTCGCCGCCGACATCTCGTCGGAGGGGATCGTGCTCGCCGGCGGCGGCGTCCTGCTCCAGGGCTTCGCCGAGCGCATCGGCGAGGAGACCGGGATGCCGACCCGCCTGACCGAGTCGCCGCTGACGTGCGTCGCGGTCGGCTCGGGGATGGCGCTCGAGGAGTTCGACGCGATGGTCGCGTCGGACCGCATGGCGACGCGCAGCAGCACCCGCCGCCGCACCGCCGCGGTCGGCTAGCCGCCCTCGACCGTCAGGTCGTAGCGGACGCTCAGCGAGAAGTCGTCGCGCTTGCCGGCGAAGCGGATCTCGTGCTCGCCCTCCGGCAGCGGGTCGAGCAGGACGTGCAGACCGGCCGCGACGCTCTCGCCCGCGGTGCCGGCGGCGGACTGCGGGTGCGGATCGTGCTCGAACGGCGGCGAGACGACGAGCTCGGCCTCGACGTCGCGGTCGTCGACGACGAGCTTGGCCGTGGCGCCCTCGAAGCTCGCGCGGCACGCGTCGGCCGCGCGATCCGGGTCGCCCTCGACGGGGCAGACCTGGTTGAGCACCGGCACGAAGATCGCGCGCCCCGCGGGGACCGTGCACGTGCGCCGGGCCGCGCCGCCGAACGTCCCGGCGAGGAAGAAGACGTCGTCGGGCTGGTCCTGCGCGCAGCGGCGCCCGGTCCGGTCGGTCACCGGGTCGCGGCCCTCGCGCCGCTTGCCCGCCCACTGCCACCACTCGGCGGCGAGGCGAGCCGGGTCGGCGGCGGGCTGCTGCTCGGAGGCCTGCGTGCGCGGCGCCGCGGGCTTCTCCGCGTCCTCGCCGCCGCACCCGGCCAGCAGCGCGGCCGCGGAGAGGGCGGCGATCGCGCGTCTCATCGCGGCCCCGTCAGCCGCCGCTCGCCGCGCGGCGTGCGGACGAAGATCTGCCACGCGTAGTACGCGTAGAACGCGCGCGGGTCGCGCCCCATCCGGCGGGCGTGGTTGAGGACGCCGCTCACGTACAGCGACGACGGGTTGTAGGCGAACAGCGCGCGGCGGTAGTCGCCGGGCGCGCCGGAGGCGCGGAGGTAGTTGGCGGCGCCCATGATCGCGTCGCGCGGGTCGTCGACGTCGCCGCCCATCCCGTAGGCCCGCCACGTGCTCGGGATGAACTGCATCGGCCCGCGCGCGCCGGCGACGCTGTCGTTGCGCAGCCGGTTGAAGCCGGTCTCCACGAGGTTGACGGCGGCGAGGATGTGCCAGCCGACCCTGAAGCGCCGCTGGGCCGCGCGGTAGTGGCGCATGAGCCGGTCCGCGGGCTGGGCGCGCCCGATGCGCAGCTTCGAGCGGCCGGTGATCCGCGTCTGGGCCGACAGTGCGAACAGGCTCTCGAGCGCGCGGTTGGTCAGGCGGGCGTTGACGCGCAGCCCCGGCGGCAGCCGGCGCAGCGTGCGCCGCGCGGTCTTGGGGCGGCGGGCAAGATGACGGTGGAGCCGCTGCTGCCACAGCGCCTCGCGCTGGAGCGCGTCGGGCGCGCCGCCCTTCGACGGGTCGCCGTCGCTGCGCCAGGCGTCGACCTCGGTCGCCACCCCCGCCGGCGCGGCGACCAGCGCGCTGGCCAGGCCCTTCGGCGTGGTCGGCAGCGCGGCGTCGGGAGCGGGCGCCGCGAAGGCGCCGACGGCGAGGAGCGACGTGAACACGCGACCATCATGACGCGCGGCCGGCGCCCCGAGAGCGTGGCGTCCGGGTCGACGTGTTGGATCCGCCCCAGGACACGCAAGGTTCCACCGCCGCTGCCGTCTCTCCGGGCGTCAGCGGAACGGCCACGGGAGGCCACCATGAAGCGCCCCGCCGGCAGCAAGCTCTCCGCCCAGCCCGAGCGCGATCCGCGCCGCTCGGCCCAGCTCAGCGCCCGCGCGACGACGCAGGCCGAGCGCGTCCGCGCGTCGCTGCTGCTCCGCCCGCCGGCGCGTTAGCCGCCCGGCCGCTGCTCGCGGTCGCGGTCCTCGCTGCGCCCGACCGCGTAGAACGCGAGCCCGACGAGGAGGATCGCGCCCGCCCCCGCGACCCCGAAGCCGACCACGTCGCCCTTGCCGTCCGCGACGACGGAGACGACGACGCCGGCGAGGAGCAGGACGACGCCCACGATCAGCCAGGGGCGGGGGACGAGGTCGAGCATCGCGGCCACCCTCGCAGATGGTCCGGGTGTGGGCGACCTTCTCGTCGAATACGAACGAGACGGTCGCGCCACGTCGAAGGCGCCGCCGCTCGGCGCTCGACGGCGCGCCGCCCGCCGCCTCGCCCGCCGTGCGCCGTGCCTATGCAATGCTTAGGCAATGGCGCCACGCGACATTCCTCTCGGCGACGCCGCCCGGGCGATCGGGGTCAGCGTCGACACCCTGCGGCGCTGGGACCGCGACGGCAAGGTCGCGACGGTCCGCGACGCGCGCAACCGGCGGCTCGTGCCGCTGGCCGAGGTCGAGCGGCTCGCGCAGCGCCCGCGGCGCCAGGCCACCGGCCACTCGCTGTCGGCGCGCAACCGCTTCCCGGGCGTCGTCCGCTCGGTCGAGGTCGAAGGCGTGATGGCCATCGTCGAGATCGACGCCGGGCCGTTCCGCGTGTCCGCCGCGGTGACGCGCGACGCCGTCGACGAGCTGGGCCTCGTCGCCGGCGTCGAGGCGACGGCGACGGTCAAGGCGACGTCGGTCATGGTCGAGCGCGGGTGAGGCGCGCGGCCCTCGCCGTGCTCGCGACCGCGGCGGTCGGGTGCGGCGGCGACGACGAGCCCGGCGACCTCGTCGTCTCCGCCGCCGCTTCGCTGAGGGCGCCGCTGACCGAGTGCTCGCGCGACGGCGAGGACCCGCGGATCCGCCTCCAGTTCGCCGGCTCCGACGAGCTCGCGGCGCAGATCCGCAAGGGCGTGCGGCCCGACGTCTACGCCGCGGCGAACACGAAGCTCCCCGACCAGCTCGCCGAGGAGGGCCTGCTCGAGCAGCCGGCGGTCTTCGCGACGAACCGGCTCGTGCTCGCCACCCCGCGCGACTCGCGCATCGACGCGCTGGACGACCTCGAGCGCCCCGGGCTGCGCCTCGTCGTCGGCTCGGAGGGCGTTCCCATCGGCGACTACACGCGCGAGGTCCTCGGCCGGCTCGGCCCCGCCGGCGAGCGGGCGATCCTCGCCAACGTCCGCTCGGAGGAGCCCGACGTGAAGGGGATCGTCGGCAAGCTCGCGCAGAGCGCCGCCGACGCGGGCTTCGTCTACCGGACCGACGTGGGCGCCGCCCGCCTGCGCGCGGTCCCGCTCGCCGCCCGCCTCCAGCCCGAGGTCGCGTACGGCGCGGGAGTCGTGAAGGGCACCGACCTGCCCGAGGACGCGCGCGCGTTCGCCGCCGGCCTGCGCACCGGCCCGTGCGCGGAGGCCCTGCGCGCGGCCGGCTTCGGCAGGCCGCACGGCCGATGAGAGGCTGGTTCGCGGCGCTGCTCGGCGTCGCGACGGCCGCCGCGCTCCTCTTCCTCACGCTGCCGGTCGTCGCGATCTTCGTCGACACCTCGCCCGCCCGGCTCCTCGACAGCCTGGGGGAGGAGGGCGCGCTCGACGCGCTGTGGCTGAGCCTCAAGACCACCGCGCTCGCGCTCGCGATCATCGTCGTCGTGGGCACGCCGGTCGCGTGGCTGCTGGCCAGCCGCCGGTTCCCGGGCCGCGCGCTCGCGGTGACGCTCGTCGAGCTGCCGCTCGTCCTGCCGCCGGCCGTCGCCGGCATCGCGCTGCTCGCCGCGCTCGGCCCGGAGGGCATCCTCGGCGGCGCGCTGGCCGACGCCGGGATCCGGCTGCCGCTCACGACGGCCGCGGTCGTCGTCGCGCTGACGTTCGTCGCCTCGCCGTTCTACGTGCGCCAGGCGCAGGCGGCGTTCGGCGCCGTCGACCGGACGCTCGTCGACGCCTCGCGCACGCTCGGCGCCTCCGAGGCGCGGACGTTCCTGCGCGTCATCGTCCCGACCGCCGCGCCCGGCCTCGCCGCCGCCGGCGCCCTCGCCCTCGGCCGCGCGCTGGGGGAGTTCGGCGCGACGCTGATGTTCGCCGGCTCGCTCCAGGGCATCACCCAGACCGCGCCGCTGGCGATCTACGACCGGTTCGCGACGGACTTCGACGCGGCGCTCGCCCTGTCGGCGGTCCTCGTGGCCGTCTCCGCCGGGATCCTGCTCGCGGTCAAGCTCGTCCGCGGCGGCGAGGCGCTCGATCGTGCTGGAGCTTGAGGCCCGCACTCCTGTCGGCACGATCGAGCTCGACGTCGCGCTCACCGTCGAGCAGGGGGAGTGCCTTGCGCTCGCGGGGCCGTCGGGCGCCGGCAAGACCAGCGTGCTGCGCATCGCGGCCGGGCTGCTGAAGCCGGAGCGGGGCCGCGTCGCGTGCGGCGGGCGCACGTGGCTCGACACGGTGGGCGGCGTCGCGCTCGCGCCCGACGAGCGCCGCTGCGCGTACGTGTTCCAGGAGTACGCGCTGTTCCCGACGATGACCGCGTGGCAGAACGTCGCCTATCCGCTGCGGGAAGGGCGGCGCTCCGCCCGGCGCGCCCGCGCGCACGAGCTGCTCGAGCGCTTCGGCGTCGGCCACGTCGCCGATGCGCGGCCGGCGACGCTGAGCGGCGGCGAGCGCCAGCGGGTCGCGCTCGCCCGCGCGCTGGCCCGCCGGCCCGAGGCGCTGCTGCTCGACGAGCCGCTGTCGGCCCTCGACTCCCGCACCCGCGCCGGCGCGGCCCGCGCGCTGCGCGAGATCCTCGCCGAGGCCGGCGTGCCCGCGCTGCTCGTCACCCACGACTTCGCCGAGGCCGCCGAGCTGGGCGACCGCGTCGGCATCGTCGACGCCGGCGCGATCGTGCAGGAGGGGACGGCGACGGAGCTGGCGGCGCAGCCGCGGACGGCGTTCGTCGCCGACTTCGCCGGCGCCGTCGTCCTCACCGGCACGGCCCGCGCCGGCGAGGGCGGCCTCACCGCCGTCGACCTCGACGGCGGCGGCACGGTGCTCAGCACCGACGCGGCGTCCGGACCTGTGGCGGTCAGCGTCTTCCCATGGGAGATCGCGATCGAGGGGGGCGAGACGGCGGCGCCGTCGACCTCTTCCCCCCAGAACCACCTCCGCGCCCGCGTGACGGCGGTCACCGCCGTCGGCAACCGGGCCCGCATCGCCCTCAGCGGCCCGCAGCCGCTCGTCGCCGAGATCACGGCCGCCTCGGCGGAGCGCCTCGCGCTGAAGCCGGGGACTGCGGTGGTCGCGACGTGGAAGGCGGCGGCGACGCGCCTCGTCGCGAGGTGAGGGGCGGGCGGCGACGCGCCTCGTCGGCCGCTAGTAGGGCAGCGCGATCCAGACCGCGTGGCCGTCCGCGGCGGTGCGCGCGCGCTCGTTCTCGTAGCCCGTGCGCGGGGCGCCGCAGCCCGCGGGCGGGTCGTCGCCGCGGCGCGGGCGGCGCGGCACCGTGAACGACCCGTCGGCCGACCGGCACACGAAGCGCCGCTTCTGCCGGCAGGTTCCCGCGGTCCAGCGGCCGTCGGCCGGGCGCTGCGCGGCGCAGCTCGCGCCGACGTCCTCGCCCTCGGCCCAGCTCCACACGAGCGCGTCGTGGCGGTCGCCGCCCGCCGCGAGGTGGTCGAAGCCGAGCAGGTCGACGCCGCAGCGGGTCATCGCGCGCGTCGTCGCGGCGTCGATCCCGTCGTCGCGCTCGGCGGCCGGCGTGTTCGACGCCGCCGAGGTGAGGAACGTGTCGTCCTCGAAGTAGCGCACGATCGTCGCGTCGTAGGCGGCCTGGTCGAAGTCGGCGTGGCAGGAGAAGTCCTGCGGCCGGGTCTCGCGGTGCGTCGACCACCCGAAGGACACGCTCCGCCACGCCGCGCCGGCGCCGCAGTTGCTGACGATCGCCACCTGCCTGCCGGCGGCGAGGATGTCCGCGCGCGTGCGGTCGAGCGGGAGGTCGACGCACTCGCCGCGCCTGCCCGACGGCCGGTAGAGCAGGCTGCCGAGCTGGCTCTCGATGACCTTGGCGGCGGCGGTGCTGCCCTCCTCGCCGCGCAGCTGGTTCTCGAGGTAGAGGAGCAGGACCTGGCGCGGGTGCTCGCGCAGCCACCGCGCGATCGGCGGGAGCGTGTCGGCGAGCGGCTTCTCGACGGAGCACCCGGCGCCCTCCTGCGCGTGGCAGACGACGGGCGTCATCCCGCCGCCGCGGGCGCTGGGGAACCAGTGGAGGTCGAGCTCGAGCGAGCGCGTGTCGACGCGCAGCTGGTGGACGAGCGAGAGCTGCTGGTTCGAGTCCATGACCGACAGCGCCGGCCCCATCTCGGCGATGCTGTTGAACGAGTTGTGCGTGCCGACCCACGGCGCGTCGCGCAGCGGCACGGAGTCGCCGAGCGACTGCTGGAAGGCGAGCGCGCGGTGCGTCCACGAGCGCGCGTAGGCGGCGACCGCCGGACCGTGGTCGGCGGTCAGCGCGGCGGCGTCGCGGCTGAGGACGTCCGCGCCGTGGCAGACCGTGCTCTGGACCTGCGCGCCGAGCGGCTCGCAGTCGTCGCCGACGTCGGCCTGGGCGGGCGCGGCGCAGCACGCGACGGCGGCGAGGGTGGCGGCGAAGGCGCGGCGCATGCCCCTTCAACGTGGCCGCGCCCAGGAACTGGCGACGAAGGGACGCGCCACCGTCAGGAACCGGCGAAGAACTCGCGCAGCGCGCGGTTGATGCGCACGGTCATCGTCCCGTCGGCGACGATCGCGCTCCCGCCGCCGGTGTCGGCGATCGCCACCGTCAGGCGCAGCCAGCGCCGGCGTCGCAGCACGAACAGCCCCACGAGCCAGGCCAGCGGCCCGAACACCCAGGTCGGCGCGGCGACGTAGTACGCCCACCGCGGGCGCTGTGCCTTCGTGAACACGAGCCGGTCGTCGCCCGCGGCGCTCAGTGCGTACTCCTCGCGCGCCATCAGCGCGAGCAGGTCGCCGAGCGCCTCCTCGCGCAGGAGCACGGGCGCCAGCGGGCTCGAGAACCGCATCTCGGCGTCGACGAGCACGCTGCCGCGCGTGAGCAGCGTGACGACGGCCATGATCACGAGGATCACGCCGACGCTGACGAGCGCACGGTCAGCTCGGGCGACATCTCCGGCATCAACGCCTGACGGGGAGCGGACTTGCGCGCGCTGCAACATCCGTTGCAAATGCAGGGCTTTCAAGGCTTCGCCCGCTAGCGTCGCCGCCTTCCGTGCCCGCGTCCGTCCGCGCCACGCTCTCCGTGCTGCTCGCTCTCGCCCTCGGCGTGGGCGTCGCGCTGCCCAGCGCTGCCCAGGACGACTCGGGCGCGCTGCGCGACGACGTCGACCGCGCCCGGGCGCGTGAGCAGCGCCTCAGCGCCGACGTCGGAAGGCTCGACGCGATCGCCGCGAAGGTGCAGCGCCAGCTCGCGACGCTCGAGGCCCGCCGCGCCGACGTGCAGGCCGACCTCGACCGCGACGAGGCGCGCCTGGCGACGGTGCGGACCGAGCTCGACGGTGAGCGCAGGCGGCTCGCCCGGCTGCACCGGCGCCTGAGCCAGGCGCGCGAGCTGCTCGCCGACCGGCTCGTCACGCGCTACAAGGCGACCGACGTCGACGTCGTCTCGGTCGTGCTCAACGCGTCGAGCTTCGCGAACCTGATGGAGCGGGCCGACTTCCTGAAGCGCATCCAGCGCAACGACGAGGAGATCGTGATCGGCGTGCGCGAGGCGCGCGCCGACGCCGTCCGCGAGGAGCGCCGCCTCGAGCAGGCCGAGCGCCGCCAGCGCGAGATCGTCGCCGCCCTGACCGTGCGCCGCGACGCGCTGGCCTCGATGGGCGCGGCCGTCGCCGCGCGCCGCGAGACGCTGCTGCGCATCCGCGCCGCCCGCGCGGCCGCGCTGGCCGCGACGCGCCGCGACCGCCGCGGGGTGGAGCAGCGCCTGCGCGAGGCCGAGCAAGCGATGGCCCGAGCGGCGACCGCCGCGGCCCCGCCGCCGTGCCGACCGGCGGCTGGGCGATTGCTGGCGTCCCCAGTGCCGCCGGGCCCGGTCCATACCGCGGACCCGTGGCCGATCGTGCAGTGCGAGTCCGGCGGCCAGAACCTCCCGCCGAACTCCGCGGGCGCCTCCGGCTACTACCAGTTCATGCCCGACACCTGGAAGGGCCTCGGCGGGAAGGGCCCGCACGCGTACCTGCGCCCGAAGGCCGAGCAGGACGCCCTCGCCGCCCGCCTGTGGGACGGTGGCCGCGGCGCGCACAACTGGGTGTGCGCCGGGCTCGTGGACTGAGGCGGATCCGCCGCCCCGCGCGCCTCGCACAGCGCCGCGCTGCCGCCCCCGCGCGACTGACCGTCCGTCGACTCGACGTTCGCAGTTCGCGCAAGTTTGGCTGCGCGGTTGCGTTCCCGTCCACATACGCTCGACCACCCTCGCACTCCTCACCGCTGCGCTCATCGCGCTGGCGGGTGCCGCCACCGCCCACGCCGACAGCTCGTGGCTCACCGCCGACGCCGCGTCGGCCGTGCAGCAGCACGACGCCAAGATCCCCGCCGAGTTCGGCGAGCGCCTGCGCTACGCCCTGCCCGACGGCACGCTCCAGGTCATGGTCGCCGCCGAGCGCCGCGACGCGCAGGTCGAGCAGTTCGTCGCGGGCGCGACGACGTGGGTCAAGTGGTACGGCAGCTCGGCGCGCTTCCTCGCGCGGGTCACGCCGGCGCAGCTCGCCACGCTGCTCGAGTCGAGCGCGATCGGCTTCGTCGAGCCCGACTACCCCCTCAAGTCCCTCATGTCCGGCGCCACGTTCGACACCCACGCGCGCAGCGCGGCCGGCGACGGCAGCGGCGTGTGGACGTTCGACGCCGCCGGCGGCCCGTCCGGCGCGCTGCGCAGCGACGACGCCTCGCTCACCGCCGACGGCGCGACCGGCAAGGGCGTCGCGACCGCGATCATCGACAGCGGCATCGACAACACGCACAAGGACTTCGGCGGCTGGGACTGCACCCCCGGCCCCTACGCGCCGTGCAACTCGCGCATCAAGAAGGCGGTCACGATCGACCATCTCGTCGGCGCGGGCTTCGACGCCGACGGCCTCCCGACCACCGAGGTCGCGAGCGGCCACGGCACCCACGTCGCGGGCATCATCGCCGGCAACGGCTACTACACGCGCGACGGCGACGCCGACCAGGCCCGCTACGGCGGCGACGGCTACGTCTTCGGCGTCGCCCCGCAGTCCGAGCTCGTCTCGATCAAGAACGGCGACACCGTGTGGGCCGGCCTGTCGAGCTTCGGCCTCGAGTGGCTGAAGGACAACGGCAAGCAGTACGGCATCCGCGCGGTCAACAACTCGTGGGGCTGTGTCGGCGGCTGCTCGTTCAACGGCAACTCGGCCACCGCGCTCCAGATCCGCGACCTGTACCGCGCCGGCATCCTCGTCGCGTTCGCGGCGGGCAACGACGCGGGCGGCGAGGACGGGGCGAAGTTCTCCGGCAACGCGCAGAGCCCGTACGCGCTCGGCGTCGCCGCCTACGACCACCGCAACCACCAGCTCGCCGCCTTCTCGAGCCGCGGCCACAAGCCGAGCACCGGCACGCTCGCCGACCCGGCGACGTGGACGCCCGAGTCCGAGGGCGCGAACGGCGTGCGCCGCCCCGACGTCGCGGCGCCAGGCGTGAACGTCTGGGCCGCCCGGACGCTGACCGGGGGCGCCACATCCGGCGTCCCGCGCGTGAACACGAGCGACGCCACCGGCGGCGGCAGCACCGGCTTCGTCCCGTACGCCCCGATGGGCGGCACGAGCATGGCGACGCCGCACGTCGTCGGCGCCTCCGCGCTGCTGTTCAGCGCCTGCCCGTCGGCCAGCACGCTCGAGGTCATGCGCGCCGTCATGGCCGGCGCCGTCCGCGACCGGGTCCTCAAGACCGGCAGCGCCACCGCCGTCGCCGAGCCGTTCGAGACCGGCTACGGCGGGCTCGACGTCGAGCGCAGCCTCACCTCGCTGCGCGCGGCCTCCGCCGCCTGCTAGGCATTGCCGTCACGCTGGGCGCGCCGCTAGAGTCGGCGCGCCCATTCCTCGCCGGCTTCACGGGGGAGAAGGGCGGCTCCTACGCCTTCCGCCGCCGCGTGGGGCTGGCTCGCGGGATGTCGGCCGCTACGAGCCGCTCACGTGCGGTGCCTCCTGCTCGCCGCCGACGATCGAGTGGAAGCAGCGCGGCCACCTCTACCGCCTCCAGGCCAAGCTCTCGGTCTCCGGGCGCACGAAGCAGCGCCGGGCCATGGTCCGCGCCGCGAACTCGGCGATCCGCTCGACCCCGCGTCAGCTGACCTGCCCAGGGACGCCGCCGCGCCAGCTTCGAGCGCCGTCGGCGTCGATGAAGAAAGTCCTGCAACCTTCGCACGGCGGGCGTCCTACACTGCGTTGCTTCCAGCGGCGCCCGCCGCTCGCGCCCTGATGACCCGCCCCCGCCTCGTCCTCGCCCTCGTGATCCTGCTCGTCCCTGCGGCGATGTTCGCGACGCTGGCGTTCGCCGACCGGCAGCGGGAGGAGAAGATCGCCGAGGGCGTCCGCGTGGAGGGCGTCGACGTCGGCGGCCTGACCAGGGACCAGGCGATGAGCCGCGTCTACGCCGAGCTGCGCGCGTCCGCGAACCGGCCGGTCCGGGTGCGCGTCGGCGGCGAGAGGTTCGCGCTGGCGCCCAAGACGGCGGGCATGACGCTCGGCCTCGACCGCGCCGTCCAGCGCGCCTACGACGAGGGCCGCGGAGGCAACATCGTCACCCGTGGGTGGCGGAGCCTCACCGGCGGCCGCGTCGACCACGACGAGGAAGCCAAGATCAGGATCGACCGCCGGCGGGTCCGCCGGTTCGTCGCGCACGTCCACGGCAACGTCTCGCGCGCGCCGGTCAACGCCGAGCTGACGCTCGAGGTCGAGCGCGTGGCCGTGAGCGAGGCCAAGGCGGGCCGCCGCCTGGCCGATCGCGAGCGCCTCGAAGACCGCGTCGCCGGCGCGCTGCTCGACCCTCGCGCCGACCGCACGCTGCGCGCCCGCACCGCGGTGATCGATCCCGAGGTCACCCGCGAGGACGTGTGGGACCGCAACCCGCTGGCCGTGACCGTCACGCGCACCGGCAAGACGGCGCGCCTCTTCAGGCGTGGCGAGCTCGTCCGCAGCTACCGCGTCGCGGTGGGGCAGCCGCGCTACCCGACCCCGCTCGGGAGCTTCACGGTCCAGACCAAGCAGGTCGACCCGGTGTGGAGCGTCCCGCGGTCGGAGTGGGCGGGCGACCTCGCCGGCGAGACGATCCCGGGCGGCGACCCGCGCAACCCGCTCAAGGCGCGCTGGATCGGCTTCAACGGGTCGGTCGGCTTCCACGGGACCGACAGCGTCGGGTCGCTCGGGACCGCCGCCTCGCACGGGTGCGTGCGCATGAGCGTCGGCGACGTCATCGACCTCTACGGGCGCGTAGAGGTCGGGACGCCCGTGCTCGTCGGCGCCTAGAACGGACCCCCGCGCCGGGCATCGACCGCTACGTTGGCCGCCACTCGTGCGTTCAGGTGCTGTGAGACCCGAGATCCAGGCGCTGCGCGGCATCGCGGTGCTGACCGTGGTCGTGTTCCACCTGTGGCCGTCGTCGCTGCCGGGCGGCTTCGTCGGCGTCGACGTCTTCTTCGTCATCTCGGGCTTCCTCATCACGGGCCAGCTCGTGCGGGAGGTCCAGCGCACCGACCGCGTGTCGCTCGCCGGCTTCTGGGCGCGCCGCGCGCGGCGGATCCTGCCCGCGGCGCTCGTGGTGCTCGCGTTCTGCGCGATCGCCACGAAGGCGATCGTGCCGGAGACGCAGTGGCGCGAGTACTTCGCGGAGATCACCGCGAGCACCGCCTACGTCGAGAACTGGCACCTCGCCGAGGCCGCGGTGGACTACGCCGACGCCGACGACGCCCCGTCGCCGGTACGCCACTTCTGGTCGCTGTCGGTCGAGGAGCAGTTCTACGTCGTCTGGCCGCTGCTCATCATGCTCGCGCTGGTCTGGGGGCGCCGGGCGATCCCGCTCGTGCTCGGCGCCGTCGTGCTCGTAAGCCTCGTCTGGTCGATCCTCGCCACCGCCAGCGACCCGGCGGCCGCCTACTTCATCACGCCCACGCGCGCGTGGGAGTTCGGGCTCGGCGGGCTGCTCGCGCTCGTCCCGCTGAAGGGACGATCACCCGCGCTCTCGTGGGCGGGGATCGCGGCGATCGCCCTCGCCGCGGTCCTCTACTCGGGCGAGACGCCGTTCCCCGGAGTCGCGGCGCTGCTGCCCGTGCTCGGCGCGGTCGCGGTCATCGCGGCGCGCGCGTTCACCTTCCGCCCGCTCGAGCGCGCCGGCGACATCTCGTACTCGGTCTACCTGTGGCACTGGCCGCTGATCGTGCTCGCGCCGCACGCCGGGGGCGCGAGCAAGGTCGTGCTGCTCGTGCTCACGTTCGTGCTCGGCTGGGTGTCGAAGGTGGTCGTCGAGGACCCCGTGCGCAAGCTGCGCTGGCGACCGCGGGCGATCCTCGCGCCCGCGGCGGTGGCGACCGCGGCGGTCCTCTTCCTCTCCGTGTCGGGGACGGCCGCGCTGGACGACCAGGTCCAGGCCGAGGAAACCGCGATCGAGCGCGTGATCGAGAAGCCGCCGCCCTGCTTCGGCGCCGCAGCCATCGGCGACGCGAGCTGCAAGCCGCACGACGGCGTGATCCCCACCCCGGTGGCGGCGCGCGAGGCGCGCAACGCCCCGTGCGGGATGCTCGAGATCGAGGACCTCGTCGTGCCCTGCGGGTTCGGGACGCCGGGCGACGAGGCGAAGAGGACGTTCGCGCTGATCGGCGACAGCCACGCGTCGCACTGGCGCGCGGCGCTGAGGCCGATCGCGATCGAGAACGGCTGGCGCGGGATCTCGATCGCGCGCTCGCACTGCCCGCTCGCCGCCGGCGAGCCCGAGCGGCCCGAGCCCGACCGCTCGGGCTGCGTCGGGTGGCGCGAGCAGGTCCCGGCGTGGCTCGAGCGCCATCCGGAGATCGACACGATCTTCGTCTCGCAGTTCCAGGGCGCGGACGCCACCGACGACGACTTCGAGGCCAAGTGGCGCTCGCTCCCCGACTCCATCGAGCGGATCTACGTCATCCGCGACAACCCGCAGATGCTCAACGCCGGCAAGACGCTCGACTGCGTCGAGCAGGCGATGGAGACCGGCGGCTCGCCGGCGCGCGACTGCCGCCGCTCGCGCGACGACGCGCTGCCGCCCGACCCCGCCGCGGCCGCGGCCAAGCGCACGCCGCGCGTCGAGCTCATCGACCTGACGTCGCGGTTCTGCGACCGGCGCTGGTGCCCGCCGGTCATCGGCGGCGCCCTCGTGTACAAGGACGCCAACCACATCACGTCGGTCTACGGCGCGACGCTCGCGCCGTTTTTGGAGCGCGCGATCTCGAGCGACTGACGGAGCTCCCGGCGGCGACGGCCGCCGCCGGGAGTCCGCCTGCCGTTCAGCCGGTGGCTCCGGCGCGCTCGCGGTCGTCGTCGATCCGCGTGGTCTCGCCGGGGGTGTCGCCGGCCACCTGCGGGCCGGCGCCCGACGGGTCGAGGACGCCGTCCTCGATCCAGGTGTGGCGGCCGCCGAGGACCTCCTGGGCGAGCTTGTAGTTCGCGTCGTCGTCGTTGGCGAAGAGCGACGAGAACAGCGCGTCGGCGCGGCGCCGCGCCTGCTTGCAGAACAGGTCGGCCAGCTCCATCGCCTGGTCCGCGCGCTCGGGGTGCTCCTTCGCGATCGTCTGCGCGTAGACCGCCGCCGACGAGATCGCGAACAGCTCGGCCCCGATGTCGACGATCCGCCCGAGCACGGCCTGCTTCTTCTCGAGCTTGGCCTGCCAGCGGCCCATCGCGTAGAACGTCGAGCGCGCGAGCTTGCGCGACGACCGCTCGACGTAGCGGACGTGCCCGGCGAGCGGGCCGAACTCCGCGAACGAGCCGGGCCGCTGGCCCTCGCCCGCCGCCAGCTGCGGCAGCCACTTGGCGTAGAACTTCGCCGCCTGCACGGCGACGCCGGCCTTCTCCTTGAGGTCGCCGTCGCCCTCGAGGATCTCGCCGGCGACCTCGAGGTGCTGGTCGACCGCCTCGCGCGCGATGAGCAGGTGCATGATCTCGGTCGAGCCCTCGAAGATGCGGTTGATGCGCATGTCGCGCAGCGCCTGCTCGACCGGGACCGGCTTCTCGCCGCGCGCCTTCAGCGACTCGGCGGTCTCGTAGCCGCGCCCGCCGCGCACCTGCATCAGCTCGTCGACGACCTGCCAGCCGAGCTCGGAGGCGTAGAGCTTGGCGATCGCCGCCTCGATGCGGATGTCGGACCCCTTGCCGTCGGCGAGACGAGACGTCACGTCGACCATCGCTTCCAGGCCGAACGCCGACGCCGCGATGAACGCGATCTTCTGCGCCACCGCGTCGTGCTTGCCGACGGGCTGACCCCACTGGACGCGCTCGGCCGACCACTCGCGAGCGACCTTGGTCGCCCACTTCGCCGAGCCCACGCAGATCGCCGGCAGCGCGAGGCGCCCGGTGTTCAGGGTGGTCAGGGCGATCTTGAGGCCCTGGCCCTCCTTGCCGATCAGGTTCTCCTTCGGGACGAAGACGTCCTCGAGCAGCGTCACCGAGTTCTCGATGCCGCGCAGGCCCATGAACTGGTTGCGGTTCTCGACGGTGACGCCCGCGGTGTCGTAGGGCAGCACGAACGCGCTGATCCCGCCGCGGCGGGCGGGCGGGCCCTCGCTCGGGGGCACCTTGGCCATGACGACGACGACGTCGGCGATCGCGCCGTTCGTCGCCCACAGCTTGCGGCCGTTGATGACGTAGCCCGAGCCGTCCTCGGTCGGGGTCGCGGTGGAGCCGAGGCGCGCCGGGTCCGAGCCGACGTCGGGCTCGGTGAGCAGGAACGCCGAGATGTGGTCCTTGGCGACCTTCGGCAGCCACTGCTGCTTCTGCTCCTCGGAGCCGAAGTGCAGGAGCGGCTCGGCCACGCCGATCGACTGGTGCGCGCTCAGCAGCGCGCCCAGCGCCGAGTGCCACGCGCCGACGAGGGACAGCGCGCGGTTGTAGTACACCTGGCTCAGGCCGAGCCCGCCGTACTGCTCGGGGACCTTCATCCCCAGCGCGCCCATGTCCTTGAAGCCCTGCACGACGTGGTCGGGGATCTTCGCCTCGCGCTCGATCTCCATCGGATCGACGTCGCTGACGAGGAACTCGCGAAGTCGCGCGAGGAACTGCTCTCCCTTGTCGACCGCCTGCGGGTCGAGCTTGGGCTGCGGGTGGATCAGATCAAGGCGGAGGTTGCCGAGGAAGAGCTGCTTTCCGAAGCTCGGGAGCTTCCACTCGCTCTCGCGAGCCTCCTCGGCGACCTGCCGCGCTTCCTTTTCGGAGACGCCAGTAGCCATAACGGCGCACTGCTACCCCGTCCGGGCGGGACCGATGCGGCGCGGCCACTGCGCGACGGCGATCCCGGCGGCTACGAGTCCTGCCCCGATCACCGCGCTCTGAGTGACGACCTCGTCCTCCAGCGCCGCGCCGAACGCGAGCGCGCCAAACGGGATGAGGACGGAGATGAACGAGGTGGCGACGGCGGTCAGCTCGCGCAGCAGCAGCGTGAGGCCGACGAACGTGAACGCGGTGCCGAGCAGGGCGAGGTAGAGGATCGAGCCGACGGCCTCGCCGCTCCACGCGACGGTGGCCCAGTCCTCGGCCGGCGCCGAGACGACGAGCAGCAGCGCGCCGGCGCCGAGCATCGCCCAGCCGTTCAGCACGAGCGCGTCGCTCGCCGCGCCGCGGCGGCGGATCGAGATCGAGCCGATCGCGCTGGCCAGCGGGGAGACGACGACCGCGACCGCCGCAAGGCCCGCCAGCTCGTCGTCGCCCAGCTCGAGCGACTCGTCGAACGCCAGCGCGAGCCCGGCGATCGCGATCCCGATGCCGATCAGCAGCCGGGTGCGCAGCGGCTCGTCGGGCAGGGCGACGGACGCGATGAGCGCGGTGTAGAGGGGGAGGACGCCGAAGAGGACGGCCGCCAGGCCGGACGGGACGTGCTGCTCGGCCCAGTAGATGAGCCCGTACGTCGTCGCGAACGGGAGCAACCCCATGATCGCCGCGAGGAGCGAGTCGGTCGTGAGCGGCCGGCGCGTCGCCGCGGCGTACGCGAGCAGCAGGACCCCCGCCAGCGCGAACCGCACCCCGGCGCCGAACAGCGGCGGCAGGTCCTCGAGCCCGATCTTGATCGACACCCACGTGCTCGACCACACGAGGACGAGCACGCCGTAGATCGACCAGACGACGGAGCGCGGCACCGGTCGAGGGTAGGAGGGGGCGGGCGACGTCAACGTCGGGCGCAGCGCGCCCCATGGCGTCCGACCGACGTTCGCGTCGACTAGCGACGTCAACGTCGGGGTCGGCCGCGCCGCGACGGTGCGACCGACGTTCGCGTCGGGGGGGAGGGCGCGCGGGGCGGTCGACGCGGCGCGCAACGGGCGAGGACGGTCATGACGTCGCCGCCGTCGCGCGGCGGCGGAGGCGCGGTGCGGTCAGCGTCTCGGCCGGGGGCGGCGAGCCGTAGCCGTGGCCCGCGGCCGGGGCGCGCGCGAACGCGGGCAGCCGGTGCAGCGCCCACGCGATCAGGATCAGCAGCGAGAGCGCGATCGACGCCACGACGCCGTAGGCCAGGACCCACGTCGCGCCGCCGCCGCCGGTCTGCTCGCGCAGCAGGATCTCCGGCTCGGCGACGAACGCGCGCTCGAACCGGGCGGGGGCGGGGATCTCCTTGGCGGGGATCGCCTCGTCCTCGGGCAGGAACACGGGCATGATCTGGAGCTCGCGGCCGGTGTGCAGGCGGATGAGCGACTTCCAGTTGCCGTGCAGCGGCACCGGCGTGGACGTGCGGTAGCGCCCGTCGCCGATCTCCTCGAGCGGCTCGACGATGCTGCCGCCGCCCTGCCACGCCGTCAGCGTCAGCCACTCGGCGTCCTTCGCGGCGTCGGGCGGGTCGAGCGTCAGGACGAGGTCGCCCTCGCGCTGCGCGCCGACCCGCGTCTCCTCGATCTCCACCTGCGCGCGGACCGGCTCGCCCCGCGGATCGTCCTGGAGCGTGTACGCCACCATCGCCGCGAGCGCGAGCGCCGCGACGACGGCGAGCGGACGCAGGAGCGGTGGCCGCTCGATCGTCTCCGCCCGCAGCCGCGCGCCCACCCACGCGCCGAGGGTCGCGCCCACCAGCGCCATCGGCAGGCCGAGCAGCAGCGCCTCTCCGAAGAGCTCCGCCGGCCACGGCTGGTGCATGACGAGATGCGACCAGCCCCACTCGCCGGCCAGGCCGATCGTGCCGATCCCGACGCCGGACAGGAGCCCGAAGCTCAGCGGTCGCTTGATGTACCGGAGGGCGACGGCTTCGACCACGAGCGCCTCGACGAGGTAGAGCGGCATCGCCGGCGTCGTCTGGCCGAACACCGGCCCGATCATCAGCGTCAGGAAGCCGCGGACGGCGAGGAAGAACCCGACGGCCAGCAGCGCGGACCCGCGCCCGAGGTACATCCGCGTCGCGACCAGGCCGACGCCCGCCGCGAGCATGATCAGCATCGGGTGGAACACGAAGCGGAACTGGGGGACGCTGAAGTCGAACTCGGCCTGGAAGGTCGACAGGCCGAGGAGCAGTCCGCCGGGCAGCGCGGCCCTGCGGGCCATCACGGCCCACGACAGCTCGCGGTCGGGGTCGCCGGTGGCGGCATTGGCCCGCGCGCCCTCGATCAGCAGCACGGAGAGGCCGATGAGCGTCATCGACGCACCGCCGATGAGCATCAGGTGCGTCGGGCCCCACAGCGTCACGTCCTGGCCGAACAGCCGGTGCCAGACGTCGTCGAGCGGGAAGCCGATCAGGCTGAACGCGCCGCAGGCCATGATCACGACGCCGCCGAGCGGCGCGTGCCAGTCCTCCTGGATCTTGATCGCCGTCGGGCCGGGGCTCTCCTTCGGCAGGACCATCGCCAAAAAGCCCGAGGCGAAGATGCCGAAGAGCCCGAAGAGGATGAAGTAGTGCGCGGGGTTGGCGAGCGGCCCCGCGTCGCGGCCGTCGTCGATGTGCAGGGAGATGTCCCAGTACATGCCGAAGACGGCGGTCAGCAGCGCTCCGGTGGCCAGCCCGACGGGCAGCGCGGCCCAGCCGGGGAGGCCGGAGACGCGCTCGGAGAACGCGGCGAGCTTGGCCAGCCCGTGCACGCGGCCGTTGCGGTGGCCGATGCCGAGGCCGAGCAGGACGAGCGTGGCGATCGTCGCGCCCGCGGTGGCGACGACGACCTCGAGGATCTCGGCGCCGCCGGCGGGCTCCGAGCCCACGGCGGCGAGGGGGAATGCGGTCATGGTCTCAGCTCTCCAGGTATCGTGACTCCGAGCAATGTTACCTCGAATGAGGTTACGTGAATCGTGGGTATCATCACACACATGCCACAGCCCCGCCTCCGCGCGGTCGAGGGCGAAACCCCCGGCGACCGCCTCACGATCGAGCAGCTGGCCCACGCCACGGGCATGACCGTGCGCAACATCCGCAACCACCAGTCGCGCGGCCTCCTGCCGCCGCCCGACGTCGTCGCGCGCACCGGCTACTACGGCTCCGACCACGTCGAGCGGCTGAACCTCATCCGCGAGATGCAGGCCGAGGGCTTCAACCTCAACGCGATCAAGCGCCTGCTCGCCGGCGGCGACGACCAGCTCGTCGCGTTCCGCCGCGCGATCACGACGCCGCTCGACGCCGAGTCGCCGGAGATCCTCACCGTCGCCGAGCTGTCGGAGCGCTTCGGGCCGATCGACCCGCGCACGGCCGCGAAGGCCGAGCAGCTCGGGATCCTGCTGCCGCTCGGCGTCGGGCGCTACGAGGTGCCGAGCCCGTCGCTGCTGCGCGCGGCCGAGCTCGCGGTGGAGCGGGGGATCGACATGCGCGACGCGCTCGAGGCGGTGGAGCGGGTCAAGCGCCATTGCGAGTCGATCGCGCGCGCCTTCGTCCGGCTCTTCCTCGAGGAGCTGTGGAAGCCGGTGCGCTCGTCGCCGGACGGCGAGCGCCGCTGGCCGGAGATCGCGGAGGCGATCGAGGCGCTCAAGCCCGTCTCCTCCCAGACCGTCACCGCGCTGTTCAACCAGACGATGACGGCGGAGATCGAGTCCGCGTTCGCGCGCGAGCTCGAGAAGATGGCCAAGCGCAAGCGCTAGATATCCGACCGGATATACTGGCCGACATGGACGCCAGCCGCGAGATTCGCGAGGCGCGCATGCGCGCCGGTTTCACCCAGGCCGACCTGGCCCGCCGGAGCGGCACCTCTCAGGCCACGCTGTCGGCCTACGAGAACGGGCGCAAGGAGCCGTCGGTGTCCACGCTGAGCCGGATCTTGTCGGCCGCCGGCGCGCAACTCCGCGTCGATCCGGAACCGCTCCGGCGCAACGCGCGGGTCCTCGCTGAGGTTCTCGATCTCGCTGCCGCGCTGCCGACGCGCCACGAGCCGACGCTGAAGTACCCGCGACTTCCGACGTGACGCTCGGCGAGCGGGTCGTCGCGCTGCACCGCGCCCTCGCCGCAGCTGGACTCCCGCACGCCTTCGGAGGAGCGATCGCACTGGCGTTCGCCACCGAGAACCCGCGCGGAACGAGTGACATCGACATCAACATCTTCGTGCCCGCGGAGGACGCCGAGGACGCGCTCTCGGCGCTGCCGCACGGCGTCGAGGTTCCGCCCGATGCAGGGGCGATCATCGCGCGCGACGGTCAGACGAGGCTCTGGTGGGAGGCAACGCCGGTCGACCTCTTCTTCGACTACGCCGCAGTGCACACCGACGCCGCGCGCCATCGTCGGACCGTGCCGTTCGAAGGCACCGAGATCCCGGTGCTCGCAGCCGTGGAGCTGGCGGTGTTCAAGATCATGTTCGATCGCCTGCAGGACTGGGCGGACGTCGAGGCGATGCTGCGGGCCGGAATGCTCGACATCGGCGCGGTGCGCTCCGTGCTCGCGCCGATGCTTGACTCCGACGACCAGCGGTTCGCCCGCCTCGACGACGTCGTACGGCGCGCGCAGGACCGCTAGGCCGCCGCGCGCTCGCCGCGCGGGAGGCGCGCGGCGTGCTCGGCGATGAGCTCGACGAGCCGCGGCCAGACGCCGCGGGGCAGGTCGTGGCCCATCCCGTCGATCAGCACGAGCCGCGAGCCGCGAATCGCCTTCGCGGTCGCCCTGCCGCCGCTCGGTCGCACGAGCTTGTCGACCGTGCCGTGGATGACGAGCGTCGGCGCCTTGATGTTCCTGATCGCCGCGGTGCGGTCGCCGGTGGCGAGCATCGCCGCGAGCTGCCGGCCGGTGCCCGACCCGTCGCCGCCGCCGCGGTCGAACGACGTCCCGGCCATCTCGGCCAGCTCGTCCTCGTCGCGCTCGAAGCCCGTCGAGCCGACGACGCGCCAGAGCTTGATCGCGCGGTCGACCGCCTCCTGCTTCGTGGCCGGGCGCTTGGCGAGGAGGAACGGATAGACCTTCAGCGCCGGCTCGCCCTTGAAGCGCGCGCCGGTCGAGGACATGATCGACGTGAGCGTGAGCACCTTCTCGGGGTGCCGGCCGGCGAGGACCTGGGCGATCATGCCGCCCATCGACGCGCCGACGACGTGCGCGGCGTCGATGCCGAGGCAGTCGAGCAGCCCGGCGGCGTCGTCGGCCATGTCGTCGAGCGTGTAGGCCGCCGCGCGCCTGTCGCGCCGCAGCAGCTGGAGGGGGGTCGGCGGGCGGACGTCGTTCAGGTGCGTCGAGCGCCCGATGTCGCGGTTGTCGTAGCGGATCACGAAGAACCCGCGGTCGACGAGCATCCGGCAGAAGTCCGGGCGCCAGGCGATCATCTGCGTGCCGAGGCCCATGACGAGCAGCAGCGGCGTGGCGGCGGGATCGCCGAACGTCTCGTAGCAGAGCTCGACGTCACGGACCTTGCAGAACTGCTCGTTCATCGGCTCGACACGATAGTGGCCGTCAGCGGGCGCGCGGGCGCCGCCGGCGCGAGTTGCGCGAGGGCCGCGGGTGCTGCGGCGCGCGCGCGGGGTGCGACGGCTTCGCCCTGCGGGCGAGGCCGGTCTGCGCGAACTCGGAGTCGAGCCGCAGCGCGGTGGCGATCTGCTCGACGTCGGCCGCGGTCTCGCGCTCGACGTACGTGATGCCGACGCCGGTGCGCCCGGCGCGGCCGGTGCGCCCGACGCGGTGCACGTAGGTGTCGCGCCCGTCCGGCGGGTCGAACTGGATGACGTGCGAGATGTCGTCGACGTCGATGCCGCGCGCGGCGACGTCCGTCGCGACGAGCGTGTCGACGCGGCCCGACTCGAAGCTGGCGAGCGCCCGCTCGCGCTGGCGCTGGGACTTGTCGCCGTGCATGGCCACCGCCTCGACGCCCGCCCGCGTGAGCGACTTCACGAGCCGGTCGGCGCCGCGCTTGGTGCGTACGAAGACGAGCGTGAGGTCGCGGTCGGGCTGCGACAGGTGCCGCACGAGGGTTTCGACGCGCTCCGGCCGGTCGACGGCGACGAAGCGGTGCTCGATCGCCGCCTTCTCGACCTTGGCCGGCTTCTGCTCGTGGCGCGCGGCGTCGCGCGTGAAGGCGGTCGCGATCGTGCCGGCCTCGCCGTCGAGCGTGGCCGAGAAGAACAGCGTCTGGCGGTCGCTCGGCGTCTGGGCGACGATCCGGTCGACGGCGGGCTTGAAGCCCATGTCGAGCATCCGGTCGGCCTCGTCGAGGACGAGGACCTTGACGTGCTCGAGCGTCAGCGCGCGGCGGGCGATCAGGTCCTCGAGGCGCCCCGGGGTGGCGACGAGGATGTGCGCGGCCGCCGCGTCGCGGGCCTGCTTGGCGATCGACAGGCCGCCGTAGACGGCGGCGATCTTCAGGGCGCGGGCGTGGGCGACCGAGCGCGACTCGTCGACGATCTGCGAAGCCAGCTCGCGCGTCGGGGCGAGGATCAGCGCGGCGGGCCGGCGATCGGTCGCCGCGATGCGGTCCACGATCGGCACGGCGAAGGCGAGCGTCTTGCCCGACCCCGTGGGGGACGAGGCGAGCACGTCGCGGCCGGCGAGGACGTCGGCGGTGACGTGCGCCTGGATGGCGAAGGGCTGGGTGATGCCGCGGGCGGCGAGGGCCTGGACGACAGGCGCCGACACGCCGAGGGCGGCGAAGGACTGCTGGGACAACGTGACTCCTGTGGGCGGCCCGGATGGCCGCTGACGATTCGGATGGATGACGGCCGACCCGAACCGCTTCAGAGCGGGACCCAAGCAAGCTGCCCGCAGCCGGCGAACGTCCCGACCACGCCGTCCACTGTAGCGGCCCGCAGCGGAAGGGCCGGGTTTGCAGCGGATTGCTTGACGCCGGGAGCGCTGGGTAGCGGCCCGCAGCGTGAGCGGCCGCGACCCCGACGAGATCTGGGATGAGAGCGTCGAGGAGGGCGAGCGGCGCCTGACGCGCAAGCCGCTCGGCCTCGCCGCCACCGGCGCGATCGGCGGCGTCGACGTGATGCTCGGCGTCATGGCGCTCGCCGTCGTCTCGGGCGCCCTCGCCGTCGCCGTGCCCCAGCAGATCGCGCACGTCGGCGGCTCGCTGGTGTTCGGCATCGGCTTCGTGTTCCTGATCGTCGGGCGCTCGGAGCTCTTCACCGAGAACTTCCTCGTCCCGATCGCCGCGCTCCTGCGCGGGCACGGCTCCATCGCCGCGCTGGCGCGGCTGTGGAGCATCACGATGGTCGCGAACCTCCTCGGCATCTTCGTGCTCGCGCTGATCTTCACGCGGGCGGGGCTCGTCCCGCCCGAGGCGCTCGACGCGGCGGGGACGATGGCCGACACGTTCGCCCAGCGCGACATCGTCGCCGCGTTCCTCAGCGCGATCGTCGCGGGGACGGCGATGACGCTCTTCACGTGGCTGACCCTGTCCGTCGAGCTCGACATCGCCCGGATCGCGCTCGCGCTGCTCGTCGGGTTCGTCCTCGCCGCGCCGAGCCTCAACCACGCGATCGTCGGGTTCGGCGAGATGGCGTTCGGGCTGCTGGCCGACACGCAGGACAGGGCGACGTGGACCGACCTCGCGCAGAACTTCCCGGTCTCGGTGATCGGCAACCTGGTCGGCGGGATGGGGTTCGTGACGCTCGCCCGGGTGCTCCAGGTCCGCGGCGAGAACTAGTCTCCGTCCCGGTGGCCCTCGCCGTCGGGATCTTCGTCGCCGCCCTCGCGGTCATCGCCAGCGAGCGCGTCGACCGGACCAAGGTCGCGCTCGTCGGCGCGATGCTCGTGCTCGTCACGCAGACGATCGAGCAGGAGGTCGCGATCGAGGCGATCGACTGGAACACGATCGGCCTGCTCGCCGGGATGATGCTCATCGTCCGGCTGACCGAGACGACGGGGATCTACACGTACCTCGCGATCAAGGCCGGTCAGCTCGCGCGGGGAAGGCCCTTCCTCGTGGTCCTGGCGCTCGCCGGCTCCACCGCGCTGCTCAGCGCCTTCCTCGACAACCTCACGACGGTCCTGCTGATCGTGCCGATCACGTTCCTGCTGGCCGACGCGCTCGACATCGACCCGATCCCGCTCGTCCTCATCGAGGTCATCACGTCGAACATCGGCGGCACGGCGACGCTGATCGGCGACCCGCCGAACATCATGATCGCGGGCGCCACCGGGCTGTCGTTCGTCGACTTCATCGTCAACCTCGCGCCGATCGCGTTCGTCACCTTCCTCGTGGTGACCGGCCTGCTCTACCTCGCGTTCCGGCCGCGCCTTGAGATAGCGCCCGAGGCGCGCGATCGCGTGATGGAGCTCGACGCGCGCAAGTCGATCGAGGACCCCGAGGAGCTCAGGCGGGCGCTGCCGGTGCTGATCGGGACGATCCTGCTGTTCTTCGTCCACAAGCCGCTGCACCTCGAGCCCGCGACGGTGGCGCTGCTCGGGGCGACGGTCCTGCTGCTGCTCACGAAGCAGTCCGTCGAGAACGCCCTGTCGCGGATCGAGTGGCCGACGCTGTTCTTCTTCATCGGGCTCTTCGTCATGGTCGGGGCGCTCGAGGAGACGGGCGCGATCGAGGAGGTGGCGCAGGGGATCGCCGACGTGACCGGCGGCGACCGCACCGCGGAGCTGCTCGGGATCACGTGGGTGTCGGCCCTGGGCTCGGGCATCGTCGACAACATCCCGTTCACCGCGACGATGATCCCGGTCGTCGAGCAGCTCCAGGGCGGGGCGAGCGGCGACGACGCCTACTGGTGGGCTCTCGCCCTCGGCGCGTGCTTCGGCGGCAACCTGACCCTGATCGCCGCCGCGGCCAACGTCGCCGCCGCGGGGATGGCCGAGCGCAGCGGCCGGCCAATCGGGTTCGTCGAGTTCCTGAAGGTCGGCGCCCCGGTCACGCTGCTTTCGATGGTGCTCGCCACCGGGTACATCGCCCTGCGATACCTGTGAGCCCGCGGACGATCACCGAGCTGGTCCGGCGCGACGCGCCGCTGCTGCGCGACGACATGGCGCTCAGCGACGCGGTCAGCGCCCTGCTCGACTCGGAGCTTCCGGCGCTGCCCGTCGTCGACGCCGGGGACCGGCTCGTCGGCCTCTTCGGCGAGCGCGAGTTCATGGGCGCGCTCTTCCCCGGCTACGTCAAGGAGCTGTCGTACGCGGGGTTCGTGCCGCGCTCGATGGAGTCGGTGCTGGAGAAGCGCGCGTCGTGCCGCAGCGAGCCGGTGGGCAAGCACATGAACACCGAGCACGTCGACGTGCCGCCCGACTTCGCCGACGTGCAGCTCGCCGAGACGTTCCTGCACCACCGCGTCCTGATCGTCCCGGTCGCCGAGAAGGGCCGCGTCGTCGGCGTGATCACGCGCAGCGACTTCTTCGCCGCGCTGGCCGAGCGCTTCCTCAGCTCGCGAACGTGATGACGAAGCTGCGGCCCTTGCGGCGGTTGTTGTGCGACGGCATGCCCAGCGAGGCGCCGACGCCCATCACGCGGAACCGCGGGTAGAGGATCGCCGTGCGGTGGATGTGGCGCTTCATCCACTCGCGCACGATCGAGCGCGGCGTCCCCCAGCGGCCACGGCCGGCGCCGAGGATCTCGCCGAAGGTGAGCCGGCGGTTGCGTCCGTAGCCGGAGCGCTTGACGCGCGCCAGCAGCGACCCGTGCGCCGGCGAGTTGTGGCCGATGAACTGGTAGCGGACGATGTCGCGGGCGTGGACGCGGGCGACGCGGGCCAGCCGGCGGCTCTGGCGCAGCGCGGGCAGGCCGCGGCGCGCGCGCTGGCGGTTCACGAGGCAGAAGATCGCCCGGTTGGCCTGCGCCTTGGAGAGCTTCTGAGAGCTCGCGCCGGCGCAACCGCGCGCGGATGCGGGCGGTGCGGCGATCAGGATCGCGAACAGCGCGACGGCGCTGAGGATGGCCGCGTACGACGCGACCCGGAACGGGTTGGTGACTGGCATGTCGGTCCCCTCGTCTTGTGAACGATTCGACAGACGCCGCCAGCGACCCTGCACGGACCGCCACGACGCAAGCTGGACCCGGGTCGGTCGGCGGAGCGACCCGGTTCCCTTCGATGGCGCGCGAAGCTCCCTCGCGGGACCCCCCTCGCACGCCCCTTCTGAGGCGAAGCGGCGGGGATGATAGCTCGCCCGCCGACGGACCCCGGGCGCGCGTCGTATCGACGGCCGGTCGATGGCAGGTGCTACCGCCGGCCGGTGCAGCAAAGGCGCTGCACTGCCGGTGATTCAGTCAGAGTGGCGGCTTGAAGGCCTAGAAGCCGTCGTCGGAGCCGCTGCCGCGCTTCACGAGCCCGCGGCTGATGATGTAGGCGAACGCGAGCAGGGTGACGAACGCCCACGCGATCGGCGCGTCGAAGTTGTCGGCGGCGGCGGCGGCGATCAGGACGGCGATCACCGTCGCCGCGAGGACGATGAGCTCGCTCGGCACCGGGAGGCGCCGGCGGGCTCCGCCGCCGTGGCGGTCGTCGCCGGAGCTGGTGGGGCGGCCGGCGGTCACGCGGATGGCGTCCTCGGTCATCGGGGGATGTCCTCCTGGGCAGGGGTGAGCGGCGTCTCGTCGACCTCGACGCGCTCGCGCCGGACCGTCTCGGAGATGTGCCGCTCCTCGGTGATCGTGTTGCGGTTGAGCTTCACGCGCTCGACCGGGACGACGCGCTTGGTCACGACCGGCTCCTCGGCGTGCAGGACGAACTCGACCTCGCCGGTCTCGGTCGGCAGCGCGAAGTCGCCGTCGGCGGCCTGGTGCGACGTCCCGACGATCGGCTCGCGCTCGATGATGAGCTCCTCGCGGCGGACGGTGACGGTCATCGTCACGTCCTCGGTCACGACGCGCTTGCGCACGCGGACGCGCTCCGTCGCCTGCGAGCGCGTCTCGACGGCGAGCTGCTCCTCCGACAGCACGACCTCGACGTCCTCGTCGCCGGCGGCCGCCGGCATCGGGCGCGTCGGGGCGTCGCTCTGCGTCGGGGCGGGCACGCCGAAGCGGTCGTAGATCATCGCGCCGACCTCGGCGGGGATCTCGTCGACGTCGCCCTGCATCCGCGGCGCGGCGAGCGCGAGGTCGGCGTCGAGGGCGACGACGAGGCCGTCGGTCTCGCGCCGGGTCCCGCCGAGCGGAACGGCGACGCGGTCGCGGCCGTCGGCGGCCAGCGCGACGATCCCGAACTCCGGCTCGCCGCTCGTGCGCCCCACGAAGAGGTCGATGAGCGTGCCGAAGCGGCGCCCCGACGGGTCCTCGACGTGCGCACCGATCCAGTCCTCGACCATGCGGCGGCGTTACCCACCGCTGCGGCCTCGAATCCTCGTTGGCGCATAGGCTGCGTCGATGCAGATCCGCGCGGCGGTCCTCGAGGAGTTCGGAAAGCCCCTCGCGGTGCAGGACGTCGAGCTCGCCGGGCCTCGGTCCGGCGAGGCGCTGGTGAAGCTCCACGCGTGCGGCGTCTGCCACACGGATCTCTACACGGCGTCGGGCGCGGACCCGTCGGGCTACGTCCCGTGCGTCCTCGGGCACGAGGGCGCCGGCGTGGTCGAGGCGGTCGGCGACGGCGTCTCGTCGCTGGCGGTCGGCGACCACGTCGTGACGCTGTTCTCGCCGTTCTGCGGCGAGTGCGTGAACTGCGCGTCCGGCAAGACCAACGTGTGCGTGGCGATCCGCGAGCAGCAGAACCGCGGCTACCTGCCCGACGGCTCGACCCGCCTGTCGCGTGGCGGCGAGGAGCTGCGCCACTTCATGGGCTGCTCGACGTTCGCCGAGGCGACGGTGATGCCCGAGATCGCGCTGGCCAAGGTCTCGCCCGAGGCGTCGCTCGAGGCGTGCGCGCTGTTCGCGTGCGGGCTGTCGACGGGGCTGGGCGCCGCGATGTACCGCGCCGCCGTCGAGCCCGGGTCGACGTGCGTCGTCTTCGGCGCGGGGATGGTCGGGCTCGGCGCGGTCGCCGGCTGCCGCCTCCAGGGCGCCGACCGGATCATCTGCGTGGACCTCTCGGCGGAGCGGCTCGAGCTGGCGGCGCGGAACGGCGCGACCGACACGTGGACCGCGACGGAAGGCGTCGTCGAGCGGATCGTCGAGGAGACCGGCGGCTACGGCGCCGACTACACGTTCGAGGCGACCGGCCTCGTCTCCGTCATGCGCCAGGCGGTCGAGTCCGCGCGCATGGGGTGGGGGCTGTGCACGATCGCCGGCGTCGCCGGCAAGGGCGAGACGCTCGACATCGTGCCGCGCTTCCTCATGCAGGGCCGCCGCGTGCAGGGCGCCTCGTTCGGCGGGGTGCGCAGCCGCGAGCAGGTGCCGCTCCTCGTCGAGCGCTACCTCGCCGGCGACATCGACGTCGACTCGTTCATCTCCCACCGGCTGACGCTCGACGAGGTCAACCGCGGGTTCGAGCTGATGCACGACCAGGACGGGATCCGTAGCGTGCTCGTCTTCTGATGGACGACACCTCCCTCTTCGCCGCCGTCGCGCTCCCGATCGCGCTCGCCCTGATCATGGGCAGCCTCGGCCTGGCGCTGACCGTCGCGGACTTCAAGCGGATCTTCACGCAGCCGCGCGGGATCCTCATCGGGCTCGGCAACCTCTTCCTGCTCTCGCCGCTGCTGGCGTTCGGGATCGCCGAGCTGTACGGGCTCGAGCCGCTGTTCGCGGTCGGACTCGTCCTGCTCGGGGCATCGCCGGGCGGCGCGACGGCGAACCTCATGACGCACCTCGCGCGGGGCGACACCGCGCTGTCGGTGTCGATGACCGGCCTCAGCTCGATCGCCGCCACGATCACCGTCCCGATCTACCTGTCGCTCGCGATCTCGCACTTCGACGCGAACGTCGCCGACGACGTCAGCATGCTCGGCATCGTCGCGCGCGTGTTCGCGATCACGGTGATCCCGGTGGCGATCGGCATGCGCATCCGCGCGAAGCGCGAGGCGTGGGCCATCGCGAACGAGCCGAAGCTCCGGAAGATCGCGCTCGTCGCGTTCGTGCTCGTCGTCGTCGGCGCGGTGGCCGAGGAGTGGGGCACGGTGACCGAGAACTTCACCGAGCTGGCGCTCGCCGCGCTCACGCTCAACGTGCTCGCGATGGCCTGCTCGTTCACGATCGCCCAGCTCGCGAAGCTCGACAACCGCCAGTCGACCGCGGTCGCCCTCGAGCTGGGCGTCCACAACGGGACGCTGGCCATCGCGGTGGCGGTGCTCGTCGCCGACGACGTGGCGATCCCCGCGGCGATCTACAGCGCGTTCATGTACCTCACCGCGGGGGCGTTCGCGCGGCTGATGTACAAGCGCAACGCGGAGGCGGGGGAGGCGCCGCACGGCGCGCCCGCGCCCGGTGCAGCCGGCTCCTGACGCGCGGTCACAACGCCCTTCTTCGCGCTACGCTCGATTGCAGTGCGTACCTGTACGAGGCGCACGCGATGGAGGCCGCGCGCGACGCCGGCGTCGACTTGTCCGACTACCACTACGTCACGGGGCCGCCGCGCGGCGGCTCGTCCTGCGCCTCCCGCGCCGCGCGCTGCGCGGCCGGCACACGCTCGTCCTCGCCGCGACCGACGCGGCGGGGAACCGGCGCACGATCCGGCTGCGGATCGCCCGCGGGCGCGTCCGGGTCGGCTAGACCGCGCGCAGCAGCGCGGTGACGCCGGCGGCGACCGCGACGCCGACGATGATGTTCGCGCCGCGCCACAGCAGGACGCCCGCCGCCGCCACACCGGCGGTGTCGGCGCCGATCGCCCACTCGTCGCCGTCGGCGAGGGCCGAGACGCAGACGAGCGCGGCGAGCAGCGCCGGGGCCACGAGCTGGATGACGTTGCTGAACCACGCCGGCAGCTCGCGGCCGCCGAGCGCGACGGGGCCGGTGGCCTTGATGACCGCGGTCACCGCGGCGCACAGCCCGATGACGATCCAGATGTCGCGGTCGCTCATCGCGGCTCGTCCTCCGCGCGCGCGTCGGGCTCGGCCTTCCAGCGCAGGCCGAGCAGCGACGCGAGGCTCGCGACGAGGATCGGGACGCCGGCGGGCGCGACCGGCACGAGCGCCAGCGCGAGCAGCGCGCCGAGCGCCGCCGCTCCCTTCGCGCGGCCGCTGCGCAGCTCGGCGATCAGCAGGGCGAGGAAGAACGTCGGGAACATCGCGTCGAGCCCGAGGCTCTCGACGTCGACGCCGCCCGCGAGCACGCCGGCGACGGTGCCGCTGAACCAGGTCAGGTACTGGACCGCGGTCCCGCCGAACAGGAACCACCGGTCGAACGTCCCGTCGCCGCGCAGCGCCATCGCCCACGACGAGTCGACGACGGCCTGGCCCTGCGCCGCGCGCACGGCGGCCGGGCCGGGCAGCGACGGCGCGAGCGCGATCCCCATCGGCAGGAAGCGCGAGTTCATCAGCGCGGCGCCGACGACCGCGGCGCCGACGCTCCCTCCCGCGGCGATCACGCTCAGCGCGGTGAACTGCGCCGAGCCCGCGAACACGATCGCCGACATGACGACCGCCGCGATCGCCGAGAACCCGGCGTCGGTGGCGAGCACCCCGAACGACATCGAGATGACGAAGCCGGCGATCGCGTAGGGGACCGCGGCGCGGAAGCCGTCCCTGAAGCGCTCGCGCGCCCCCGGCGCGCCTTCCGGAGCGCCCGGCGCGCCTTCCCCCGCCCCCGCCACTACGCGGCCCGGAGGACCTCGACGCCGGCCGCCGCCAGGACGTCCTCGCCGTCGAGCACCGCGTAGCCCTCGCGGAAGTACAGCTTCGCGATGCCGGCCGCCGCGACGAGCTTCGCGCAGGCCGGGCACGGGAAGTCGGTGACGTACAGCTCGGCGCCGGCCGTCGCGCGCCCCTCCCGCGCCGCCGCGGCGATCAGGCTCGCCTCGGCGTGCGTCGCCGTCGAGAGGTCGTAGCCGACGCCCTTGGAGAAGTTGCTGCGCGGGTCGCCGGCGGCGTACGGGCTCAGGCGGTGCGGGAGGTGCTCGTTGTGCGCGCTGCGCACCTCGCCGTCGGCGAAGCGGATCGCCGCGCCGACCTGGCGCCACCAGTCGACGCTGCGGCCGGCCGCCTCCTCCGCCGCCCAGGCGAGCTCGCCGGGAGCGGCGCGCGGCGCCTCGGGGCGCAGGATCTGCACCGTCCTCGTCTTGTCCCAGCGCAGGAAGACGGTGTCGTAGCGGACCTCGCAGCGCGCGAAGAAGCGCTCGACGACCTGGTGGCTGACGTCCTCGTCGGGCAGGACGAGCCGCGGCGCGGTCGCCGCCAGCGCCTCCGCACCCGCGGCCGTCAGCACGGTCACCTCGCTCGCGACGCCCCACGACGCGATCGCCTTGGCGGCCAGGTGGGCGTCGAGCGCGCGGATGTCCCTGGCCAGCGGGCGGAAGTCGACGTACAGCTCGGGCCCGATCAGGTGCAGCGGCCGGCCGCGCGCGTGGGCGTCGACGAAGCGCCGGTAGCCCTCGTGCAGGACCGGGACGTACGCGACCGCGCAGTCGGTCATCCGCGGCGGACGATGTCGTCGATCAGCCCGGGAAGGACCTCGGCGAGCTTCGGCCCGAGGCGGTCGCCGAGGTGCATGTAGAGCTGGCGGATCCGCTCGCTCGTCGTCACCGACGCCTGGCGCTCGAGGATCGCGATCTCGCCGACGATCTCCTCGAGCGCCCGCTGGTCGTCGTCGCTGTAGGAGTGGTCCTCGGTGAGCACCAGCACGTCGGGCTCCACCGCCTTGATGAGCGCCCACCGCTCCTCCTCGTCGTCCTTGAGGAAGAGCAGGTCGACCGGGCGCTGGTGGGCGAGCATCTCGAGGCGCTCCTGCTCGGGCACCATCGGCCGGTCCTCGCCCTTGCGCTTGCGGATCTTGGCGTCGCTGTCGACGCCGACGACGAGCACGTCGCCCAGCTCCTTGGCCTTGGCGAGGTACTTGACGTGGCCGAGGTGGACGAGGTCGAACGAGCCCGAGGTGAGCACGATCTTGAGGCCGATCCCCTTGAGGTGCCGGACGGTCTGCGACAGCTCGTCGAGCGAGCGCTTGAGGCGCTCCTCGAAGTTCACGTCCTCGCTGAAGATCCCGCTGGTGATGGCCATCTATTCCGGGCCCCACGCGCTGACCCGGAACCGCACGGTCTTGGCCGGCGAAGGCTCGAGGACGACGAAGTGGATGTGCAGGTGCGCCACGCTGCCGCCGTTGTAGCGCATGTCGCCGCTGCGCTCGACCGTCGCGGTGGCCTCGGCCGCCGCTCGCTCCTTCAGCCGGCGTCTGATCGCCCACAGCTCGGCCCCGGACTCGTCGGGCAGCTCGTCGAACGCGCGGACGTGCTCCTTGGGGACGATCAACCAGTGCTCGCGCGTCCCCCGGTAGGGCCACGCGTTGTGCGTGACGTAGAAGCTGTCGGTCTCGAAGTCGATCTCCGCGCGCTGGTGCTCCGGGCAGAAGACGCAGATCCCGCGCTCCTCGAGGTCCTCCATGTACGCGCGCTGGTCGTCGCTGCGCGCGGCCTCGAGGTGGTAGAGGGCTTCAGGCACGGTCGTACGTGACGAACGAGAACACGTGGCCGTTCTCCTCGATCGGCGCGCTGCGCTCGACCTCGCGGAAGCTGTCGAGCGCCGGGAAGAACGCGTCGCCCTCGACGTCGATCTCGATCTCCGTCGCGTGAACTCGATCGGCGTGCGGGAGCGCCTGCGCGTACAGCTCGCCGCCGCCGATGACGAAGCAGTCACCCTGGAGCGCCTCGTCGACGCTGCGGCAGACCTCGGGCGCGTCGCAGCCGTTGCGCGACACGACGACGTTGCGCCGGCCGGGGAGGGGGCGGAACCGCGGCGGCAGCGAGTCCCACGTCCGGCGCCCCATCACGACGGTGCCGCCGGCGGTCAGCTCCTTGAAGCGCCTGAGGTCGGTGGGCAGCCGCCAGGGCAGGTCGCCGTCGCGCCCGATGACGCGGTTGCGGCTGTGGGCGACGACGACCGCGATCACGTGAGCACCGGGATGTCGCGGATCGGCGGGTGCGGCTGGTAGTCCTCGATCAGGAAGTGCTCGCCGCGGAAGTCGTGGACGTCGGCGATCGCCCGGCCCGCGTCGGTGAGGCGCAGCGTGGGGAGCGCCCGCGGGGCGCGCGAGAGCATCTCGTCGACCTGGTCGAGCTGGTTGACGTAGATGTGCGCGTACTGGATCCAGTGCACGTACTCGACGAGCTCGTAGCCGGTGAGCTGCTCGATCATCAGCGCGAGCGCGGCGTACTGGACCATGTTCGACGGCACGCCGATCGGCGTGTCGCCCGACCGCTGGTTGTGGATCACGTGGAGCTTGCCGTCGAAGACGAGCGCGTGGATCCAGCCGTGGCACGGGGCGATCGTGTTGCGCGACTTCGTCGTCGCGTCGCGGTGGTTGGCCTGGGGGATCCACGGGCTGAGCAGCGCCGTGCGGTCCTCCGGCAGGTCCTTGAGCTTCTGGATGAGGTGGGGGAGCTGGTCGAAGCCCTCGTCGTCTGCGTCGTCGAGGTTCGTCGTGAAGTTGCGGAACGCGTGGCCGTACGAGCCGGGGCCGAGGTCGCCGGGCTCGAGGCCTCGCGACACGCACTTCGACTCGGAGGCCCACTCGCCCCACCAGTCGCAGCCGAAGGCCTCGAACTCCTCGAGGGTGCGGGCGCCGTTGATGAACGCGCACAGCTCGCCGATGGCCTTGCTCGCGAAGCCCTTGATCGAGCGTTCGGTGATGACCGGCGCGCCGTGCTGCATCGGGAACCGCATCTGGAGGCCCGCGACGGCCAGCGCGTCGACACCTTGTTTCGTCGTGACCCGGACGCCGGTGTCCCGGATCGTGCGGAGCATGTCCTGGTACTGCGTGCTCGGCAGCCGCTCGCTGAAGGGCAGATAGTTGGGCATGGGGCCGAACGACGATACGACCCGAGGTGGACGGCGGACGGCCCGCGTCGGCTCACGACCCAGCGACGGCTCGGTCGAGGACCGACCGAGCCGTCGTGAGCGTCACGGGCAGCGGCGCGAACGGCCGCCGGCACTAGCGGTTGCGCTTGGGCTTCTTGCCGCGGCCGCCGCCGTCACCCGGAGCCGGCCCCACCACGGGCGTGGCGACCGCGGCCTGCGCGTCGACGATGCCGTAGCCGTAGACCGGGTCGTACACGCCGCGGACGCCCGTGACCGGGGTGCGGGCCGTCTGCTTGAGGACGTCGACCGTGTTCTCGTCGCTGCGGCCCTGCGCCATCAGCAGCGCGGCGACGCCCGCGACGTGCGGCGCGGCCATCGAGGTGCCGGCGTAGAAGTCATAGCCAGGGGTGTCGACGATCCGGGTGCACACGCCGCCCGCCGAGAGCGGGACGGTCGAGATGATGTCCTGACGGCAGCTGACGAGCCCCTGGCCGCCCGGAGCGGCGACCGCATCGATGCGGCCGTCGTCGTCGGCCTTCACGCCGAGGTTCGAGTACCACGCCTTGGCCTCGTTGCGGTCGGTCGCCGCGACGCAGAGCGCGCCCTTGTCGAACCCCGGCGTGTCGCACAGCGGCGCCGCCTCGTTGCCCGCGGCGGCGACGACCACGACGTTCTTCGACCGCGCGTAGGCGATCGCCTCCTGCACGTCCGAGATGAGGCCCGTGATCGTGAAGAGCTGGACGCCGGGCAGCGCACCGAGGCTGAGGTTCACGACGTCGGCGCCGTTGTCGACCGACCAGCGGATGCCGTCGGCGATGTCGTCGAAGCCGCCCGAGCCGTCCCCGCCCAGCGACTTGACGGCGAGGAGCTGCGCGTCGGGCGCCACGCCCGCGATGCCGAGGTTGTTGTTCGTCGCCGCCCCGGCGATGCCGGCCACGTGCGTGCCGTGCGGCTCACCCTTGCCCTCGTCGCTCAGGCGCCCGGACTCCCAGTCGCCATTGCCGCACGGCTTCTGACGGCCTTCGCATGCGAACGTCGCGCCGCCGGCGATCTTGCCGGCAAGGTCGGGATGATCGAGGTCGACGCCCGAGTCGACGATGGCGATCCGTGTGCCGGCGCCGGTCGAGGTGGACCAGGCCTGCTCGGCGCGAACCTGCTGCGGCCCGTACTGCTTGGCGTAGTGGGTGTCGTTGGTCGCGGCCGCGGCGGGCACGGCGAGGGCGAGCGCGCAGGCGCTTGCGGCGAGGGCGGTGATCGTTCGCATATGGGCTCCAACGCAGCCGGATCGCGGTTCTTGCGGCGACCGACGGTTTGCGGCTCGTGGCGGCACGCACTAGGTTCGCCCGCCATGGGGGTGGCGGAGATGAGCCGCGGACGGCGCGCCGCGGCCGCGGTGACGCTCGCGCTGGTCGCGCTCGCGGCCGCCGCGCCGGCCTCCCAGGCCGGCGTCTACGCCCGCGCCGGCGCCGATGAGGTCGTCGTGGGCAACGACCTGGTCGAGCGCCGCTGGTCGCGTGAGGCGCTTCGAACGGTGGCGCTCGTCGACAAGCGCCGCGGCGGGCGCGCTTGGGCGCAGCCGCACCGCGACTTCACCCTGAAGCTCGCCGGCGGCACGCAGGTCTCAAGCGACGCCTTCCACGTCGTCTCCGTCGCCACCGAGCGGCTGCCGCGCGGGGCGCTGCGCGTGCGGATGGCCCTCGCGGGCGGCCCGGCGGGGCTGCGCGCCGAGCGGACCGCGGAGGTCTTCCCCGGGATCGCGGGGGTACGGACGCAGACGACGCTCGAGTCCTCGACGCCGCTCACGCTCTCCGCCGCCACGCTCGACGAGGTGGCAGCCGGGCCCGCCGCGCCGACCCTCCATGCGCTGCGCGCCGGCGCCGACTTCCGCGAGCCGGGCTACGAGGGACCGCCGGTCGCGGTCGGCGACCCGCGCCCCGGGACGTGGCGCGACACGCGGAGTGCCGCGCACGGGGAGGCGCTCGCCGGCCCCGGCCAGTGGCTCTCGCTCGACGACGGCGAGCGATCGCTCGTGCAGGTGATGGAGCGCAACGACTTCCCGTCGTCGCGCGCGGCGTACGGCGACGGCGTCGGCCGGCTCGTCGTCGACTACGCGCGCGACGTCATCGTGCTCGGCCCGCTCGAGGAGAACGCGCACGTCGAGAACCCGGGCGACGGACCGGGACGCGAGCGGACGGTGCGGCCCGGCGAGCCGTTCGTGCTCGAGGCGGCGTTCACGGGCGTGGGCGACCACGACGGCGACGAGCCGTGGCAGGTGCACAAGTGGCTGACCCGGCACCGGCTCGCGCCGCGCTACCCGAACGCGGTCGTCTTCAACTCGTACCGCACCCAGGACGGCAGCCGCTCCACCGGCGCCTCGGACGACATGGACTTCGAGACGCTGAAGCAGGTCGCGCCGATCGCGCGCGAGCTCGGGGTCGAGGTGTTCGTGCTCGACGACGGCTGGCAGAACGCGTCGGGCGACTGGGACCCGAGCTCGCCCGAGCGCCCCGACCCGCGGTGGGACGGCGACCCCGCGTCGAAGCTGCGCCCGCGCTACCCGGACCCGGACTTCCGCGCGGTGCGGGAGGCGCTCGGGCCCATGCGGCTCGGGCTGTGGATGAGCCCGATGCAGTTCAACCCGAAGTCGCGCGCCTACCAGGAGCACCCGGAGCTGGCGTGCGCTCCCGTGGGCCAGGGCCTGGCGGTCCAGAACGCGCTCGACCCGAGCTCCGGCTCGAACGAGTCCGGCCTCGGCACGTGGGGGCCGGCGGCGATCCCGTTCCAGGAGGCGAAGGTGCGCCGGGCGATCGAGCGCTGGGACGTGCGCTACTTCAAGTTCGACTTCATGGTCTGGCTCGACTGCGCCGGGCAGGGCGACCTGTACGACTACCACGACGCGTTCCTGGCGATGGTCGACCGGCTGCGGCATGACTTCCCGCACGTGACGTTCCAGATCGACGAGACGAACGACTTCCGCCTGTTCCCGTTCGAGTCGACGCTGCGCGGCCCGTCGTGGTTTCAGAACAACACGCCCGCGCCCGAGCGCCTGCTGCACAACCTGTGGAACCCGGCGCCGTTCGTCCCGTCGTTCTCGCAGGGTCAGCACGCGCTCGGCGGCGACTACTTCGGTGAGCATCCCGTCGCGACGCTCATGGCGATCGCGCTGCCGTCGCACTTCACGGTGTGGACCGACCTGCGCAAGCTGCCGCCGGGGGTGGTCGGGGAGGCGGCGCCGTGGATCCGGTTCTACAAGCGCCACCGCACGCTGCTCGCGCAGATGGTCTACCCGCTGCTCGCCGACCCGATGGAGAAGGGGTGGACCGCGCTCCAGCCGTGGAACCCGCAGCGCGGGGAGGGCGCGCTGCTCGCCTTCCGCCAGCAGGCGGGGGAGGCGACGCGTACGATCGCGCTGCGCAACGTGCCGCCGCGCCGGCGCTTCGACCTGTTCCGCGCGCCGTCCTCGCGCTACGTGCGGACGGTCACGTCGTCAGAGCTCACCCGCGGGATCGCGGTCACGGTCCCGCGCGTCAACGGCGCCGAGGTGCTGCTCATCCGCCCGGCCCGGCGGCGCGCAGCCGCGCGTCGCCCTGCCGAGCGCCGCCGCGCCGCTCGCCGCCGCGGAGACCGCCGCGCGCGCCGCCCGCGGCTGACGGGCTGAGGCCCGCTACCCGGCGAAGCGCGGGCGCCGGGCGACCACGCGGACGGTGGCGGTGGCGCGCCCGGCGCCCGCGACCCGCGCCGCGCGGCGCGGCGGCCCGGCGGGCGCTGCCGGCGCACGGCGCTCGCCGTCCCGTTCGCGCGCTTCTGCATCGTTCGGCCGGCGAAGCGGATCGGCCGGCCGCTGGCCGGACGGACCCCGCCGGCGTGGCGCAGCATCAGCCGGAAGCGGAAGCGCCGCCTCTGCCCGGCGACGACGCGAGCCGGGGTGACCGAGAGGCGCAGGCGCGGCCGGGCCCGACCGACGCCGGAGCCGCCCGCGGCGGTCGCTGCGGCCGCGCCCGGCCGGCAGCCGAACCGCGCCAGCGGCGAGTCGCTGACCGACGGCGGGACGGCCGGGCGCTGCGTGGCCCATGTCGAATCGGGCTCGCTCCCCATCTCCAGCTGGAGCGCCCCGCTCGGCCGCAGCAACGCCTCCTCGAACCACGCCCGGTCGAGCGGGCGCCCGTTCAGCCGCGCCGAGCGCACGTACCGCCGCTCGGTCGACGCGCCGGGTGCCGTGACGATGATCTCCTCGCCGCCGGCCGGGCGGATCGCGACGCGCTCGAACTGCGGGCTCCCCAGCACGTAGAACGGCGCGCCCGGCGTGACCGGGCCGAACCCGAGCGCGTTGAACACGTGCCACGCCGACAGCCCGCCGAGGTCGTCGTTGCCCGGGAGGCCGTCCGGCGTCGGGCGGTAGAGCCGCTGGACGTCGCGCAGCACGCCCGCGCCCCGTGCCGGCTCGCCCGCGAACGCGAACATCCACGGGATCTGGAGGTCGTGCTCGTTGCTCGGCGCCCACTGGGCGTCGCGGTAGCGGAGGCCGAAGAGCGTCAGCGCCGTCTGCGCCTCCGGCGGCAGCGAGAACAGCTGGTCGAGGCGCTCGAGCGCAGCGGGGTCGCCGCCCATCCGGTCGTAGAGGCCGCGCGCGTCGTGCGGCAGCAGCCACGAGTACTGCCACGAGTTGCCCTCCTGGAAGCCGGTCTCCTCGGTCGGGTCGAACGGGCTGTGCCACGAGCCGTCGGCCTCGCGCGGGCGGATGAAGCGCGTCTCCGGATCGAGGGTGTTCCGGTAGCGGAGCGACTGGGCGAGCCAGCGTTCGGCGTCCTCGCGGCGGCCGAGCCCGTCGGCCATGAGCGCCAGCGCGAAGTCGGCGATCCCGTACTCGAGCGTGCGGCCCGGCTGCATGGGCAGGTAGTCGTGCTGGGCGAGCTCGTCCGGCCGCCGGCTCTGGAGGTGGACCGCCGCGTCGTAGAGCTGCTCGGCCGTCCGGCGGTCGAGCACGCCGCGGCAGAAGCCGTCGACGATCATCGGGACCGCCGGGTCGCCGGACATGTGGGCGGCGTCGATGCTCTGCTCGCCCCAGCGCGGCAGCTTCCCGCCCAGGCGGTGGTCGTCCAGCAGCGAGCGCAGCATGTCGCGGTAGCGGTCGGGCTCGAGCAGCGACAGGAGCTGGTTCGAGGACTTGTAGAGGTCCCACGACGAGAAGTTCGCGTACTGCGTGCGCCCCTCCGCGACGTGCGCCTGGTCGTCGAAGCCGCGGTAGCGCCCGTCGACGTCGGTGAAGACGTTCGGGTGCAGGAACGCGTGGTAGAGCGCCGTGTAGAAGCTCGTGCGCGCGCCGTCGGTCCCGCCGGTGACCTCGATGCGGTTCAGCTGCGCGTTCCACGCGGCCCGCGCGGCGCGGCGCATGCGGTCGAAGTCGAAGTCGGGTGCCTCGGCGTCGAGGTTGCGGCGCGCCCCTTCGGTGTCGACGAACGAGATGCCGACGCGCATCGTCACCCGCCGCTCGGTCGTGGTGTCGAAGCGCACCCAGCCGCCGGCGCCCTTGCCGTCGGCGGCGAACGTGCCGTGCTCGGAGAACGGCCGGCTGAAGCGCGCCACGAAGAAGACGGGGTACCGGCCCTTCCTCCAGCCCGAGACCTCGTCGGGCCCGGTCACCTGGAACGCCCCCTCGCGGACCCCCTCGGTGCTGCGGGCGACGTCGATGACGACGTTGGCGTGCGGCGTCGGCGGGAACGTGTAGCGCTGCATCGCGGCGCGCGTGGAGGCCGTCAGCTCGACCTCGGTGGCCGCCTGCTCCAGCAGCACCCGGTAGTAGCCGGCCTCCGCCTGCTCGCTCGCGTGGTCGTACGCCGAGGCGTAGACGTTGGGGTCGTTCGACATCGCCGGGCCGACGGTCGGCATGAACGGCAGGTCGCCGGCCTTCGGGACGCCGGGGCCGGAGAGGTGCACGAGGCTGAAGCCGCGGATGACGGGGTCGGTGGCGAGGTAGCCGCCGTACGCGAACGGGTTCGGCGTGTCGGGCGAGTTCTGCACCATCCCGAAGGGGACCGCCGCGCCGGGGAACGTGAAGCCCGGCGGGACCGTCCCGATGCGCGGGTCGACGTGGCGGGCGAGGTCGGGCTCGGCGGCGGCCGCGGCCGGGGTTGCGACCATGAGCAGCGCCGCCACCGCGAGCAGGGCGGCCCGGCGCGCGGCCCTCATCCTGTGAAGCGCGGGCTGTGGCGGCAGGTGCGCCTGCCGCGCAGCGTCTCCGCCCGGTGGCGGTCGGTGGAGGAGCAGGGCGTGCTGCGTTCCCGTTCCCACAGGGCGGACACTAGGCGGCCGCTGCGCTGCGTGCGCCGGGCCTCGGCGGTTTACGGCCACTGACGAGCGCGACGACGTGCTGTCGATGTTCGTGCAGGCGCGCCACGCTGACGGCACGCCGATGTCGGACGTCGCGCTGCGCGATCAGCTCGTGACGATGGTCGCGGCCGGGCACGAGACCACGGCCGCCGCGATGGCGTGGGCGGTCGAGCGGCTGGTGCGGACGCCCGCGCGGCTCGCGCGGCTCGCCGACGAGGCGGCGAGCGGCGGCGACAACTACGCCGACGCGGTCGCCAAGGAGACGCTGCGTCTGCGTCCGCCCGTGCCGGTAGTCCTGCGCCGGCTCGCGGCGCCGCTCGCCGTCGGCGAGTGGACGCTGCCCGTCGGCGTGACCGTCGCGCCGTGCATCCACCTGATCCACCACCGACCCGACGTCTATCCGCAGCCCGACGCCTTCATGCCGGAGCGCTTTCTCGAGCGCCCGGCGGGCACGTACACGTGGATCCCGTTCGGCGGCGGCATCCGGCGGTGTCTCGGCGCGAGCTTCGCGGTGGTCGAGCTGAAGACGGCGCTGGGGGTGATATCGCGGCGCCTACGACTGCGGCCGACGCGCAGCGAGGGCGAGCCGGTCGTCCGCCGCATGGTGACATCGCTCCCGGGTCGCGGCGCCGAGGTGGTCGTGAGCCGCTCCTGAGCAGCTCAACGACGGACACGACGAGCGTGAGCGGCCACGGAGAGCGTGGGTACGCGACGCGGAACACAGATGACGGCGAAGCTCGACCGGAGTCCCGCAGCTTCGGTCTGTGCATCCCGAGCGGAGCGCCGAGCGGATAGCTCGGCAGCCGCCGATCATCGCCGCACCCCTCTCGTCGTCGCCGTCGCTCCGACCAGCTCCACGTACGCGTGCGGAGCCGCACCTGCTCGAGGGCCGCGCCTCCGGTTCGGGCAGCGCGCTTCAAGCCGACGGCGGCGCGGCGGACATTCCGGTTGCGCGTGCTCGTGGCGAGCCCGATCCATCCGTCCTCTCGCGGCGCATCCCGACCCAGACGAGTGGCGTTCCACGCTAGCGAGGCTCGAGCTCGTACTCGTCGAACGACGCCAGCACGTCGAACATGAGCCGGTCGTTCGGGCTCTCACGGTCGACGAGCTCGGACGCCGAGTGGAACCGGACGCCCTCGTCGCGCAAGCGGCCACGGTCCGGGCCGTCTCGTAGCTAATACCGTCCAAATCGCGACGGTCCGATAACGACGACAGCGTCGGCTTCGCCCGCTGCGATCCGCGTCATCAGCTCGTCGAACGCAGGCCGCCCGCGCGCGTCGAAGCCCCTGCCGGAGCGGTCGATATCGCGGAACACGTCGACCAGGTCCAGGTCCGCCACTGCGCACCACTGCTGGATCTTCTCGAGCTGGACGTCTTCGGTCAGCGCCTCGCCGCGATCGCGGGCGAGATAGTTCGACACGCGGATGTAGCCGAGGACATGGGTGCGCGGCGTGGGGGACACGGCGGGCTAGGCTCCCATGCCGCAGCGCGCCCCGACCTGGCTGCTCCTTGCATGATGAGCACGCACCACTTCTAGACGAGCGGCCAGACCACATCGACGGCCGTCGCGCTCTTGAGCGCTCTGGCGGTCGCTCACGGCGTCGTGAGCCTCAGCGAGGTTCCCGCGAGCGCCGCATCGCGTCCCGGACGCCGAGTGGCCCGGCAAGCGCAGCTCCGCCGTCGACGACGATGACAGAGCCGGTCATGAACTCGTGGCCGGCGCAGTACAGTAGCGTGTCCGCGATCTCCGTGGGCTGGGCCAGCCGCCGCAGCGGCGGTCGCGTAGCGAGGTGCTCGTGAACGCCGGCGAAGCTGCGGAGCTCGCCGAGCATCGCGGTGTCGGTCGGGCCGGGGCACACGACGTTGACGCGGACGCCGACGTCAGCAAGCTCGAGCGCAGCAGTTCGCGCTAGGTGCACGACGGCCGCCTTCGCCGCCCCGTAAGCGCCCCACCCTGGTTCGGGCGCGAGGGCTCGATCTGAGCCGACGAGCACGACACTTCCGCCGCCCACGCGTGCCATGTGGGCCGCCGCTGCGCGAAGCGACCAGAAGACGCCGTCCAAGTCTACGGCCATCACGCGCCGCCACACTTCCTCTCGTGTGGTCGTGAGGCTACCGTAGCCGCCCACTGCGGCGGCTGCGATGAGCACGTCGATGCCGCCGAGGCGCTGCACCGTCGCGGCGGCCGCGCGGTCGACGCTCGCGGGGTCGCTCACGTCGGTCTCGACGAAGAGCGTCGCCACCCCGGTGGCGGCCAGCTCGCGCTCCGTTGCGGTGCCTGACTCCGCGTCGAGGTCCCAAACCGCGACACGGGCGCCGCGGTCGCCGGCAAGGGCGGCGGTGGCTCGTCCAATGCCGCTGCCTCCGCCAGTCACGACGACGATCCGGTCCCGCAGCTCCATCGTTAGCGATGGCAACCTATCGACTGCGAGCGACGCGCGGACGTTCGTGCCGATCCGCGTTCAACGGGCCGGTTGTCAGCCCCGGCTGCGCGGTCGCTGCGCCCGGGGGCAGCTGCCGACACCGCTGAGCGCGAAGACCGCAGGTCAGGCCCCAGAGCGTGTTGACTGAACAGCAGCGCTTACGTATGGTGCAAACTCACTGATCGAAGGGCGGGAGTCCACCCGCATAGTTCTTGGGGGGCCAGCAGCGTGCAGCCAGGGGACGTTGTGAGGGCGAGGAAGGGCGATATGCCAGTGAACCGCGCTGCGTTCCTTGAGACGCTGGTCGAGCAGAGGCGGCTCGTCGAGGAGGCGTCGCTCTATTGCCTGTACCCGAGCTGGAGCGGAACCTCGAGCCCGGCTGGGTGTCGGCCGACGGACGCCGCGCAGTCACGCTCATCGCCAACGACTACCTCGCCCTCAGCTCCGACTCGCGTGTCCGCGCCGGGGCGCGCGACGCCGTCGACCGCCTCGGGACGAGCCGCTGCGCGTCCCCGCCCGCCGGGCGGTACACGCCTGTCGTCTCCAAGCTCAGGCGACAGCTCGCGGTGTTCCTCGACCGGGACGCCGCGATCGTCTTCTCGACCGGCTACCACACCAACGTCGGGAGCATCCCAGCGCTCATGCAGCCGGGCGACCTCGTGGTCTGCGATCTCTTCGACCATGCGTCGATCATCGACGGCGCGCGGCCGTTGGGCGCCGAGGTGCGCTTCATGCGGCACGACGACGCCGAGCACCTCGAGCAGCTGTTGTCCGGAGCCCGCGACCGCCGGCGGACGCTCGTCGTCCTCGAGGGCATCTACAGCGCCGAGGGGCGACATCGTGCCGCTGCCGGAGCTGTGCCGGGTCGCGAGCGCGGCCGGGGGCGCTCGTCATGGTTGATGAAGCGCACTCCCTCGGGGTGCTCGGAGCGGGGGCGCGGGAGCTGCCGAGCACTTCGGCCCGCTCGAGGAGGTGGATCTGATCGCTGGGACGATGAGCAAGTCGCTTGGGAGCGTCGGTGGCTTCGTCGCGTGCGATGCGAATCTCGCAGAGGTCCTGCGGCGCAGCGCGCCTTCGCTGATCTTCTCGGCCGCCCTCGCGCCGGCCAGCGCCGCCGCGGCGGTCGCCGCGCTCGGTTCGTTCGCGACGAGCCGGAGCGCAGAGAGCGCCTCTGGCGCGCCGACCGCCGTCGGGCGGAACTCGTCGACCGGGGATTCGAGACGATGGGGTCCTGCACCACGGTGATCCCGCTGCCGGTCGGCGACCCCGGGCTGACGCTCGCGCTCACGCAGCGCCTGCGCCACGCCGGCGTGCTCGTCTGCCCCGCGATTCCCCCGATGGTCAAGTCGCATCTCAGCCGGATCCGGATGCACGTCACTGCGGCCCACGGTGACGACGCTCTCGACCAGGCGACCGAGGCCATCGACGCGGCAGCGGCGGGCGTCGGTGTGAAGCGTGTCATTGCGGTTACGAGAGGGCGGGCGTGACCGGCCCGGCGACTGCAGGGTCGATCGAGGAAACGCTGCGGGGGCTGGTCGTCGATGCCCTGGGCATCCCGCCGCAACTGATCGTTCGCGACGCGGCGTTCGACGGTGAGCTTGCCATGGACTCGCTGTCGCTCATCGCGCTGCAGGTCGAGGTCGAGCGCGTCTTCGGCATCGACTGCCCCGCTGAAGAGATGCGCCCGCTGCGCCGCTTCCGTGAGTTGGTGACCCTCGTCGAAGGCAAGGTGGCGGAACAGCGGTGACGATCACGACGATCGTGGAGGCGCTCGAGCGGCGCGCCACGCGCGCGGGCGCGCCCGCGCTCTGGTTCGAGGGAAGCGCCGGCGACGGCGACGAGATGGGGTGCGCCGACCTGCTGGCGGAGTCGCGGCAGTTCGCCCGCGGCCTCGCCGCCCGCGGCATCGGCCGCGGGGCGCGCGTCGTGATCGTCCTGCCGACCGGCCGCGAGTTGGTGGCAAGCTTCTATGGGACGCTCGTGGCCGGCGCCGTGGCCGTGCCGCTCTACCCGCCGCTCGACGTCCACCAGCTCAGAGCCTTCCTCACCAACTTGCGGCGGGTCTCCGACCTCGTCCAAGCCTCTGCGATCGTCATGTTCGAGCCGCTCGAGGCCGCGATGCCCGACGACCTGCCGGTCGTGATCCCGCGCGAGATCGCGGCAGCCGGCGGCGGCGCGACACTCGCCCTGCCCGTACCGGAGCCCGAGGACGTCGCGCTCATCCAGTTCTCGTCCGGGAGCACCGGCGATCCGCGGGGCGTTGCGCTGACGCACCACAACATCGTCTTCAACATCGGCGCGTTCGGCGACGCGATCGACATCAGGCCGCCCGACGTGGGCGTCAACTGGCTGCCGCTGTACCACGACATGGGCCTGATCGGGACGCTGATCGGGTCGCTCGTGCGCGACATCCCGCTCGTGCTCCTCTCGCCGCTCGACTTCCTCGCGCGCCCGCGGCTCTGGCTCGAGCTCCTGTCGAAGTACCAAGCGTCGATCGGCGTGGCTCCGCAGTTCGCGTACAACCTGTGCCTGTCGCGAGTCGGCGACGACGCACTCGACGGACTCGACCTGTCGTCGGTTCGCGTGCTGCTGAACGGTGCTGAGCCCACCGACCTCGAACTCATCCGCCGCTTCGAGGAGCGCTTCGCGCGCGCCGGGCTCCGTCCGGGCACCGTGACTCCGTGCTACGGGCTCGCGGAGCATGCGCTCGCGGTCACGATGGGGGTTCCAGGAGATCCGGTTGACGCGCGGTATGTCCGCCGTGCCACGGGCGAGATCCTCCGCGAGGTCGTCGACCAGGGGCTCGACCTCCGCGTGCCGTCGAGCGGACGGCCGGTCGCCGGCAGCGAGGTCCGGATCGTGTCGCGCGAGCGCGGGCCGCTCGGGGAAGACGCGATCGGCGAGATCGCCGTCCGCTCCGACAGCGTCTGTCGCGGCTACGTCACGCGTGGCGGCGCGAGCCCCGCAGCGGAAGAGGACGGCTGGCTGTCGACCGGGGACCTCGGCTTCCTGTCCGACGGCGAGCTCTACGTGGTCGACCGGCTCAAGGACATCATCAAGACGGCCGGGCGCACCGTCTATCCGCAGGATGTCGAGCGCGAGGCGACACACGTCGACTGGGTCCGGCGCGGTCGCATCGTCGCATTCGGGACGCGCAGCGCCGCTGCCGGGACGGAGGCCCTCGTGATCGTCGCGGAGGTCACGACCGAGCGTGAAGAGCAGCAGCTGCGCTGCGCCGCCGCACTGCGCAGAGCCGCCGTGGAGGTCGTGGGCGTCGCACCGCACGACGTCGTGCTCGTCCGCAAGGGCAGCATTCCGCTGACCAGCAGCGGGAAGGTGCGCAGGCACCGCGTGAAGGCCGACTACCAGGACGGGCGGGTCGCCGGGACGCTGCTGTCGCTGCGCGGCGCAGCTGTTCGAGCAGCCGGTGCAGACGACCCGAAGGTGACGGCGTGACGCCGGCCCGCGTCGTCGCGGAGTCCGGCAGCAGAAGCGCCGGCGGTGCGAAGGCAGGCGCGTGGCTGCGGCTGATCCGCCCGCACTTCATCCCGCTGTCGGTGAGTGCGGGTCTCGCGGGCATCGCAGCCGGCCAGGACGCGCCGGACGTCGTCGGAGTCACGCTCGCTCTGGTCGTGTGCGCCGGCGGCTACGGCGTCGGGGTCGTCGTCAACGACTTCGCCGACCGCCGTGCCGACGCGATCAACGCGCCTGAGCGCCCGTTCGTCGCGGGCGAGATCGACCCGCACGTCGGGCTCGCCGTCGTGCTCGCCGCCGCCGCGGCGACGGCGGTCGCGGGGCTGGCGCTCGCGCCCGCCGTCGCGATCTGGGGCACGATCGCGCTCGCGGGCCACGTCGTCTACCAAGCGACGAAGGGCGTGCCGATGGTCGGCAACGTGATCAACGGGATCGATCTCGCGCTCTTCACCGCGGTCGGGGCGGCCGGCGCCCGCACCGCTCAGCCTGCGTTCGACCTGCCCAGCGCGGTCTGGGTCGACGTGGGGCTCATGGCGCTCGTGCTGAGCGGGTTCTGCCTGGTCGGCTACTTCAAGGACGTGCCTGGCGACCGACTCGCCGGGTACCGCACCCTTCCGGTCGCACTCGGGGCATCACGGGCGCGCTGGCTCACGCTGCCGTTCCCGCTGGCGGCGGTCGCGGCCGCAACGGTGGTGGCGGCCACGAACCCGGACGCGATCGGCGCCCAAGGCGATGCGTCCGCCGCGTTCTGGCCTTTCCTGGCGGCGGCCGCTGCCGCGTTCGCGATCGGCCTGCGCCGCCTGGTCGACGCCCCCGAGGCCAACGCGTACGAGGCGCTCGTCTGGTACACGCGCGGCTGCGTCCTGTTCGCCCTCGCGCTCACCGCGGCGCCCGAGCCCGTGCTCGCCCTCGCGGTCGCGGCGCCGCTCATGGCGTTCCTCGAGCTGAACCTTCGCCAGACCCGCGAGGTGCGGCAGGCGTGACCGCGCCCGCGCTTCCGCCGGAGGAGCGCCGGCTCATCGACGCGCTGCGGTCGGCCGTCGAGCGCCCGCCGTTCCAGGCCAACGACGCCTTCGAGACCGACGCGGAGCTTCTTGACGTCGGGTGGCCGTCGTTGCTGGCGGCGACCGTCGACACCCTGCACGCAGACTCGGAGCTGGCGACGGCGCCCTCACCGTACGCGCGCGGATGGCTCGTCGCCACCGCGGCGCTCAGCGACCTCGCCGCCGTCGGCGCCCGCCCCGTCGGCCTGCTGCTGTCGTGCTCGTTCCCGCCGGGGGCGGTCACGGACGAGGCCGCGCGCGAGATCGGCCGCGGAGCGGACGCGGCGGCGCGGCGCCAGGGCGCGCGGATCGTCGGCGGCGACACGAATCTCGCGCGCGACGAAAGCATGACCGGTTGCGCTCTCGGCCTCGTCGAGCGCGATGCCGCGATGACGCGTATGGGGGCGTCCGCCGGCGACATCCTGTGCGCAACCGGTCGCGTCGGCGCCGGGAACGCGGCCGGCGTTCGCGCGCTGCTGGGCGGCGACCGCGAGGACCCGTGGCTGCCGACGGCGCGGTGCGAGGCGGGACTCGTCCTGAACACGCACGTGCGCGCGTGCATCGACACGAGCGACGGGCTGCTGAGCGCCACGCTGATGCTCGCCGAGCTGAACGGCCTCGGGTTCGAGCTGCTCGACGTTCCCGAGCTGTACGACCAGCCGGGCCTGGAGCTCGCCGCTCGGCTGGGGCTCCCGAGCTGGCTACTCGGCGCGGGCGAGTGGGGCGAGTACGAGCTGCTCTACGCGGTCGCGCCGGACGACGAGGAGCGCTGCGGCGAGGCGCTCGCGCGCGTCGGCCTCGCGCCCGTCCAGGTCGGACGCCTGACGGCTGAGGCGTCCTGCACCATCCTCGCGGGCGGCGGGGTGGGCCCGGCGGTCGACGCGCACGAGATCGCGGCGCGGATGCGCACGCTCGAGCGCGGCGCCGGCCTCGAGGCCGAGCTCTCCGCGCTGGTGGAGCAGCTGACGTGACGACCGTCGCGGTCACGGGCGTCACCGGCTGCATCGGCGCCGCCGTCGTCAGCGCGTTCGCTCATCGCGGCTGGAACGTTCGCGGACTCGTGCGGCCGGAGCGGCCGTCTTCCCTCGACAGCGGGGTCGACGTCCACGTGGGAGACGTGACCCGTCCTTCGAGTCTGCGCGGCCTGTGCAGCGGCGCGGACGTCGTCGTCCACGCCGCCGCGCTGGTGAGCGACTGGGACGACCCCGGGGCCTTCGCACGCATCAACCGCGACGGGACGCGCGCCGTGCTCGAGGAGGCGCGGGCGTCCGGCGTGCGCCGCTTCGTCTATCTCAGCACCGCGGACGTGTTCGGGTTCGACAGCGACCATCTCATCGACGAGCGCTCGCCGAAGCGCTGCCCGCCGTACCCCTACTCGCGTTCGAAGCTCGCCGGCGAAGAGCTCGCTCGGCGCTACGCCTGCGACTCGCTGGAGGTGTCGGTCGTCTACCCGACGTGGGTGTTCGGCCCTGGCGACCGTCACCTCGTCCCGGAGCTGATCGACGGGCTCAGGACGCGCCAGCTCGTGTACTTCGACCGCGGCGCCACGCCGCTCGAGCTCACGTACAGCGAGAACCTCGCCGCGGCGATAGCACTGGTGGCGACGACCAACGAAGCGGCGGGAGAGGCGTACATCGTCGGCGACGGCTACGGCCTGACCCTGGGCGGCTTCATCGACGACCTCGCCGCGGCGACCGGGGTGCAGCCGCCCCGCTTCTCGGTGCCGCTACGCGTCGCGCTGCTCGCGGCCGCCGCGTCTGAGGCCGCCGCGCGGGTGGGGAGCCGAGTGAAGCGCCCGCTTCTCACCCGCTACGCGGTCCGATCCGCGGGCAGCGGCATGCGGTACGACCTCGCGAAGATCCAGCTGCTCGGCTACCAACCCGCGGTCGGCCGCGAAGAGGCGCTGCGCCGGACGATCGCCCCGCTCGACGCGTCACCTCGCCAGTTGACCGCGGAGCGACGATGACCACGACCCACAAGGCCCCACCCGTGCCGGCGAAGCGAACGCTCGACGCGGACCAGGCGCTCTTCGTCGTCAACCCGATGGCCGGAGCCGGTCGCCGCGACGAGAACGAGCGGCGCATCCGGAGCGACGTTCCGGGCGCGAGGATCCACCGGACCACCCATCGCGGTGAGGCGTCCGCCGTCGCGGCGGCGGCGACCCGCGCGGGCGTGCCGCTCATCGTCGTCGTCGGAGGCGACGGCACGCTGGGCGAAGTGGTCGACGGCATCGTCCGCGCGCGGGGCGACTGGTCGCCGGCCGTCGGCTTCGTGCCCGCCGGAACGTGCAACGACTTCGCGCGTGGTCGCGAGCTGTGCCGCTCGCTGTCGGAGTTGCTGGTGTGCGACCGCGCGGGACCAGTGGACGTCGGACGCGTCACGTTCCAGACCCAGGACGGACTCGCGACGCGGCATTTCGTCGTCAACTGCACGATCGGTCTCGTCACCGCGATCGGCGAGCGCTTCACCCGCAAGGGCCGCATCGGCCAAGCGCTCAAGCGCCGGAGCGTGACGCTCGCAGAGGCCGTGTACAGCATCGACGCGCTGCTGCACTGGCGCCCGGTTCGGCTGCGCATCGAGAGCGACGCCGGCGCGTTCGCCGCGCCGGTGACGAACCTCGGCGTGCTGAACGTCCCGTACTTCGCCGGTGGACTCAGCTTCGGGCCCGTCGTCGCCCCCGACGACGGGCTGCTGACTCTGGCCGTGGTCGCCGGCATGCCGCGGGCCGCGGTCGCGCGTGTGGTCTGGAAGGCATTCCGGCAGCGGCTCGCCGAGGACGCGAGCCTGCGCTGCTGGAGCGCGAGCGAGATCCGCGTCGACGCTGAGCGCCCGACGCCGGTCGAGGTCGACGGGGAGATCGCCGGATGGACGCCGGCGACGTTCACGGTCCTGCCCGGCCGCCTGATGACGATCACCTGAGAGGAGCCCGTGATGGAACCGAGCGTCACCGAGACGGCCGGCGCGTCGCCCGAGGGGGCCGCGAAGGACCAGGGGAAGCGTCGAGTCGCCGAACACGAAGCGGTCGCGCTCGCAACGCAACACGCTGAGGCGTTCGAGCCGCGCGCGGAGCGGCACGATCGCGAGAACAGCTTCCCGTTCGAAGACTTCGGCGACATGCAGCAATCGGGCTACCTCGCGGCTCCCGTCCCACGGGAGCTCGGCGGTATGGGTGCGGGCCTGCTCGAGCTGTGCCAGGCACAGGAGGCGCTCGCCGCCGGCGCGCCGGCCACCGCGCTCGGCGTGAACATGCATCTCTTCACCGTCGGGCTGACGGCTGAGATGTGGCGCGTCGAGCCCGACCCCCGCATTGAGGCCTTCCTGCGCGTAGTCGCAGAGGGGCAGATGATCGTCGCGGCATCGATCTCGGAGGCCGAGACGAGCGGCAACAACTTCCGCCACGCCGCCACACGCGCCGAGCGCACGGACGGCGGCTACAGGGTCAGCGGGCGCAAGATCTTCGCGAGCATCAGCCCGGTCATGACGGCGTACACGACGCACGCGCTCTACGAGGATCCTGAGCGCGGCCCGCTCCTCGTCCACTTCCTCGTGGCGCGAGACGCACCCGGCCTCGACGTGATGGACAACTGGGACGCGATGGGTATGCGGGCGACCGGGAGCAACGACATCGTGCTCGATGACGTGTTCGTCCCCGACGAGACCGTCGTCGCCGAACGCCCGGCCGGCGTGCTCGACTCGTTCGCGCTGAGCTCGCACAAGTGGTTCAACCTCACGTTCGCCGCGGTCTACACGGGTGTCGCGATCGGCGCGAAGCGATTCGCGGAGCGCTACGTCAGCGAGCGCGTGCGCAAGCCATACGACCAACCGATGAGCCGCTTCCCGTCGATCCAGTACCTCGCGGCGGAGATGGAGATCGCGATCGAAACCTCCCGCGCGCTCGTGTGGAAGACGGCGACGGACCTCTCGCAGCGCGCGGACGTGAGCGAGCGGGACTTCGCCAGGGCGGTCGCGGCGAAGTACGTGGCGAGCCGCAACGCGATCGACGTCGTCGACAAGGCGATGTCAGCGGTGGGCGGAAGTGGATATCTCCGGCGCTCCCCGCTCGAGCGCTTGTACCGTGACGTGCGCGGCGCGAAGGTGCACCCGCCGTCGCACTACGACATCCTCGAGATCGTCGGCAAGGCGGCCCTCGGTGTGCCGCTCGACGCCGACCCGCGGTGGGCGTAGCGCCATGGGTGCCTCGAACGGAGCGCCGCGGCAGTACGCGTCGATGATCGGTTTCGAGCGCAGCACGCTGCCCTGGCGCCTGTGGGAGAAAGCCAAGCGGCAGACCTGGAACCCGAGCGATATCGACTTCTCGCGCGACGCCGCGGACTACGCCCGGCTTGCGGCGCCGGAGCGGCGGTGGATCGGCAACCTCGCCGCCGAGTTCATGGTCGGAGAGGAGGCGGTCACGCTGGAGATCGTTCCGCTTCTGCGGGCGGTCGCCGCCGAGCATCGCGTCGACGAGGCGATCTACCTGACGTCCTTCGCCGTCGACGAGGCCAAGCACGTCGAGACCTTCCGGCGGTGGTTCGACGCGGTGGGCGTCGAGCGGCCGCGAGAGGAGTTCATGACCGCCAGCTACCGGCGGCTGTTCGAAGAGGAGCTCCCCAGCGCGCTCGGCCGGCTCGACACCGACCGCTCGCCGGAGGCGTTCCTCGACGCGGCGGTGACGTACAACCAGTTCGTCGAGGGCGTGCTCGCGATGACCGGATACTGGACCTGGCACACCGTCTGCAGCGAGGCGGATCTCTTCCCGGGCATCCGCAAGGGGCTGGAGGGCATCCAGCGCGACGAGCGCCGCCACATGGCCTACGGGACCTACCTGTGCCGGAGGATCATCGCCGCCCACCCTGAGCTGTGGTCGTTCGTCGAGCAGCGCCTTGCCGTGCTTCAGCCGCTCGGAGCGGCGATCATCGACGAGACGAGCTCGATGTTCGAGCCGCCGTACCCGTTCGGCTTCGGCCCGGAGCGGGCCGTCGCCTATGCGATGACGCAGGTCCCGCGCCGGCTCGAAGTCATCGAGGTCGCGCGGCGCGAGCGCCCGGAGGACGTGGCGGGCGGACAAGTCGAAGAGGACCTCGAGGACGAGCTCGAGCGGGTGTCGCGGCCCGTCGAGCTCTCGGAGGGATAGATGGAGCACCGCACGCGCGTCCTGCTCCTGATCTCAGCCGGCTCGTTCATGGCGTTTGTGGACGCGCCGATCGTGAGCGTCGCCTTCCCGGCGATCCAGGAGTCGTTCCCAGACGCCTCGGCGACGACGCTCGCCTGGGTGCTGGACGGCTACTTCGTGGCGTTCGCCGCGTTGCTCGTCGGCGCGGGGAAGTTCGCCGACCGGTTCGGGAGGCGGCGGCTGTTCGTCGGCGGGATGTGGCTGTTCGCGCTGACCTCGCTTGCGTGCGCCGTGGCACCGTCGGCGGAGACGCTGATCGCGGCGCGCCTGCTGCAGGGACTTGCCGCGGCACTGGTGGTCCCGGCCGGCCAGGGGCTCATGCTCGCGATCTTTCCGGCGGAGGAGCGCAAGACGGCGATCGGCGTCCTCGCCGCGATCGTCGGGCTCGGCACGGCGCTCTCGCCCGCGATCGGCGGCGTCGTCGTGGAGTGGACGCACTGGCGCTGGATCTTCTGTGGCAGCGTCGTCGCCGCCGCCGCCGTCGCCCTACGCGGCATGGCGCTCCTGGAGCGCGACCAGCCGCAGCGCACCGCGCCGATCCCCGACTTGATCGGGGCAGCGTTCCAGGCCGGCGGCCTGGCGTTGCTGGTGCTGGCGATTCTGAAGCGCGACGAGTGGGGCACCGGCGACGAGCGGACCCTCGTGACCGTCTTGCTCGCGGTCGCGGCGATCGTGTTCTCGCTGTGGCGCTCCGGGCGCCACCGCGCGCCGGTGGTCGATCTCGAGATGTTCCGGGTGCGCACGTTCGCGGTCGCCAACGCCAGCGCGCTGGTGTTCTCGATCGGCTTCTTCGGGATGCTGATTGCGGCGGTCCTGTTCCTGTCGAACGTGTGGGGCTTCTCGGTGCTGGAGACCGGCTTGCAGTTCATCCCGGGCGCGCTCTTCGGCGCGGTCTGGGGACGCCCGGCGGGGACGCTCGCGGAGCGGCACGGGCCGCGGCTCGTGACGATCGCCGGCGCGGCGATCGCGGGCGCAGGCGTACTGCTGATCCTCGTGAGCACGAGCGCGGAGCCGAACTACTGGCGCGACTGGCTCCCCGGTCAGCTGCTCTACAGCGCCGGTGCCGTGATCGCGCTCACCGGCGTCGTCGGCGGCGCGCTCACCGCGGTACCACCGGCGCAGTTCGCGCTCGCCAGCGGCCTGAACTCAGCGATCCGGCAGGTGGGCGGCGCGATCGGCGTCGCGCTCGTCGTCGCGATCACGGCGGCGGCGACCCCGGCGACGCTGCTCTCGCAGGCCCACGACGCGTTCGTCGTCTGCATGGTGGCCATGTTCCTCGGTGCGGTCATCGCGCTGCCGATGGGATCGCCGGCTGGGGCGGAGGTCGGCGCCGGCGAGACACCGGAGATCGCCGCGGGCGCCGGCTGAGCCCGTCAGTCCCGCATGCTGGCGTTGACGTACTCGAGGGCGTCGCGCAGCTCACCGAACGCTGCGGGGTCCCCCTCGATGCGCACGGACACGCCGGCGACGATCTCCTCCATGGAGAGCGTGTCGTCCCAGAAGTCCTGCATGCCCGCGAAGTCGCTGACCCAGCGGGCGTCGGCGGCGGGGTCGTCACCATGCTCCACGCTCACCGACTCGCCGGCGGTCACCGTCCACAGCGAAGGAACGACGTCGGTGATCTCGAGAACCAGCCGCAGCGGCCGGCGCAGCCGGTCCGGGACGAACGCCTCGGGCAAGCCGGCCATCTGCCAGCGGAAGAAGTTCGACGGATCCCCGCCGCTGAAGTCGATGCCGCGCACGCTGCGCCCCTGCGCCGCCATCTGCTGAGCCCACGCGTCGAGCGGGACCTTGACGTACACCCCGCGCGCCTCGAAGCAGACGCGCTTGTCCTCGTCTGTCGTGGCGACGAGCTCGACGACGACCTTGCGCTCGCTCTCGTCGACAGGCCGGGCAACCAGCCGGAGCGGCTGGTCGGTCAGCGTCGGCGAGCGATAGTCGATCTCGAGCCGGCGCGTCATCGCCGGGCGCTGCGCGACCTCGAAGGCGGCGAGCGCCATCACCTCGTCGACCAGGGAGCCGACGAACCCGCCGTGCACGACGCCCGGGCCGCCCTCGTAGCGCGCCGGCGGGCGGAGCTCGGCGACCGCCGCGCTCCCGTCCCACCGGACGTCCAACTGAAGCCCGTCCGGATTGGCCGACCCACAGCCGAAGCACCCGGGGTAGTGCATCAGACTCTTCATCACGATTGAAGAATGTCACACCAGATCACCTATGACGGCGCGAAAGGGCGGGAACCCGAGGTAGCCACCAGTTGGCCCGGCCCAGGAGCGCCATCGCCGACGGGACCGGCGCCCAGCGGACGATCGTCGCGTCGAGAAGGACCGCAGCGGCGAGGCCGAAGCCGAGCTGCTGCAGCGCCCCGAGGCGCCCCCCCGCCATCCCGGCGCAGACCCCGCCCATCACGCGCGCGGCCACCGTGAACGGGCGTCCGCTCCGGAGCAGGCGCTGCTGGACCGCCTGGTCGTCGTCGGCGCCGGCGTCGAGCGCCTCGCGGATGCGCGAGAGCAGGAACACCTCGTAGTCCATCGAGAGACCGAAGGCGATCACGAAGAGCAGCGGCGGGACGAAGTGCGCCATCCCGGCGGAGTCGCCGACCCACTGGAACGCGAACGTGGTCACGCCGAGGGCCGCCGCCACCGAGAGCACGTTCGTGACGACCGCTTGAAGGGCACCACCACCGAGCGGAACGCGGCGAGCAGGATGAGGTAGCTCACGAGCGCCGCGATCCCCACGACGAGCGGCATACGGTCGGTGACCCTGTCCGTCAGGTCGAGGCCCTCCGCGGTCTGGCCGCCGACGAACGTCTGCCGCAGCCGCTCGCGCGCGAGCGCGCCGCGGACGTCCTGCACCACCTGTCGAGCGGCTGAGGAGTTCACTTCCGCGGGCGCGACCGCCGCCACCTGAGACCAACCATCGCGCAGGGGGACGGGAGCCGCGGCGCGCGCCACCCCTCGCTCGGCTGCGACCGCCCGCCGGACGGCCTGCGGATCGTCCCGCGTGACGACGACCATCGGCGTCAGGCTGCCGGATCCGAATGCCGCCTCGACGCGCTCGACGGTCTCACGCACCGGCTCGCCGGACGGAAGCTGCGTGGACGTGCTCGGGAACAGGAGGTCGATGTCGGCGGCGGGCACGGCGAGCAGCCCCAGCGTCACCAGGCTGGCGGTGAGCACCGCGACCCTTCGGCCCAGCACGTTGCGCGCCACCGCGCGCCACAACCGCCCCCGTTCGGCGGCACGCGCAGCCGGCCGCAGCGTCAGCCAATCAAGGCGAGGTCCCAGGAGTCGCATGACCGCGGGCACCAGCGTGAGCGCGCCCTGCGGCGGCGACCCCCGCGGCGAGACCGGCCCCGACCGCCATCGAGCTGAACACCTCGATCCCGACGGCGCCGAGGCTCGCGACGGAGGCGGCCACCACGAGCCCCGACAGAAGGATCGCCTTCCCGGCGGTGTGAAGCGCCTCCTCGAGCGCGCCCTCGACCTGCGCGCCCGCATGCCGCGCCTCGCGATAGCGGGTCACGAGGAACAGGGAGTAGTCGATGCTCAGCCCGAGCCCCAGGAGACGGCGGTGTTCGTGACGTAGACGCTCATGTCGATCGCCGTCGAGCGGGTCGGCGACCTCGCCAACCTGCGACCGGCCTGAAGCGTCACACGACCCGGCGGTCGCGGCCCGCCCAGAACCGCTGCTTGAGGACCTTCCTGTCCGGCTTGCCCACGGCTGTGAGCGGGAGCTCCGCGGCGAACTCGAACGAACGCGGGACGTGGAACTCGCCCTTCTCGGTGCGGACGAACTCCGCGAGCGCTTCCGGCGCGGGCTCGACCCCCGTCCGTGGGATCACGACCGCCATGACGGCCTCGCCAAGGAGGTCGTCGGGGACGCCGATCACCGCGGCGACCGCGACGTCCGGATGCGCCGAGAGCGCGAGTACCACGTGGCGGTGTTAAGGATGCGAAGTTGGCAAGCAGAACTTCCACCGCGCGCTGGGGGAGTTCGTTCACGCTGAGGACCGAGTTCGTCGACAGCGACCCGGAGACGGGTGACGTCCGGGCTCCGGCCTCTGTACGGGAAAACTGTGGCTCGTCCGCCGAGGAAGCGGGTAGCCTGCGGGCCGCGGCGCCTCGCACGTTGCGTCCGGGCCGCGGCGCGCCCGCGAGTCCCGTCCCCGCTAGCGGTTCGCGCTCCGCAGTTGCGCGTGGTGCCGTGGCCGGGGCTGAGCGAAGAGGAGCAGCGGTCGCTCGCGGCCGTGATCGCGGCGGAGTGACGTTCTGCTGTGCGCGTCGTCGACTGCTCGGCGAGGGGGCGAAGGTGCGGGAGTGGCGACCCGAGTTCGCGCTGGCGCACGAACGCGGTGCGACGTTCGGCCTGACGACCGAGGTACACCGGACATGGCTCTCTTTCCGGCCTGCGGCCGGGCATCACGCCGCAGCGGATGGGGGTGACGCGCCGGATGGCGTCGCCCGCTGCGCCGTATGGGGTGTGGTTACCGCGCAGATCGATGAACCCCAGGATCCGATCCTCCTGGACGCACCGCTGCTGACGGCGGACGACGTCGCCGCGCTGCTTGCCGTCCCGCGATCGAGCGTCTACGAGTACGCGCGGCGGCTCCACGATCCGCTTCCGTCGCTTCGGATCGGACGCCACCGGCGCTTCGACCGCCGCTCGGTCGAGCGCTGGCTCGCGGCGCAGCGCAGCAGCTAGACAGTGCGTGCTGCGGAGCGCGGATCGACCGCCGGCGTCTTCCGCTCGAACGCCGCCGCGACGAGATCGGCGTCGGCGCCCGACGGCGCGAAGTGCAGGTAGCGCATCGTCGTGTCGACGTCCGCGTGGCCCATCCACTCCTTGACCTTGAGGATCGACGCCGTCGCGATGACCTGCGTGCCGAACGTATGGCGCAGGTCGTGGAAGCGCAGGTCGCGCAGGCCCGCGCGCGCGAGCGCCTTCTTGTAGCGGCGGTAGAGCGCTGAGGCGTCGAGGTAGCCGCCGGCGAGCCCGACGAAGACGAGGTCGTCGTCGCCGGTCCAATGCTGCCGGTGGCCGAGGCGCGCGAGCGCAGCGCCGACATCGGGCGCCATCGGGACCGAGCGCATCTTCCCGGACTTCGGCGTCGACAGCGCACCGTCGGTGTAGCTCGCGCGGACGCGCAGGTGCGAGCGCGTGAAGTCGACGTCGCGCCAGCGCAGCGCGACGAGCTCGCCGCGGCGCAGGCCGGTGAACGCGGCCGTGAGGAAGATCGCGGCGTCCTGCTCGGACTCGGCGGCGCGCACGAGGCAGAGGACCTCCTCGGGGCTGAACACCTCGATGTCGACGCGGCGGCGCTGGACGGGCTTCTCGAGGTCGGCGACCGGGTTGCGCGGCAGCTTCCATGTCCGCCGCGCCCGCTCCATGATCCCGAACAGGATCGTCGTGACCTTGATCTTCGTCCGGTTGCTGAGCTTGCGGCCTCCTCCGAAGCCGGCGGCCCACGCCTCGCAGTGCTCGGGCGCGATGTCCTCGGCGCGCATCCCGCCGAACCACGGGAGCAGGTGCGTTCGGATCGAGCCGCGGTAGTCGCGCAGGGTCGACGGCTTGCGGTCACGGACGTCCTCGAGCCAGCGCAGGTACACCTCGCACGCGTCCTCGAAGGTCGCGCCGGTGCGCACCATCCCGGGCAGCGTCCCGCGGCGCGCCTGGTCGAGGACCTCGCGCAGCCACGCCTCGGCGCTCCGGCGCGTGACCGGGCCCGCCGGCCCGATGCGCTTCTTGACCTGGCGGCCGTCGGGCAGGCGGTACTTCGCGTACCAGACGCCGCCGCGCTTGCCCTCGCGGCGGAACACGTGGCCGGTCGGCTCGGCGAGGCGCGGCATGCGCCCCGTAGGGCGCGGGTCGGTCGAGACGGCGGGTGAAGCGAGCACGGCGGGCTCCTCTGGAAGGCCCGGGGCGCTGCTCATCCTCCGCCGAAAGCCGGTACCAATTCGGTACCAACTAACCGCCGATCACCGTGTACTGGTGACGTAGAAGTGGCGATTTGCAGCCACTTCCGGATGCCGGAGGAGGGACTCGAACCCCCGACACGCGGATTATGATCGCCCGCCTGGGGGCCGGAATCCCTTTGTTTCTGGGGTTTTCGAGCGGATGAGTGCGGCTGGACCGGGGTCGATCTGCCGAGTTGGGAACACGGTTTGGCACACAGTCATGAACGAGCAACGGCTAACTGCGAGCGATCGACTAAGCCGTCAAGATCCTGGCGGTGCTCCTCCTCCCTGACCCGCTATACGACGCGGGACAGATAAGTGCCGCGACGTTGCTGTGGTTCGACCGACCTCTGACGGTGTCTATCCCGCCTGCGGTCATCACGAAGGATGCCTTCGGTGTGATCGACCTCGTGTCGGAGCGAGCACCAGACTGGGCACCTGGTCTGAGCTTCGCGTTGGAGACTTGGAGGGTCAGCCACGAAGGAGCGAACCGGGCGCGGGAAGTGCTGGACCCGGTGCGCGAACGCCTCCAATGGGCGTGGCTCGTCTACCCGGCGGACCGAGACGCGATGGACCGCGCGGATCGGCTCATCGGGGAGAGTGGCTTCGGGGTCGAAGAGCTCGCAACGATGATCGACCCCGGCGTGGCTGGTGCGGAGCTGCTGCGCCACGCCCTGCTGGAGATATGGCTGGAGTGCGATCAGGATCTAGAGGCGTTCTTCGACGCCTGCGGGCGCGTGTTCGCCCGAGAGGGCTTCCAGCGTCGACTCGTTCAGGCATACCTCCTCCGCTTCGCCCCGTTCAAGGGTGCGCCCTCGCCGCTGCTGCTCAGCAATGAGCGCCTCCTCCCGCTAATCGTCCGTATGGGCGAGGCGCACAGCGGCGAGAGCTCGCCGCTCGAGGAGGCAGAGGCCGACGACACGCTGGCGTTCGAAATCTTCCGGCGAATCATCTCGCCGCGGCTGGACCCGCTGTCACCCGCCGGAGCAGAAACCGCTGCCGAGATCCTCGCGAGCCGCGAGGACGAGTTGGTCGCGCTCAGATCTCAGTGCGACAAGCTGAGCGAGCAGCTGAATGGCACCCAGCCAGATCGCATGAGAGCGGTCGTCGATGAGTTCATGCGCCGACACGTTGCTGACGACCTCGCGGCGGTCCTGCGGCTCTCCGACCGGGCGAAGACTGAGTACCTGGCGCAAGTGGCCTCCGACAAGATCGCATGGACGTCCCTGATCACGACGGTGGTCGCGGCTACCCAAGGCGCACCTCAGCTCACGCTCGCTGGCGGTATCGGAGCTATTGCGACAGCAATCGCCAAGGGCGTGAATGTGGGCTGGCAGCACCACAAGGACGTGCGCGACAACCCCTACAGGCTGATCCGCCGGCTAGGTGATGCAGTGCCCGACGACTTCAGGGGGAACTAACTGCGCCCGTGCAGAACCCGCATACCGTCCGCGGATCCTGCGTCTCGGGGTGGTGTCGCGAGGATGGCCGGCGCCCTCGCTCACTCAAGCGCCGGCGGGCGGCGCGCCGATGCACCCGGTGGCACATAGATTTGGGCCTCAGTAATGGCCTCGTACCGCGTTCACGTGCGTGTCGGCGAGCAGTGGCGCGAGCTGGCCGCCGGAGCGGTCCGCGTCGACGAGCTCAAGGCTGCAGTCGGAGTCGACGCCACACGCCGGCTGCGACTCGATGAGCCGGGCGAGCCTCGACTACTCGATGATGACGAAGTCATCGAGCTCCACGGCGGCATGGCATTTTCCGACGTCGAATGGTTGCGCTACGTCGCGAGCGTCAAGCACAAGCGCGAGCCGAGTCGCGGTGTCAAGGGCTCCCTCTGCCCTGACGATGTTGATGCCGCCCGTGCGCAGGAGCTTCTCGAGTCAAGCGTGCCTGATAGCGGGCGCAAGCGCTGGGCGACGGACGGCGAGCGGTTCTTTGCGGCCCACCCGGACGGGATCGGCGGCTGGCATGGATGGCCGGAGCCGATCGAAAGGGTTCCGGTCGCAATCCTGCGGCGATGGCGGGCGGACGGAACCCTCCCCTAACCTCCAAGGCCACGATGGAAGCTGCGCCGCATCCGATTGTCATCCGTCACGGCGGCCGTGACCGCTTCGCCGTGGAGGTTACGTTCTTGCCGGGCGAGCAGTCCGACAGGCACGGCGAGGACGCCGCGTCGTGGGGCGAGCTCGCGATCTGGGTCACTGGGCGCAACCTTTGCGAGCACCGGGTTTTCGGCGAGCACCGTCTTGGCGTTCGCTGGCATCTGCTCTCGGTCCTCGAATGGCTTGCAGAAAACTTCGACGAACTCCTGCACGAAACCCGCCTGCCAGTCCCCGCGACCGGTATCGACGCGGCGCAGACGATGGAGCGAGCCCGGCGACATCTCGGTGTCAACGATCTCGACGAGCTGGAGCGCTGGCAGACATGGTGGGCCCGCCACAACGTCCGCGCGGCCGCGGAAGGCGGACTGCTCCCGAACGTGTATCTCCGGCGCCGCGGCGGCCGAGTTGAGCTGTCGTGGGACAGCGGCGACGTCGACTTCGCGCCCGAGGACTTCGCCTTTGGGCATGTCGCCGGCCACGACCTCCTCGAGCCAGACGAGGCTGGTCACGTGCTGTTCCAGTGGCTGGACGATGCGAGTGCAGCACTCAGCGAACAGCCCGAAGCGGGCTCGCGAGTCGCGGCGCTACGTCAGCGCGTCACCGCCTTGGCGGACGTTGCGCGGTACGAGCGCCGGCTCGCGCTCGCAGCGGGATTTCCAGCCGATGACGCGGGGCTCATCGATGAGTGGCGCGAGCTACAGGCTTTGGGCTATGGCGGCGATGACGCGCGTCGCGCCGCCTTCCACGCGCCACACGACGAGCTTGTCGTCACGGGATCGTGTGTCGCGCAGCTCATGTGGGGAACGCTGTCACCAACGCTGGACGCGGCGGATCGGCGACGGATCGTATCGATGCTCCTCCAGGTATACGCGCCGGACACTGAGAGCGCAGAGCTGGCAGGACTTGTACGACAGGAGCCGCTCGCGACGGATCTGCGCGAGGCGTGGGAACGCGGGTACGCTTTGGCCGAGCAGCTACACGACGATCTCGCGATCGACCAGGTCGGGCAGGTCGACGTCGAGGCGATCCTGGTCCGGCTCGGCGTGGATATCCGCGCTATCGACCTGAGCGACGAGGGCATTCGCGGGCTAACAGTCGCAAGTCGCGAGCATCGGCCGACCGTGGTCGTCAACCGCCGTTTCAAGCACGGTGACGGTGAGGATGTGCGGCGCTTCACATTGGCGCACGAGCTATGCCATCTGGTCGTGGACCGTGATCAAGGACGCGACATCGCTCTCGCCTCGAGTGAAGATTGGGCCCCAGTCGACGTCGAGCGGCGCGCCAATGCGTTCGCCGCGATGTTCCTCATGCCCCGTGCGGCCGTCCAACGAGCCGTCGCGCAGAGCACGGAGCCGCCTGAAACCGTTGGGGGTGCGGCCTTTGTCGCCGACCGACTGGGCGTGCCCGTTCAGACGGCGATCCACCACCTCAAGAACCTCGACTACGTTGACCCAAACACCCACGATCAATTGCTCGAACGCCTCCTCTACGAGCGACGGCTCGCTCGCGACTAATCGTCCGCAGGGAGCCCTAGATCCCTTTGTTTGTGGGGTTCGAGGGCGGCTGAGTGCGGCTGGATCGGGGTCGATCTGCCGAGTTGGGAACACTGTTTGGCGCACGCTCTTGCCACTCTTGCGGCTGGGCCGCTACGGTCGGGCGGCCGCGCGATCGGACGAGCGCTGCGATCTGGGGCGCCGCGACGAGTGGATCTTCGTGTTCCCACACTTCGACGGCGGCCCAGCCGGCCTCGCTTAGTTGCCTTGTCGTGTCGCGATCCCGAGCCTGGTTTGCCTCGATCTTCTCGCGCCACCATTGGGCATTGTGCCTCGGCCAGCTCGCGTGCTCGGGACATGCGTGCCAGAAGCAGCCGTGCACATAAACCGCTACGCGCGCCCGCGGAAACACGACGTCAGCTCGGCGGCGCATGCCTGGGAGGGGGGCGCGATCGACGAAGAAGCGGAGACCGGCGCGGTGTAGGGCGGAGCGCAGCTCGAGCTCGGGCTTCGTGTCTCGCTGCCGATACCCCGACATGCGGGAGCTGACGTGGTCGGTCAACGGGCGTGGTCTTCGCGGAGCCACGCGAGTTACTCTTTCACGTGTCAGTCGCGAAACGTGATTGCAGCCGGCCTTCGTCTCGTGCACCTACGGGGTCCGCGCGCCCAGGCTTCGGTTCAGCCGTCGGTCTTGTTCAGCTCCGTGACACACTCATGGAACGACAGAGGCACTCGCTCGCGGAGATCGTGGATCGACGCGAACGCGCCGATGGCGTGAAGCGTGCGGTGGCAGTTGGCGCACACAAGGGCGACATCCGCTAGCCGCGTCACGCGCTCGCCGGCCTGAAGGGGCCGGATGTGATGGCATTCCAGCGCCGCGCGGCCGGCCACGCCGAAGATCAACTCGGGTACGAGGCCGCACACCTCGCAAGTAGGTCGCCGTCCACGTCCAGCCGTCTCCCGAATCTTGCGAGCACGCAGCGCCGGATGCCGCTCACGCTCACGGTGGATCCGAAACAACAAGCGTCCCTCGGGAAACTCCGCCTCGTCGGGCTCTGCCCCTCCCAGTGCGACCGCAGGCGCATCACCTCTTTCGACCGCTTGGCGGATGGCCGCGACGAGTTCGCGGACCCTCACAGGGTCCTGCGCATAGCGCCTCCACACCTCCTCCGCCTTCCGCCCGGCGTTTCGCATTCCGCGAGCTGTGCTTTCCGGATCGTAAGACCGGAAGTTCGCGAGCCTGAGTACCACTGCGTCTGGAGTGCGGAATCCGGGCTGGCCGGCCTCCGGGTGAATCGGCAGACGATTTAGGGCCTCGCTCGCTTCGACGACCCGCGGGTCGTACTCCTCCAGCACCCGTCGCTCAGCAAGATAGAGGTCCAGCACGATGAGCAGTTCGTCCTCGACCCAGGGCGGATTGCGTGCCATGTCAGTCCCGAGAGAGACGCATCAGTTCGGATTCCGCGAGCCCGACCCGCGCAATCTCGGCGGCAAAGTCCGCTGCCACTCTCTGAGCAAATTCCGGCTTCAGTTCTGCGACCCACCGAAATTCCTGACCGGCCGCGTCGCTGAACGTCCAGGCTCCGTCTCCGGCACTTTCGGCCTGCACGTGCCGTTGCGGTCCGGGCATGAACTCATGGATAACGAGATGGAACGGCTTCATCCTCAGCTGGAGGCGAATCAGCTTCCGACTCTCAGGTTCTGCCACCACGAAGTCGCGGCCAACCTCCTTCTCGCGGTCGACCGTCTGTAGGGGCAAAAACGGAAAGCCACGCGGCGTGCCGGAGTCCAGCCGTACGCTGTCGCAGCGTGGCTGGAGACAGACGAGGTAGGCATCGCCGTGCAGGACGATCGTGCCGAGGCGGAGCCGCCGCGACGGGCGGGAGTAGACGGTTCTGACGGCCATACGTAGGGCGAGGAGGTCGCCCGACTCCTCCGCAGCTTCGGCCGCGTCAGCAAACAAATGCGCAGCCTGCTTCCGTACTCGCTTTAGCGTCTTTTCACCTACTCCGCGACGTTCGTGCTGCTTCAACTCCTCGTCGAGCCCGAGGCCTACGTCCAGGAGTTTCTCCATCGCGGCGGCGTCGAATCCGGCTTCGACCTCGAAGGGGAGCGCGGATCCGCAGACGAGGGGACTCTCTCCCGAGCATTCGGCGGCGAGCCATTCTTTGATGACGCTCAGATCGGCGTGCCTCCCTACGTCGTTCTCCCCCAGAACTGAGCCGATCTCGGCGACGATCATGTCGACAAGATGGTCCTGGGCATCCTCGGGAAACGATGAAGCGACGCGATGGCCTAGGTAGCCCACGTCTAGCTGCGAGGACAGCGCTTGAAGTATCCGATGTGTGTCGGTACGAACTGCCGCGAGCGAAGCGAGGGCCACGGCTGGGACCAGGCCATTAGTCAGCCATGCAAACTCCCGCACCAGTCGTTGCGGCAAATTCTCCTCAGCGACTTCGCGATGCTTAAGTTCGGGCCGGAGATCCTCATTAAGCGGTTTGCTGAAGGCTGTAATCCGCACGTTCCCCTGGGCGAGCGTTAGCCCGTCATCATCGAGGGCGGTATCAGGCAAGTCGAGATGCTTACGGATGTCGTTGATAATTCGGACGAGCGCTGGCTGCCCGGTATAAATCGCTATGACCCGGAGCCGCTTCCGCTTGGCCGCGGCATCTTGCTCGAACACGGCCGAAATGAGCTCGCGTGCGGTCTTCCCACCATCTCGGTGAAGCTCCCAGTCAAGGATGAGAAGGTCTGCCCGCGCCGCCGAGCTAAGGAACCGCTTCTCGATCGGATCGTCTTCGTCGACCGCCAGGACCGAACAAACGATCCCGGCGTCGGCAAATGAGTCGATCAGTTCCTTGGCCATGAGTGGATGTTCGCGCGCGACTTCGGCCAACTCCTCCTCCGGAGGCGCGTCGAGGGACAGATCGACTCGTGAGGCAGGAGATGCCCCCGCTTCCTCGTGTGTTGGATCGCTGGTCGGCTGATCCTCACCTGAGTCGTCACCTTCGACCACCGGGTCACCAGGGTCAGAACGCGAAGCGTGCGCGTCGGCCGGCGCCGCGGAGTCGGGGCGGCGGCGTCGCTTGCTTGACAATCCGGCTTCGTCATCGACAACGAGCGCCGTCTCGAGGAAATCGGATACGACTCGGTCAATCTGCTCGAGGAACGTGCTGGTCAAGACGGCGCCTCCACGATTCGAAGCTCCGCGCCCTCGTCGGCACTTGGGGGCACAGCTCTAAGCGTCATCCCGTCGCGTTCTAGCACCTGCTGAGCGATGAAGAGGCCATACCCACTCCCACCGGGTTTCGTGGTGACGCGTGCCCGAAAGATGTCGTCGCCCAAATCAACTGGCAGCCCTGGCCCGCTGTCGCGCACAGCCATCCAATCGTCATCGGCATCAAGCGTGATGATGCGCTCACCGCGAAAATTCGTGAGCCAGAAGACCGAATTGTCCACGAGGTTGACGAATACGGGATACAGCGTCGAGGGAAACGCTTCGACGCGGTGAGCCTTGAAATTCGGCGTGGCGCGGAGGTCAATCTCATTCTCCTCGAGCCGCTTGGCAAACAAGTCCCGCAAGAACGTTTCTATCTCTGATCCGGCGATCTCCACCTTGGTCCGATACAAGCGACGTTGGAGCGGGGTGAACAGCGCGAGATAGCCGTCGAGATGATCGAAGCTGGACTTGAGTTCCGTGTACGGTGCGCGCAGCTTGGGATTCGCATCGGCCCACACCTTGAGCTGCCTAAGCGTCTTGCGAATCGATTGCACCGTGTGGCGAAACTCGTGGTTGATGACCTCGACCGCCATGCCGAGCTGTGTCGTTTCGAGCTGATCTGCGGCCTGCTCGGTGAGTGTCTCTAGGTCCGTCTCGAGCGCCTCCATCTCGTCGAGCAACGTCACCGCTGGGCCCGTCCCGTTGGATGGCCAGACAAGACCCTCGAGTTGCGCGGTCACGGACCCGAGACTCTGCTCCGCTGCTTCGCGTAGCGAGCGGAGATCACGCTCAACGCGCGCGCGGAGAGCAACCAGCCTCTGACTGCTGACCGAACTCACGTCCAGTGACGCAAGTTCGGCCTGGGCGCGAGCGATCTCATCGTCGACCGCGGCGTAATGTCGCCGGCCGAGCTGTAAGGCACGTTTCGCCGTCTCGTTGGCCGCGTTGTTGAGCGAGCGTTGAGCCGCGCGCGTTTCGGTCCGCGCTGACTTCGCCGCGGCCTCGATCGCGTGCTCGAGTCGAAGCTGCCTGGCCAGCGCTAGGTCGTGAGTCTCGACGAAGGAGTTGAGGAGCTCGTCAACGCGGCGGCGTGCAGGCTCCAACACCTCCTCTTGCACACGGGCACGTACATCCTCATAGCGGGCGTATCGTCTCGCGAGGGGCCGACTCAGAGCCATGCCTCTGGGACGCTCGACCTTGAACTTGTCATCGGTCTTGCGGAGTTCCTGGCGCACGTGCTCCTCCAACGTTGCTACACGCGCAGCCGCCTGAGCCGGATCCGTCTCGTCGGCAAGTTCGTCGAGACCGGTCTCGACCAATCGTACGACTCGCTGTGTCTCCTGCTCGATCCTTCCCTCGTCGATCGCCTGCTCGAACTCAGTCAGTCCGCGACTGACCTGTTGCCGGCGCGCCGTGACGGTCCGATTCCGGCGTTGTCGCGCCTTATCGATCTTCTCCAGTTCCCCGCGTCTTTCGAAGAACTGCTCTGAATGTGCGCCAGCCTCGCGGAAGTATCGAAACGCAACCTCGTAGAAGAGGTTCTTGAGCATCTCGCGAAACTGACGGTAGGCTTCATTGGCGGCGAAGCCCTCGCGCCCTGCTTTCTCTCGCAGCTCATAGTTGTTCGCCCGCGTGAGCTCAATCACGCCGAACATTCGGCGGTAGGAGAAGAAGTAGTCCGATGCACTTATGCTTCGGCGCTGCTCAAACTCCAAGAAGTCGACTTCCGGGTTGCCGTAGGGCAGGACGCGGATGCCGTCTCGATAGATGTAGAGCCCGCCAATTAAGCGCAGCTTGCGATTCATAGCGCTGAATGCCTCAGGTTCCAGCATCGTTCGGTTGCGCTCGCCCTGCTGATACGCAACGTCAATGCGGAATGGCCCGCAGGTCACCGCCCGCCCCCGAGAATCGGGATACGGGATGACAAGTTCCTCGGCGTCCGAATCGAACACGCGGATCGTCCCCCGAAACTGCCCTCTCCCATCGAAGGTGCCAGTAATCCGGTGATCCGAGGCCTCGAACTCCTCAGGGGTGAAGAACGCTGTCTCGGCTATGACATTCTCATAATCCTCGTTGCTGTAGTGATCTCGGAACGCGACGCACATCGGTGGTTGCGAGTGATCTGGGGTCATCGTGTTGGTGAAGCCGATCAGGAACCTGAGAAGGTCACTGGCCTCTTGTCGCTCACGCGCGATGAGATCGTCTGTTATCAGGCGGTCAGCGGGGCGGATATAAAAGTGCGTGCCTGGGCCGTCCAAAAGGGTTGGGCCTTCAAGCGCCGTAGCGAGCTCGGCCGGGTCGACGGTGCTGAAGTCGGCCATCTCAGCCCGGACGCGCGCACGTAGGTCGGACGGTACGGCGAGCCCGAGCCTGTCGAGGTTCTCACCGACCCAAGTGAGGAGCGTCTGGACATCCTCTCTCGTCGGGAGACTCGACCCGGCAAGCGTCAAGGTCGGAATTTCGATCTGGTCGAGGTTTACGCCAGGAATTTCGAAAAGGCCCCATTGGACCAGGGAGACCAAGAGCTCGCCAAGTTCGCCCTCCCTGAGAGGTCGACTCAAAATGAGGGCCTGGGGGCCGATGGCCCCGACGGCGAGCCGACCGATGCCCTTCTCACCGAGTATCTCTCTGCGCGGGTAGCCGGGCCTTCCCGAGGCCAGCAACGGCCCGGCGGTCGGCGCGACCTTGCTCTCGGTTGCCAAGGTAAGCCACCGCTGCTCGTACTCCGTGCTGGTCATCCCCAGCCCATCGTCGCGCAGGACGAAGAGCCTGTCGGACCGGAAGTAGTCGACAATCGCGTTGTCAGCGTAGGCGTCGTGCGCGTTCTTGAACAGTTCGCTGATGGCCGTTGGGACGCCGGCGATCTGCTGGCGGCCAAGCATGTCAACTGCCCGCGCGCGAGTCTGGAACTTCGCCATCACATCGCCTCGGCGGGTAGTGCTGACGCGGTCGCCTCGACTTGGTGATCCGGGTTGTGCAAAATAAACGCTTCTCCCATGGCCCGTGCGAGAAGGACCGGAACCGCGTTGCCCACTTGCCGCGTCGTGGACTTTATCCGGCCAACGAAGAAGAAGTCGTCCGGGAACGTCTGGAGCGCCGCGGCTTCACGGACGCTGATCGGGCGATTCTGGTCGGGATGACCGTAGCGTCCGTTGGAAATACTCGTGCACTTCGTTGTGAGCACGGGTGCCGAGCTGTCCCATGACATGCGTCCGTAGACGTCGCTATGTCCTGCATGCTCCTTGTGACACTCCAGCTGCAATGCAAGAGGCCATTCGGAGCGCCCGCCTCCGGGCGGAGTCGCTCTCAACCGCTTGAGGTTCAGGCCGGTCAGTTGCGCCGCCTGGTGGTTCGGGACGCCAGGGTGATGTTCCCCATGAGCGATTGGCGGGAAGTGGGCGATCCAGTCCTTCACGGTTGAGTACGGGAGCAGGCCGGGCCCGTGCACCGGCGGGGGGACGGGCAGGGCCCCTAGGCGACTGGCAAGCAGCACCAGGCGTCGCCGACGTTGCGGCACGCCATAGGCACGACAGTCGACTACCTCCCATTCGACGTGATATCCGAGCCGCTGCAGTCCCTTGACGAAGCGGTTGAACGTGCTCGCTCCCCGGACTTTGTGGAGGCCAGGCACATTCTCGACGAAAATGAAATCCGGCTCGAGGTGGTCGATGAACGGGAGCAACCGGAGAAGCAGTGTGCGCTCTTCCTTACGGCTGGCGGACTTGCGATGAAAGTTGGTGTAGGGCTGGCATGGCGCACAGGCACTCAGCAATAGCCGTGATCCCGGATCCCGGTCGACCGCGGCGGAAACGTCGGCAGGATCGACTTGCTTGATGTCGCGCTCGATGAAGGCGGCCTCCGGGAAGTTCGCGCGGTATGTGGCGGCGGCCTCGCGATCCATGTCGAGCCCGGCGAGGATCCGGATGCCGGCCGCCCGCAGCCCGGCGCTTGTCCCGCCGCAACCGCAGAAGAAGTCGACCGCCTCGATGCCTTGCGTTGCGCCGCTGGCTGGGTCCATGGATCCTTTGCCCAACTTCACGGTTAGCCTAGGTCCCGCGCGCGGCCGACTAGACGTGCAGTGCCGCTCGTCTCATAGCTGCACGAGCCGCTCTTCGCTGCGACGCGAGACAATCCTTGATCCGATTCGACACGGTCAAGCCGCAACGACGATCCAGCCGAAGGGGCGACTGTCGCGCCATCCCTGGTGCTCCCTGAAACGTCAACGCCGCATGGCAGGCTCATGAGCGCTCGCAGTGTCCCCGGGTGCGTGCTGTCCGCCCGCTCCCGCAAGGGGCACGGCAACACGTCGCGGAAATCGGGCGAGGTCGTCATGAGCGGAAGCCACGAGCAAGCCAGTGAATCACTCAGCTCGGCCGGAATTCGGCGACGGCCCCCTACACCCCACAATCGCGCATCTGGCCCGCCCGCCGCTGGCTTTCGTGAGGCCTTCCGCGCCAGCTGGTTGCGCTCGCCCAGGCTCACCTGCGGCTGCTCCATCGCTCGGGATCCCACCAGATACCAACCATCGTCGCAGTCCGCTTGATCCGGCGTTCATGAAGCCTCCTGCTCGTCGGGTCGCCGCAACAGACCAGCGCACAGACTGGCATTTCGCCCGGGGGCGAAATGCGACTCGCGCGACCTACGGGGTGTGCTGTCGATTGGACGCGTGCTCGCAGGGGATGAGCGGGAGCGGTACTACCTCGAGCAGGTTGGTCAGGGCCGGGAGGATTACTACGCCGGTGAGGAGGACGCGGGCGGCGTCTGGCTCGGGACCGGTGCAGGGAGCCTCGGTGCTCGCGGCTCGGTCAACGAGGATGGGCTGACAGCGCTGCTGCGCGGCCGTGATCCGGTCGGTGGTGGCGAGCTGCGACGGGTCGTGCGCCAGAGCGGCGTCTCGGCGTTTGATCTGACGTTCAAGCCGCCGAAGAGCGTGAGCTTGCTGTGGGCGCTCGGCGACACAGACGTCTCCGCGGCGACGCGCGCGGCGCACGACTCCGCAGTGCGGCAGGCGCTCGGCTACCTGGAGGACGAGGCTTGCCAGGGGCGGCGCGGCACGGACGGTGTCCGCCCGGTACGCGCCGAGGGGTTCGTCGCGGCCGGGTTTGCGCACCGGACGTCGCGCGCGGGCGATCCGCTGCTGCATAGCCATGTCGTGATCGGGAACCTCGCGCGGGGCGAGGACGGTAAGTGGGGCGCCCTTGACAGCCGGCTGCTCTACCGCCACGCGAAGACCGCCGGGTACCTCTACCAGGCCGCGCTTCGGGCCGAGCTGACCGAGCGGCTGGGGGTCGAGTGGGGTCCGGTTCGCCGCGGTTGCGCCGATCTGGCAGGAGTTCGTCGCGAGGTCGTCGAGCACTTCTCGACGCGGCGCGCGGAAGTTGTCGAGCACATGCGCGAGCGAGGTGCGCGCTCGGCGCGAGCGGCTGAGGTCGCAGTGCTCGAGACGCGCCGGCGTAAGGAGCCGCCGGTCTCGGTGGAGCGGCTGCGAGACGAGTGGCGCGCCCGGGCCGCGGAGCACGGCCTGGATCGTGAGGCGGTCGCGGGGTTGGTCGGACGGGAGCTCGAACGGCGCGGTGAGCGGCGGCCGGCGCCCGATGAGCTGACCGAGCAGGCGAGCACGTTCACGCGGCGTGACGTGCTGCAGGCCGTCGCCGCGGCGCAGCCGGAGGGGGCCTCAGTCGCTCGTGTCGAAGCGCTGGCCGACGAGCTGCTCGCGCGCGCCGATGTCGTCGAACTCGAGCCGGCGGAGGGCAAGGGTCCGCGCGAGCAGCGGTTCACGACGACCGGCACGCTCGCTGTCGAGCGCGGCCTGCTCGACGGCGCGAACGCACGACTCGGCGAGGGCGCCGGGCTCGCGGATCGCACGGTCGTCGATCAGACGCTCGACGAGCGTCATGACCTGTCAGCCGAGCAGGCCGAGGCGGTTCGGGCGCTCACTCAATCCGGCGATGGAGTCCAGGTGATGCGTGCCGCCGCGGGGACGGGCAAGACGTACGCGCTCGACGCGGCGAAGCAGGCGTGGGAGCGCTCCGAGCTTCAGGTCCTCGGGTGCGCGTTGTCGGCGCGGGCAGCGCGGGAGCTCGAGGACCAGGCCGGTATCGACGCGACGACGATCGCGCGGCTGCGTGGCGAGCTGGAGCGCGGTCGTTCGCTTGACGATCGGACGGTCCTCGTCGTCGACGAGGCCGGCATGGTGGGCTCGCGCGTGCTGGCCGAGTTGACGGGGCACGCGGCCGAGGCGCGGGCGAAGCTCGTGCTCGTCGGCGACGACCGCCAGCTCCCCGAGATCGACGCCGGCGGCGGCTTCCGCGGCCTCGCCGACCGGCTCGGCGCGGTCGAACTGAACGAGGCGCGCCGCCAGCGACACGACTGGGACCGCGAGGCGCTCGACGCGCTGCGCCAGGGTGACGTCGAGACGTGGGCCGACGCGTATCGCGATCGCGGTCGGATCGTCGCCCGGCCGACCGCCGATGCGACTCGCGCCGAGCTGGTCGGCGACTGGTGGCGCGCGGCGCAGCAGCCCGGCGTCGACGCCGTGATGATCGCCCACCGACGCAGCGACGTCGCCGACCTCAACGGCCGGGCCCGCGCCGTCCTCCGTGAGGTCGGGCAGCTCGGCGACCTCGAGCTGGACGCTGGCGGCAGGATGTTCGCCGTCGGTGATCGCGTCGTCGCCTCACGGAATGACCGGCGGCTCGGGGTGGTCAATGGCGATCGTGGCGAAGTGACCGGCGTCGATCTTGACCGTCGCACCGCCCAACTTCGGCTCTCAGGGGGTGCGACGGTCAATCTCGACGCCGCGTACCTCGAGGACGGCCACCTCGACCACGGCTATGCGCTCACCGCGCACAAGGCGCAGGGCGCGACCGTCGATCGCGCGTTCGTGCTCGGCTCGGACGACCTGTATCGCGAGTGGGGCTACACCGCGCTGTCGCGCCACCGCGACGAGGCGCGCTTCTACCTCGTCTCGCCCGCCTCGGTCGAGCGCCACCTTCCCGGTCTCGAGCCCGACGAGGACCCGATCGGTCGGCAGCTCGTCGACATGCTCGGCGACAGCCACGCTAAGACGCTGGCGCTCGATCACGTTCCCGCAGCTGGGTCGGACGCCGCGCGGGACGCACTGACCCGGTTCGCGCTGCTCCTGGCCGACGAGGCGCGCGCGGAGCGAGAGTTGGAATCGGCGGAGCGGACGCGCGAGGAGACGCGAGTGCGCCTCGAAGAGATGCGAGTCGAGCGCGCTGGACTCGGACGGATCTTCCACCGCCACGAGCGCGCGGCGCTCGACAGCCATATCGCCGGCCACGAACGGGCGCTCGACTTCTGGCAGTCCGAGACCACTCGCCACGAGGACGAGCACGCCGCGGCGCTCGAGAGGCGGGATGCGTGGCTGCTCGAGCACGGCGAGGACACGGTCTCGCTTCTGCTGGCCGAAGACCCCGGCTGCGATGAGCTCCGGGACGAGATCGTCGCGCGGCTCCATGCGGAGCCGTCAGTCGGCTTGCACGATCGCGACGAGTGGTCTCGCGCCGCCGTGGACGGGGTGCGCGACGGTCCCGAACTCGCGCTCGAGCCGCCGAGCGTCGACGTCGACCTCGATCTGGGTCCGTGAAGTTGGAGGGGGGTGGCCGGGCCCGTGACGCGACTTGGGAAACGTGACGATCGACGCGACACCGACGACGGCGAACCGCCTGCTCACCGCGGCCGAGGTTTCCGAGATCCTGCGCGTGCCGCGGTCGACCATCTACGAGCTGGCGCGCGCTCGGCGCATTCCCTTCCTCAAGGTCGGCCGGCGAACGCTGTTCGATCCCGAGCTGCTCAGGGAGTGGATCGCGCGGCAGAACGTTCCGCCGCGCCGCTGACCCCGAACGCCTCCGCGACGAGCGCCGCGTCGTCGTGGCGCGGGACGTAGTGCGAGTAGCGGAGCGTTGTGGACGTCGGCGTGGCCCATCCACTCCTGCACGCGCCGGATGTCGGCCTTCGCGATCATCCGCGTCCCGAACGTGTGGCGAAGGTCGTGGAAGCGCAGCGGGCGCAGGCCGGCGCGCCGCACCGCCGTCATGTACCGGCGGCGGAGACCGCGCCCGTCGAGGAAGGTTCCGCCGGGGCCCGCGAACACGAGGTCGTCATCGCCGGTCCACGACCCGCGCTGGCCGAGCGCGGCAAGCGCCGTCGCGACATCGGGCGCCATGGGCACCGAGCGCACCTTCCCGGACTTGGGCGTCGTGAGCTGGCCCTCGGCGTAGCTCGCGCGGACGCGGACGACCTGACCCGCGAAGTCGACGTCTCGCCAGCGAAGGGCGAGCAGCTCGCCGCGGCGCAGGCCGGTGAACGCCGCCGTCAGGAAGATCGCCGCGTCCTGCTCCGACTCCGCCGCCCGCACCAAAGCGAGGACCTCCTCGGGCGAGTAGAACTGCAGCTCGTCGCCCTGGCCACCCTCGCGCCGCGGCTTCTCGACCTCGCGTACCGGATTCACAGCGAGCCGATGCCGCTTTCGCGCCCGCTCCATCACGCCATACAGGACGGTGAGCACCTTGATCTTCGTCGCGTTGCTCATGTCGAGCGTGAGCTTCCAGCTCTCGACCATGTCGGTCGTGATGTCCTCGACCGGGAGCGCGCCGAACGCCGGCAGCAGGTGGAACTTCACGGTGCTCCGGTAGTCGCGTAGCGTGGTCGGCTTGAGCCGGCGATCCGATTCCTTGTGCGCGAGGTAGTCCTCGCAGGCCTCGGCGAACGAGACGCCGGTCCGCACCATCCCGGGCAGCGTCCCGCGGCGCGCCTGGTCGAGGACCTCGCGCAGCCAGTCCTCCGCGAGCCGCTTCGTGAAGTACCCGGCGGGCGGACGGCCGCGCTCAGTCCACGCCGGGCCGACAGTGCGATGAACCCGGCGCCCGTCCGGCAGCCGGTAGAGCGCGCGCCACACAGGCCCGCGCCGACCCTCGTGGCGGTAGACGTGGCCGGAGGGTCGAGCCGTGCTCATGGCTCGAAATCGTACTCCTCCTGGCACACGGTTGGCACACAGTTTGTGTCGCCGCGGAGAGCTAACAAAAGAGAAAGGCCCGCTTTTGCGGGCCTTTCACAGTGCCGGAGGAGGGACTCGAACCCCCGACACGCGGATTATGATTCCGCTGCTCTAACCGACTGAGCTACTCCGGCGAGGGTCGGCGAAGTGTAGCCACGGCGAAGGCCCGCCGGATGGCGGGCCTTCGGTTCTCAGGGGCGCGTCGACGGGGCTCGGAGAGGGCTCGCCGTGACCCTCGTGAAGAGCCGTGACGCGGAGTCCTACGAGGACGGCTTCGGCTTGCGCTTCAGCTGGCCGCGGATCGCTCCGGCCATGAACTCGGTGTTGTGCACGTTGACGTAGTAGTCGCGCGGGGACGCGAGGATCTCGCGGATCAGCGCGGCGTCGACGCCGGTCACGCAGCCCTTGCGCAGTCGCGCCGACGACTGACCCCCGAACAGCGTCACGACGATGGGGCCGGCGGCGGTGGGCGGCGCCTCGTGGATGTGCGCGGCGGTCGAGCCGGCGATGTTCTTCATGCTGATGTTGAAGCAGACGCGCCCGCGCGCGGCGTTGAGCCGCACGACCGCGGTGCCCTTGCCGTTCGGGTCGCCGGGGTTCGGCCTCTCGGCGGCGCCGGTGAGCTTCGTGGTCAGCGCGCCCGTCGAGCTCGGTGCGGCGCTGAGGCTCCCGACCCCCGCGACCGCGACCGCGGTACACGCGAGCGCAGTGACTGACACGGTCTTCTTCATGCGTTCTCCCTCGGGTTCCCTGCTGGCCTTGGATTCTACGTGTCGGACGGGGGGCGCGGTTCACTGGGCCGCCAGCTGACGGCGCAGCTTCTTCACCGATACCCCACCCCGCGCCAGACCCTGCGCAGACTGGCTGACGCGAAGCTCCTGGAGGTCCCAGAAGAGGTCGGGTCGGTCAGTCGCCTGCTCCTCGAGCTCGTGCACGACCCGCATCCGGTCGAGGTCGGCGGCGAGGGCGGAGGGGGCGCGGTCGACGCGGCGCTCCGCGGCGCGCAGGTAGCGCTCCACGTCGGGCAGGCGGCGAGCTCCAAAGGACGCGACGAAGCCCGGCGGCAGCAGGCGGCGCAGCTGCTCGGCCACGTCGTCGACGACCGGCCGCAGCGCGGGAGCGGTGAGCGACTCCAGTCGCCGCGCGACGTCGCGCTCGGCGTCCAGCACGCGGACCACCGCCGCGACGACGGCGGCGCTCCGATCGTGGAGGCGAGAGGCGACGAACGAGCGCAGCGCCACGAACCCACGCTCGTTCCACGCCGGCCCGCCGTGCTCGTCCACCAGCGAATCGACCGCAGCGTCGATGCAGTCGTCGAGAACCGCGGCCGCGCTGCCGTGGGTCGCGAACGCCAGCGGCGGGCGGAGCGACGGCGTTGGCACCGAGAGGCGCAGAAGCCGGCGCGTGCCGACCCGCATCGCGTCAGCCTGCGCCTCGACCGTGTCGAGCACCCGCACGCCGACGGTCTCGCCCTCGTCCACGAGCGCCGGATACGCCCGCACCGACTTCCCGGTCCCCGGCAGCGCCACGGCCCGAGGCAGCTCGCCGATCCCGTCCCACGACGTCAGCCCGCGCCGCTCCAACCCCCGCGCCGCCCGCGACAGCTCCTCGCGCAGGCGCGGGCGCAGGCGCGCGCGCAACTCCTCCAGGTCGTCGCCCTCGGCCACGACGGCACCGCGCTCGTCCTCGACCCGGAACCGCATCCGCAGGTGCGGCGGGAGTCGCTCTACGTCGAACGCCTCCGCAGGGACGCGAGCGGGCAGCGCGGCGGCGACGGCATCGACGAACCGCCCGCGGCGCGGGCGCAGCTGGCCCATCACGCGCTTGGCGACCTCCGGCACCGGGACGAGCTGACGCCGCAGCTCCTTCGGCAGCGATCGGATCAGCGCCGTCACGAGCTCCTCCCGCAGCGCCGGCACGAGCCAGTCGAAGCCGTCTGGCTTCAGCGCCGCGAGCACCCGCAGGGGGACATGGACGGTGACGCCGTCACGCGAGCTCCCCGGCTCGAACCGGTACGACAACTGCAACATCAGATCGCCTTGCTTCCACGCGTCGGGCCGCCCTTCGAGCGACGCGGAAGCACGCACCAACAGCTCGCGCGGGAACACGAGCAGCGACGGATCCTGGCCGCGCAGCCACCGCGCGAAGTGCCGCGCCGACACGACCTCCTCTGGGATCCGCTCGTCGAAGAAGGCGAACAGCGCGGCGTCCTCGACGAGGAGGTCCCGCCGCCGCGCGCGGTCCTCCAGCTCGTGCACCTCGTCGATCCGCCGCGCGTTCTCGGCGAGCAACGCGTGCGGCGCCTCCCAGTCGCGCTGCACGAGCGCGCTGCGGATGAAGATCTCGCGCGCCGCCGCCGCATCAACGCGCGCGTACGGCACCGTCCGACCGGCGACGACCGGCAGCCCGTACAGCGTCAGGCGCTCCGAAGCCACGGCCGCACCCCGCTTCGCGTCCCACCGCGGCTCCGAGTACGACCGCCGCACCAGGTGCGCCGCCAGCGGCTCGATCCACCGCGGGTCGATCCGCGCCGCCTCCCTTCCCCACAGCCGCGACGTCTCGACCAGCTCGGCCACCATCACCCACGGCGGCTGCCGGCGCGCGAGCACCGATCCCGGCCACAAGGAGAACCGAGCCTCGCGCGCGCCGACGTACTCGCGCCCCTCCTTCATCCCGACGTGCGACAGCAGCCCCGCCAACAGCGCGCGGTGAACATCGTCGGGCTTGGCCGGAGCCGACTCCAACGGCACGTCCGCCCGTCGCGCCGCGGTCCGTAGCTGCGCCACGAGGTCCTGCCACTCGCGCACCCGCATGTAGTGCAAGTACTCCGCCTTGCAGCGCTTGCGGAACTGGTTGCCCGACAGCGCACGCTGCTGCTTACGCAGGTACTCCCACAGGGTCCACAGCGCGAGGAAGTCCGACCGCTCGTCGGCGAAGCGCGCGTGCGACTCGTCGGCGGCGGCCTGGGCGTCGGCCGGGCGCTCGCGCGGGTCCTGGATCGACAGCGCCGCCGCGATGACGATCACCTCCTCCGCGCAGCCCCGCTCGCCCGCCTCGACGACCATCCGCCCGAGACGCGGATCGACCGGCAGCCGCGCCAGCCGACGCCCGACCGACGTCAGCGACCCATCCCCATCCAGCGCCCCGAGCTCCACGAGCAGGTTCACCCCGTCGCGCACCTGCCGGCGATCCGGAGGGTCGAGGAACGGGAAGTCCTCGATGTCGCCCAACCTCGAAGCCGCCATCTGGAGGATCACCGCGGCGAGCGACGTCCGCAGGATCTCGGGGTCGGTGAACTCCGGCCGCGCGAGGAAGTCCTCCTCGGAGTACAGCCGGACGCACATGCCCGGCGCGACGCGGCCGCAGCGCCCGGCGCGCTGGTTGGCCGACGCCTGCGAGATCGGCTCGATCGGCAGCCGCTGCACCTTCAGCCGCGCGCTGTAGCGGCTGATCCGCGGTGCCGGGGTCGACGACGTAGCGGATGCCGGGCACGGTCAGCGACGTCTCGGCGACGTTCGTCGCGAGGATCACGCGCCGCCGCGGGCCGGTCACAAACACCCGCTGCTGCTCCGCCGCGGACAGACGGGCGTAGAGCGGGAGGACGTCGATGTCGGGGAAGCGGCCGCGGAGGAGGTCGGCGCAGTCGCGGATCTCACGCTCGCCGCTCAGGAAGACGAGGACGTCGCCCGGCGGCTGGGCGGTGAGGGTGTGGATGGCGTCGGCGATCCCGTCGAGCGGATCGGTGTGGTCGCTCAACGGGGAGTAGATGGTCTCCACCGGATACGTCCGCCCGCTCACCTCGACGATCGGCGCGCCGTCGAAGTGCGCGGCGAACCGCTCGGGGTCGATCGTCGCCGACGTGATCACCACCTTCAGATCCGGCCGTTCCGGAAGGATCGACTTCAGCCACGGCGCGTCGCCGAAGTGCGCGCTGAAGCGGCCGGGATCGATCGTCGCGCTCGTGATGACGAGCTTCAGGTCGGGCCGCCGGGGCAGCAGCCCGCGCAGGTAGCCGAGCAGGAAGTCGACGTTCAGGCTGCGCTCGTGCGCCTCGTCGACGATGATCGTGTCGTAGCGGCGCAGCAGCCGGTCGTGCTGGACCTCGGCCAGCAGCAGCCCGTCGGTCAGGACGCGCACCCGCGAGTCGCGCGACGAGCGGTCGTTGAAGCGCACCGCGTAGCCGACCTCACGCCCGAGCGGCACGTCCATCTCGAACGCGATCCGCTCGGCCACGGACCGCGCCGCGATCCGCCGCGGCTGCGTATGAGCGATCGCGGAGCGGCCCAGCTCGACGCAGAGCTTCGGGAGCTGCGTCGTCTTCCCCGACCCCGTCTCGCCCGCGACGACGACGACCTGCGACGACCCGATCGTCTCGAGCAGATCCTCGCGCCGGGCGCTGACCGGCAGTTCCGGTGGATATGCGATGCGCACGGGCGTAGTGTCGCGCGCATGAGCGTGGACACCTCGACTCCGACCGCCTTCGCCCAGCGGTTCGCCGCCGTCTGGAACGGCCGCGAGGCGAGCGCCATGCGCCGCGCCGGGTGACGTACGACGTCGCGGTCGTCGGGGCGAGCGTCGGCGGCTGCACCGCCGCCCGCCTCTTCGCGCAGCGCGGCGCGAAGGTCGCGCTGATCGAGCGCAAACCCGACCCGAAGGCGTACAAGACGGTCTGCACGCACTTCGTGCAGCCGAGCGCGACGCCGGTGATCGAGAAGCTCGGGCTGGCGGGGCCGCTCGACGCGCTCGGCGCCAACCGCAACTCGCTCGAGATCTGGACCCCGCACGGCGGCTGGATCCACGGTCCGCCGGCCGAGGAGGAGCACGGCTACAGCGTCACCCGCCGCACGCTCGACCCGCTGCTGCGCGAGATGACGGCAGAGACTCCGGGCGTCGACCTGCTGACCGGCACCACCGTCACCGGGCTGACCGGCCGCGGCGTCGCGCTGCGCGACGGGGCGACGGTCGACGCGAAGGTCGTCGTCGGCGCCGACGGGCGCGGCTCGAAGGTCGCGCAGATGGCCGGCATCCGCGGGCGGGTCAAGCCGCACGGGCGCTTCTTCTACTGGTCGTACTACCGCGACCTCGAGCCGCGGACCGCCCGCAGCCGCACGTGGTTCCTCGACCCGGACGCGGCGTACACGTTCCCGAACGAGGACGGGCTCACGGTCGTGCTCGTCGCCCCGCATCGCGACCGGCTCCCCGAGTTCAGGGCCGACCTCGAGGGCGCGTACCTGCGGATGGTCGAGTCGCTGCCCGACGGCCCGGTGCTCGACGGCGCCACGCGCGAGGGCAAGCTGCTCGGCAAGCTCGACCTGCCGAACGTCCTGCGGCCCGCGGCGAAGCACGGGGTCGCGCTCGTCGGCGACGCAGCGCTCTCGGCCGATCCGCTGTGGGGCGTCGGGTGCGGCTGGGCGTTCCAGAGCGCCGACTGGCTGGTCGAGGAGACGGCGGACGCGCTCACCGGCGGCGGCGACCTCGACGCCGCGCTCGCGCGCTACCGGCGCGCGCACTTCCGCCGCCTGGCGGTGCACCACTGGTTCGTCGCCGACATCTCGAGCGGCCGCCCGACGAACCCGGTCGAGCGGATGATGTTCAGGGCCGCGGCCCGCGACGAGCACGTCATGCGCGCCTTCGCGCGGGTCGGCGCCCGCCATGAGCAGCCGACGGCGATGTTCCGGCCGCGCACCTTGGCCCGGATGGTGCGCGCCGGAGCCTGAGCAGCCGCCGGCTCCTACCCCGTCTCGACGATCGCCAGCACCTGGGTGAGGCCGGTGATCCTCAGCGTGGGGAGGACCGCGGCGCTCGGGTTGGCGACGCTGAACTCGCCGCCGGCGGAGCGGATGCGGTGCGCCGCCCAGACGAGCGCGCCGAGGCCGCTCGAGTCGAGGAACGTCACGTTGGAGAGGTCGACGACGACGTGCCGGCAGCCCGTTCCCAGCAGCGCTCCGATCGACGCGCGGAACTGCGCCGCGGTCGCGATGTCGAGCTCGCCGCCGACGGCCAGGCTGCACCCGTCCGTCTCGATCGGCGTCTCGCTGAGGGTGAGTGGCGCGTGCATGACGTGTACACACTGCAATGGTCTGAAGATCGGCAGGTTGGAAGGTGGCGCCCGCGCGTAGGCTGCCTGGCGTGAACGACCTCATCACGGCCGCCGAGACCGTCGTCGACCGCTGCCTCGCCGTGCGGGCGGGGGAGAGCGTCCTCGTCGTCGCCGACCCCGACCGCCTCGACATCGGCCGCGCGCTGCACGACTGCGCGCTGCGCGCCGGCGGCGACAGCGTCTTCGCCGAGCTGCCGCCCCGCCCCGAGCGCGGCACCGAGCCGCCGCCGACGATCGCCGCCGCGTTCGCGGCGTGCGACGTGTTCCTCGCGCCGTGCCTCCCCTCGCTGAGCCACACCCGGGCACGCAACGCGGCGACCGAGCGCGGCGCGCGCGGCGCGACGCTCCCCGGCGTCGAGACCGAGATGTTCGGCCGGCTGATGAGCGCCGACTTCGACACGATGGCGGCGCGCAGCGCGCGCGTCGCCGAGCTGCTGACCGAGGCCGGCGAGGCGCGCTTCACGTGCCCGCGCGGCTCGGACATGCGCTTCGACCTGGGCGGGCGCCACGGGATCCCCGACGACGGTGACCTCACCGCGCGCGCCGCGTTCGGCAACCTCCCGTGCGGCGAGGGCTTCATCTCCCCGGCGGGCGGCGGCGGCGTGCTCGTCGCCGCCACCGTCGGCCACTTCGGATCCGCCGACCACGAGGTGCGCCTGACCGTCGAGGACGGCCGGCTGAGCGAGGCGACCGGCGCGCTCGGCGAGGCGCTCCTCGAGCACCTGCTCGTGCACGGCGAGGACGGGCGCCACCTCGCCGAGCTGGGCGTCGGCACCAACGACCGCGCGCGGCTCGGCGGGAACCTGCTCGAGCCGACCCTGACGATCGGCTCGACGACGGTGGTCGACGCGGGGCGCTTCCTCCTCTAGGGCGGCGGGTGACCGGGGCGCTCGAAGATGGCGGTCCGCTGCCGCCGGGTCCCGCGGCGCCGCCGTGGTGGCAGACCGTCGAGTGGATCGTGCGGCCGACCGCCCTGCTGCGCCGGTCGGCGGCGCGGCAGCGGCGTGCCGTTCACGCTGCGGACGCTGTGGGCCGACGCGCCGATGGTGCTCGTCTCGCACCCGGAGGACGTGCGGCGGGTGTTCACCGCGGACCCGTCGGTGCTGCGCGGCGGGGGAGCGCGGTGCTCGAGCCGTTCGCGGGCCCGGCCTCGCTGCTCGTGCTCGACGGCGAGGAGCACGTGCGCCAGCGGCGGCTCCAGCTCCCGGCGTTCCACGGCGACGCGCTGCGGGCGTACGCGCCGGTGGTGGCCGAGCTGGCGGCGCGCGAGCTCGACGCGTGGCCGCGCGGGCGGCCGGTGCGCGCGCACGCGCGGATGCAGGCCCTCACCCTCGCGGTGATGCTGCGCGTCGTCCTCGGATCCGAGGCGCCGGCGTTGCGGGCGGCGATCGAGGAGGCGCTCGCGTTGGTGCGCTCGTCGCCGCGGCTGGTGGCGATGTCGGTGCTGGGGCGGGACGGGCGGTTCCGGCGCGCGGTGGCGCGGGTCGACGCCGAGCTGTACGCGCTGATCGAGCGGGGCGGAGCGGAGGGATCCCTCATCGAGGTGTTGCGCGCGGCCGGCCCCACCGACGCCGAGCTGCGCGACCAGCTCGTCACGCTGCTCGCCGCGGGCCACGAGACGACGGCGACGGCGCTCGCGTGGGCGTTCGAGCGCCTCGCCCGCGACCCGGCCCTCGTCGCCCGGCTGCGCGCCGGTGACGATGAGCTGCTCGAGGCGACGGTCAAGGAGGTCCTGCGGATCCGGCCCGTGCTCTCGGTGGCGCCGCGCGAGGTGGCCGCGCCGTTCGCGCTGCGCGACGGCCGGGTGATCCCGCCGGGCGCCCAGGTCGCGGCGTGCCTCTACCTGACGCACCGCCGCGCCGAAGCCTTCCCGCCCGACCCGCTGGCCTTCCGCCCGCAGCGCTGGCTCGAAGGACCGAAGCCGCCGCCGTACGCGTGGGTCCCGTTCGGCGGCGGGCCGCGGCGCTGCCTCGGGGCGGCGTTCGCGGTGATGGAGATGCGCGAGGTGCTGCGCGCCGCGGTCGCGCGGCTCGACCTCGCGCCGGCGGGGGCGCGCGGGGAGCGCGTGCGCCGCCGCGCGGTCAGCCTCACGCCGGCGGCCGGCGGGCGGGTGGTGGCACGGTGACGGTCCTGCTGGCGATCCCGAACGTGTCCGAGGGCCGCGACCCCGCGGCGATCGCGGCGATCGGCGCGGCGTTCGCGTCGACCGGCGCGCGGCTGCTCGACGTCCACGCCGACGCCGACCACCACCGCTCGGTGTTCACGCTCGCGGGGCGCGCCGGCGAGCTGGCGCCCGCGCTCGAGGCGGGCGCGCGTGAGGCGATCGCGCGCGTCGACCTGCGCACGCCGCGCGGCGCGCACCCGCACGTCGGGGCACTCGACGTCGCGCCGGTCGTGCACCTCGACGCGGCGCGGCGCGGCGCCGCGTGCGCCGAGGCGCTCGTCGCCGCCGACCTGCTCGGCGCGCTCGGCCTTCCCGCCTACCTGTACGGCACGCTCGCCGGCGGCCGCACCCGCGCGACACTGCGGCGCCCCGGGGCCCTCGACGGCCTCGCGCCCGACTTCGGCCCGCGCGAGCGCGACCCGCGCGCCGGCGCCGTCCTCGTCGCCGCCCGCCCGCCGCTCGTCGCCTTCAACCTCGAGCTGGCCGCGCCGGCAGCGCTCGACGCTGCGCGCCGTATCGCCGCGCTCGTCCGCGAGGGCGGGGAGGAGGGCCTGCCCGGCGTGCGCGCGCTCGGGATCGCGCTCGGCGGCGGCGTCGCGCAGGTCTCGACGAACGTCGAGGACCACGAGGCGGTGCCGCTCGTCCGGCTGCTCGACGCGGTCCGCCGCCACGCCGGCGTGCGCGAGGCCGAGCTCGTCGGGCTCGCACCCGCGTCGGCCTTCGCGGGCTGGCCCGACGACATCGCAGTACGCAACCGGCGGACGGTCGAGGACGCGCTGGCCGAAGGCGCTCCGCCGAGCGACGCGGAATAGAGTGGGTGCGATGGCCCAGACGAGGAAGCGCCGGCGCACCAAGCACCGCGGCAACGCGGCCGGCATGGTCGAGTCCCGCGGCCGCACCGGCCGCCCGCCCGCCGCCGGCGAGAAGCGCGGCAGCGTCAAGGAGGACGCGGCCGCCCGCCGCCGCAACCGCATGGAGCAGCCGCCGACGTGGCGCAGCGCGTTCAACCGCGCCGTCATCGCGACCGTCTTCTTCGCCGCGCTGGTCGTCCTGCTCTTCGGGCGCCCGATCGGCGAGGCGGTGCTGCTCGCCGCGTTCATGCTGCTGCTCTACGTGCCGCTCACGTACTACACGGACCTCTGGCTGCACCGCCGCTGGGTGCGCAAGCACAGGCCGGGCACCGCCTGATGGACGTCCGCATGTTCACCGTCGGCATGGTCGAGGAGAACTGCTTCCTGATCCGGCCCGACAGCGGCGACCGCGCGATCATCGTCGATCCGGGCGACGAGCCCGACAAGCTGATCGGCGCGATCGAGGCGCTCGGCGTCACGCTCGACGCGATCCTCCTCACCCACACCCACTTCGACCACGTCGGCGCGGTCGCGCCGGTGGCCAGGGCGACGGGCGCGCCCGTGTACTGCCCGAAGATCGAGGTGCCGGTGCTCGCCGACATCATGAGCTTCGTCCCGTGGGAGGGGTTCGGCCCGTTCGAGAGCTACGACGCCGACGAGACGGTCGAGGGCGGCGAGCGGCTCGAGCTCGCCGGCTTCGACATCGAGGTCGTGTTCACGCCCGGCCACAGCCCCGGTCACGTCACGTACGCGATCGAGGCCGAGCAGGCGCTGTTCAGCGGCGACGTCCTCTTCCAGGGCTCGGTCGGGCGCGTCGACCTGCCCGGCGGCGACTGGCCCACGCTGGCCCGCTCGATCGCCACGCTGCTCGACCGGTTCGCCGACGAGACCACGGTCTATCCCGGCCACATGGGCATCACCACGCTCGGGCGCGAGCGCGCGACCAACCCGTTCCTGGCCGAGCTGGTCTAGGGCGTTCGACGGCGCGCGCCCGCTACGGGCGGACGCGGATCGCCTTGTCGACGACGTCCTCGAGCTCGCTCGTGACCGTGAGGCCCGAGACGGTGCGAGCGCGGCGGGCGCGGTCGATGACCATCACCGTCGGCGACGTGACGATCGGGACGCCGCGCGTGATGACCTCGTAGTCGGCGAGGCGCTTCATCGCGGCGGTGTGGATGGCGACCTTGCCGCCGCGGCGGCTGAGGTCGGAGACGGCGCGCCGGACGGCGCGGTCGTCGGAGACACGGCGGTCCCAGAAGAGGACGATCGCGACCTTGCCCTTGGCGACGTCGCGCAGGACGGCGTCGGCGGGCCTGGCGATCTCGTCGCCGGCCGCCTTCTTGACGTCGACCGGCGCGCTCGGCTTGGCGGCGGGCTTCGCGGAGGCGGCGGGGGCAGGCTCGGCGGCGGCAGCCTGCGGAGCGGAGGCGGCGGCGGGGTCGGCGGGCTTGGCGCCGGCGGCCTGCTGGGCCTGCTCGACGGCCTTGCCCGGGGCGCTCTGGGCGCCGGTCGGGGCCGGGGCGGGGGGCACGTCGGCGGGCGGCTTCGGCTTCAGCGCGACGAACCACAGCGCGAGGAACGCGAGGGCGCCCCCGAGGGCGATGCGCAGCGGAGGCGAAACCTGGCTCACAGACTGCATGGTCGGTTCCGGGGCGGCGAAGTTGAGCAGCGACGGGCGGCGTGGACACACGGAGCCGCTCTCTTCCCCCACCGTCGACCTGGCCGGGACGCCACTCAATGCGAGAAACCGCTGACTGTGCGCGCTTTCTCGCATCGTGTGGGGTCCGCGCGACCTAGACTCGGGGGCGTGGACGAGCGCTTCGAGGACCACCTGCGCCACCCGCGCGGGCGGGGGCGCGAGCCCGACGGCGCGCATGCCGGCGCCGCGGGCGGGTCGGCGTGCGGCGACCTCGTTCGCATCTCGTTGCGCGTGGAGGGCGACCGGGTCGCCGCGGCGGGGTTCGAGGCCAGCGGCTGCGGCACGACGATCGCCGCGGCGAGCGCCGCCGTCGAGCTGGCCGAGGGCGCGCCGTTCCTCGACGCTGCGCGGATCGGTTCGTCCGACATCGCCTCCGAGCTGGGCGGCCTCAGCCCCGGCAAGCTCCACGCCGCCGACCTCGCGGCCGACGCGCTCGCCGTCGCACTGGGGAAGGCGGTCGCGGCCAACGGGGCCGCGCCGCCGGCCGACCGGATCCTCGTCGCGATGTCCGGCGGCGTCGACTCCGCCGTCGCCGCGCTGCTCTGCGCCCGCTCGCACGCCGACGTCGTCGCGGTCACGGTCGAGCTGTGGCGCGATCCCCACAACGACGGCGAGCGCAGCTGCTGCTCGGCCAGCGCCGTCCACGGGGCGCGGGGCGTCGCGCACCGGCTCGGGATGGCGCACCTCACGCTCGACGTCCGCGACGCGTTCCGGGCGGGCGTCGTCGACCCGTACCTCGCCGACCACGCCGCCGGGCTCACGCCGAACCCGTGCATCCGCTGCAACGGCAGCGTGCGGCTCGACGCGATGCTCGCGCTGGCCGACCGCGTCGGCGCCGGCGCGCTGGCGACGGGGCACTACGCGCGCGTCGGCGACGACGGGCTGCTGCGGCCCGCGCTCGACGAGGCGAAGGACCAGACGTACATGCTCGCCGGCGTCGCGCCGGCGACGCTCGCGCGGCTGCGCTTCCCGCTCGGCCGCCTGCGCAAGCCGGCGGTTCGGGCGCTCGCTGCAGAGGCCGGCATCGCGGTCGCGAACAAGCCCGACTCCCAGGACCTCTGCTTCCTCGCGGGGACCGGCCGCGCCGCGTTCCTCGCCCGCCACGGCGGCATGCGCGACCGCGCCGGGGCGATCGTCGACCGCTCCGGGCGCCGGCTCGGCGGCCACCGCGGCCACCACCACTTCACCGTCGGGCAGCGCAAGGGCGTCGGCGTCGGCGGCGGGACCGGGAGCCGCTCTACGTCGTCGCCACCGACGCGCGCGCGAACACGGTCACCGTCGGGCCGCGGGAGGCGCTGGCCGCCGAGCGCGTCGCGCTGCGCGGGATCCGGCTGCACCGCGACGAGGACGCCGTCGTCGGCGTGAGGCTGCGCTACCGGTCGCGCCCGGTGGCCTGCCGGCTGCGCGGGTCAGAGCTCGAGCTGCTCGAGCCGTTCGAGGGCGTCGCGCCCGGTCAGACCGCGGTGTTCAGCGGCGCGGACGGCGCCGTCGTCGGCAGCGCGACGATCGATCGTGCCTAGTATCAGGGCGTGACGTCCGACGAGATCCGCGAGGCCTTCCTCGGCTTCTTCGAGCAGCGCGACCACAGGCGGCTGCGCTCGGCGTCGCTCGTCCCCGCCGACTACGACCCGTCGGTCCTGCTCACGACCGCGGGCATGCACCCGCTCAAGCCGTACTTCCTCGGGCAGGAGCGCGCGCCGCACCACCGGCTGACGAGCTGCCAGAAGGTCTTCCGCACGACCGACATCGAGAACGTCGGCAACACGACCCGGCACCTCACGTTCTTCGAGATGCTCGGCAACTTCTCGATCGGCGACTACTTCAAGCAGGCCGCGGTCGAGTTCGCGTGGCAGTTCGCGCTCGAGGTGCTCGCGTTCGACCCGAAGGACCTGTGGGCAACGGTGTTCGAGGGCGACGAGGAGCTGGGGCTCGGGCCCGACGAGGAGGCGATCGAGGCGTGGCTCTCGGTCGGCGTGCCGCGCGAGCGGATCGTCCTGTGCCCGCGGTCGGAGAACTTCTGGCAGGCCGGGCCGACGGGGCCGTGCGGCCCGTGCTCGGAGCTCTACTTCGACCGCGGCCTCGAGTGGGGACGCCCGACGACCTGCCCGGCGGTGAGAACGAGCGGTTCCTCGAGTTCTGGAACCTCGTGTTCATGCAGTTCAATCAGGAGCCGGTCAACACGCTCACCCCGCTGCCGGCGCAGAACATCGACACCGGCCTCGGGCTGAACCGCATGGCGATCCTCAAGCAGGGCGCCGAAACCGTCTTCGAGACGGACCAGTTCGCGCCGCTCGTCGAGTTCGGGCGCCGGGAGGCGAACGTCGAGCCGAACGATCGCTCGCTGCGAGTGCTGGCCGATCACGCACGGGCGATGACGTTCCTCATCGGTGACGGAGTCGAGCCGTCGAACGAGGGCCGCGGCTACATCGTGCGCCGGATCATGCGGCGGGCGATCCTCCACGGCCGGCGGCTCGGGATGGACCCGCTGTTCATGACGCGGTACCACAAGAAGGTCGTGGAGATCATGGAAGGCGCGTATCCAGAGCTTGCGCAGCAGAGCTTCACGACGGATATGTGGATCCGCAACGAGGAGCGCAGCTTCGGCCACACGCTCGAGCAGGGGACGAAGCTCCTCGACGAGCTGATCGACCGGGCCCGCGCGAACGGCGACGAGGGGGTCTCGTCGGAGGACGCGTTCCGCCTCCACGACACGTTCGGCTTCCCGATCGACCTGACGCTCGAGCTCGTCACCGAGCACGGGCTCGGGGTCGACGAGGCGGGCTTCGAGTCGCTGATGGAGCAGCAGCGCGCGCGGTCGGCGACGGCGCGGACCGGCCCCGGCGCCCCCGACGAGCTGCGCACGCGCGCGCTCGAGCTGGTGCACGGGGCGGCCGCGGCCGAGCAGGTCGACGGCCGTGTGCTCATAAAGCTCGCCGAGTCGCCCTTCTACGCGACCGGCGGCGGCCAGATCGCCGACTCCGGCGTGATCGAGTGCGAGTCGGGCGCGTGCGCGGCGCGGGTGGCCGACGTCCTGCGGCTCGGCGACGACCAGGCGGTCGTGCTCGAGGTCGAGCGCGGCGCGCTCAAGGCGGGCGAGCGCGTCGTCGCGCGGGTGTCGGCGCAGGTCCGCCATGCGACCCAGTGCCACCACACCGCGACGCACCTGCTGCACGCCGCGCTGCGCGAGCGCCTCGGCGACCACGTGCGCCAGGCGGGCTCCTACGTCGGCCCGGACAAGCTGCGGTTCGACTTCACGCACGGCGAGGCGCTGTCGGCCGAGGACGTCGCGTGGGTCGAGGACCGCGTCAACGCCGAGATCCTCGCGAACCACCGCGTCCGCGCGCTGACGATGCCGCTCGAGGAGGCGCGGCGGCTCGGCGCGATGGCCCTGTTCGGCGAGAAGTACGGCGACGTCGTGCGCGTGGTGCAGATCGGCGACGGGACGTTCTCGCGCGAGCTGTGCGGCGGGACGCACGTGCGCTCGACGGCCGAGATCGGCGTGTTCAAGCTCGTCGGCGAGTCGTCGTCGGCGGCGAACGTGCGGCGCATCGAGGCGCTGACCGGGCCGGAGGGCGTCGCGCTGCTGCGCCGCGAGGACGCGCTGCTGGGCGAGGCCGCGGCGCTGCTGCGCAAGCGCCCGGAGGAGGTGCCGTCCGCGATCGGCGACCTCCAGGCCAGGGCGAAGCAGCAGAAGTCACGGCCCTCCGACGACGGCATCGACCTCACGGCCCTCGTCGACGGCGCGGAGGTCGTCGGGCAGGCCAAGATCCTCACGCGGGAGCTACCGGCGACCGATCCGAAGACGCTCCCCGACCTCGCCGACCGCGTGAAGGGGCAGCTCGGCGACTCGGCGATCGTGCTCGGAACGGCGAACGAGGGCCGCGTCGCGCTCGTCGTCGCCGTGTCCCCGTCGCTCATCGAGCGCGGCGTGAAGGCCGGACAGATCGTGAAGACCGCCGCCGAGGTCGTGGGCGGCGGGGGAGGCGGCAAGGACACGATGGCGCAGGCCGGCGGGCGCGACCCGTCGAAGCTGCCCGAGGCGCTCACCGCCGCGCGCGAGGCCATCGCGGCCGCGCTCGGCGCTTCGTGAGCCGGCCGGCCGGGCGCGTCCTCGCGCTGGACTACGGGAGCGCGCGCTGCGGCTGCGCGCTCAGCGACCCGACGGGCACGCTCGCGACGCCGATCGAGGCGGTCGAGCGGCCGGGGACGCGCAAGGGGATGGGTCGGGTGCTGGGGCTCGTGCGCGAGCACGCCGTCGCGCTGGTGGTGGTCGGGCTGCCGCTGGGGCTCAGCGGGCGCGACACGCCGCAGACCGAGGAGGCGCGGGCGTTCGCCGCGGCGCTCGCCGAGCGGCTGGGCGAGCGCGTGCCGGTGGAGCTGTACGACGAGCGGTTCACGACGCGCATCGCGCAGCGGTCCGGTGGCGACGAGACGTCCGAGGACTCGCGCGCGGCGGCGGTCCTGCTCGAAGACTGGCTCGCCTCCCGGTAGCCTGCGGGCCATGGCACTCCACAAGCGCAGCGAGCGTGGCGAGCTGTTCGACCGCGGCGGCGTGCCGAAGCTGAAGGTCAAGCGGGGCGCCGACGGCAAGCTCGAGGTCGAGGATCCGGACGGCAAGCCCGACGTGCATCCCGAGACGCGGCCGGACGACCGGCCGGCGTTCCCGGACAACCCCGCGCCCACGCCGAACCCGCACACCCAGGGCTTCTGAGCGGCGCTCGCCGGGCTTCACGACCGGACCGGTCGTTAGCCTGAGGCCGGTCGCGCGCGTATATGCCGATCTTCCGTCGACAAGACGAAGCGCCCCGCGAGCGCACCCCCGAGGAGCGCGAGCGGGCCCGCCTCGAAAGAGAAGCCCGCCGAACCGGCCGCCCCGTGCCGCCGGTCGCCGAGCGCCCGGAAAGAGAAGCCCGCCGAACCGGCCGCCCCGTGCCGCCGGTCGCCGAGCGCCCGCCGGCGCCGTCGCCGTCGCCGTCGCGCAGCGACGTCGCTGAGGAGGAGCCGCAGGACGTCGCGCCCGCGGCGGAGGAGCCGCAACCCCCGCTCCGCGACTTCACCGACGACGATCTCGACTTCGCGCCGCCGCCGCGGGAGGAGGAGCCGGGGCGGTGGGAGGAGCGCGCGGCGGAGGAGCGCGACCTCGCGGAGGAGCCGCGGGCGGACGACCCTCCGGACTTCGCGCCGGAGCCGCCGCGTAGTGACTTCGTGGAGCCTGAGGAGCCCGTCGCCTCCGAGCCCGTTGACGCTGAGGCGGTCGGGGACCCCGGCCCCGCGCCCCTTCAGCCCACCGAGGCGTTCGACCCGCTGTCGCACGACACGTCGGAGGGCGCGGCCGTCGGCGGCGACGAGCCGACTGGCCGCCCTCCGATCGTCCCTCCGGCTGCGCGGCGCGCGCGGCCCGCACCCGTCGTCGCCGGTCCCGACGAGAGGCCGGTCGGGGCGAAGCGGGTCTCGGCGCGCGACCGGCGGCTCCCGCCGCCGCCTCCGCCGCCGGGGGCGCCCGCGTTCGCCAAGCGCCGCCGCCGCCGCGCCCGGATCCTCGCCGGCATCCTGCTGGTGTTCGTCGGGCTCTTCCTGTTCGGGCTCAACCTGCTCTTCCAGCCGTTCAAGGGCGACGGCGGGGAGACCGTCACGGTGCGGATCCCGCCGAACTCGACCGTCGCCGACGTCGGCGACCTGCTCGACGAGAACGAGATCGTCGACTCGTCGTTCCTCTTCGTCGTGCGGGCACGGCTGGCCGGCGCCGACCTCAAGGCCGGCACGTACCGCCTCAAGAAGGACCAGAGCTACGGCGACGCGCTCGACGCGCTCGGCGAGGACCCCGCGGCGCCGCGCACGATCCGGGTCGTCATCCCCGAGGGCCGCTCGCGGCAGGAGACGGCGCCGCTCGTCAAGCAGGCCGGACTCGAGGGCAGCTACCTCGGCGCGACCGACCGCCAGAAGGGCTTCCGCCCGGCCCGCTTCGGCGCGCCCCGCGACACGAACACGCTCGAAGGCTTCCTCTTCCCGGCGACCTACGAGCTGAAGCCGGGCGCGCGGGCGAGCGCGCTCGTCGGCCAGCAGCTCGCCACCTTCCGCGAGAAGATCCGCGAGGTCGACATGACGCGCGCGAGGCGCCGCGGCCTCGACGTCTACGACGTGCTCATCATCGCCTCGATGGTCGAGCGCGAGGCGTCGCTGGCCAAGGAGCGGCCGCTCATCGCGGCGGTCGTCTACAACCGCCTGCGGGAGGGGATGCCCCTCCAGCTCGACGCGACGATCCGCTACGCGACGCGCAACTGGAAGCGCCCGATCCGCCAGTCGGAGCTCGAGTCCGACTCGCCGTTCAACACGTACCGCCGCACCGGCCTGCCGCCCACCCCCATCGGCAGCCCGGGCATCAGCTCGATCAAGGCGGCCGCCGCCCCGGCCGACGTCGACTTCCTCTTCTACGTGCTGCGGCCCTGCGGGGAGGGGGCCCACAACTTCTCGGACACCGATGCGGAGTTCGCCCGCGACAAGGCCGCCTACGACCGCAAGCGCGAGGAGCTGGGCGGCAACTCCCCGATCGAGTGCTGATGGACCGGACCGCGCTCGTCACCGGCGCCAACCGCGGCATCGGCCGGGCGGTGGCCGAGCGCCTGCGCGCGGAGGGGCTGAACGTGATCGTCGCCGGCCGCGACGAGGCTTCCGTCCGCGAGGCCGCCGACGCGATCGGGGCGACCCCGCTGCGCCTCGACGTTCGCGACGCCGACTGGGTCCGCAAGGCGGCGAGCGACGCGGGCGACGTCGACATCCTCGTCAACAACGCCGCGATCCTCGACGAGGGCCAGGATCCCGTCACCGAGGACGAGGAGCGCGTGATGGCGATCGTCGAGACGAACCTGCTCGGCTCGTGGCGGACGTGCCGCGCCTTCCTGCCCGGCATGCTCGCCCGTGACTGGGGGCGGATCGTCAACGTCTCGAGCGGCGCCGGGTCGTTCGCCGGCGGCCTGTGGCCCGCCGCGCCCGCGTACAGCGTCGCCAAGGCCGGCCTCAACGCGCTCACCGTCATCCTCGCGAGCCGCCTGGAGGGGACCGGCGTCAAGGTCAACGCGGCCGACCCCGGCACCGTCGGGACCCGGATGGCGCCCTACGCCGACCGCACCCCCGAGCAGGCCGCGGAGCACATCGTCGACCTCGCGCTGCTCGAACACGACGGGCCGAGCGGCGGCTTCTTCCACGAGGGCCGCCCCGAGCCGTGGTGACGCGGCGCTTCGGCGTCGTCGGCTGGCCCGTGGACCACAGCCGCTCGCCGGCGATGTTCGCCGCCGCGTTCGCCGAGCTGGGGCTCGGCGACCACCGCTACCAGCGCGTGCCGGTGCCGCCCGAGCTGGCCGGGGAGACGATCGCCGCGCTCGGGGGGGCCGGGTTCGCCGGGGTCAACGTCACGATGCCGCACAAGGAGGCGGCGCTGGCCGTCGCCGGCACGGCGACGGAGCGCGCCCGCGCGATCGGCGCGGCCAACACGTTGACGTTCGGCGCCGACGGGATCGACGCCGACAACACGGACGCGCCGGGGCTGATGGCGGCGCTCGGCGAGCCGCCGGAGTCGGCGCTCGTCCTCGGCGCCGGCGGCAGCGCGCGCGCCGTGATCTGGGCGTTGCGCGACGCCGGAGCGGACGTCAGCGTCCTCGCCCGCACGCCCGCGCGTGCGGAGGGGCTCGGCGCCCGCCTCGTCGACCGTCCGGTGGAGGCGGAGTGCCTGGTCAACTGCACGCCCGTCGGGATGCGCGACCCGTCGGAGCTGCCGCTCGACCCCGTGGGCTTCGACACCGTCGTCGACCTGGTCTACGGGCGCGACACGACAGCCCTGCTCCGGCGGGCGATCGACGACGGCGCGCGGGCCATCGACGGCCTCGAGATCCTCGTGCGCCAGGGGGCGCTCAGCTTCGAGCGCTGGACCGGCCGACCCGCGCCGCTCGACGCCATGCGCCGAGCCGCACGAGCACTGAACTAAGGAACCCAGGCGCGGTGCCGATGAGGTGGCCAGGGATCACTCGCCCATGCATCTTCAGCCGCTCGACACCGCCAGCTCGGACGCCGCACAGTGGGAGGGGATCACTCCCCCCACGCGACGCGGTGGCAGCGCGCGTGCCCTGACCGACGTCCTGGTCAGCCTCGGCTTCACGGACCACGCCCGCATCGAGCAGGCCCAGCAGGAGGGCCGCAACCGCGGCATGGCCACGGAGAAGATCCTCCTCGAGGGCAGCCACATCACCCAGGAGCAGCTCGCCCGCGCCGTCGCCGAGCGCCACGGGCTCGACCACCTCGACCTCGCGAGCTTCCCGGTCGACATGGCCGCCGCCAACCTCCTCGGCACCACGGCGGCCCGCCGCTACGAGGCCGTCCCCGTCGCCTACGTCGACGAGCGCTCGGTGCTGGTGGCCATGGCCGACCCGGCGAACGTCCTCGCCATCGACGACATCGCGATCATGACCGGCCTCGAGGTCCGCGCCGCGGTGGCCAGCCGCGAGGACATCGCCACGCTCATCAGCCGTATCACCCGCCTCGACGACGTCGTCGACTCCGCGAGCTTCGACAGCGAGGACGACCTCGCCGACAACGGCCCCGCCGAGGTCGTCGACCTGCGCGAGTCCGCCGACGACGCGCCGGTCATCCGCCTCGTCAACCAGATCGTGGCCCAGGCCGTCGAGCAGGGCGCCTCCGACGTCCACCTCGAGCCCGACGGCACCGACATGCGCGTGCGGTTCCGCGTCGACGGCGTGCTCATCGAGGCGACGTCGATCCCGCGCCGGATGGTCAACGGCGTCATCAGCCGCGTGAAGATCATGGCCGACCTGGACATCGCCGAGCGGCGCGTCCCCCAGGACGGCCGCGTCGGCCTGACCATCGACGGCCACCAGGTCGACCTGCGCGTCGTCAGCCTCCCGAGCGTCCACGGCGAGTCGATCGTGATGCGGATCCTGGACAAGGACTCCGTGATCATGAACCTCGACAAGCTCGGCATGGGGGAGGACGACGAGCGGCGCTTCAAGCGCGCGTTCACCCAGGCCTACGGCGCCGTGCTCGTCACCGGCCCGACCGGCTCCGGCAAGTCGACCACGCTCTACGCGGCGCTCGGCGTCATCAACACGCCCGAGAAGAACATCATCACGATCGAGGACCCGGTCGAGTACCAGGTCGGCGGCATCACGCAGGTCCAGACCAACACCAAGGCCGGCCTCACGTTCGCCAGCGGACTGCGCGCGATGATGCGCGCCGACCCCGACGTGATCATGGTCGGCGAGATCCGCGACCGCGAGACCGCGCAGATCGCCGTCGAGTCGGCGCTGACCGGCCACCTCGTCCTCTCCACGCTGCATACGAACGACGCGCCCGGCGCCGTCACCCGGCTCATCGAGATGGGGATTGAGCCGTTCCTCGTCTCGAGCGCGATCGACTGCGTCGTCGCGCAGCGGCTGGCGCGGACGCTGTGCGAGAACTGCAAGAAGCCCGTGACGCTGACCGCCGACGTGCTGCGCGACCACGGCTACCAGGGCGTCACCGGCGACATCGAGGCGTTCGAGGCCGCGGGCTGCAACCGCTGCGGCGGCTCGGGCTACAAGGGCCGGATCGGCCTCTACGAGGTCATGACCGTCACCGACGAGATCCGCTCGCTCGCCGTGGAGCGCGCGTCCGCCGACCGCATCGGCGAGGTCGCGGTCGCGCAGGGCATGCGGCGCCTGCGCGAGGACGGCCTGGCCAAGGTGGCCTTGGGCCGGACCTCGATCGCCGAGATCGCCCGCGTCACCGGCACGACCTAGCCCTCAGCCCTCGCGCGGGGGGCCTTCGGCCGCCGCGACCGGATCCATGTCCGGCGCGTGCCCCTGCTCGGCGGCCGGCGGCTTGCGGTCGAACCCGGCAGCGCGGTAGGCGTCCATCTCGTCGAGCGTCTCGCGGTCGAGCAGCTCGCGCGCGAGGCTCTCCAAGCGGTCGCGGTTCTCGCGCAGCCGCTCGAGCGCCGCCGCGTAGCACTCGTCGATGATCTTGCGGACCTCCTCGTCGACGATCTCGCGCGTCGACTCGGAGGGGCCGCCGTTCGTGCCCGGGAAGAACATCGGCTCGTCGTTGGGGCCGGGGAGCACCGACACCATGCCGATCCGCTCCGACATGCCCCAGCGGCCGACCATCTGCCGCGCGATCGCGGTGACCTGCTCGAGGTCTGACTCGGCGCCTGTCGTCACGTTGCCGTAGACGAGCTCCTCCGCCGCCCGGCCGCCGAGCGCGCCGACGATGCGGCCGCGCAGGTACTTGACGTCGTAGCCGTAGCGGTCGGCCTCGGGCGACTGGAACGTCACGCCGAGCGCGCGCCCGCGCGGCACGATCGACACCTTGCGGACAGGGTCCGCGCCCGGCTCGAGCATCCCGAGCACCGCGTGGCCGGACTCGTGGTAGGCCGTGCGCTCGCGCTCGTCGGCCGAGATCGTGATCCGGCGCTCTGCCCCGAGCACGATCCGCTCCAGCGAGTTCGTGAAGTCCGAGATCTTGATCGTGTCCTCGTTGCGCCGGGCGGCCGACAGCGCGGCCTCGTTGACGAGGTTGCGAAGGTCGGCGCCGACCATCCCCGGCGTCGACGCGGCGATCGCCCCCAGGTCCACCTCGGGGTCGATCGGCTTGCCGCGGCTGTGGACCTCGAGGATCTGCTTGCGCCCGTCCTTGTCGGGCGGCGAAACCGCGACGCGGCGGTCGAAGCGCCCGGGGCGCAGCAGCGCCTGGTCGAGGATCTCGGGGCGGTTGGTCGCGGCGAGGACGATCACGCCCTCCGAGCCGGTGAAGCCGTCCATCTCCGTGAGGATCTGGTTGAGCGTCTGCTCGCGCTCGTCGTGGCCGCCCAGGTTGCCGCCCGGGCCGCCGCGCGCGCGCCCGATCGCGTCGAGCTCGTCGATGAAGATGATCGCCGGCGCCGCCTTCTTGGCGTTCTCGAACAGGTCGCGCACGCGGCTGGCGCCGACGCCCACCACCATCTCGATGAACTCCGAGGCCGACAGCGAGAAGAACGGCACGTCGGCCTCGCCGGCGACCGCGCGCGCCAGCAGCGTCTTGCCGGTGCCGGGCGGGCCGCTGAGCAGCACGCCCTTCGGGATCATCGCGCCGAGGCGCCGGTAGCGGTCCGGGTTCTTGAGGAAGTCGACGATCTCGACGAGCTCCTCCTCGGCCTCCTCGATCCCGGCGACGTCCTCGAACGTCGTGCGCTGCTCCGACGCCTCGTAGCGCTTGGCCTTCGAGCGCCCGAGCCCGGTGAGCGCCCCGCCGGCGCCGCCGGCCGCGCGGCGCATGAAGAAGATGAAGAGGCCGACGAGCAGCAGCGTCGGGCCGAAGAAGAGCAGGAGGTCCCCGACGAACGAGCGGCCGTCGTCGATCGGCTCGGCGTTGACCGTGACGTCCTTCTCGGTGAGCGTCTTCGAGAGCTGCTCGGTGTCGACGAACGCGGGCAGCGTCGTCGCGAACTCCTTCTTCGCGTCGCGGTCGTCGTCGGTGGGGGAGTCGACCTTCGTCTCGAACTCGCCCTGGACGTCGTCGCCGGTCGCGTTGACCTTCGTGACGTTGCCGCGCTCGAGCTGGTCCTGGAACGTCGAGAACGGCACCTGCTCGCGGCCGCCGTCGTTCGGGACCTGGCGGGCGACGAGCAGGTTCAGCGCGAGCAGGCCGAGCGTCATCCACAGCAGCCAGCGCGGAAAGCGGAACCGCGGCCGGCCGCCGTCGCCGCCGGTGCCCGGCAGGCCGGGACGGTCCTTGCCGTCGGCCGGGCGCTCGCGCGCCCCTTCGACCCGCCAGGGCTGCTGATCCGGCTTCTCGGGAGCGCGCTTGATCGGCTCGTCCATCGCTGCTCCTCAGTGTCGCAGGTCCGACATCGGTCCAACCGGCGTCGAGGACCCGTCCAGCCGCGCGCCTCGCGGCCGATGACCGGGCAGTCATGCACTTCGACTTCGCCGACCTGCTGCTGGAGGTTCTCCAGCGCAAGGCCTCAGACCTCCACATCACCGCGGGCTCTCACCCGATGGTTCGTGTCCGCGGGCGGCTGGTGAAGCTCGAGGAGTACCCCGTCCTCACGCAGACCGACACGCGTGAGGTCATCTACTCCATCCTGACGAACGACCAGCGCCAGCGGCTCGAGACCGACTGGCAGCTCGACTTCGCCTACGCGATCCCGAACGTGGCGCGCTTCCGCGTCAACGCGTACTTCCAGCGCTCGGCGCTGGGCGCGGCGTTCCGCCTGATCCCGTTCGAGATCAAGTCGATCGACGAGCTGGGCCTGCCGGCGGTGCTGCACGACTTCGTGCACAAGCCCCGCGGCCTCGTCCTCGTCACCGGCCCGACCGGCTCCGGCAAGTCGACGTCGCTGGCCGCGGTCATCGACTCGATCAACCGCACGCGCGAGGACCACATCCTCACGATCGAGGACCCGATCGAGTTCCTGCACCCGCACAAGAAGTGCATCGTCAACCAGCGCGAGCTGGGGACGGACGCCAAGTCGTTCGCGGCCTCGCTGAAGGCCGCCCTGCGCCAGGACCCCGACGTGATCCTCGTCGGCGAGATGCGCGACCTCGAGACGATCTCGACGGCGCTGACCGCCGCGGAGACCGGCCACCTCGTGTTCGCCACGCTCCACACCCAGGGCGCCGCCGAGACGATCGACCGCATCATCGACGTGTTCTCGCCCGAGCAGCAGCAGCAGGTCCGCGTGCAGCTGTCGGTCGCGCTCCAGGGCGTCGTCACGCAGACGCTGCTCCCGACGAGCGACGGCGCCGGCCGCATCGCGGCCTGCGAGGTGCTGATCCCGACGGCGGCGGTCCGCAACCTGATCCGCGAGGGCAAGACGCACCAGATCACGTCGGTCATGCAGACCGGCTCGCAGTCGGGCATGCAGACGATGGACGCCGCGCTCGCCACGCTCGTGCGGCAGGGCAAGATCTCGCAGAAGCTCGCGGAGCAGCGCTCGTCGCACCCGGACGAGCTGCGGCGCCTGATGGGCTCCGGCGGGCTCATGGCGGCCTGACATGAGCGCCACGACGTTCGTCTTCAAGGCGATGGACCTCACGGGCCGCCAGGCCCAGGGTGAGGTCGAGGCCGAGTCGAAGCAGCACGTCTCCGACCAGCTGAAGGCCCGGGGCCTCATCGTCCTCGACATCGCCGACAAGCGGACGTCGAAGGAGCTGAAGCTCCCCGGGTCGGACCGGGTCAAGCTCACCGACATCGCGATCATGACCCGCCAGCTGGCCACGATGGTCAGCTCGGGCATGACGATCCTCAAGGCGCTCTACGTCCTCGAGCAGCAGACGGAGAGCAAGCCGCTCCAGACGACGCTGACGAAGGTGCGCAAGGACGTCGAGGCGGGCCTGCCGCTCTCGGACGCGCTCGAGCGCCACCCCAAGGTCTTCAACCAGCTCTTCGTCGCGATGACCCGCGCGGGCGAGACCGGCGGCATGCTCGAGTCGGCGCTGCTGCGCGTCGCCGACCAGATCGAGTCCGAGGACTCGCTGCGCCGCCAGGTCAAGAGCGCGATGGTCTACCCGGGCGTGATCATGACCTTCGCCGGCATCGTGCTGCTGGCGCTCGTGATCTTCCTCGTCCCGATCTTCGAGGACATCTTCAAGGACTTCGGCGGCGAGCTGCCGCTCATCACCAAGATCACGGTCATGGTGTCGGACTTCGTCACCGGCCGCTGGTACCTCCTCATCGCCGGCGTCGCCGGCACCGTCGTCGGGTTCAAGAAGTGGAAGGGCAGCACGCGCGGCCACCAGCAGTGGGACACGATGCGGCTGAAGATCCCGATGAAGATCGGGACGATCGTGCAGAAGGTCGCCCTGGCCCGCTGGTCGCGGACGCTGTCCGCGCTGACCACCGCCGGCGTCCCGCTGCTCCAGGCGCTCGAGATCACCGGCAAGACGGCCGGCAACTACGTGATCGAGAAGGCCATGTACGACGTCATCGAGAACGTCAAGCGCGGCGGCACGATCGCGGCGCCGCTCAAGGACCTCGACGTCTTTCCCTCGATGGTCACGCACATGATCGGCGTGGGCGAGGAAACCGGCGCCCTCGACACGATGCTCTCGAAGGTCGCCGACTTCTACGAGGACCAGGTCGAGGCGGCGGTCAAGTCGCTGACCTCGATCCTCGAGCCGATCATGATCGTGGTCGTCGGCGCCATCGTCGGCTTCATCGTCATCGCGATGTACATGCCGATGTTCAAGGTCTACGACCAGATCCGCTAGCTCAGCGCGGCGAAGCGCTCGGCCAGCTCGGTCTTCCCGGCGACGATGAGCAGGTCGTCGGCGCCCATCACGCTGTCGGCGGTGGCGTGGGCGAAGTCCTCGCCGTGGCGCTTGATGCTGACGACGGTCACGCCGTGCTCCGAGCGGATGCCCGCGTCGCCGAGCCTCTTGCCGACGTACTTCGCGGGCGGCTTCGTCTCGAGGAGCGCGAACCCGTCCTCGAACTCGATGTAGTTGAGCGCCCGGCCCGACACGAGGTGGGCGACGCGCTCGCCCATCTCGTGCTCGGGGAGCACGACGCGCGTGGCGCCCACCCGCTCGAGGATCCGCCCGTGCGGCTTGGAGATCGCCTTCGCCCAGATCGTCGGGATCCCCAGGTCGACCAGGACCGACGTCGTCAGGATGCTCGCCTCGATGTTCGTGCCGATGGCCACCACCGCGCAGCTGAACTCGTCTGCGCCGATCTGGCGCAGCGCCTCGGCGTCGGTGGTGTCGGCCTCGACGACGTGCGTCAGCCGCCCGGCGTAGGCCTGCACGAGCCTGTGGTCGTTGTCCACGGCGAGGACCTCGTGACCGAGGTCGGCGAGCGTCTCGGCGATCGCGCCGCCGAAGCGGCCCAGCCCGAGGACCAGCATGCCGTTGCCCTGCTTGCGGTCAGCCAAGGATCGGTCGCTCCTCCGGGAGGCGGTACAGGATCGGTCGCCCGCGCAGCGCGAGCGCCGACGCGAGCGCGATGGTGCCCACGCGCCCGACGAACATCAGCACGATCAGCAGCCACTTGCCCTCCGGGGGGAGGTCGGCGGTGATGCCGGTGGAGAGGCCGACCGTGCTGAAGGCGGAGATCGTCTCGAACAGCACGCGATCGAGATTCTCGCCGCTCATGGCCACCAGCGCCAGCGTGCTGGCGGCCACCACCGCCAGCCCGAGGACGATGACGCTCACCGCCTGGCGCTGCGCTCCGGCCGGCAGACGGCGGTTGTGGACGTGGACGGTCGGGTCGCCGCGCACCTCGGCCATCACGATGAACGCCAGCACCGCGACCGTCGTGACCTTGACGCCGCCGGCGGTGCCGGCCGGGCCGCCGCCGATGAACATCAGGACGTCGGTCACGAGCCAGGTCGTCTCGTTCATCTCGCTGTAGTCGAGCGAGTTGAAGCCCGCGGTGCGCGGCTGGACGCTCTGGAAGAAGCCGGCCAGCAGCTTCCCGCCGACCGACAGCGGCCCGAGGGTCTCGGGGTTGCTCCACTCGAACGCCGTCACCGCCGCGGTGCCCGTGACGAGCAGGATGAGCGTCATCCACACCACGATCCGCGTGTGCAGGGTCCAGGTGGACGGGCTGACCAGCTCGCGGCGCAGCTCGAACAGGACGGGGAAGCCGAGGCCGCCGGCGATGATCGCCACCGCGATGGTGATCGAGATCACCGGGTCGGTGGCGAACCCGATCAGGTTGTCGCTGTACAGCGCGAAGCCCGCGTTGTTGAACGCCGAGACGGCATGGAACACGCCGTGGTACACCGCCTCGCCGAGCGACTCGTCGTATGTCGTCGCCAGCCGCAGGGCGAGGACGACCGCCGCGACGGCCTCGAAGGCCAGGCTGAAGAGCGCGACGCCGATGAGGACGCGGCGGACGTCGCCGAGGCCGAGCGTCCTCGTCTCCGCCTGCGCGGTGAGGCGCGTGCGCAGGCCGAGGCGCCGGGCCACCAGCAGGCTCAGCAGCGAGGCCAGCGTCATGATCCCGAAGCCGCCGACCTGGATGAGGACGAGGATCACGGCCTCGCCGAAGCCGGACCAGTACGTCGGCGTGTCCACCACCGCGAGCCCAGTGACGCAGATCGCCGAGGTCGCGGTGAAGACGGCCTCGAGCCCCGACGCGCCGCCGGGGCCCGCACGCGCGACGGGAAGCGCGAGCAGGGCCGTCCCGACGGCGACCCCGATCAGGAAGGCGAGTGGGACGAGCTGCGCCGGATGCCGCAGGCGCAGGGTGCGCATGGCGGCGGACCATACGGCAGAGTGCCTCCGGAATGAGCGACGCGGTCGAGGTCGAGGTCGAGCGCGAGGAGCGCTACTGGTACCCGGACGACGGCGGCATCGTCTGGGTGGCGGGCTTCATGCCGGTCGACCCGGCGTCGGGCCGGTTCCTCGGCCGCGACGCGCTGCGCGAGCGCGGGCTGATCGTCTCCGGCGTCGCCGGCGCGGCGGCGCACCACGACGCGGCGCTCCAGGGCGCCGGCGCCGAGCCGGGCCGCCCGGTCGCGCTGCGCCGCGACCTCGCCAACGAGCACGACGCGAACGCCGTCGCGGTCGACCTGCCGGGCGGCGAGCAGCTCGGGTGGGTGCCGCGCGAGCTGGCGGCGGACGTCGCGCCGCGGCTCGACGCGGGCGAGCGGTGGTCGGCGGTCGTCCTGCGCGAGCAGCGCGCGTCGCCGCGCGACCCGCGCACCGGGATCACGATGCTGCTGGCGGCGGGCGACGCGATCGCGCTGCGCGTGCGCTGAGGCTCAGCCGCGCCGCGCGCGCTCGCGGATCAGCCCGCGCAGTCGGGGCAGCCGAACGACCCGCCGGGCGCATCCTCACGCATGCGCCCGCAGCTCGCGCCGCGCGATCGTCATCTTGTGGACCTCGTCCGGGCCGTCCGCCAGCCGCAGCGTCCGGATGTGCGCCCACGCCGAGGCGAGGCCGAAGTCGTCGGAGACGCCGCCGCCGCCGTGGACCTGGATCGCGCGGTCGATGACCTTCAGCGCGACGTTGGGCGCGGCGACCTTGATCGAGGCGATCTCGGTGCGCGCGTGCTTGTTGCCGACGGTGTCCATCAGCCACGCCGCCTTGAGGGTGAGCAGGCGCGCCATGTCGATGTCGATCCGCGCCTCGGCGATCCAGTCCTGCACGTTCGCGCGCGTCGCGAGCGGCGCGCCGAACGTCACGCGCTCGGACGCGCGGCGGCACATCGCCTCGAGCGCCCGCTCGGCGACGCCGATCGTCCGCATGCAGTGGTGGATGCGGCCCGGCCCGAGCCGCGCCTGGGCGATCATGAACCCGTCGCCCTCGCCGGCCACGAGGTTCGTCGCGGGCACGCGCGCGTCCTCGAAGAGCACCTCGGCGTGCCCCTCGTGGTCGGCGTAGCCGAAGACCGGCAGGTTGCGCACGACGGTGACGCCGGGCGTGTCGCGCGGCACGAGGATCATCGACTGCTGCTTGTGCGGCGGACCCTCCGGATTCGTCTTGCCCATCGCGATGAAGATCCGGCAGCGCTCGCGCATCGCGCCCGACGTCCACCACTTGCGGCCGTTGAGGACGTACGAGTCGCCGTCGCGCTCGATCCGCATCTCGATGTTGGTCGCGTCCGACGACGCGACCTCGGGCTCGGTCATCGCGAACGCCGAGCGGATCTCGCCGTCGAGCAGCGGCCGCAGCCACGTCTCCTTCTGCTCGGGCGTGCCGAACAGCGTGAGCACCTCCATGTTCCCCGTGTCGGGCGCCGAGCAGTTGCACGCCTCGGGGCCGAGCGGGCTGCGGCCCATGATCTCGGCCAGCGGCGCGTACTCGACGACCTTCAGCCCGGGCCCGACCTCCGGATCGGGGTGGAACAGGTTCCACAGCCCGCGGCGGCGCGCCTCGTCCTTCAGCTCCTCCATCACCGGCGCCTCGGCGTGCGGGTCGCCGGCCGCCCGCACCTGCTCGGCGAACACCGCCTCCGCGGGATAGACGTGCTCCTGCATGAAGGCGGTCAGCCGCTCGGAGAACTCGCGGCACCGCTCGCTCGACTCGAAGTCCATGCGCCGCAGTCTTGCGGTTGGAGTCACCTCGTGAAGGCGCGACGCGCGGCCTGATGCCCGACCCGGGCACGCTCCTCGTCTTCGCGGGCGCCGTACCTGCTCTACCTGGGCGTGCGGCGGCTGCTCGACCGCTCGGAGGGCGCCGGGGACGCCGTCCCGGGCGACGCGCGCGCGGCCGTGATCTTCCGGCGCGGCGTCGTCAACGTCCTCAACCCGAAGACGGCGATCTTCTTCCTCGCGTTCCTGCCCCAGTTCGTCGACCCCGACCGCGGGCCCGTCCTGGCCCAGATCCTCGTGCTGGGCACGGTCTTCGTGCTCCTCGCGCTGCTCAGCGACTGCCCCTACGCGCTCGCGGCGGGGGCGCTGGCGGGCCGCCTGCGCCGGCGCCGCCCCGGTGCCCGGGACGCCGGGCGCTACGCCGGCGCGGCGGTCTACATCGGCCTCGGCACCGCGACCGCTTTGGCGTCGCGCCATCACGTGAAAGCGAGCGCGTGCGCGCCAGGGGTGCCGGGTACCCCGACCGGGAGCGATGACCCCCCAGGTGCTCGAGCTCCGCTTCCGCCATTCCGCACGCCCTGCCGCGATCGGCCGCGCGCGCCACGACGTCGAGGACGCGCTCCAGCTCGCCGACGTCGATCCGCGCACGTCGGGCGACGTGATGCTGCTGGCCTCCGAGCTCGTGACGAACGCCGTGCGCCACGCGCGCGGCGCGGGGTTCGAGGTCCGCCTCGAGGTGCGCCCGGACGCGCTGCGGCTCGAGGTCCACGACGAGGGCGCCGGGTTCATCCCCGAGATCGCGCCGTCGAACGACGGCACCGGCGGCTACGGGCTCTACCTCGTCGAGAAGCTCGCGGATCGGTGGGGCGTCGACCGCGACCCCGGCGTGATCTGGCTCGAAGTCGACCGCTAGGGGATCCACTCGAACATGTCGGCGACGCCGCTGAGCTCGAACGAGCGGCGGACGCGGTCGTTCGCGCCCTCGATGGCGAAGCGGTTGCCGGCGAGCTGGGCGTGGTGGCGCTCCTCGACGAGGGTGCGAACGATCGACGAGTCGGCGAAGCGCACCTCGGTGAAGTCCATCACGACGTCCTCGCCGCGGTGCTGGGCGAGCACGCCCCCGACGCTCGGGGCCGTGCTCGGGTCCAGCTCGCCGGTCGCGATGACGCGGACCGACCCCTCGCGGCCCTCGACGTGCAGCGTGAACGGCTGGTCGTCCTCGCGCATGACGCCCCGTAGATACCACGGCGCGCGGTCCGACGGGCGTCATGCAGCCGCATGGACGGTGCGGCGCTCCGGGACGCGGGCGCGGCGGCGGGCGCCGTCGCGCGGGCGGCGTAGGCGCGCGGCACGGTCGCCGCGGTGACGGAGGCGCTCGCCGACACGCCGTCCGCGGTGTCACAGCAGCTCGCCCAGCTCGAGGAGGCCGAGGCCGACCTCCAGGCCGCGGCGGGGACGGGCGGAGGGACGCTGCGTGTCGCCTCGCTCCAGACGCCGCTCATCTCGCTCGTGCCGGGCGCGCAGGCCCTCCTGCGCGGGCGCCACCCCGAGCTGCGCCTCGAGCTGCGCGAGATGGAGCCGGAGGAGGCCCTGCCCGCGCTCGCGCTCCGCGAGCTCGACGCCGCCGTGGCCGAGGCTACGACTTCGCGCCGCGGGCGCGTCTACCCGAGCCTGCTCAAGGAGGAGCTGGGCGGGCGACGAGGTCGTGGTCGCCCTCCCCGAAGGCCGTCCGGCGGCGGGCGAGGGCGGCGCCGTCGCGCTGGGCGGGCTCGCCGGATCACCGCCAACGAGGACACGCGCTGCGGGCAGATGGTCGAGCGCGCGGGCCGGGGAGCGGGGTTCGAGCCGGACGTCCACCACCGCTGCAACGACGCGCTGATCATGCTCGCGCTCGTCGTCGAAGGCGCGGGCGTCGCGCTCGTGCCGAGCCTGGGGGCCGGCCCGGCATCGTCGTGCGCCGCGTCGCTGACTACGACCTGTCGCGCACGATCTTCCTGTCACGCGCCGGTCGGGCCGGCAGCGGCCCGGGCTCGAGGCGCTCGCCGCCGCCCTGCGCGAGGCGGCGGCCGAGCACCTGGCGCCGGCTAGGAGGAGCGGCCGCCGAACGCGCCGCGCCGGCGGGGCGCCGGACGGGTGACCGAGCCGCCGCGCGAGCGGCGGATGAAGTAGACGATCAGCGTCGAGACCAGCACGGCGATCACGAAGCTCCCGCCGTTGCGGCCGAGCGCCGCCTGGGCGATGAGGCCCGCGGCGAGCGTGCCGCCCATGCCGACGAGGATCGTCTGGAAGATGGACATGGGGTCACGGCCCGGCAGCGCCAGGCGCGCGAGCGCGCCGACGATGAGGCCCATGAAGGCGAGGGAGATGATGAAGGCGATCAGGCTCATGCCGCCGGGATCCCCGGCTGACCGCCGGTCACAAACCGTTTCGACGCGCCGATGCGGGGCAGGCGGGCGCGGCTACTCGACCGGCACGCGCAGCGCCATGAGCGCCTTGTCGTCGCGCGGGCGGCCCGGCGCGAAGGCGCGGACGGTGCGGTCGATCGCCCCGACGACGGTCGACGCCGCCTCGCCGGCGCTCGCGGCGAGCGCGTCGCGCAGCCGCTGCTCGCCGAACGTCTCGCGGCTCGCGCGCGCGTCGAGGATCCCGTCGGTGTAGAGCAGCAGCAGGTCGCCGGGCCCGAGCAGCAGCTCCGCCGTCGTCAGCTGGGGCGACGGCGCGACGCCGAGCATCCGGCCGGGCGCCTCGACCGCCTCGACCGCCCCGCCGGCGCGGAGCACGAGCGCGGGCGGGTGGCCGCCCGCGCTCAGCGTCACCGCGAACCCGCCCGGCTCGGGCCGCACGACCGCGCACGCCGCCGTGGCCAGCGCGCGCGAGCCCGCTTCGAGCAGGAGCGCGGCGTTGACGCCGGTGAGCACGTCGGCCGGCCCCGGCGCCCCGGCGGGCATGGCCAGCGCGAGCGCGCGGATCGTGCTGCGCACGACACCGGTGAGCACGGCGGCCTGGGTCCCCTTCCCGCAGACGTCGCCGATCGCGAGCATCCACGCCTCGGGCGCGACCGCGAACAGGTCGTAGAAGTCGCCGCCGACCTCGCCGCCGTCGCCGACCGGCCGGTAGCGGACCGCCACCTCGAGGCCGGGGATGTCGGGGAGCGCCCGCGGCAGGAGCCCGGCCTGGAGCGTCCGGGCCACGTACGCGCGCTCCTCGTACAGCCGCGCGCGCTCCAACGCCTGGGCGCCCTGCCGCGCGATCGCCACGAGCAGGTCGACGTCCGCGGGCTCGAACGCCCGGACGTCCGGGAATCCGAGCCCCATGCAGCCGGGCACGCCCCCCTCGAAGAGCAGCGGGACCGCCGCGAAGGCCTCGAACTCGCCGCGCGGAGGGACCTGCGGGAAGCGGCGCAGCCACTCCTCGCGCGACTCGAGCAGCACGGGCGAGGCCAGCCGCGCCGCGGTGGGCATGGGCGCGTCGGCGTCGAGCGGCAGCTCGGTCGGGGCGCTCGCGGCCATGCCGAAGCGGTGCTCGATGCGCAGGGCGCGGTCCTCGTGGCTCTACCGGCCCGGGCCGACCTCCAGGCGCCGATCGTCGCCGATGCGCAGCGAGAGCGCGCCGCCGAGCAGGTCGAGCAGCTCGCTGCCGACGAGCTCGCGCCGCCAGCCGCCCAGGGTGCGGACGTCGGGCTCCGGCGCCCCGGAGCGCACCGAGCGGACGATCCGCTCGAGGTCGGCGCGCGCCGCGACGAGCTCGTACGCGAGCCCCGCCTCGTACGTGCGCGCGCGGGTGAGCGCCTCGCACAGCGCGATCGCCGGCCCGTCGCGCGGGTCCGCAGCGATCGGCTTGTCGCCGTCGCGCGGGATCGGCTCGCGGTCGCGCCCGCGCTCGACCGCGGCGAGGATGTCGCGCCCGCGGCGCCGCAGCGTCTGCTCGTTGAGGCCGCGGATCTGCTGGAGGCGCGGGATGTCGCGGGGTCGGCGCCGCGCGATCTCGACGAGGGGCGCGTCGGGCAGCACCGACGACACCGGCCGGTCGGCGGCCTGCGCGGTCTCCTCGCGCCACTCGATCAGCTCGCGCGCCACGGCACGCACCGGCGGGTCGAGGCCGCCGATGCGCGGCAGCTTGCCGAAGACGACGTCGAGGTCGCGCGTGTCGGTGACGCTCTCGAGCGCCCGGCACTCCTCGCGCGCCCACCCGAGGCGCCCGCGCTCGGCGAGCTCGCGCTGGAGCGCGTCGGCGAGCTGGACGAGCTGGAGCACGTCCTCGCGGGCGTAGCTGATCTGCTCGCCGGTCAGCGGCCGCGCGTCCCAGCGCGTGAAGCTCGCGCTCTTGCGCAGCCGCACCCCGAGCACGCTGTGCAGCAGCGCCTCGTAGCCCATCTGCGCGCCGCGGCCGGTGAACCCCGCCGCGACCTGCGTGTCGAAGACGTTCGTGACCTGCGTGCTCCACGTGCGGCGCAGCAGCGCGACGTCCTGACGGCCCGCGTGCATGACGACCTCGACGTCCGGGTCGGCGAGCACGCCGGCCAGCGGCGCGGGGTCGAGCGCGGGGTCGAGCGCGTCGAGCACCTCGACGTCGGACTCGCCGTCGTCGCGCTCGACCGCGACCTGGGCCACGCACAGCAGCGAGCGGTACCGGCCCTCGCCCATGAACTCGGTGTCGATGCCGAGCCTGCCGGTCGTGCGTGCCCGCGCGGCGAAGGTCTCGAGGTCGGCCACGCGAACGAAATCTACCGCTGCCGCTCGAGCTCCCGGCGGCGCTCGTCGCTGACCTCGTCCGGCCACACGCCGTGGCGGTCGAAGAACGCGCGCGCCTCGTCCTCGGAGTCGCGCTCGCTCTCGCCCGCCACGCCGACCCGGTAGAGCCAGTTCAGCAGCGCCACCGAGAGCCCGGCGCTGACGATGAGCACCGCGCCCTCGAACCCGTTGCGGTTCGGCTCGATCGCGATCGCGACGATGCCGCCGAGGCAGATCACGATCGGAAGGCCGAAGCGGACGAAGCGCATCAGGTGGGCGCCAGCACGGTCGGCGCGGCGGGCAGCGCGGCGGGATCGAAGCGGGCGAGCAGGACGTCCATGGAGGGAGTCTCGCCCACCTCGGCCAAGCCGACGCTCGCGGCCAGGTCGCCGCGGACGGCGGCGGCGGTCTCGCCGCGCGCGAGGCGGTCCGCCAGCGTCACCGCGCCGTGGCGCTTGGCCAGCCGGGCGGGCAACCCGACCCGGCCCCCGCCCAGCATTTGCCGCGGCGCCGCCCCGCCGTGGTCGCCGCCGCCCTCGACCTCGACGCCGCCCTCGACGTCGTCGTCGCCCACGACGGCGAGGTGGTACGCCGGGGCGCCGTCGTTGCGGCGCACGACCACGTCGTCGACCGTCGCCTCGACGCGCCCGAGCAGGCGGTCGTCGAAGCCGACGGTGACGGCGCCGGCGCGCAGGCGCAGCGCGGGCGGCCGGCCGGCGCGCTCGCGTTCGGCGCGCGCGGCGGCGGTCAGCTCGCGGCACGTCCCGGAGTAGGCGCCTTCGGCGAGCGGTCCGTGGGGAGCCGAGGCGGCCTCGCGGATCTCGCGCCGGGTGCAGAAGCACGGGTACAGCGCGCCCTCGCCGTCGAGCCGGGCGATCGCGTCGGCGTACACCGCGAGGCGCTCGGACTGCGTGACCACCGGAGGGTCCCAGTCGAGGCCGAGCGCGGCGAGGTCGGCGAGCTGCGCCCCGGCGATGCCGGGGCGGACGCGCCCTGCGTCGAGGTCGTCGATGCGCATGGCGAAGCGCGAGCCTGCCGAGCGTGCGAACAGCCAGGCCAGCAGCGCGGTCCGCAGGTTGCCGAGATGGAGCGCTCCGGTGGGGGAGGGGGCGTAGCGCCCGATCACGTCCCGAGCGTGCCCCGCCACGTCGCGTGGGCCGGCGTCCACCCGAGCGTCTCCTTGGCGCGGGCGTTCGACGCGCCGCGCTGCACGGTCGCGAACGCGACGGCGAAGCGCCCGGCGGCGAGCCGCGCGAGGAACGGCGGGACGCGCACCGGCCGGCGCGCGCCGGCCTCCTCGGCGAGCGCCGGCAGCCACTCCCGCGCCGGGGCCGGGTCGTCGTCGACGACGTTCAGGATCCCGGTGGCGTCCGACGCGACGGCGGCGACCGTGGCGTCGGCGGCGTCGTCGACGTGGATGAACGAGGAGACGCCGGCGCCGCGGCCGATGACCGGGTACCGGCGCTTGCGGACCATCTCCGTGGTCGCCCCGTCGGCGGCGAACGACGTGCCCGGCCCGTGGAACCAGCCGTAGCGCAGCACGACCGCCTCGAGCCCGGACTCGAGCACGGTGCGCTCCCCGGCGAGCGTCGCCCGCAGCGTGGTCGCGAACGGCTCCGGGGAGCCGTGCCACAGCGAGTCGTCCTCGGTCGCGGCGCCGTCGCCGGGCGCGTAGACGAACGCGATCGACTGGGCCACGAGGCGCCGGGCGCCCGCCGCCCGGGCAGCCTCGACGACGTTGCCGTAGCCCTCGGTGCGCAGGCGCTCGAGGCCGCGCATCTGCTCGGCGAAGCGGCGCGGATCGAGGGCGTGGGGGATGTCGGTGAGCTGGTTGACGACCACCTCCGGCCGCGCGGCGGCGACCGCGTCGGACAGCGCGGCGGCGTCGAAGGCGTCGACCACCACGGCGTCGGCGCCCGCGGCCCGCAGCGCGGCCGCGCGCTCCTGCGAGCGCGTCATCCCGACGACCTCGTGGCCGGCCGCGAGGAGCCGGGGGACGAGCGGGCGTCCGATGGCGCCGGTGGCCCCGGCGACGAAGACCCTCATGCGGCGACCCTATCCACGCCCGGTACGCTCGCGCATCCAGTGAGCGCCGACGAGACCGCCCAAGAGATCCCGTGCCCTCCCTGCCGCGCGACCGGGACCGTGATCTCGAACCTCGGCGGCACCCAGCAGCAGGTCGAGTGCCCGTGGTGCGGGGGGAGCGGCCGGCTCGCCCCGGGCGGCGACGCACAGGCGCGCTGGCGCGAACCTCCCAGCGCCGACTAACGTCCGTCGAGTCGCGGGCCCTGCGCCTCAACGGGGCGAGCGGGCGACCGATTGCGCAGATTGCATGCGCTCTCGCCTTCTCCGGCTCCTGCTCGGAGCCGCAGCCCTCGCCGTCCCCCTCGCCGCCACCGCGCCGGCGCACGCGGCGCTGCCTGTCGGCAGCGACTCGCACACCCCGACCGCCGTCGCCGAGGTCGGCACGGGCGGCGATCGCATCTACGGCCCGGGGGACACGCTGGCGATCACCGAGACGATCATCGCCAGCCGCGACGTCACGAACATGACGGCGACGCTCACGAGCTCGACGTCGGGCGTGTCGGTCGTCCAGGGCAGCTCGACCTACCGCGACCTGGTGGTCGGCCAGACCGCGCCGAACGACGTCGCGTTCCAGATCCAGCTCCAGCAGGAGCCGTTCACGACGTGCGGCGCGACGATCGACCTCCGCCTCACCATCACCGGCACCGCCGCCGGCGACAGCGCGCCGAGCAGCGTCACGATCCCGATCGAGGTCGCCACTGGCGCCGCCGGCGACTACACGCCGCTGACGAGCGTGCACGTCCCGCGCCCGATCCCCATCCAGGGCGTCGTGGACTCCGACCTCGACGTCACCAGCGGAGGGCGCGTGAAGGGCGTGCGGGTCCACATCGACCGGCTCGACCACACGTACGTCGGTGACCTGCGGATCTCGCTCGTGCCCGAGAACGGGCCCGCGGTGATCATCTTCAACCAGGCCGGCGGCACGAACGACAACATGCGCGACGTGACGTTCGTCGCCTCGGGCGGCGTGGACCCCGCGACGCTCACGCCGCCGTACACGGGGGCGACGATCAACGCGCCCGCGCTGGCGAACCTCGACGGCCTCGTCGCGAACGGCAAGTGGAAGCTGCGGATCGACGACCGCAAGTTCAGCGACAGCGGCCAGCTGCACGCGTGGGGGATGGACCTGGCGACCGCGACGTGCGACGGCCGGCCGACGCCGAGGTTCACCTACTCGCCGCAGCCGGCCGTGCCCAACGAGGTCGTGACGTTCGACGCCAGCGCTTCGAGCGACCCGACCGACGCCATCACCCTCTACGAGTGGGATCTCGACGGCGAGCCGGGGTTCGAGAAGACCGGCCAGACGGTGACGACCCAGTACGCGAGCCCGCAGCGGGTGGACGTCCGCCTGCGCATCACGGCGGGCGGGGACACCGTCACCGCAACCGTCGGCGTCCCGGTGACCGGCCCGCCGGTCGCGGCGCTCCAGCCGTCGACGACCACGCCGCTGAGCCTCACCGACGTGACGCTCGACGCGTCCGGGTCGAGCGACCCGGACGGCGGCACCGTCGAGCGCTACGAGTTCGACCTCGACGGTGACGGCACCTTCGAAGTCGACAACGGCAAGAACCCGAGCCTCGTCACGAGCTTCTCCGACCCCGGCCCGCGCGAGGTGCTCGTCAAGGTGACGGACAACTTCGGGGCGCAGGGCACGGCGGCGGCCACCATCAACGTCGGCAACCGCCTGCCCGAGGCGACGCTCGTCGTCGAGCCCGAGCCGGCGATCCTCGGCCAGGTCACGACGCTGCGCGCGGCGGACGAGCGCGACCTCGACGGCAAGATCCTGGGGCATGCGTGGGACGTGGACGGCGACGGCACCTACGAGGCGTCCACCGGGACGGCCCCGTCGCTCGACTACACCTACACGACCGCCGGCCCGACGACCGCCAGGGTGCGCATCACCGACAGCCATGGCGGCGAGACCTTCGAGGAGCACAGCTTCGTGGTGACGCGCGCTCCGGTGGCGGCGGTGACGGCGACGCCGAGCCCCGCGTCGTTCGGGCAGGTGGTCACGCTGAACGCGGGCGCCTCGAGCGACCCGGACGGCGCCGCCCTGGCCGGCTATGAGTGGGACTTCGACTTCACCGGATCGGGCGACACCACGTGGGACCGCACCACGACGACCCCGACCACGACGACGAGCTGGGCGACCGCCGGCGTGCGCACGGTCCGCGTCCGCGTGACCGACGCCGCCGGCGCGACCGCCCTCGCGACGGCGACCGTCACCGTGCGCAACGCGCTGCCCGTCGCGGCGCTGAGCGCGACGCCGGCGGCGCCCGTCACCGGCTCGGTCGTCTCGTTCAGCGCGGCGGGCTCGAGCGACGCCGACGGCACCGTCACCGCCTACCAGTGGGACCTCGACGGCGACGGCTCGTTCGAGCGCAGCACCGGCGCGTCGAACACCACGACGAGCACCTATCCGAACCCGGGCAACGTGCGGGTCCGGGCAACGTGCGGGTCCGCGTCCGCGTGACCGACAACCACGGCGGCACCGGCGTGAAGTTCGTCGACCTGACGATCCTCGCGCCCGCAGGCGGCGGAACGCCGGGCCCGACGCCCGTCGACCCGACCGGCACCGGCACCGGTACGGCACCGGGCGGCACCGCACCCGGCGGCGCGGTCGAGCCCGCCGGCGGCGGCGACGCCGATGGCGGCGCCGCGGACGGACCGGCGGGCCTCACCGCCGCCCTCGCGGGCACGCCGCTCCAGCGCCTGCGCGCGGTCGCGAAGTCCGGGCTGAAGCTGAGCTGCGAGGCGAGCTTCGAGGGCCGCTGCGTGCTCGAGGCCTTCCTCAGCCGCGCCGACGCCCGCCGCCTCGGCGTCGACCGGCGCGCACGCAAGGACGTCCGCATCGGGCGCGCCAGCGCGCTCCTCGCGGCCGGGCGACCGGTCGCGGTCAGGCTGCGGCTGTCGGCCGCCGCACGCCGCGGCATCGGCCGCGCCAAGCGCGTGCGCGTGCTCGTGCGCGGCTTCGCCCGCGACGGCACGAGCCGCCGCGTCGAGCTGTCGCGCGTCGTCCTCGTCCGCCGGTAGCGGCGGCGCGCCGAAGCGCGCTTGGACGTTTGTCCGGTCCGCCCCGGGGCGCCTTCAGAACCACCCCCACCCGGACGATCACCGGGGCATGCCAGGACCTTGGGGCCTGGCCGTAGGAATCCCACACCCAGCCAGCCCCAGGAGGGGAACGGTCTCAATGCTCACCAAGCTTCGCACCCGCGCCCAGGACGAGAAGGGCTTCACGCTCATCGAGCTTCTGGTCGTCATCCTCATCATCGGCATCCTCGCCGCGATCGCCCTGCCGAGCTTCCTCGGCCAGCGTTCGAAGGGCCAGGACGCCGAGGCCAAGTCGGCCGCGCGCAACATGGTCTCGCAGGTCGAGTCCTGCTACGCCGACACGCAGAACTACACCAACTGCGATCCGGGCGACGCTGACTTCCCGGGCCAGACCGGCCTGAACGTCGGCGCCGGCGTCGGCCAGGTCACCTCGGTCGGCAACGGCACCGGCTTCGTGATCACCGCGCGCTCGCGCTCGAACAACACGTTCACGATCACCAAGAACGGCGCCCAGATCACCCGCGGCTGCACCGCTGCGGACCCGCAGGAGCGCGGCGGCTGCCCCTCCAGCAACACCTGGTAGTCACAGCATCATCGTCGTAGGCGCGAGGCGGGCTTCGGCCCGCCTCGTCGCGTTTAAGCACCGCTCCGCCACGCGTCCGCACAAGCGCCCAGAACCTCAAGGTCCTGGCCCAGACGCCGACCGCACGGCGGAGATGAACGACGAACGGGGCTTCACCATCATCGAGGTCCTGGCGGCCGCGATGATCCTCGTCGTCGGCCTGCTGGGCACGCTCGCGCTGATCGAGGGCGCGAACAAGGCCACGACCGCGACGAAGGCCCGCGAGGGCGGCAACAACCTCCAGCGCGAGGTCATCGAGCTCGCCAGGTCGGTGCCCTACCAGGACCTGCTCCCCGGCCGCGTCGTCCCCGCCATCCGCGACGCCGGCATCGCCGACTCCTCGCTCGGCTCCGACGGGTGGACGGTGACCCGTCGCGGCGTCAACTACACGATCTCCGTCGGTGCCTGCTCGGTCGACGACGCGACCGACCGGCAGGGCGTCCGCGTCGCCGGGCGCTTCTGCACGACCGGGAGCGGCCAGACCAGCGCGGAGCAGTGCGCGGCGCTGCTCGGCCCGAGCGGGACCGGCGGCAACAACCCGGACTGCGGCACCGACGGCAACCGCGACGGCGAGGTCGACGGGCTCGTGGCGTCCACGCAGACGTGCGGGGGAAGCTGCACCGCGGCCAATCGCGACCTGACCCCCGACGACTACAAGCGCGTCATCACCCTCGTGCGCTGGGACCGCGGCGAGGGCAGCCAGTTCTCGATCCAAACGTCGACGATCCCGAACCCCGGGTTCTCCGCGGGCCCGCGCGTCCTCACGCTCAGCCCGGGCAACGTCATGCGCGACGATCAGGGCGAGTCGCAGGCGTTCACGGTCACGACGTCGCGCCCTCCCGCGAAGGTCCAGCTCTTCGCCGACGGCTCGCTCGTCGCCACGTGCAGCGGCACCACGCTCGTGAGCACGACGTGGACGTGCCCGTGGACCTACGGCGACACGCTCGCGACGCCGGACGGCACGTACGTCGTCACCGCGAAGGCGCTCGACGAGTACAACACGGTCGGCCAGTCGCGCTCCACGACGATCCAGCTCAACCGCCAGCTGCCGCCCGCCGTCGAGGGCGTCGTGGTCGGCGAGAACGCGCTGCACGGCGTCATCGAGGTCGCGTGGCGGGCGAGCCGCGACGGCGACATCGAGCGCTACGAGGCCTACCGCGTCAACGGGAGCAACCTCCTGTTCCATTGCAGCACGACGTCGAAGACCACCTGCTACGCGGCCGGCGTCGTCAACAACGAGCAGACGTACCGGGTCTACGCGTTCGACGCCGACAGCGCGGGCACCGCCCGGCGCTCGACGGCGTACGGAGAGGCCGTCGCGGCCGCGACGAACCCGGCGCCGGAACCGATCTCGAACCTCGTCGCCACCTCGTCGAACGGGGCGACGATCCTCACCTGGGCCGCCCCGAACCAGAACGGCAACCGGCCCGACGCTGACTTCTACCGGATCTACCGCCGCCCGGCCGCGGGCACGCCGCCGGCGATTCCGAACATCTCCTGGCGCTACGACACGACCGGCTCCGGCATGGAGACGACGTTCGTCGACACCGACACCGACGGCCAGCAGTGGGACTACTGGGTGACGGCGGTCGGCCTCCAGCTCGCTGAGTCCAACCCGGTGCGGGTGCGGCGATGAGGCTTCGCGACGAGCGCGGCTTCACGCTCATCGAGGTGCTCGTCTCGAGCGCCCTGCTCATCGTCGTGCTCGGCGCGACGCTGAGCATCCTCGACGGCTTCCACGGCCGCAACCGCGAGCTCAACGAGCGCGCCGACGCGGTCAGCCGCGCGCGCACGCAGGTCGACCAGCTCGCCCGCGAGATGCGCAACCTCGCGAGCCCCACGTACCAGTCGCCGGACTCGATCGACCGCGCCGAGCCCAACGACATCATCTTCCAGGCCGTCGACCCGTCCGGCCCCGCGGCGGCGCTCAACAACGAGAACGTGCGCCGCGTGCGCTACTGCCTCGACACGAGCGACCCGACCAACGGCGTGCTCTGGTTCATGTCCCAGACGTGGACCGCCGATCCGCCCGCCGCGCCGACCACCACCGCGTGCGGCGGCGGAGCGGCCGGGTGGAGCGGCGTCCAGGCGGTGGCGGGGAACATCGTCAACGGCGCGCGCGGCGCGGCGGTGTTCGCCTTCGACTCGGAGACGCTCACCGACATCCACCACATCCAGGCGACGCTGTGGGTCGACACCGACCCGGGCCGCGGCGCGGCGGCGACGAGCCTCGCCACCGGCGTCTTCCTGCGCAACCAGAACGCGGGGCCGACGGCGACGTTCTCGATCACCCGTGCCGGCGGCCGGCGGCTGCTGCTCAACGGCAGCGCCTCCACCGACCCCGAGGGAGAGCCGCTCGACTACCAGTGGCTCGACGGCGGCGAGAAGGTCGGCTCCGGCGCCACCTACACCTACGACGTTCCAGGGACGGGCTACAGCATGCGCAGCATCACCCTGCACGTCTACGACCCGGCGAAGCTCAGGGGCGTCGCCCCGGCACAGGACGTGGCGGTTCCATGATCAAGACCCTTCGCAGGCGCCTCGCGGCCGACGACGGCTGGGCGGTGCTCACGGCCATCCTCTGCATCGCGGTCGTCATGGGGCTCAGCCTCACGACGTACTCGGTCGTGCAGACCCAGCAGACCGAGTCGGGGACCGAGCGCACGCGTGAGAGCTCGTTCAACGTCGCCGAGGGCGCCCTCGGTGCGCAGATCTTCGCCCTGTCGCGCCTGTGGCCGGCCGCCAGCGGGACCGGCGCGCCCCCGGTCGACCGCGTCTACGCGACGTGCACCCAGGGGTCGGGCACCGACCCCCGCTGCCCGCGCGCCGACCAGATGGCCGCGCTCTTCCGCAACCGCGACACCGACATCGTCGGTGAGCCCGCGTGGAGGACCAACGTCTACGACAACGGCGGCGCCTCGGACGCGTTCTACGACGACGCGGTGACCCCGCAGCAGCCCGGATGGGACGCCAACGACGACGGCAAGATGTGGGTCCGCGCGCAGGCCGCCGTCCGTGGCCGCGAGCGCACGCTGATCGCCCTCGTCGGCGTCCAGCAGCAGACCGAGGAGCTGCCCCGCGCGGCGGTCGTCGCGGGCAGCCTTGAGGTCACCAACAGCGGCAAGAAGACACTGATCGACGCCAACGGCGAGAACAACGCCTACCAGCCCGGCCTCGTCGCCGTGCGCTGCCCGGACATCTCCAACCCCTCGTGCCTGAAGGCGCCGAAGTTCGACTACCAGCTCGACCCGCCGGTCGCCAGCGGCGGCTACACCTCCGCCAACGCCCTCGCGGACGACGTCATCCAGCGCCTCAGGGAGCGCGCCATCACCGACCAGACCTACTACGAGACGTGCGCCGAGGCGCAGGCCAGGGGCCTGGCCGGGGCGGTCGTCTACGTGGAGGGCGGCGGCAACTGCGCCTTCACCGGCAACGCCGTCTACAACACGCCCGACGAGCCCGGCCTGCTCATCTGGGCCAACGGCACGCTGACCCTGGGCGGCGGCACGACCATCCACGGCCTCGTCTACCACCTGCACCAGGACACGACCCAGCCGGCGATCCGCCTCGGCGGCAACGCGCAGATCATCGGCGGCGTGATGATCGACGGAAACGGTCACATCGAGATCGGTTCGTCGAAGAAGAACGTCGTCTTCGACGAGAGGGCGCACAAGAACGTGCGCTCCTACAGCACCGCCGGGATCATCCAGAACACCTGGCGCGAGATCCGCCCCGCCTCCTAGAAAGGACCCGTCTTGCCCCTCGCGATCGTCCCCGTCGCGCTCTTCGGCCTCGTCATCGGGTCGTTCCTGAACGTCGTCGCACACCGGCTCCCCGACCGCCGGTCGCTCGTCAAGCCGCGCTCGGCCTGCCCGTCGTGCGCCACCCCCGTCAAGCCCTACGACAACGTCCCGGTGCTCTCGTGGCTGCTGCTGCGCGGGCGCTGCCGGTCGTGCGCCGCGCCGATCAGCGCGCGCTATCCGCTCGTCGAGGCGGGGACCGCGGCCCTCTGGGTCGCCGTCGCGGCGGTCCACCACGCGGACACGACGAAGCTCGTGCTCGGGCTCGCGCTGGTGACGATCCTCGTCCCGCTCGCGCTCATCGACTTCGACCGCCAGATCCTGCCGAACCGCATCACGTACCCAGCGTTCGTCGCCGGCATGGTGCTCGGCTTCGCCATCGACCCCGCGGGGCAGCCCGACCGGCTGCTGGCCGCGGCGATCGCCGGCGGCACGATCGGGCTCGTCGCGCTCCTGATGCCGCGCGGCATGGGCATGGGCGACGCGAAGCTGCTCGCCGTCCTCGGCGTCTTCCTCGGCTCCTCGGTGGCCGTGGCCGTGGCGGTCGCGCTGGTGAGCGGAACGCTCGTCGGCGCCATCATCGTCGGCAGGGTCGGAATGGCCGCCGGTCGCAAGACGGCGGTGCCGTTCGGCGTGTTCCTCGCCCTGGGCGGCGTGGTCGCCGTCCTGGCCGGCGAGCCGGTCGTCGAGTGGTACCTCTCGACGCTCGGCTAGCCGCCGCGCGCGACGCTCAAGATCCCCGCCCGCAGACCGACGTAAGGGCCACCGTGCGCCGCACTTCGAAGACCCCCCGCGCCCTCGTAGGCCTCGACATCGAGCCCGGCGCCGTCGCCGCGGCGCAGGTCGCCCCCGACGGCCCGCTGACCGTCCTGACGACGGCGGCTGCGTCGCTGCCGCCGAACGTCGTCCGCGACGGCGAGGTCGCCGACGTCGACGCGCTGGCCGAGGTCCTCCGCGACCTCTTCGCCGAGCACAAGCTCGACCGCCGCGTCCGCGTCGGCGTCGCCAACCAGCGCATCGTCGTCCGCACGCTGGAGCTTCCGCCGATCGAGGATCCGAAGGAGCTCGAGGCCGCCGTGCGGTTCACCGCCCAGGACGAGCTGCCGATGCCGCTCGACGAGGCCGTCATCGACTTCCACGCGCTCGGCATCGTCGAGACCCCGGAGGGCCCGCGCCAGCGCGTCGTCCTCGTCGCGGCCCGCCGCCAGATGGTCGAGCAGGTCCTGCTCGCCATCCGCGCCGCCGGCCTGCGCCCGGAGGGCATCGACCTCTCGGCCTTCGCGATGGTCCGCGCCGTCGGCGGCGGCGACCAGGCGCCCACGCTCTTCCTCGCCGTCGGCGGGCTGTCGAACCTGGCCATCGCCGAGGGCGGCACCGTCGAGTTCACCCGCGTCTCGGGCAGCGGCCTCGAAGGGATGGCCGGCATCCTCGCCGAGCGCCGCGGCATCCCCGTCGAGGAGGCCCGCCACCTGCTCGTCTCCGTCGGCCTCGACGGCCCGATCGAGCCCGGGTCCGAGGAGGAGTCGGGGCAGGCCCGCTCCGTCCTCGTCGAGGGCGTCCGCCGCATCGCCGCCGAGGCCCGCGCCTCGCTGGACTTCCATCACGCCTCGGGCGAGCGCAGGCCGGTCGAGCGCGCCGTCCTGACCGGCTCGGTCGTCGGCGTCCCCGGCTTCGCCGAGGCGCTGGCCGAGGAGCTGGGCCTCCCGGTCGTCCCCGGCATCGTGCCCGGCGGCCCGAGCGAGGCCCACGGCGCCCGCTTCGCGATCGCCGCCGGCCTGGCCGTCGAGGAGGCCGCGGCGTGAGGGCCGTCAACCTCATCCCGGACGATCTCCGCAAGGGCGCGCCCGTCGGGCGCACCGGCGGCGCCGTCTACGTCGTCCTCGGGGCGCTCGCCGTCGCCGTGGCGCTCGTCGCCGCGTGGACGATCGCCGGCGCCCGCGTGACCGACGCCAAGAACGACCTGGTCCGCGTGCAGGCCGAGGCGGTGTCGGCCGAGAACCGCGCCGGCGAGCTCGAGCCGTACGCGAAGTTCGCGAGCATGGCCGACAAGCGCGTCGAGACCGTCTCGAGCCTCTCGCGCAGCCGCTTCAACTGGCCGTACGCGATCCGCGAGGTCTCGCGCACGCTCCCCGCGAACGTCTGGCTCGCCCAGGTCGTCGGCACCGTCGCCCCCGGCGTCACCGTCGACGACGTCTCCAGCGGCAGCACCTCGACGTTGCGCAACGCGCTCGCGGTGCCGGCCATCGAGCTCGTCGGGTGCAGCACCGGGCAGAACGGCGTCGCCGAGTACCTCGCGCGGCTGCGCTCGGTCGAGGGTGTCACGCGCGTCAGCCTCGCCATCTCGGAGAAGAGCACCGACCAGGGCGGCGGCGGCACGAACGCCAACGAGAGCGAGGACTGCCGCCAGGGCAACATCCGCATCCCGAAGTTCGAGGCTGTCGTGTTCTTCGAGCGCTCGACGGCGACCACCAGCGGCCCGTCGGCCACCAGCGCCGCGGCGCCGGCCGCCAACGCCAACGCCAAGGGGGAGACGAAGTGACGCAGCGCGATCGCATCCTGATCGGCGTCCTCGGCGTCGTCGCCATCCTCGCCGGCTACTGGTTCGTCGCGCTGAAGCCGAAGCGCGAGGAGCTCAAGCAGGTCCAGGCGCAGGTCGCCGGCGCCCAGAAGCGCCTCGACGCCGCGATGGTCAAGGTGCGCGAGGGCGAGGAGGCCCGCCGCGGGTTCGCCGGGGACTACGCGACCGTCGCCCGGCTCGGCAAGGCCGTCCCCGTCGACGACCAGGTCCCCTCGCTCGTCTACCAGCTCGAGGACGCCGCCGACAGGACCCGGGTCGACTTCCGCTCGGTCAAGCTGCGCACCGACGCCGGCGGCGGCGCCGCCGCCTCGGCGCCCGCGCCTTCGGCCGACGGCAAGGTGCCGGCCACGCAGGCGGCCGCGGCCGTGGCGCCGCCCGGGTCGGCGATCGGCCCCGCCGGCTTCCCGACGATGCCGTTCGCGTTCAACTTCGAGGGCGACTTCTTCCAGATGGAGCGCATGCTGTCGGCGATCGAGCGCTTCACCGGCTCCATCTCCGCCGACGCGGACCTCCGCGTCGCCGGGCGCCTGCTGACCGTCGACGGCTTCGGCCTGAAGCGGAGCAAGCTGCGCCAGTGGCCGTACATCCAGGCCTCGGTCATGGCCACCAGCTACGTCCTGCCGCCGGACGAGGGCGCCTTCGGCGGCGCCGAGCCGGGCGGACCCGCCGGGACCCCCGGCTCCCCCACCACCCAGAACGCCGGCGCCCCCGCCCAGGGTCCGCGCCCGTCGACCGCAACTGCCGGAGGAATCGTCCCGTGAGCTTCGTGCGCAACCTGCTGAGCGACCTCGTCGCGCGCCGGCTCTGGCCGGTGGCGCTCGTGCTGCTCGCGGCGCTCGTGGCCGTGCCCGTCCTCCTCTCGGGCGACGTCCAGGCGCCGCCCGCGCCGCAGGCGTCGACCGAGCCGTCCACGGGCACGAGCCCGATGGTCTCCGTCGCCAGCGACGAGCCGATCGGCGGCCGCACGCCCATCGGCCGCAACCCGTTCCGCCAGAAGGACGTCGCGCCGCCCGCCGAGACGTCGACCGGCGTCACCGTGTCCGGCGCGACCACCGGCGGCAGCGGCGGCAGCGGCAGCAGCGGCGGCCTCGGCGCAGGCGCCACCGGCGCCGGGCTGGACGTCACGGGCGGCCTGCCCGCGCTCGACGACGTCGACCTGATCCCGGTCGGCGGCGGCGGCCCCGCGGTCCCGAAGACCAGCGCCCGCGACAGCTACCGCGTCGACATCCGCTTCGGCCGCGACGGCAGCCTCTCCTCGCGCAACAACGTCCCGCGCCTGTCCCCGCTGCCCTCGGCCGCCGACCCGTTCTTCGTCTTCATGGGCGTCCTCGCCGACGGCGAGACCGCGCTGTTCCTCGTCTCCTCGGACGCCGAGGCGACGGGCGACGGCAGCTGCAAGCCGTCGCCGGCCAACTGCGAGCGCGTCGAGATGCAGGCGGGCGAGACCGAGTTCTTCGACGTCACCACGCCCGAGGGCACGGTCGTCCAGTACCAGCTCGACATGGTCCGGGTGGCGCGCGTGCGCGCCGGCAGCCCGACGGCCGCGGCGAGCGCCCGCTCGCGCGAGTCCATCGAGGGCCGCGAGGTGCTGCGCAGCGCGATCGACACCAAGCAGGTCGACGTCGCGAACATCGCCTACTCGCGCGACCTCGGCGTGCTCATCCCGAGCGCCGCCGCGGGCGCCGAGGACGACGCCCTGTTCGGCGGCTTCCGCACGGACCTCCAGTTCGGGCGTCCGGGCGAGCTCGTCAAGCGCTACAACCTCGCGCGGCTCACGCCGCTGCCCTCGACCGAGGCTCCGGCCTTCCTGTACCTCGGGGTCATGGGCGACGACGACGACCCGAAGGCGCTCTTCCTCAACCCGTCGGGCGCCGCCGTCGCCGGCGACGCCGTCTGCAACCCGACACCGGAGGACTGCACGCGGGTCGAGCTGCGGCCGGGCCAGAGCGGCCTGCTCGACGTGCCGACGCTCGACGGCCAGACCGCCGAGTACCAGCTCGACATCGACGCGATCACGCAGCTCGAGGCCGAGACGCCCGCCGAGGCGAAGCGGATGCTCGAGCGCGAGTCGCCCGCCGGCCGCCTCGTGCTGCGGCGCCTGATCACCGAGGTGGGCGGGCTCGTCAGCGACATCAGCTACTCGTCGTCCAAGGGGAAGCTGATCCCCGCGAAGTAGGCTCTCGCCCCGTATGGGGCTGAGGCTGACAACCGCCGGGGAGTCGCATGGGCCCGGGCTGACGTGCGTCGTCGAGGGCCTTCCGGCCGGGCTGCGCCTGGACCGGGAGGCGATCGACCGCGACATGGCTCGCCGCCAGCTCGGCCACGGGCGCGGCGGCCGGATGAAGATCGAGTCAGACCACGCGCTCGTGACCGCGGGCGTCCGCCACGGGGCCACGCTGGGCGGCCCGGTCGCGCTGTCGGTGCCGAACGCCGACTACGCCAACTGGGAGGAGCGGATGAACCCGTGGCCGGTCAACGGCGCGGTCGACGAGGTCCACCTCCCGCGCCCCGGCCACGCCGACCTCGTCGGGACGTGGAAGTACCGCACGACGGACGTGCGCAACATCCTCGAGCGGGCGAGCGCGCGCGAGACCGCGGCCCGCGTGGCCGGCGGCGCGCTGGCCAAGGCGTTCCTCGGCGCGCTCGGCGTGCACGTCGTCTCGCACGTCGTGCAGATCGGCCCCGTCGTCGCCGCGGTGCCCGAGCCGCTCGAGCTCGGCGCGTTCGCCGGGGTCGACGACGACCCGGTCCGCTGCCTCGACCCGGCCGCGTCGGCGGCGATGGTCGAGCACATCAACGTGCAGCGCAAGGCCAACGAGTCGATCGGCGGCGTCTTCGAGGTCCGCGCGTACGGTGTCGTCCCCGGCGCCGGATCGCACGTGTCGTGGGAGGAGCGCCTCGACGGCCGGCTGGCGATGGCCCTCGCCTCGATCCAGTCGTGCAAGGGCGTCGGGCTGGGGGAGGGCTTCGAGCTGGCGGCCAAGCCCGGGTCGCAGGCCCACGACGAGATCTTCTTCACCGACGTGCGTGGTTTTTACCGCGAGACGAACCACAGCGGCGGGCTCGAGGGCGGCATGACGACCGGCGAGCCGCTCGTCTGCCGGGCCGCGCTGAAGCCGCTGCCCACCCTCACCCAGCCGCTGCGCTCGGTGGACATCGAGACCCACGAGCCCGCGCAGGCGCTGCGCGAGCGCACCGACTCCTGCGTCGTTCCCGCCGGCGCCGTCGTCGGCGAGGCGATGGTGGCGGTCGTCCTCGCCGCGGCGTATCGCGACAAGTTCGGCGGCGATCACATCGACGACGTGCGCGAGGCCCTGGAGCGCTACACCGAGCGGATCGGCTGGCGCCGGCGCGCGGCCGCTCCCGCCGGCACCTCCGCGACCCCTTGATCGTCCTCGTCGGGTTCATGGGCGCGGGGAAGTCCACCGCAGCCCGCGAGCTCGCCGCCGAGACCGGCGCCGAGGCGCTCGACGCCGACGCGCTGCTGGCCGACGCGCTCGGGACGTCGCTCGACGACTTCTTCGCGACGCACGGCGAGGAGGAGTTCCGCGCGAGGAGGAGCTCGTGCTCGAGCTGCTCGCCCGCGACGGCGGCGCGATCGTGGCGCTCGGCGGCGGCGCGGTCGAGTCGCCGCTCGTGCGCGTGGCGCTCCGCGGCCATCGCGTCGTGCTGCTCGACGTCGACGCCGAGACCGCGTGGGCGCGCTGCGCCGGCTCGCGGGCGGCCGCTGGCCCGCGACCGCGAGGCGTTCGTGGCGCGGCTCGAGCACCGGCGCGCGCTCTACGACGAGGTGGCCGACGTCGTCGTCCCCGCGGAGCGCGGCGCGGCGGCGCGTGCGCTGCGGGCGGTGCCCGACGGGGCGCGCGCGGTGTGGGCGCGCGGCCGCCGCGCGGAGTACCCGGTGATCGTCGGCCGCGGGGTGCGCGACCTCGACGCCGGCGCCCGGCGCGGCTGGGTCCTCACCGACCGGACCGTCGAGCCGCTGTGGGCGCCGGGCGCGGACGTCGTCGTGCCGGCGGGGGAGAGCGCGAAGACGATCGCGACCGCGACGGCGGTGTGGCACGACCTCGTCCGCCTCGGCGTCACGCGCGGCGACCACCTCCGCGCCGTCGGCGGCGGCTGCGTCACCGACCTGGCCGGGTTCTGCGCCGCCACCTACCAGCGCGGGATCCCGATCGTGCAGGTGCCGACCACGCTGCTGGCGATGGTCGACGCGGCGATCGGCGGCAAGACGGCGGTCGACCTCCCGGAGGCCAAGAACTACGTCGGCGCCTACCACCAGCCGCTCGCCGTGCTGTGCGACGTCGACACGCTGGACACGCTGTCCGACGGGCTCAGGGCCGAGGGGTACGCCGAGGTGGTGAAGACCGCGCTGATCGCCGGCGGGGTCGCTGTGGGAGGCGGTCGCGGGCGGCGCCGAGGGGACGGAGGAGGACGTCATCTTCGCCTGCGCGCGCACGAAGGTCGCGGTCGTCGCCGCCGCCGCGCGCGACGGCGGGCTGCGCCAGGACCTCACCCTCGGGCACACGGCCGCGCACGCGAGCGCGACCGTCCTCGGCTCCGAGCGGCTCCCGCACGGGCGGGCCGTCGGGCTCGGGCTGCTCGCCGCGCGGCGGCTCGCCGGCCAGGACGGCCAGCGCGAGCCGCTCGCGGGCCTGCTCGCCGCCCGGGGACTGCCGACGCGCGTCGGCGTCGACGTCGACGCCGTCGTCGAGGTGACCCGGCGCGACAAGAAGCGGACCGGCGCCGACGTCCCGTTCGTGCTCGTCGCCGCGCCGGGCGACGTGCGGCACGGCCAGCCGGTCGCGGCCGACGACCTGCGCGCCGCCGTGGAAGAGTTGGTGGCGTGAGGAACCGGGTGGAGGTCATGCACGGGGTCAACCTCGACCAGCTCGGTCGCCGCGACCCCGCGGTGTACGGCGGCCTGAGCTTCAACGCGCTCGAGCTGCGCGTCGAGCGGTTCGCCCGCGACCTGGGGCTCGAGCCGCGCTTCTTCCACACGAACCACGAGGGCGAGTTCGTCGAGCACCTGCACCGCATCGACGGGCTGGCCGACGGCGTCGTCCTGAACCCCGGCGCGTGGACGCACTACGCCTACGCGATCCGCGACGCGCTGGAGCTGACCGCGCTCCCGGCGATCGAGGTCCACCTGTCCGACGTCGAAACCCGCGAGGAGTTCCGCCGGGTCTCGGTGATCCGTGACGTCTGCGTGGCGACGGTGAGCGGCAGGGGCCCCGACGGCTACCGCGACGCCCTCGTCCTGCTCAGGGAGCAGCTCGCGTGAGCGCGCGGGCCGGGCGCGTCGACGCCGAGCTGCGCGAGCGCGAGCTCGACGCGCTGATCGTCGGCTCGCCGATCAACCTGCGCTGGCTGACCGGGTTCACCGGGTCGAACGGGATGGCCGTCGTCGGGCCGGGCGTGCGGCGCTTCCTCACCGACTTCCGCTACCTCGCCCAGGCGCGCGGCGAGGTCGCCGACGAGTGGGGGCATGCGGAGATCGCGAGCGACCTGCTCGCGCGGGCGGTCGAGGGCGGGCTGCCGGCGCGCGTCGGGTTCGAGGACGACCACGTGACGGTGCGGCAGCGCAAGCGTCTCGGCGAGGCGGTGGGCGAGGGCGTCGAGCTGGTGCCCGGCGGCGGCGTCGTCGAGGGGCTGCGGCTCGTCAAGGAGCCCGACGAGATCGAGCGGATCCGCGCCGCGGCGCGCGTGGCCGACGAGGCGTTCCGCGAGGTTGTCCTCGAGGGCGGGATCGTCGGGCGCACCGAGCGCGAGGTCGCGCTCGACCTCGAGGTCGCGATGCGCCGCCGCGGCGCCGACGGCGTGTCGTTCTCGCCGATCGTCGCCGCGGGGCCGCACGGCGCCCTGCCGCACGCGACGCCGCGCGACGTGCCGATCCCGGCGGGGACGCTCGTCGTCGTCGACTGGGGCGCGCAGCAGGACGGCTACGCGTCGGACTGCACGCGCACGGTTGCCACCGGCGAGCTCGACCCGCGCGACCGCGCGGTCTACGACCTCGTCCTGCGCGCGCAGCTCGAGGCGCTCGCCGCCGTCCGGCCCGGACCGCTCGGCCGCGAGATCGACGCGGTGGCCCGCGCGGTCATCGACGCGGCCGGCCACGCGGAGCACTTCGGCCACGGACTCGGGCACGGCGTCGGGATGGACGTCCACGAGGAGCCGCGGCTGTCGAAGACGGGCGACGCCGCGATCGTCGCCGGGCACGTCGTGACCGTCGAGCCGGGCGTCTACCTCCCGGACCAGATCGGCGTCCGGATCGAGGACCTCGTCGTCGTGACCGGCGACGGGCACGACGTCATCAGCTCGCTGAGCAAGGACCTGCTGACCGTCTCGTGAACGGCGCTCGCA
>JAUJPF010000037.1 GCA_030447275.1 Solirubrobacteraceae bacterium | reverse complement strand
ATACGAGCCGCCGCTTGCCGTGCATCCGCGCGAGCTTGATGGCCGCCTCGACGACGTCCGCGCCGGAGGTCCCGAAGTACACGTGGTCGAGCCCCGGCGGCGCGATGCCGGCGAGCGCGGCGGCCGCGATCGCCTGCGTCGGGTCGAGGAACAGGCGCGTCGAAAGCGCGTGGCGCTCGGCCTGCGCGCGCACCGCCTCCACCACGCGCGGGTGGCCGTGGCCGAGCAGGAAGACGCCGTAGCCGCCGCAGTTGAGGTAGCGCCCGCCGCGCGCGTCGGTCACGACGCACCCGCTCGAGCTCACCTCGACCTGCCCGCCGAGGATCGCGGCGACGCGGGCCCGGCCGGCGCTCAGGTGGCGGCGGTACAGCGCATCGACGTCGAGCGTCTCGACCGCGGTCGTCACGCGGGCACCCCCTCCTCGCGCGGCTTCACGCCCTGGCTGTCGGCCCAGAACGCGGCGCCGCGCCGGAGCAGGTCCTCGAGGTCGACGCGGTCGCGCTCCTCGAGCGAGCTCGGCAGCGGCTCCTCCACGTGATGCGAGGTGAGCGCGAGCAGGATGTCCACGCGGCGCGCGACTGCCTCGCCGCCGGCCGGCTTGATCAGCCGGTCGATCATGTCCTGCGTGACGAAGCGCGGCGCGTCGGGGTCGAACCCGCGTGTTCGGCCGAACTCGAGCAGCAGCTCGACGACGCGGCCGAACGTCAGCGCGTCGGTGCCCGCAGTCAGCCAGAACTCGCCCTCGAACCGCTCGCGCACGAGCCGGGCGGTGACGCCGCCCACCACGTCGCGCGGCAGGAAGTCGACCAGCGTGGCCGGCGAGAACGGCAGCAGCGGCATCCGGTTCTCGAGCATCATCCCGACGAGCCGGTGCAGCCCCTGGAAGCTCGGCGTCGTTCCGTCGCGTGAGTGGCCGAAGACGATCGACGGCCGGACGATCGCGGTGAACGTCGGGCACGCGCGCGCGATCCGCTCGGACTCGCGCTTTGAGTCGAGGTAGACCGCCGCGCCCCAGCGCCCCCTGACGGACGTCCCGCGCTTCGCGACGTACCCGGTGCTGACGTGGTAGAGCGGCGCCCGCGCGTCGGCCGCGAAGCGCGCGACGTTGCGCGTGCCCGCGACGTTCAGGCTGTCGGTCACGCGCCGCGGCGTCGTGAAGTCGCTGACGCCCGCGGCGTGGAGCACGACGTCGACGCGGTCGGCAAGCTCGGCGTATGCGGCGTCGGAGAGGCCGAGGCGCGCCTCGGTGACGTCGCCCACCACGTGCTCGACCAGCTCACCCTCGCCCCCCGCCACCACGTGCCCGTGACGATCCGGCAGGAGGGCGCTGACCGAGCGGTGCGTGCGCGGCGCGCCGTCGCGCCAGCCCTCGGCGCCGTGGCGGCTCAGCGAGATCACGGGCGTGCCGGCGAACGCCTCCACCGTCGCCCGGCCGACGAGGCCGGTGCCGCCGGTTACGAGGAGGATCGGCGCGCTCACAGCGGCACTCGCTCCACGACGTCGGCGGCGTCGGCGGCCACGAGCGCGCGGCAGCGGAAGCGCTGAATCTTGCCGCTCGGGGTCTTCGGCAGCGTGCCGGGCCGAAGCAGCACGCACTCCTCGGCGCGCACTCCGGCGGCGCGGAACACCGCCTCGGCCATCGAGTCGGCCACCGCGACGAGGTCGCCCGCGTCGGCGCTCGGCTCGGCCAGCAGCACGAGCCGCGTGTGGTCGCCCGCCGGCACGTCGACGAGCGTCGCGCAGCCGGCTCGCGCGCCGGTGCACGTCCCGAGCGCCAGCTCGACGTCGCGCGCGTAGACGTTGCGACCGCCGATCGGGATCGCGTCGTCCGTTCGGCCGAGGACGTACAGCTGGCCGTCGCGGACGAAGCCCACGTCCTCGGTGACGAGGTGGCCGTCGACGAAGCGCCGGCCGGTCCGCTCCGGGTCGTCGAGGTAGCCGCTGGCGAGGGCGTCGCTGCGCACGCAGATCCGCGCGATGTCGCCGCCGCCCTCGGTCCACACCGAGACGCCGTCCATGGGCGGGCCGCAGGAAACCATCGCCAGGTTCGCCTCGCCCAGCTCCGGCTCGAGCCGCAGCTCGCCGCGGTAGGCGGCGTCGGCGTTGACGGAGACCGCGGTCGGCTGCTCGTCGACCGGCTTCATCGTCACGGCCAGCGCTGCCTCCGCGAGCCCGTAGGCAGGCGTGAGGGAGCTCATCGTCACGCCGCACGGGCCGAGCACGTCGACGGCCTCGGTGAGCGTTGCCCACTCGACCCGCTCGCCGCCGAGGACCAGCGTGCGCAGCGGGAAGCCCCCGGCGGGCGGCCGCGTGCGCGCCCGGCGCGCGGCCAGGCCGAGCCCGAAGTTCGGGCTCACGGTGATCGTCGCCTGGAACGCCGCGCAGTCGTCCATCCACGTCTGCGGCGTCCGCAGGAAGCGCTCGGGCGTGCCGAGGGCGAGCCGCATGCCGCTCGTCCAGCTCAGGAGCACGCATCCGAACAGCCCCATGTCGTGCGAGAGCGGCAGCCACATGACGCCGTGGCTGTCGCCGTCGGTTTCGAGCCGCCGCTGGAGCATGCGCTCCTGCGCGCCGATCGCGCCCATGGTCAGCACGCAGCCCTTCGGCTCGCTCGTGCTGCCCGACGAGTACTGGACGAACGCCGGCTCGTGGTCCGCGGGCGGCGCCGGCTCGAACCGGTCGTCCGCCGCGAGCGACTCGAAGCTCGCGACCGGCGCGCCCAGCCCCTGGTCGTCGATCAGCTCCATGAAGCGGCCCTCGAGCAGCATGACCTCGGGCCTGGTGGCCGCGCAGAGGCGGCGGAGCTGAGCCACATAGTCTTCCGCCGGCTGCCCGCGCCGCAGCGTCGGCATCGACAGCAGCGTGCCGCCGGCCAGCCACGTCCCCACGACCGCCGCGCAGACCTCGAAGCGGTTCGTCAGGACGCTCGCCACGCGTGCGCCGGGGCGCACCCCACGGCGGCGCAGCCCCGCACCGGCGCGCTCGGCGGCCGCTCGCCACGCGTCCCAGTCGTGGCCGCGGTAGCGACCGTCGTCCCAGCAGTGGATCTGCGCCCGGTCGTCGCGTGCAGTGTCGAACGCGTCCCAGATCGGGTTGCCCGACGGCGCGGCCCCGCGCGTCGTGACTCCCGTGGCCACGGTCAGGCCACCTCCTTCTTCCGCTGGTCTTCGCTGCTGATCTCGACGACGTCCCAGGCGAGGCCGACGCGCTCCATCGCCTTGATCAAGAGCCCGATCAGGTCGACCTCCCACCAGCGCAGCCCGTGGCTCGCCGAGCGCGGGAACGCGTGGTGGTTGTGGTGCCACGAGTCGCCGAGCGACGGGAGCGCCAGCGCGATGACGTTCGACGACCGGTCGGTCGTGCGGAAGCGCCGCCGGCCTACGTAGTGGCCGAGCGAGTTGACCGACCACGTGACGTGGTGGACGAGGAACATGCGAACGAGGCCGCCCCACAGGAGGCCCGTGAGCGCGCCCTCGGGCTCGCCGGTCAGGACGAAGCCGAGCAGCGCCGGCAGCGCGAGCCCGAGCAGCGCCCAGAGCGGGAACAGCGCGCCGATACGCCTGATCAGCGGGTCCTTGACCAGGTCGCGCGCGTAGCGCAACGGGTCGGACGGCTCGCTCCGGCCGACGAGCCAGCCGACGTGCGCGTGCAGCAGGCCGCGCCACATGCCGTGCGGGACGTGCGGGCTGTGCGGATCGCCCTCGTCGTCGGCGAACGTGTGGTGCCTGCGGTGGTCGGCGACCCAGACGATCGGCGGGCCCTGCACCGCCATCGAGCCGAACACCGCGAGCAGCGCGCGCACCCACGTGGTCGTCTGGAACGAGCGGTGGGTGAGCAGCCGGTGGAAGCCCATCGCGATCCCGAGCACGGTCGCTACGTAGAAGACGGCCAGCAGCGCGAGGTCGGTCCAGTGCACGATGCCGCCCCACAGCAGCACGACCGCGAAAGCGAACGCGACGAACGGGACCACGACCACCACCACGTTGAACGCCCGCGCGAGCGGGCTGAACTCGCGCTGCGGGAGGCCCAGCTCCCGCTCGGGGGCGGTCGCGCGCGGCGGCGGCGGCGTCGCGGCCGTCACGACGCACCGCCGAACCGGAACGGCTCGCCGGGCTCGACGCGGCGCAGCACGAAGCGCAGCAGGCCGGCATGGCCGCGCGAGAACTGCCTTATGCACGCCTCGAGGTAGCGGCGGTAGACGCGCGGGACCTCGTCGCCGGCGACCGCCACGGCCTCGTCCCAGCGCGCGTCGAGGCGCTGGAGCCACTCCTCGCAGGTGCGCACGTAGTGCTCGCGGTCGTTGCGCATCGCCACGGCCTCGAAGCGCCCCTCGATCGCCGCGAAGACGTCGGCGGGGTGCGGCAGGTCCGACTCCGGGAACATCTTCTTGACGATGTAGGCGAAGTCGCGCAGCCCCTGGCCGTCGAACGCGACGTCGCCCTTCGCGATCGTCTGAAGCGTCATCCAGCCGCCGGGCCGCAGCCACTGGTGGCAGCGAGCGAAGAAGTCGCGGTACGAGGCCACCTTCTGCTCGCGCGTCAGCCCCAGGCGCGCGAAGTGCTCGAACGCGCCGACCGACGTGATCGCGTCGAAGCGCTCATCGGGCTTGAACTCGGCCCAGCCCGTGACGCGTGCTTCGATCGCGGGGTTGTCGCGGCCCGCGATCCGCTCGGCCTGTTTCGGGCTGAGCGTTATGCCCACCGCGTGGCGGGCGCCGCGCTCGACCGCGCGCTCGAGCAGCGCGCCCCAGCCGCAGCCGATGTCGAGCAGGCGCTCGGCCGACGCGCCGCGTGCGCCGTCGATCAGCCAGTCGAGCTTTCGCCGCTGCGCGGCCTCGAGCTTGTCGCCCTCCTCCCACATGGCGCACGAGTACGTCATCGTGGGGTCGAGCCACACCTTCCAGAACTCGTTGCCGACGTCGTAGTGGTGCTCGATGGCGCCCTGCGAGGCGCCCGCGTACTCGCCTGCCGTCGAGTTCGCGGTCATGCCATGCCTCCTGACTCCGCCGCCGCCACAACGACCGGGTGGTCGGCGAGCTCCCCCGGGCGCAGGCTCTGCGCGATGAGCTCGAGCTGCACCTCGTCGGTGCCGCCGCCGATCCGCCCGATGCGGATGTCCCTCCAGATCTGCGAGAGCCCGGTCTCCTCGGTGAAGCCGCGCCCCGCCAGGACCTGCATCGCCTCGTCCGCCGCATGCCAGGCCACGCGGTTGAGGACGAGCTTCGCCTGACCGGCCTCGGCCGACGTGATGCGCCGGTTGCGCGCCGCCTCGAGGCTCTCGGCGAGGAGCGCCCGGCCGGCGGCGATCTCGCTCGCCACGTTCGCCAGCCGGTGGGCGATCGCCTGGTGCAGCCGAAGCGGGACGTCGCCGATCCGGCGCCGGTCGGCGAACGCGAGCGCCGTCTCGAGGCAGAGCTCCGCGACCGCGAGGCCGGCGCAAGCCGCGCCGAGCCGCTCGGCGCGCAGCAGCTCGAGCAGGAGCATGAGGCCGGATCCGACGCGGCCGACGCGCCGCTCATCGCCGACCTGGACGCCGCTCATGTCGAGCATCGCGGTCGCGGACGCGCGCGCCGCCGACATGCGATGCGGCGTCAGGCGCACGTGCGGGGCGTCGAGCGGGACGACGAACAGCGTGAAGCTCGTGAGGTCGGTCCTGTCGCCGGTCCGCGCGAACACGACGCAGTCGGTGGCGGCCCGCATGTTCGAGACGTAGTGCTTGTGCCCGGAGAGCACCCAGCCGTCGCCGCTGCGATCGGCGACGGTGTGGCACGTCGTCGGCGTCGAGCCGCCGGTCGCCTCGGTCACCGACAGCGCGCCGACGCGCCGCCCAGCGAGCGCGTCGTCCCACACGGCGCGGCCGTACTCGCAGCGCGCCAGCGCGCGGAAGTACGCCTCCAGGTGCGTGCCGAGGGCGATGCAGGCTCCGACCGACGCGAGTGCCGTCTCGCGCACGACGGTCTCGGCGACGTCGAAGTCGCCCTGGCCGAGCGCGCCGCCGGGCCAGCGCGCCTCGAACGCTCCGATCGCGCCCAGACGCTCGAAGACCGATCGCGGCACGCCCGCGTCGCGCTCCCACTGGGGCGCCTCGGCGCGCAGCTCGTCGCGGTACAGACGCTCGACGGCGGCGCGGACGCCGGCGCTGCCACGGTCGGTGGTGGGCGCGACGGTCGCCACTAGATCGCCCTCGTGACGCGCATGAGCTGGAACACGGCCCCGACCGACGGGCGCCCCTCGAACGCCACGTACTCCGGCTCGACGACCTGCGGCGCCCACTTCAGCTTGAACTTCTCCTGGTCGCGTGCGGGGTAGAGCGCGCCGCCGTGCTCGCCGAGGAAGCGCACGAAGCGCCCCACGAGCGGGCTGGCCGCGCCGGGCAGCTCGTTCTCCGGCGCGATCGCCGTGAACGGCGTGAAACCGAGGTGGAGCCAGCGGCAGCCCTCGTCGCGCAGCCGCTCGACCATGGTGGCGAAGACGAGCTCGACCGTGCCCGGCGGCGAGTCGGGCCGCCGGCGCGTCAGGTCATAGAGCCAGCCCGGCCGCGACCCGAAGCACGGGGAGTAGGTGACGTAACAGACGATTCGGCCGGCGTGGCGAGCCACCGCCACGCGCCGGTGCGGCGCGCCGCGGCCGGCGCGCTCGCCGACCATGAACGTCAGCTCGCGCGCGATCCGTCCCTTGCCGCGCAGCCACGCGGCGTCCACGGCCTCGAGCTCGCGCTCGACAGCGGGCGACCCGAGCTCGCCGCCGTCCAACTCGTGGACGGTCACGCCGAGCCGCTTCGCGCGCTTGAGCTTGTTGCGCAGCTTCATGAAGCGCGTGCCGCGCAGCCCGAAGCCGTCGAGCTCGACGCTGTAGCTCGAGCCGAGCTGGTTCACCGCGAAGCCGCGCGCCGCGTACGCTGGCGCGTCGTCGCGGGTGAGCTGGACGGCCGTGACGCGGCGGCCGCCGGCGCGCGCCCACGCCCCGAACCCGTCGAGCAGGGCGCCGCGCTCCTCCGGCGGCCCGAACGGTCCGCACAGCTGGATCGCGTGGCGGCGACCGGCCGTGCGGTAGGCGACGAAGCCCTCGAGGCCGTCGACGAAGAAGTGGCTCGTCTCGTCGTTGAACGCGAGGAAGCCGCTGGTGTGGTCGCCGTGCCTGCGCAGCACCTCGAGCGCCCGCGCGTCGGGGGGCGCGGCGCCGGGTTGCGCGGCGACTGCGGCGGGTGCGCTCACGCAGCGCTCTGCGTCAAGCGTTCGGGGCCGGCGGCCGCCGCGCCCGCGCCGTTCATGCTCCCGCCGGCGCCCGCCGGCGGGAACCCCTGCCACGGCCTGTAGAGCTGCTCGCGCACGCCCTCCCAGACCGGATGCGGCTCGGGCTCGAACGGCACGCTGAACGGCTTCAGGAAGTTTCCGAAGATGCCGCGGTCGAAGCCGATGTGGAGCGGAATGCCCAGCAGGGCCCACTCGGGCCGCACGAGCTTCGACCAGGCCGCCCCCACCGCCACTCCGGTGAGCGCGCTGTGCATCAAGTTGTAGGCCGCGTAGTAGCCCTTCGAGATCTTGCGGTTCGGGCTGCGCCGGTAGGCGATCGCGCCCGGCACGTAGCCGAGCGTGTCGTTGTAGAGGAAGAGCCCCGCCGCCACCGGCCAGCGCACCTCCGCGCGCTTCTTCCACAGGACGTATGTGGATGCCGCCGCCATGAGCACGTACTCCGCGCGGATCGCCCGGTAGGTGGTCGGCGTCTCGAACGTGTTAGCGCCATCCATCGCGATCTCTCCCCGCGGTCGCTTCCCCAAGCGGCCGGCCGGCTCTCCCGACCGTCCAGGCGGACGGTAGCAGAGTTTTCAGAAATCTGTAGCTACTTCTGGCTCCGGGTTCTGCACATGGTTCATGCGCGACGCAGCAGTTCAACGCCCCTGCGGTCGCGGCGCGCCGGTCCGAGGTTCTCGCCGACAAGGTTCGCTCGCAGCATCGTCAGCGCGCGGTCGGCGCGCTCGCGCGGCGGCAGATCGACGCGCTGGGCGTACGCGCCGAACAGACCCTCGAGCGGGAGGCCGGCGGCGCGCAGCTTCGTCTCGAGGCTGTCGATGCTCGCGGTGTACACATCCTCCAGCGTGTAGCCGAAGCACTCGGCGTAGGTCTCGTCCCAGCCGGGCGGGACGTACGAGGCCGCCGCCCACGGCAGCACCTCGCGCAGCATCGCGGCGGCCGCCTCGAGGCAGCCCGGCTCCGTCCGCAGCTTCACGCCGAAGCCGATGTGGCGCTGCTCGTCGCGCGAGACGTTGCGCATGCCCTCGAAGAGCCCGGGCAGCAGACCGGTCCTCTCGAAGGTGCGTTTCGATCAGATGCTGGCCGGGCTGCGCCAGCGCCGCCTCGATCACGACGTGGTAGAGCATCACGCCGGCGGCCAAGCGCTCCAGCGACGGCTCGCGCTGCATCCGGCGCGAGTGCCGGTGGAGCAGCCCGAAGATCTGACGGAACCCCCAAGTGAGCTGGTTGCTCGTCGCGTCCATCGCGGACTCCGGCGTCCGGCCCCGGCCAACGACCTCCGTCATGAAGCGCGCGAAGAAGACGGCGTGGCGCGCCTCGTCCGCCTGCTGTGTCGCGAGGAAGTACTTCTGCTCGGCGCGCGGCGCGGCGTCGATGAACGGGGAGAGCGTCGCCGCGACCTCGTGCTCGCCGTGGAAGAACATCGCGTAGGTCCACAGCGCGGCGCGGCGCTCGTGCGGCGACATCTGCTCGTGCCAGTGCTCGCGGTCGGTCGAGAAGTCGATCTCGGTCGCGCTCCATGCGCCATGCTCCCAGCGCGTGTAGCGGTCGGGGTACGAGATCTGCGCCACAGCGGCGGGCGCCTCAGACAGCGGCACGGCTTCTCCTCTCGATCGTGAGCGACGCGGCGATCGCGTCGGCCAGCTGGGCGGCCGACAACTCCTCGATCCTCTCGAGCGCGTCGGCGACGTCGGCGGGCGCATTCGTCCGCAGCAGCTTGCGGCGCATCAGCTCGGCGTGGCGCTCGCGCGAGTGCGACCCGGCGGCGCCCTCGGGCACGTCGCAGGCCTCCTCGAGCTCGCGGCCGTCGGCCAGTCGCACGCGCACGCGCGCGCCGATCGCCTTCCGAGCCGATCTGAAGTCGGCGCTGGGCGGGCCGAGGCTGTCGGCGAGCGCGGCCGCGTCCGGACCGCCCTTCTCGCCGAGCCAGCCGCGGGCGTCGGCACCCGCCTCGCGCAGCGCCTCGCCGACCGGCGCGGTGGCCGCGACCGCGCGGCGCGTCAGCTCGGCGTCATGCTCGACGCGGATCCGCGCGGCGAGCCGCCACCGCCCCGCCTCAGCGAGGGCGGGCGCAGCGAGGTCGGCCGGTTCGAGCCCGCCGGTCAGAAGCGCCGTGGCAACGTTGTAGGCGACGGAGAAGCTCACCGCTATCGGCGACGGCGCCGCCGGGTCGACGTAGGCCGCCGACTGGTGCGCCAGCTCAACCGTGAAGACCGAGCCCGTCACGACGACCTCCGCCACGTCGTCCGCCGCGACGCCGCCCAGCCGCTCGTGAAGGCGGACGGCGCAGTCGACGCAGCTGTCGACGTATGCCGAGCCCGGGTAGAGCTTGAACGAGACAGTCTCCGTGTGCCAGCGGCTGCCCAGCCCCCTGTCACCGCCGCCGGCAGCGGAAGCTCGGCGAACGTCGCGAGGAAGCCCTCGCAGTGCTCGAGCACGTCGGCGGCCCCGGCCAGGCCGGCAGCGGCGGCGTCGCACGCGTCGAGCGCCGTGAGCAGCGGCGTGGCCGCGGTCAGGAGCTTCGCCTCGCTGCCGAGGAAGGCGCGCTGGAGCGTCCACGGCGGCGCGGCGAAGGCGAGCCCGAGCGCGTCGGCCCAGCGGCGCGCGGGCGCGGCCTCCGCGCGCAGCCGGGTCGCGGCGGCGCCGGCGAGGTGGGTGTGCGCGGCGGTCTGCCCGCGGAACGGGCCGAGCGTCGCGGCCGCGGTCACGCGGGCCGCGCACTCGTTGCCCGCGACAACGGCCGCCAGCATGCTTCGGCCGTCCTCGAGCGCTCGCGCGTAGGCGAGCGCGGTCGGGACGGTCGACTGCGTAACGTGGCCGGCGTAGACGGTGTCGTCGTAGTCGAGCGCCATCGTGAGTCCGGCGAGCACGTACCCCGAGCGCTTGGGGTCCGGCTGGAGCGGCGACCCGAAGGCGCGCGTGAGCTTGCGGCCGAGATCGTGGTTGAGGCCGGCGCGCGCGGCGGCGAGCTGCGACACGACCTGGCTCCGCGCGAGCGCACGCACGCGCTCGGGGACGTCGTCGAGCGAGAGGCGGCTGCCCCAGTCTGCGAGGAGCTCGATCAGCGTCATCGCCGGTCGCTCCTCAGGTGAGCTGGAGCTCGGCGTCCGCCAGCGCGTCGGTGATCGCCGCCGCGGTGCGCGCCCGCGCCGGCGGGTGGAAGGCCAGCGCACGCGACGCCGTCGCGAGGTATGCGACCTCGCCGCCGCGTATGAACGCCATGCCGCCGAGCAGCTCGGCGGCGGTCGCGACCGACCGCGTGATCGCGTCCTGGGCCGCGTAGCGGCAGAGCAGCGCGCGCGTGAGGAGGTCCTCGCGCGGGAGCGCGGCGTCGGCCATCTGCATGGCCACGCCCTCCAGGCTCGACATCGCCGCCTCGAGCGGCCCCGCGACGGCGACGCGCTCGGCAGGCTCGCCGCGCTCCTCACGCAGGACCCGCTCGGCCAGCGCGCTTGCCATGCCCAGGTACGAGGCGCTGATCAGGAGCTCGAACCACAGGAAGCCGGCGACCTGGATCGAGTCGAGCTCCGGCGCGTCGGCGCTCCCCATGGTGATGACGAGGTCGTTCTCGACGGCGACGTCGGAGAGGGTCACGCTCTCGCTCTGCGCGCCCGCGAGCACCGGCGCGTTCCAAAACGGCGTGACGTCGATGCCCGGCAGGTCGGCCGACACGAGCGCGACGGCGAACTCGTCGTCGTCGCCGTTCTCGCCCTGGATCACGAGCGACGTGGTGAGGATGTCCATCGCGTGCGCGAGGCTGCACGGCCGCTTGGCCCCCGAGATCACGACCTTCCCGTTCCGGCGCGTCGCCTTCATCGTCGGCTGGAGCACGCCTTGGCCGCGGACGCCCTCGGCGAAGCCGGACGCCAGCAGCAGGCCCTGCTCGGCGATCGCCTGGAGGAGCATCCACTCGAGCCCCTTGTCCCGCTGCCAGAGCTCGACGAGCGTCGCGGTCGAGAAGTGGTGCATCGTCGTCGCGACGGCGAGCGACGGCGCGCGCGCGCCCAGCGCCCGCTGGACGCGAACGGCCTGGAGCGGGCCGGCGCCGAGGCCACGGTGCGCCTCCGGCACCAGCAAGCCCGGGCCCCCGGAGCGCCTGAAGCGCTCGATCACGGCGCCGTCGCGTGCCTCGAGCTCGTCGAACGGAATGTCGGCCAGCTCGCCGTCGAACCCGGGCACGAACGAATCGAGCATCTGCCGCTCCCGCCTCATGAATTCCATGAACGACTCCTCCCGTGGCTGTGTCGCGGGCCCGGTCGCGCCGCGGCGGTGCGTCGCATGCTGCCGCCGTCAACGGTTCCTGGCAGGCTCTTTCAGATTACTGAGTCAACCCATGGGCGCGCAAGGCGGTGTGAAGTCTCAGTATTCTGATAGAGTCGCGCCGCGAGGAGGGGTGGCAGAATGGCAATGCAGCGGCCTGTCGGCCGCAACACCGGCAGCCCCGGTGTTGAGGGTTCGAATCCTTCCCCCTCCGCTCTGATGGGCACTGACGCGCGCGTGCTGGCGATCGTCAACTCCGCGGCGGGAGCCGGCGGCTCGCTCGCCCCGGATGACGCCCTCGCGGCCTGCCGGGAACTCATCCCCGGGCTCGACTGCCTTCGAGCCGCCGAGTCGCACGCGGCGGTCGAGGCCGTGGCGGATGCGGTGCGCGGCGAGCGGCCGCCCGCGCTCATCGTAGCGGTCGGTGGCGACGGCACGGCGCGCGGCGTCGCCGAGGGGATCGCCCGCGGCCTCGGCCGCTGGCCGAGCGAGCGGCGCGGCGGTGGGGTGCTCCTGCGCGACGGCTGGCCGGGCGAGGGGAGCAGCGCCGGCCCGGCCCCGCTCGACCGCGAGCCGGGCATGCTCGTCCTCCCGGCGGGGTCCGGCAACTCCGCGTACGCGGCGCTCTGGGGCGAGCGGCCGTGGCAGGAGGCGCTGCGGGCGGCGCTCGACGGCAGCGCTCCGCGGCGGCACGTCGACCTCGTCCGACTCGCTGGCGAGGACCGCGCGACGCTCCTCGGCGTCAACGTCGGGCTGATCACGGCGATCGCGCGCGAGATCGAGGAGCGCAAGCGCGCGGACCCGGGCGCCGGCGGCGACTCCGACGAGCGCTACTGGGCCGCCTTCTCGTCCGCCCTGGAGCGCTTCGTCGCGCCGCGCGTCCGGGTGTCCGTGGACGGCGAGCCGCTGCACGAGGGCGCCGCGACGCTCTGCACGATCGGCGGCGTGCGGCGCTTCGGGCGCGGCGCGTTCGACCTGCTGCCCCAAGCTCTGCTCGACGACGGGCTGCTCGACGTCTGCGTGGTCGCCGAAGTCTCCCCCGAGCGCCTCGGCGAGCTCGCCCACCTCGTCCCGTCCGGAACGCACGTGGGCGAGCCGGAGGTCGCATACGCGCAGGGACGGCAGGTCGCCGTCGAGTCGAACGACGGTAGCCCACTCGCGATCGAGCACGACGGACCCCCGACCGTGGTCGCCCCCGTGCTCGCGCTCGAGCTCGTCCGCGCCGCCGGGCCGGCGCCGTGCGCGCCCGGCGACACGCTCCTCCCGGCGCCCGCGGGCGAGTTCGCCGGCGGAGTCGGCAGTCCGACCAGCGGACCCGCCGGCGGCCCGGCCGGCCGCGTGACGCGCGCCCCACCCACCGCCTGAGCGGGCGCGATCTCGCGCACGTTTCGGTGCGAACGCTGCATCGTTCCTACAGCGCGCTTCATCGCGGCCTATCGGACTGTTAGCGTTCGGACCCTGTGGACGCCCGGGGGTCAGTGCCTGACGTGCCGAGTGTTGATGGAGATATCTACGACCGAATCGCCGCCGACCTGCGCGAGCAGATGGCGAAGCTGGAGCCGGCCGTCCGCGAGTACGAGCGGCTGAGGACCCTACTCGAGATGGTCGCGGCCGAGCCGGACTTGCAGCCGCTCCAGATCGACGCGCACGGCAGCGCGCCGCCGCCCGCCACCAACGCTCTGCGGCTTCGCGAGCCGCGCGGCTACCGCGCCGCGCAGGTCGTCAAGCTGCTCCGCTCGGAGCCGGGCCTCACGCGGATCGAGGTTGCCGAACGGCTCGGCATCCGGGTGGGCTACCTCTACCAGCTCCTTCCGGACCTCCGGGAGAAGGGCCTTGTGCGCGAGCGCGACGGCGCCTGGTTCCCCGTATAGCGCCGCCCGCTCGGGGCGTAGCCGCACATGAGCGCAATCGCGGTCTCGTCGTCATGTAGCCTGTATAATTGTGATGTGCTGAGCGAATAAGGGCTTTGGTGTGTTGCCCTTTAGCGCGGCCCGCGGCACGGTGCGCCATGTATGACCTTCAGATCTCTGACGACGTCGCGACGCTCCTGACGGCCGACGGCGTCTGTCGGCTCGCTCTGAGCGCGAACAGCCGGCGGCTCACCTGCTGCGTCTGCGATGCGCCGCTCGGCTCCCCAGACCCGCCCACCTCGGTCATCGTGCTCCGCGACCCGCGCGAGCGCCTGAGCGCCGTGCGCCTCGCGCACGCCCACTGCGCTCGGCCCGGCGTCCGCGAGGAGGCGATCGGCGGCGTGGCGGCGTCCGGACCGCCGGGGCAGGAATGGAACCTGCTGCGGCGGCCGCACCCGCGCGTCCCGGCGGTGCTGGCCTGGGAGACCGATCCCCCATTTGAGCGGCCGCCGAGCCGCCTCGGGCAGGGCCTGGCCGCCGGTCCGCTCGAGCCGGCGCTGAGGCGCAGCCGCTTCACGGACACTGCCGCCTCGCTCGGCGAGATCCACGCGCGGACGAACTGCCGCCTGACGCTGGGGAGCGCTGGCCGCCATCTGGTGCTCGCGCGCGACGGTCGCCGTTGGCTCGAGTTCTCCGAGGCGGCCGCGTCGGAGGGCGCGCGGCCGTGGCTCGACGAGGCCTACCGGGCGGGACGCGCGCTGCTGCTCTTCGGGCCGGGCCTCGGCGGCGAGGCGCTCTCGACCGGCGGGCTCTCCGCCGCGCTGCACTCCGGGCTCGTGCTCTCCGCGACCGTCCGCGTCCAGCGGCCGCGCGAGGCCGCCGGCGCCGCGCCCCGCGGTGACGCGAAGCCGTCGCGGCCATTCGCGCGAGGGATCGCGCCGCGCCGGACGGGCCGGCGCGGCCTGTCCCAGGTGCCCTGCCCGCGGTCGTGGTGAACGCGGCTGATCGGTCCCCCGTCGTCGGCGGGTGGGTGCGAGCGCCTGCGGTCGTTGGAAGGCGGATGTGCGCAGGCGCGGTCGGGGAGTCAACGTCGCGCCCAGCGCCGCGCTATGGGCTCCTGCGCCAGGCGTTCCGGAGAGCACAGACGGCGGTGTGGTCCGAGCCCTCCTCTAGAATTGGTTTGTGCTTATGGTCATTAGCGGTTCTGCGTCAGCGGGCTGGCGCTGTAGTGCCTCGTCGCCCGCCGCGGAGGCGTACTGATCGCGGGAGAGGAAGCGGCCGACGTCCGGCTCCGACGCGTTCGGGTTCAGCGTCGCTCTATGGGGAGGAGTCGGCGTCGGCACCCGGCGGCGTCGTTTAGGAGCGCGTCCATCGCCCGTTCGATGAGCGCGTAGAAACCCACCTCGTCGACGGCCTCCACCAGCCGCACGAAGAGCGACGCTATAGGAGAATCGCGCGCTTCATCCGCATCATGCTCGCCGGCTCGGCCTGCAGCGGCGCGATCTACGCCTCAAGCGCGAACACGCCGCCGCCCTTGGCGGCTGGCTCTGGCACTACAACCATCACCAGCGGCCTCTCACGTCCGGTCACTCACGTGAAGGCGATGCCGGTCACCTGCGAAGAACTGCCCTCGAGCAGCGACGGCCAACGCCGGGCGGGGCCGCGGTCCGGATCGCCCCTAGGGCGCTCGCGCGTTGAAGCGACGGCGGGGCCGAGGGGTGCGTCGGCGCCTCGGCTCTGTGCTGAGCGGAGACGTGGCTGGGATGGGCGGGCGGACCGCTCCGCGCGCTCGCGCGGAAGAGGGCGGCGTGTGGCCGGCGTTCGCGTACACGGTGATCCAACGGCCCGGACCCGGCTTGCCGTAGCGCAGGAACGAGCCCGAAACGCCCGGCGCCTTGCCGTACGCGCCCGCGGCCCACAGGACGTGGGTGCTCGGGGACGAGCAGTCGTACGTCGGGTTGCCGATGTGCGTCGGGTAGTGCCGCAGCAGGTAGGGGCGATCCGAGATCGCGTTCGCGGCGGCGATCGCGCGCCTTACCGTGGCGGGCGCGTTCTCGGGCGCGCGGGCGAGGCCGTCGGCGCCGAGGCGCGCTCGGGCACCGTTATCGGGTCGGTGAGCGTGAGGTCGTCGGCCGCCTGGGCTTCCCACGCGCGGGCGCGCGCGAGAACGGCGTCGGCGTAGCCAGCGGCGCCGTTGTAGCGCTGCGCCGCGCGCCAGGCGCGATCGTCGAGGTGTGGGCCGGCGCCGAGATCGTGCAGGTACGCGGCCGCTGCGGCGATCGCGTCGACGTCGTCGTAAACGCAGCCGTGGCGTTGTGGGACCTTCGCGCACGACGAGAGGCGATCGCGCTGCTGCGGGTAGCGGTGCGGGCGGGCGTCCCTGGGGAGGCGGCGGTGGGCGTCGCGGTAGCGCGCCCACGTGTTGCCGGCGCCGGTCCCGCTGAGCGCACCGCAGCTCGGGGCGGTCGCTTTGTGCGGCGGGACGCCGACGATGCCGAACTGCATCGGGCCGGCGGCGCCGCAGCCGTTCCAGCCGCTGGAAACCGGCTCGCCGTTGATGCCGTCGACGCGCAGGCGGGAGAAGGCGGACTCCTGCGCGTGGATCGCAGCGAGGAGGAGCCAATGGACGTCGTAGGCGTCGGCGGCGGCGCGGTAGATCGGGCGTAGAGGCGGGAGGCCGGCAACGGCGCCCCGGCGGCGACGCGCGCTGCTGCGCGCCGTCAGCGACGACGCCGATGATCGGCAGCAGCAGTAGCAGCGCAGTCCCGGTCGCCGTCACGACGGCGCGCCGCAGCACACGTGATGCAGTCTGAACAGACAGTCCGGCCACGGCACATGTGGCGCGACCGGAGCGGCGACCCGGCGTTCGGGATGACATGCGGTACGACCGGCGGGTGCGCGGAGACTGCGCCTGAACCCCATCTTCGCGAGGTGCGCCACGCGGGGCCGACGCCTGCGGTTGTAGGCTACGCCGAATAAGCGGGTATATTTCAGTGATCGGCATGCGCAGGTCGTTGGGCGATCGGTCTGGGGCCGTTGACAGCAACCGAACCGGAGACGTGGGGAACCGACATGCCTGCTGAACAGCACCTTCCTTCGCGCGGGACTCGCACGAATGGGCGCTGCGGGCCCATGCATCCGACCGCGGCGCCCGAGCTGATCGACGGCACCGGGCGCCGGTGGCCGATCGCTGCGCCGACGGCGCACCTCTTTATCGTCGATCCGCAGCTTGCGGACGACCTCGCGGACGCCGCGAGCCGCGTCGCGGACGAGCACCGGGGTAAGCAGGACATCGACGATCACGACTTCCTCGTGAACGCCGAGGTCGCGCTGCGGCGCGCGTCCCCGCAGCTCCTCGCCGAGCTCGTACGGTTCCGCGTCCGCGGCTCGCGCGACGGACTCATGCTCATACGCGGCCTCGCCATCGATGATCCGTTGCCGGCGACCCCCTCGGGCGGCGCGTACCAGGGCCCGTGGCAGGACCTGGCCGTCAGCACCGCCACGCAGCTCATGATCATCAGCGTCCTCGGCGATGCCATCTGCTACGCCGACGAGAAAGACGGACGGCTCGTGCAGGACATCTGCCCGGTTCCGGGACGCGAGACCTGGCAGGAGAACGCAGGCAGCTGCCTACTCGAGCTCCACACCGAGGACGGCTTCCACCCGAACATGCCGCACTTCCTCAGCCTGCTGAGCCTGCGGCCCGATCACGAGCGCCAGGCAATGACGCTCGCCGCCGGCATCCGTGCGGTCCTCCCGCTACTCGCGGAGGAGCACGTGCGCGTGCTGCGCGAGCCGGCGTTCCGGATCCGCCTGGCCAGCTCGTTCGTGGGCGCCGAGACCGAGGCGTACTCGGCACCGATGCCTGTGCTGACGGGAAGCGACCGCGACCCGGACCTATGCGTGGACGTCTACGCCACGGAGCCGCTGAACGAAGTGGCTCAGGACGCTCTGGCATCGCTCCGTCAGCTCATGCTCGGCGCGCTGGTCGGGATGGTCCTCGAGCCGGGCGACATGCTCCTCGTCGACAATCGCAAGGCGGTCCACGGGCGGACGGGGTTCTCGCCGCGCTACGACGCCGACGACCGCTGGCTCCGCCGCTGCTTCGCCGTCGCCGACATCCGCACTTCGGAATCCCTCCTGATGCAGGACTCGCGCGTGCATCTGCCACTGACCCACACGCTGATCGCGACGCGTTGAACGGAGGCCGCTGATGTCGACGTCAACTCTCGAGCCCGGCGCGAAGCAGCGCCGGACGGTGATCCTCGCTGTCCTCGGCGCGTGCTTCCTCGTCGTGATGATGGACAACACCATCCTCAACGTCGCGTTGCAGACGATCCAGCAGGACCTGGCGGCTACGAACTCAGAACTCCAGTGGTCGGTGGACTCCTACATCCTCGTCTACGCCGCGCTCATGTTCTCGGCAGGTGTTCTCGCCGATCGGCGCGGGCGACGGCTGATCCTCCTCGTCGGGCTCGCCGTCTTCGCCGTCGCCTCGGCGCTGTCGGCGTTCGCCGGGAGCCCGGAGGAGCTGATCGGCTGGCGCGCTGTGATGGGCCTCGGCGGCGCGGTCGTGCCCCCGGCTACGTTGGCGATCATCAAAGACGTCTTCCCCGCCGACGAGCACGGCAAGGCGATGGGCGTCTGGGCGGCCCTGGGCGGCATGTCGGTGGCGTTCGGCCCTATCATCGGCGGCGTCCTGCTCGACCAGTTCTGGTGGGGGTCGGTCTTCTTGATCAACGTGCCGGTCGTGCTCGTCTGCGCCGCGCTGATCCTGCGGACGGTCCCGGAGTCCTACGGGGAGCGCGGCCGGCGGCTCGACGCGGGCGGCGTGATCCTGTCCGTGCTCGGCACCGCGATCCTCGTCTTCGGCGTCATCCGCGGCGGCGAAACGAACGAATGGCTGAGCCTGGACGCAATCGGAGCGATCGTGGCCGGACTTCTCCTGATCGCCGCGCTCGTAGCGCACGAGCGACGTCAGGCGGACCCTGCGCTGGACATCTCGCTGTTCCGCAGCGCGCCGTTCACGGCCGGCACGCTGAGCATCTCGGTCGCGTTCTTCGCGCTCACCGGAGGCACGTTCCTGCTCGTCTTCTACGTGCAGCTCGTGCGCGACCACTCGCCGCTGGAGCTCGGGCTGGTGCTGCTACCGGTCGCCATCGGCAGTGTGGCCGCCGCCGTCTCGAGCGCCCGGATCGCGGGCAAGCGCGGTGCGCGGGCGGTCATCGTGACCGGCCTGCTGCTCCTCCTGGCGTCGCTCGCCGCCCTCTACTTGATCCAGGCGGACACGCCGCTCGTCGCGCTAGAGCTCGCGCTGCTCGCGGCGGGCCTCGGGATGGGCCTTGTGATGGCGACGACGACGACGCTCGCGATGTCGGCCGTCCCCGCTGCCAAGTCGGGCGTCGGCGCTGGCGTCAACAACACGCTGCGCCAGATCGGCGCCGCGCTTGGCGTCGCCGTGATGGGCTCCGTGTACTCGGTGACCTACCGGAACGAAGCGGAAGAAGTCCTCACGCCGCTCACCCCGCCGCTGACCGAGGAGGCAGGCGGCTCGCTCAGCAGCACGCTGCTGGCGCTGGAAGGCGGGATCCCCGGAGCCGGGCCGGAGGTGGTCGCGCGGGCGCAGGACGCGTTCGTCGCCTCGATGCACACCACTGTGCTCGTGGCGGTCGGGGTACTCGCGCTCGGCGCGCTCGTCGCCTGGCGACGCCTCCCAGCGAAGGAGTCGGCGCCCGAGGCGCCCCACGCGCCGATCGAGCCGGTCCAGAGCCTGCCCAGCGGCATCCCGACCGGAGGGACGCGTCGATGACGGCGCAGGCAAGCCTGTCCGGTGCGGCCGGCTCCGAGGCGGACTTCTATGCAGAGCTGACGAGGCGCAACCTGGGCGTCGTCGATGCGGCGGCGCAGGAGGCGCTGCGGACGGCAACGATCCTCGTCGCCGGCTGCGGTTCCATCGGCGGGGCGGCGATCGAGCCGCTCGTCCGGCTCGGCGCGCGGTGTTCGTGCTCGCCGACCCCGGCGACTACGAGCTGAACAACCTCAACCGCCAAAACGCGGCGGCGCGGGACGTCGACCGCAACAAGGCCGAAGTCACGGCGGAGCGCATTCGCGCGATCAACCCGTTCGCCGAGGTTCGGGTCCATCCGGAGGGCGTGACCGCCGCGGTCGCGGCCGAGCTGACGGGCGGGGTGCGACGTCGTCGTGGACGGCGTGGACGTCACCACGATCTCCGGGATGCGGGCGAAGTACGTCCTGCACGAGCAGGCGGCGGCGCGGCGGCTGCCGCTGCTGACGGGCTGGGACATGGCGGGGGCGCAATACGTCCGCCTGTACGACTACCGGCGCCTGGATCGGGTCTTCGACGGCGAGCTGACGGCCGAGGACCTCGACCGGCTGACCATGTGGCAGCTGCTGCAGCGCGTGGTTCCCAGTCGCTACGTGCCGCTGGAGATGATCGCCATCGCGCGGGCGAATCTCGACAACCCGAGCTTCAACTTCCCCCAGGTCGTCTACTCGGCGGATCTGTTCGGCGCGCTCGCCGCACGCATCGTCGCGGAGCTGCTCGCCGGCCGCGGGGTCCGCGAGCACATCTACCTCGACCTGCACCAGACGATCCGGCGGCGTGGCGCCCGCTGGAGGGCGCAGCTCTCCCGGCCGGTCGCGGCCGCGCGGCTGCTGGCCCGGCTGCGTCGGACGACCGTGTCCTGAGAGATCACCAAGGAGGCCTCATGCCCGTCTACGACTCCACCGAGAAGGCCAACCGCGTCTTCGGCGAGCTGTTCGAGATCCTCGTCGGCGACGAGACGTTCACCTCCCGGCTGCGCGAGAGCGGCCTCACCGTGCGGCTGATCCACAACAAGCCCGACTGCCACATCTATGTCTCTCCCGACGAGATGATCATCGGCGAGGGCGTGCCGGAGACGGCCACGATCACCATCAAGATGTCGTGCGACACGGCCCACAAGCTGTGGCTCGGGACGCTCATGATGCCCACGGCGGTGGCGACCGGGAAGGTCCGCATCCGCGGCAAGGTCGCCAAGGTGATCGAGCTCGTGCCGATCCTGCAGCCGGCATTCGACCGCTACCCGGACCTCGCGGCCGCCAACGGCATAGCCGTCGAGCCGGCCGAGGTGTGACGCCATGACGCCAATCCAGCAGCAGTCGGGGCCGGAACTGAACCTCACGGAGTACCCACCCGAGGTCGTCGCGTTCCAGCAGCGCGTCCGCGACTTTGCGCAGAGCGAGGTGCTGCCGCGGGCGATCGAGCTCGACGCGGCCCCACACGATCACTTCGCGTGGCACCTCGTCCAGAAGGGCCACCAGCTTGGCCTGACGCGCGCCTTGCTGCCGCCCGAGCTCGGCGGCCTCGGCGTGGGCGTCGTCGGCGTATGCGTCGCTATGGAGGAGCTGGCGGCGGCATGTCCAGGTGTCGCGCTCATCTTTGGCGCGACGATGCTCGGCCAGACCCCGGTGCTCCTCTCGGGCGAGCCGGGGCTCCAGTCGCGCTTCCTCGACATGTTCATGGCCGAGGAGGCGGCCCTCGCGTGCAACGCGGTGTGCGAGGAGGCGGCGGGCAGCGACCTCGTGATCCCTGAGAGCTTCGAGCACGCCCAGGTGGTCACGACGCTGCGGCGGGACGGCGACGACTACGTGCTCAACGGTCACAAGCGCGTGATCACCAACGCGGCGGTCGCGGCGTTCGCGACGGCGTTCGCGAACATCGAGGGCAGCCACGGCGCCAGCGGGCTGACGTGCGTCGTCGTGCCGCTCGACACGCCGGGCGTCACCCGCGGCCCGGTGGCCGACAAGATGGGCTATCGCGCGTGCCTCGGCGCCGAACTCGCCTTCGACGACGTTCGGGTGCCGGCCGAGAACCTCGTCGGCGGCGAGGGCGACGGGGCGGACCTCCTCGTCGCGCAGGGGAACATGGCGCGCTCGTCGGTCGCGGCCGTTTCCAGGGCGTGGCGCGGCACGCGCTGGAGTGCGCGATCGCGTTCAGCGGCGAGCGTGTCCAGGGCGGTGCGCTGCTCAAGGACCACCAGATGACCGCGCGCAAGCTGGCCGAGATGACGGCGAGCGTCGACGCGGCCCGCCTGCTCTACCTGCGGGCTGCCAACGAGGTGGACAACCGACTTCCGGCACCCGAGTACGAGCCGGCGGTCGCGAAGCTCTTCGCCGATCGCGTCGCGATCGACGTAGCCGGCATGGCGATGTCGCTGTTCGGCTCGCGGGGTTACATCAAGGAGTTCGATCACCAGCGCCGTCTACCGGGGCGACGACTTCGACAATGACGACGATGACAACTCCTGAGGCCGTCGAGTCCGTGGCGCCCGCTCAGTTCACGCCCGGCGTCGAGGCGTCCGCGGCCGCCCAGCGCTTCACCGACGAGCTCGTGCGCTTCCACGCCGAGGCGCGGTACCCGGGCATCGTCCAGGCGATCGAAGGACGGCCGCTGCTGCTGCTCGACAACTACGACGACGGGCTCACGACATTCGGCGTGCGCGAGAGCCAGCTCCCCGAGCGCTACGTGCGGGCGATCATGGGCTTCCGGCTCGCGCAGTTTCTACAGGTCGGTTGGATGGATCCCATCCTCGCGTACGAGCGGGAGCTCTCTCACGAGCCGCTCGTGCCGCCAGCGGGTCCCGAGACGATCCACACGGTCACGCTGACCGAGACCGGCGCCATCGTGGGCTACATCGGGTTCGTGGGCGCGCCCGACGCGTCCCCGATGCCGCTCGACACGCCCGCCCGCGCCCTGTTCCCGGTCGAGGCGGCGCACAACGTCGAGCTGCTGTCGCCGTTCGCGGCCCCGGGGCGCACGACGCACTCGGTGTGGGAGATCAAGCGGTTCGCCCGCAGCCGCTCGATGCCGCGCGGCGCGCAGCGCGACCGGGTACCGTGGCACCTCATCCTCGCCCTCGGCCGGATCGCTATCGCGATCGGCGACGAAGCGCAGGTAATCCTCGGCGACTCGGGGGATCGCGGTGCGCTCCGCCACCTGCGGCTCGTCGGCTTCGAGCTCGTCGTCGTCGAGGACACGGACCCGTGGCTGCCGCGCACCGAGTTGATGTGGCCGAGCTACCAGGTGCCCAAGGCACAGCGCTCGAAGCCGTTCGTCGGGGAGATCCCGGCCGACGTCGGCGACTACATGGACGCGATCGAGCTCGGCCTTGTCGAGGATCGCTGCGCGGATTGGCAGAAGAAGGCGATCGCGCGGCTGGTCCAGCTACATCAGGCCGCGGGGCGCATCCCGAAGGAGGACGCGTGACGGACGTCGACGAGCTGACGGCCGTCGAGCAGGGCGCGGCGGTCCGCGCCGGCGATCTCTCCCCCACCGAGCTGGCGCGCCATTACCTCGACCGCATCGGCTCGGTCGACCCGAGTATCGGCGCGTTCGTCGCGGTGACGGAGGAGTTGGCGTTCGAGCAGGCGGCCGAGGCGGAGCGGGCGCTCGCCGACGCGCGCGCGAGCAGCGTCGCCCTCGCGCCCCTGCACGGGGTTCCGGTCGCCATCAAGGACATCGTCCGCGTTGAGGACGTGCGCTGCACCATGGGGTCCGCGGCGTACGCCGACCAGATCGCCGATCTCGACGACCACGTGGTCGCGCGGATGAAGGCTGCCGGAATGGTGATCGTCGGCACGACCAACACGCCGGAGTTCGCGCTGCCGTGCTACACCGAGAATCGCGTCGGGCCGCCGACGCGCAACCCGTGGAACCCCGAGCGCTCTCCGGGCGGGTCGAGCGGCGGGTCGGCGGCGGCGGTCGCGGCCGGGATGGCACCGGTCGCCCACGGGACCGACTCGGGCGGCTCGGTTCGCATCCCCGCGTCGGCGTGCGGGCTCGTGGGGCTGAAGCCGAGCCGCGGCCGCGTCAGCAACGGACCGGTCGGGCACGACGTCACCGGACTGACGACGCACGGCGCGCTCGGGCGCACCGTCGCTGACGCCGCGGCGCTCGTGCAGGTCATGTCCGGCGTCATGTTCGGCGACGCCTACACCGCGCCCGCCTGGGCGGCGGACGCGTCCAGCGACCGGCCGCTGCGGGTCGTCTCGATGCCCGAGCCGATGCTGCCCGACGTGCCCCTGCATCCCGACTGCCGCGCCGCGGTCGACCGCGCCGTCGCGCTCCTGGAGGCAGCCGGTCACGAGGTGGACGAGATGGAGATGAGCCCCGATCCGGCCGTCGCGGACGCGTTCAAAGACGCGTGGTCGTCTGTCGCTGCGGCGATCGCGGTCGATGAGGAGGACGAGGAGCTGCTGATGCCGTTCACGCGCTACATGCGCGACCACGGCCGTGCAGTCACCGGGCCCGACCTCCATGCCGCACTCTCCACCTTCCGCGGGATCGGCCAGATGATGGCAGACATGTTCTTCGCGAACTTCGACGTCATCCTGACGCCGACGCTGGCGGGTCCGCCGCCGCTCATCGGGGCGTTCACGTCGGACCCCGACCCGTCGGCTGACTTCGCGCGCATGGGCGACTTCATGCCGTACACGCCGCTGTACAACATCATCGGGGCGCCCGCGGTCTCGCTGCCGCTGCACGTCAGCGACGACGGGCTGCCCATCGGCGTCATGCTCGCGGCCCGATACGGCGGGGAACCGACGCTGGTGGCGGTCGGCACACAGCTCGAGTCGGCACGCGGCCACAGCTACCTGCGGCCGCCCGCACGAGCCCCAGCGGCGCACTCGTCGCGACGGTCATGAGCCAGGAGCGGTGCAGCGCCTCCGTGACGTGCGCGACATCGTCGCGCCCGAACGGCTACTCCGGCCAGGGCGGTGCCCACGCTGCAATGGAGGGGCCCTCCCCGGCGCCTCCTCACACGCAGTGACGCATTCGTGTCGCCACGAATGGTGTTGTTCGAAGCCCAGCCACGGGGGATCCGCGAGCGGGTCGAGCGCGCGAACGCGGCGCCTGCGGCCCACAGAACGTGGCTGCTCGAGGACGAGCAGTCGTACGTCGGGTTGCCGATGTGCGTCGGGTAGTGGCGCAGCAGGTACGGGCGGTCGGAGATCGCGTTCGCCGCGGCGATCGCGCGCTTGACCGCGGTGGGCGCGTTCTCGGGTGCGCGCGAGGACCGCGTCGGCGTAGGCAGCGGCGCCGTTGTAGCGCTGCGCGGCGCGCCAGGCGCGGTCGTCGAGTGCGGGGCCGGCGCCGAGGTCGTGCAGGTACGCCGCGGCGGCGGCGATCGCATCGACGTCGTCGTAGACGCAGCCGTGATTCGTCCGGACGTTCGCGCAGGACGGGAGGCGGTCGCGCTGCTGCGGGTAACGCGCCGGGCGGGCGTTCTTGGGGAGCCGACGGTGGGCGTCGCGGTAGCGACGCCCACGTAGTTGCGGTTACGCCGCCACTTGCCGCGGGGTCGTCACCTAGCGGTCAACGCGTCGCGCCTCTGGCTGCTTGGTCTCCTGGCAGTATTCGCGCTTGCGGAACAAGGCGCTCAGCGGCTGGACGATTCACGCAGGCTAGTGGCTGATGCGATGGCTGCCGGCACAATTCGGTCCGCGGCGCTCGACGATCTGAAGGAGTGGGTGGACGGCCTCGCGGACAGACTCAGCCGAGGCTCAAGCGCTTCGATCGCGCTTGCGAGCAAGTGAGGAAGCGCTCGGCAATAGCTAGCTGATCCGCCAGTTCGTCCTTCACACGACGGCGGGTCAAGCGGTGCGCGCGGGGGGACGTCGTACTGGCGGACCGCCGGTACGGAGAAACGGCTACATCGCGAGTTGTTCGAGCAGCCGCGTGCCGCGGTCGACGACGCCGGAGCTCTATTGGGGGGATCGCGGCGACGCACAGGCCGCGCAGCGGGCTCGTAACGCCGCGAGCCATGGACGCCTTACCCCTCGCGCTGCGAGCCGGCGTCCGACGAACGCCAGATCGCGTAAGCCGATCTAGCGGAGCGGCGCGTAGCTACCCGGGTGTCGCCTCGAGAATGATGCTGATCGCTGCGCGACTAGCTCTATCGGAAGAAGCGTCGATCACTCGATGGTCAAGTTGATGCCCTCCGTCGCTGCTCGAGGAGCACCTCCACAGGATCTGTAGCTTCGCGCAGCGGCGCAGCCCGGCAAAGCTGCGCCTACGCCCGCGCGACGTACGCCTCGTACGCCGCCTGCTTGGCCAGGAAGCCGTCGGCGCGCCAGCGCCAGTACGCGCGGGCGGCCGGGTTGCGCGTCAGCCGGGCGCGGCGCTGGGCCTCTCGCTCGCGCTCGCGCCAGTAGTCGCTGGTCTGCTGCTCGGGCATCGTGCTCTCTTGTTGCCCGCCCCGGCGCCGTCGGACGCAGGGTTACGACAGGTGTCCAGCAGCCCGTCTCGTAAGGTGCGCGCCGGTGGAGCGCGAGGACCTCACCTTCCCCTCCGGCGACGGCCGCTGCGCGGCGTGGCTGTACCGGCCGGCGGGCGTCGACGGCGACGGCCCCTGCGTGGTCATGGCCAACGGGTTCTCGCTGACGCGCCACGACGGACCCGACCGCTACGCCGAGCGCCTCGCCGCGTCCGGCGTCGCCGCGCTCGCGTTCGACTACCGCCACTTCGGCGACTCCGACGGCGAGCCGCGCCAGCGGTTCCGCACCGGGCTCCAGCGCGAGGACCTGCGCAGCGCGATCGCCTTCGCGCGCTCGCTGCCGGGCATAGACGCGGACCGCATCGTGCTGTGGGCGTACTCGTTCGGCTGCGTCTACACGGTCCAGCAGGCCGCGCGCGAGCCGGAGGGCATCGCCGCGCTCATCGCGCTGGCGCCGATGGTCGACGGGTTCGCACGAGCGTTGGCGACGCCGCCGAAGGCGCTCGCGCTGAGCATGCCGCGCGCGGTCGCCGACGCGCTCGGGCGCCACACCACGATGCCGGTCACCGGGCCGCCCGGCAGCGTCGCCGCGATGCCGCTCGCCGGCGAGGCCGACGGCTTCGCGCGCGCGGTCCCCGAGGGCTCGCCGTGGCGCAACGAGTTCTCCCCCGCGATCCTGCTGACGTTCGCGGCGCTCCAGCCCTTCCGGCTCGCCCACCGGCTGCGGATGCCGCTGTGGGTGAGCGTCGGCGAGCACGACGTCAGCGCGCCGCGCAGGGGCGCGGAGCGGCTGGCCGAAGGCGCACCGCGCGGCGAGCTCTTCACGTACCCCTACGACCACTTCGACATCTTCCTCGGCGAGGCGCAGGAGCGGATCGCCGGCGACCAGGCGGCGTTCCTGCGCCGCCACGGCCTCAGCGCCGCGTAGGTCCGCTGGCCGGCTCGGCGGCCATCGCCGTGGCCTCGGCGGCCGTCCGCGCGACGCGGCAGAACGCGACGCGACCGTCGCGCAGCCGGAACACCCAGATCACCGGCAGGCGCTGGGTCACGTCGTCGCCGCGGGCGCGCCTGCGGGCCTCACCGAAGCAGATGACGCCGTCGCCGGCGACGCGCCAGTCGGCGGGCTCGACCTCGAACGCGTCCCAGACGCGCGCGACGTCGGCGAGGTACGCGCGGAAGCCGTCGTGGCCGCGGTAGGGCTCGGTGCGGCCCGACCGCTCGCCGGTCGGTTGGGGCCAGAACTCGACGTCCGGGTGCAGCAGCGGGAGCGCTGCGCCGGCGTCGCGCGCCGCGAACGCCGCGAACAGCGCGCGGACGGTCGTCTCGGCGGGGGTGGTGTCGCTCGCCACGCCGTCACCGTACGACGGCACGCGGGGATCGCCTGCTCCGGGCGCGGAGACGGTCCCCGGCCGCGTACGCGGCCAGGGACGTCCCGAGGGCGGTGCTAGAGCGCGGCGGGCGGCGTGGTCGGCGCCGCGTCGTTCGCCGGCACCGGCGTCGTGTACTCGCCCGTGACCGGCGCCGGGGCCGCGACGACGGGCTCCTCGGTCTTGCGGCGGCCGGGCATCTTGTCGCGGTTCTTCAGCGCGAGGCCGGCGGCGCCGGCGAGCAGCGCGAACCCGGCCTTGCGGCCCTTCCCGCCGCTCGCGGCGGAAGGCTTGGCGGCCTTGCCGAGGACCGAGCCCGGCAGCATGCCGACGAGGCCGCTCAGGGCCTTGTCGCTCTTCGAGCGCTGAGCGGGCTTGCGGCGCACGGGGACGCGCGTGGACGGCGTCGAGCGGCGCGTGGCAGGACGGTGGGCCGCGGCGCGGGACATGCGACCGGCGGGCGCCTGCGAGCGGCCGAAGCGGCCGGCGGCGGGGGTCGAGCGGGGAGTTGTGCGGGTGGGCATGGAGTCGGGCTACCCGCGCTGCGAGCGCCTACGCGCCCGCCGGGCGCTTCAGAGCGGCCGGACGCCGCAGCGCGGCGCGCTCACGACCCGTCCTCGAGGTGCAGCACCATCTCCTCACCCTCGAGGACCACGTCGACCGGCTCGATGACGACTCGCCGCGGCCCCTCCTCCACCGTTCCGGCCACGAGCGCGTCGAGGCCGAGCGCCGAGGCCTCGCGGACGACGGCGCCGCCCTGCCCGGGCCGGCAGTAGACCGCCATCCCCGCGCCCATGTTGAGCGTCGTGTACGCCTCGCGGTCGGACATGCCGGCCTGCTCGGCGAGGAACGTGAGCACCGGCGGCACCGGCGGCAGCGCGCCGATGCGGTAGGTGAGCGGCGACCCGGTGCGCATGAGCTTGAGCATGCCGTGCCCGGTCACGTGGCTCAGGTAGGTCACGCCGGCGCCGGCCGCGAGGACGCGCGCGACGAGCTCGGCGTAGACGATCGAGGGGTCGAGCAGCGCCTCGCCGAACCGGCGCCCACCGGGGATCTCGGTCAGCAGCCCCTCGGGCAAGCCGCTCGCGATCTTGCGGGCCAGCGACGCGCCGTTGGCGTGCAGGCCGGAGCTGGCGACGAAGACGATCTCGTCGCCGGCGGCGAGATCCTGGCCGAGGATCGGCTCGATCCCCTCCGGGACGACGCCGACCGCGGCGCCCGCGAGCTCGATCTCGGCGGGGTCGACGAGGCCGGGCAGCGTCGGCGACTCGCCCCCGCCCCACGTCGCGCCGGCCGCCTCGCAGGCACGCCGCCACCCGTCGCGCAGCCGGTCGGCGCGCTCGCCGGCGTACCAGTCGCCGGACCCCGTGGCGAAGTAGGCGTTGACGACGAGCGGCGCGGCGCCGACGCAGCACAGGTCGTTGACGATCGCGGCGACGGTGTCGTAGGCGACCGCGTCGAAGCGGCTCTCGCCGGTGAGCTCCTCGTACTGGCGGGCGATGATCGACTTCGTCCCGAGGCCCTCGACGACGAAGGCCAGCCGCGTCGCGCCCAGCTCGAAGACGAACGCCGGCTGGCCGCGCGACGCGTCGAGCGCGCGGCCCCCGCGGCGCTCGAGCAGCGGCGAGGTCGCGAGCGCCTGGGCGAGCGCCGCGCGCTTGGCCGCGTCGAGGACGTCGTAGTCGACGCCGGCCTGCCGGTACGCGCTGTCGCCGGTCACCGCGCCATCGTACGGCTACGACCGGCGTCCGGAGGGCTTCCCACGCGGGCCCGGCACCCATAGGATCGCGCCGTGCCCTCCATCGCCCTCCGCCCGGCGCTGCTCGCGCTCGCGCTCGCGCTCACTCTCGTCGCCGCCGCTCCCGCCGCGGCGCAGTCTCCCGACCCGATCGAGGCCGTCTGGGAGTTCACCGGCGGCCAGGTCGCCATCGACCGCCAGCCCGACGGCTCGTTCCTCGGCACGGTCATCCGCGAGACGCGGTTCGCCCAATGCCCGCACGTCGTCGGCGAGAAGATGTGGACGGAGATCCGGCCCCAGCCCGACGGGCAGTACTTCGGCCGGCACCAGTGGTTCAACACGCCGGAGTGCACGTACAAGGAGCCGCGCGGCAACATCGCGCTGCGCGTCCTGCGCAGGCCCGACGGCGCGCTGTTCCTGCGTGTGTGCTTCGCCGCGCCGGACAACCAGGACAAGCAGCCGTCGATCGCCGCGGACGGGACGTCGACGAACACCGACGTCGAGTGCGACGACTCGAACTTCGTCTCGGCGAAGCCGACGACGCCGCCGAAGCTCGCCGACATCGTCACCCTGCCCGCCTCGCGCGGCTGCGCGAGCCGCCGGCGCTTCCCGATCCGCCTGAAGGAGCCGCCGGGCGACGCGCTCAAGAGCGCGGTCATCACGCTCAACGCCAAGCGGCTGCGCGTGCGCCGCGTCAACGGACGCCTCACGACGAGCGTCGACCTGCGCGGCCTGCCGCGCGGGCGATACCGCGTGAGGATCGTGGCCAAGACGCACCGCGGGCAGACGATCCAGGGCAGCCGGCGCTACCGCACCTGCGGCAAGCGGCGGCGGATCGGGACGGTCGGCCCGGTCTGAGCCGGCCCGCGCGCAGGCCGCTGGCGCGAGAGGTCGCGCGCCGCTGGCCCGAGCTGGCCGCGCAGGCCGACGACCTCGTCGCCGGCGGGGCCGTCCACGTGGACGGCCTCCCGGCCACGAATCCGCGGACGCTCGGCGCGGCCAACGGATCCCGGCCCATCGCCGGCCACGTGCGGACGCAGCCCGGGGGGGGGCAGCGCGCCCCGGCGCGCGTCCGCTTCGGCGGCCATGCGGGGGGAGCCGGCGCGGTCGACGGCGGTGTTCGGTCGTGGGTGGTGGGGGGACAGAGGGGGTCGGGCT
>JAUJPF010000092.1 GCA_030447275.1 Solirubrobacteraceae bacterium | reverse complement strand
TGACGTCGATCGTGTGCGCGTACCAGTCGTTCTCGCACTCCGGCGTGAGGTCCCATTCGGCGACCAGCTTCGGCCTCGCCGGGTTCGTCACGTCGTACGCGTAGAAGCCCGACGCGAAGCCCGCCGCGACGTAGAGGTACGTGCGACCGTCGAGCGGGTCGTTCGTGATGAACACGTCGTGGATGTCGTCGAGCTGGATCGAGCCGATCTCCTCGAGCGGCATCGGCGAGTCGTGGTCGACGCGGGCGATGCTCACGCCGCTGAAGTTCTCGACGGAGAACAGGTACTCGCCCGGTGCGCGGCCGGCGCCCGCGGGGCCATCGGGGATCACGTGCGAGCGTGCGGTGTGCGAGCCCGCGACGATGTCGAGCGAGATCGGCTGCACCGGCAGGTACTGCACGAACTCGGCATCTCCGCCCTTGCGCAGCGCCGAGAGGTCGACGACGTCGATGCCGGGCGTCGCCGGGACCGCTGTGCTGTCGACGTCCGTCGGCGGCTGCACGCCGATCGTCTGGATCGCGATGAACGCGAACCGGGCGCCGGCCGAGAGGTCGACGAACGCGCCGCAGTTGACCGCGATCCCCTCGCGCTCGCACTCCCGGCCGCGGTAGAAGTCGAGGAAGCGCGGCTTCGCCGGATCGGAGACGTCGAAGAAGACCGCGCCGGCCTCCGGGTAGGTCACCGAGACCGCCGCGATGTCCCCCTTGACGTCCATCTCGCCGAAGACCACGTCGTCGCGCGCGCCGAGCTCCTCGATCAGCGGCAGGTACGCGACCTGCCGCATGCGGCACTCGAGCCGATGCTCGTTCGGGTCGCGGTGGTTGTGGTCGGCGTGGTGCGGCATCGCATCCTTCGCAGGCTCCGTGCAGGCTCCGACCGGCGCGCCGGCGGGGACACCGGGGGCGCGGCGCGTGAGGGTCGTGAGGGGGGTCCGCAGGACGGCGCGCGTGAACGAGCCGGCCGCGGACGTACGCTGGAGCTTGCTGCTGAGCGCGCCGGCGGGGAGGAAGCGATGGCCGGCGAGCGCCGTCGCGGGCAGCGTCGCGACCAGCGCCACGGCGAGGACCACGGGGATCGAGACGAGGGTCAGGCGGCGAGCCATCACCCTCTGCAACGCAGGAGCGACCGAAAACTCGCGCAAAGAATGACGCCGAGTCAGGTGGCGCCCAGCCGCTCGTGTGCACGCCCACACGTCGCGGGACTCGGGGAACGGCGGTCAGACGGTCCGCGCCGGCACCGACGACGAGCTCGTCGCGAAGGTCGAGGCGCACGTCGAGCAGGACCACGCCGTCGACGTTCTTCTCGCGCGCGCGCCGAACGCGCGCCGCGCGACGGTCCCCCCAAGCGGAGCGCCGCGGCCTATTCATTGCCCGCGCAACTTCGGCGCGCGGGCGTCGTTCCAAGACCATGACCACGAACCGTGCCCGCGCCTATGGGCGCGTCATGACCCTGATCGACGAGCTCGGCCCCGCCAAGCTCCACGCCGACGAGCAGCAGGCGATCCGCGACGCCGCGGACGCGCTCCTGTTCGCCCTCGACGTCTCCTCGAACCCTGACGCCAAGGACGCGCTGGACAACCTCGACCAGCTGATGGACCGCCTCGTCGCCAGCGACCGCGTCATCTCGGAGACCGCCGACACGATCCTCGACGCCGTCGAGGCGTGCGGCCCAGCCACCGAGCCGCTGCCGCTGCCGCTGCCCGCCGCCGCGTAACCGGGTACAAGCGTCCGCAATGCGCGGACGCAACCCGATCGCGGTCGGCCTGGGCGTCGTCGCCTGGATCCTCCTCTGCGGGTCGCTGACGCTCCTCTGCGGCTCGGGCGCCGAGCGCTACCCGATCCAGAACGAGCCCGACTACGACAAGACGATGCTGCTCGCCGCGCTGGCCTGCTTCGGCGCGGCGGGCGTCATCGCGCTGCTCCTGCGCCTCGCCGGCCAGGGGCGCCCGGGCGAGGAGAGCTCGCTGGGCGGCCTGACCTTCCTGTACGGCACGCTGCTGATCGCCGCGGTGGCCGGCCTCGTCATCGACATCCTCCGCTGAGGCCTCACCGGAGGACGTGGGGAGAGATGCGGGGGACCCCCGATGCGAGCGCCCCCCGCGGTCCCGATGCTCCTCCTCACATGGACTCGAGGAGGACACGATGAACGTGACGAAGCGCTGGACGCTCGTCGTGAAGGAGCGCGCCGGCGCCCTGGCCGCCTTCGGCGCGACGATCGGCGCGACGATCGGCGGCGCGTTCGCGTTCGGGCCGCTCGTCGGCGGCGCGCTGACCGGCGGGCTCGACTGGACCGGCCAGACGCTGCTCACCGCCGGCCTGTTCCTGCCCGTCCTCGCGCTGCTGCGCGGCAACGCAAGGTCGTGCGCACCGGCGAGGCGCGGCAGTTCGTCCTGCGCGGCGTGCTGCTCGCCACGGACGGCGCCGCTACCGCACGCTGCGGCGCACGACCTAGCGGAGCTCCGCCTCCGACGGCGGCGTCTCGGCTTCCCAGTCGACGGCGCCGCCCAGCGCGGCGCTCTTGAGGACCTTGAGCGAGAGCAGCGCGCACTTCATGCGCGTCGCGCTGACGTCGATGCCGAGCAGGTCGAGGACGAAGCCGCGGTCGAGGCGCA
>JAUJPF010000036.1 GCA_030447275.1 Solirubrobacteraceae bacterium | reverse complement strand
ACCGCAGCGACACCTTCTACGTGGCAGATGAGGCCGTCCTGCGCACCCACACCTCCCCGATGCAGGTGCGCGCGATGGAGCTGTATCCGCCGCCGCTCTACATCATCGTCCCCGGCCGCGTGTACCGCCGCGACAGCGACGCCACGCACACCCCGCAGTTCCACCAGGTCGAGGGGCTCGCCGTCGACGAGGACGTCACGCTCGCCGACCTCAAGGGCACGCTGCTCGCGTTCGCCCGCGCGGTCTTCGGCGACGAGCGCGACGTGCGCCTGCGGCCGCACTTCTTCCCGTTCACCGAGCCGAGCGTCGAGGTCGACGTCTCGTGCTTCAACTGCACCGGCGGCTTCATGCGCGACGGCTCGCGCTGCCCCCTGTGCAAGGGCGAGGGCTGGATCGAGATCCTGGGCGCCGGCGAGGTCGACCCGAACGTCTTCGAGTACGTGCGCGAGCACGGCTACGACCCCGATCGCATCCAGGGCTTCGCGTTCGGCATGGGGATCGAGCGGATCGCGTTCCTCAAGCACGGCGTGCCCGACCTGCGGATGTTCTTCGAGAACGACCTGCGCTTCCTGGAGCAGTTCGGCTGATGCGCGTTCCGCTCGAATGGCTCTCCGAGTACGCCGACGCCGGCCTGCCGGCGCGCGAGCTGGGCGAGAGGCTGACGATGACCGGCACGAAGCTCGAGGCCGTGCACGGTCCCACCATCTCCGACGAGCACTTCGTCGTCGGGAAGGTGCTGGACGCTCAGCGGCACCCCGACGCCGACAAGCTCAGCGTCTGCCAGGTGGACCTCGGCGGGCGCGGGACCACCGAGATCGTCTGCGGCGCGCCCAACGTCGCCGCGGGGCAGCTCGTCGCCGTCGTCGAGCCGGGCGGCGTCATGCCGGACGGAACGAAGATCAAGCGGGCGAAGCTGCGCGGCGTCGTGTCGAACGGGATGATCCTGTCCGAGCGCGAGCTCGGCCTCGGGGACGATCACGGCGGCATCCTCGTCCTCGACGGCGACTTCGCGCCGGGCGCGGCGCTCGGCGACGTGCTGCCGCTGGCCACCGAGGTGCTCGAGCTCGAGATCACCCCCAACCGCCCGGACTGCCTCGGCGTCTACGGCGTCGCCCGCGAGGTCCACGCGACGACCGGCGCCGAGCTGAAGCCGCCGCCGTGGGCCGACGACCCCGGGAGCACGGGCGCCGTCGAGGGCGTCGAGGTGCGCGTCGAGGTCCCCGACCTGTGCCCGCGCTTCACCGCGCGCGTCTTCGAGGAGGTCCGGATCGGACCGTCGCCGCCGTGGCTGAAGGCGCGCCTCACCGCGGCCGGCATGCGCCCGATCTCGAACGTCGTCGACATCACCAACTACGTGATGCTCCTCACCGGGCAGCCGCTGCACGCGTTCGACCTCGACCGCGTCGCCGGGCAGCGGCTCGTCGTGCGCGGCGCGCGCGAGGGGGAGACGATCGACACGCTCGACGGTCAGACGCGCACGCTCGAGGCCGGGGAGATCGTGATCGACGACGCCGACGGGCCGACGTCGCTCGCCGGCGTCATGGGCGGCGCGCGCTCCGAGGTCTCCGACGACACGACGCGCGTCCTGCTCGAGGTCGCGTCGTGGCACGCGCCGGCGATCCACCGCACGTCGACGCGGCTCGGGCTGCGCAGCGAGGCGAGCGGGCGGTTCGAGAAGGGGCTGTCGACCGAGCAGACGATGGAGGCCCAGGCGGTCGCGACCCGGCTGATGGTCGAGGTCTGCGGCGCGCGGCTCGTCCCGGGCACGATCGACGTCGACGTCGGCGGCGCGGCGCGGGCGGGTGGGGACGATCACAAGCGGCTGCGCCCCGCGCGCGTCGATCGCCTGCTGGGGATGGCGGTGCCGCGTGAGCGCGAGCGCGCGATCCTCGAGTCGCTCGGCTTCGGCGTCGAGGACGCGGGCGACGACCTCGCCGTCCGCGTGCCGCACTTCCGCCGCGCCGACGTCACCCGCGAGGCCGACCTCGTCGAGGAGGTCGCGCGGATCGAGGGGCTCGACCGGCTTCCGGCCACGCTCCCGTCGCGCAACGGCGTCGCCGGCCGGCTGACGTTCGAGCAGCGCGCGCGCCGCCGGGCCGAGGACGTGCTCGTCGGCCGCGGCCTGCACGAGGTCGTCGGCTGGTCGTTCACCGAGCCGGGCGTCGCCGACCGGCTGCGACTGCCCGACGACGACCCGCGGCGCCTGTTCGTGCCGGTCGAGAACCCGATGAGCGAGGACCACCGCGTCCTGCGCACGACGCTGCTCGGCTCGCTGCTCGAGATCGCGCGCCACAACCTCGCGCGCGGGCGCTCTGACCTCGCGCTGTTCGAGAGCGGCGCGATCTACCTCGACGCGCCGCCGAGCGCGGATCTCGCCACCGGCGCGACCGCCGTCGCCCTGCGCGGGCGCCACGACGGGCTGCCGACCGAGGTGCATGCCCTCGGCGGGCTGCTCACCGGCCGCGTGGCTCCGGAGTCGTGGCGCGGCGCCGGCGACGCGCGGTGGGACTTCTTCGCGGCGAAGAGCGCCCTCGGCGCGGTGCTCGACGCGCTGCGGGTGGAGTGGGACGTCCGCCCGCCCGGCCACCCGTTCCTGCACCCGGGCCGCGCCGCCCGCGTGTTCAGCGGCGACACCGAGCTCGGCTGGCTCGGCGAGGTGCACCCGCTCGTCGCGCGAGCGTGGGAGCTCGACGGTACCGTCGCCGCGTTCGAGCTCGACCTCGGTCTCGTGATCGCGAACGCGCCGCAGGAGATCCCGTTCACCGCCTTCGCGACGTTCCCGCCCGTGCTGCGCGACCTCGCCGTCGTGCGGCCCGCCGACGTCGCCGCGGCGCAGATCGTCGCCGTCGCCGCCGAGCGCGCCGACGCGGTCGAGGTGTTCGACGTGTACGGCGACTCGCTGGCCATGCACCTGGCCTTCCGCGCCCCCGACCGCACGCTCACCGACGAGGAGGTCGACGAGCGGATGGCGGCGATCGTCGCGACCCTGCGGGAACGGCTCGAGGTCGAGCAGCGTGCCTAGCGCGGTCGTCGCGGGCGCGAGCGGGTACGCGGGCGCGCTCGCCGCGCGGCTCCTGCACGCCCATCCGGAGTTCGAGCTCGCGGCGGTGACGTCGCGCTCGGACGCCGGCGTGCGGCTCGACGAGCTCTACCCGTACCACCGGGTCCCGCTGACCCTCGACGCGTTCGATGTCGCCACCCACGGCGACGTCGACGCCGCGATCGTCGCCTACCCGCACGGGGCGAGCGCGCCGACCGTCTCCGAGCTGCACGAGCGGGGGGTCCGCGTGGTCGACCTCTCCGCCGACTTCCGCCTGCGCGACCCCGGCACCTACGCCGAGTGGTACGGCGAGCACGGGGCGCCGGGGCTGTTCGGCCACGCGGTCTACGGGCTGCCCGAGCGCTACCGCGAGCAGATCCGCGACGCGCACATCGTCGCCAACCCCGGCTGCTTCCCGACGGCCGCCGTGCTCGCCCTCGCGCCGCTCGCCGACCTCGTCGCCGACGTCGTCATCGACGCGAAGACGGGCGTCTCCGGCGCCGGGCGCGCGGCGACGCAGAAGACGCACTTCGTGACCGTCGACGAGAACGTCAGCCCCTACGGCGTCGCCCGGCACCGGCACACGCCGGAGATCGAGCAGGAGCTCGCTGCGCTGGGCGCCGAGGTGGCGTGCCAGTTCACGCCGCACCTGCTGCCGATCGACCAGGGCGAGCTGGTCTCGTGCTACGTCACGCCGTCGCGCCGCGCCGATCTCGGCGACGTCGCCGAGCGCTTTGAGCGCACGTACGAGGACGAGCCCTTCGTCGAGGTCGTCGACGTCCCGCCCGGCGTCCGCGACGTACGCGACACGAACTTCTGCCGCCTGCACGCGACGGTCGACGAGCGCACCGGCAAGGTGCTGGTGTTCGCCGCCATCGACAACCTCTGGAAGGGCGCGGCGTCGCAGGCGGTGCAGAACCTCAACCTGATGTTCGGCTTCGACGAGACGGCGGGCCTCGCATGACGTTCTTCGCCTCACGCTGGGTCGAGCAGCCGTCGCACGTGCGCGAGGCCACCGACGGCCGGCTGCCGCAGGGCTTCCGTGCCGCCGGCGTCGCCGCCGGGATCAAGCCCGCCGGCCTCGACCTCGCCGTCGTCGTCTCCGACGTCGCCGAGACGACGAGTGCGGCGCGGTTCACGCGGTCCGGCGTGCAGGCGCCGCCGGTCACGATCACCCGCGAGCGCTGCCGGCTCGACGCGCTGCGCGCGGTCGCCGTCAACAGCGGCAACGCGAACGCGGCGACGGGCCGGCGCGGGCTCGACGAGGCCGCGCGGATGCAGGGCGGAGCGGCGATGATCGCGGGCGCGCGCGAGGACCAGGTCGCCGTCTGCTCGACCGGCGTCATCGGCGTGCAGCTCGACGGCCAGACCGTGATCAAGGGGCTGCTCTCGCTGCGCCCCGATCTGCGCGAGGACGGCGCCGCGGACCTGGCCGAGGCGATCCGCACCACCGACATCCTCGACAAGCACGTCGCGCTCGACGTCGACCTGCCGGGCGGCACCGTCCGCCTCACGGCGCAGGCCAAGGGCGCGGGGATGATCCAGCCGAGCTTTGCGACGATGCTCTGCTTCGTCCAGACCGACGCCGCCCTGTCGAGCGAGACGTGCGACCTGCTGCTCGGCGTCTGCGTCAAGCGCTCGTTCGACCGCATCAGCGTCGACGGCCAGCTCTCCACGAACGACACGGCGATCCTCATGGCCAACGGCGCGTCGGGCGTCGCCGTCGAGCCGGAGAGCGAGGCCGAGCTGCGCTTCGGCGAGGCGCTCGACGCCCTGCTGCGCCAGCTCGCGCTGCTGATCGTGAAGGACGGCGAGGGCTCGCGCCGCACCGGCCGCGTCGTCGTGCGCGGCGGCGCCGACGAGGTCGTCGAGCACTGCGCTCGCTCGATCGCCAACTCGCCGCTCGTGAAGACCGCGCTCTACGGTGGCGACCCGAACTGGGGCCGGATCGCGCAGGCGATCGGCGCCGCGCTCCCGGACACGCACCCGCTCGCGTTCGACATCGCGATCGACGGCACGCTCGTGTGCAGCGGCGGCCAGGCGACCGGCGACGTCGCGGCGTTCGACGGCGACGAGGTCGACGTCGAGGTCGGCCTGCCCGGCGACGGCGCCGAGACCGAGGTCTTCTTCTCCGACCTCGGCCACGAGTACATCCACGTCAACGCCGATTACACGACGTGATGCGCGACGTCGAGACCCTCCTCGAGGCGCTGCCGTACATCCGCGAGTTCCACGGGCGCACGGTGGTCATCAAGTACGGGGGCGCGGCGATGGAGGACCCGGCGCTGCGCGAGGACTTCGCGCGCGACGTCGTGCTGCTCAAGTACTGCGGCGTCAACCCCGTCGTCGTCCACGGCGGCGGCCCGGCGATCACCGAGTACATGGAGCGGCTCGACATGCCGGTGAGCTTCGTCGGCGGGCTGCGGGTCAGCGACGCGAAGACGGTCGAGATCGCGAAGATGGTGCTCGTCGGGAAGGTCAACAAGGACATCGTCCTGCGGCTCAACCGCCACGGCCAGGCCGCAGTCGGCCTCTCGGGCGACGACGGCAACCTCTTCACCGTCTCGCGGACGGCGGCGCCGGGCGGCGAGGACATCGGCTACGTCGGCAGCATCGACCGCGTCGACGTCGACGTCATCCGCCGCGTGGCCGCCGACTACATCCCGGTGATCGCGTCGGTCGGCGCCGACGGCGACGGGCGCTCGTACAACGTCAACGCCGACGAGGCCGCCGCCGCGGTGGCCAGCGCGCTGACCGCGTACAAGGTCGTCTTCCTCACCGACGTCGAGGGCTGGCTGCGCGACCGCACGACCCCGGCTCGCTCATCTCCGAGGCGACGGCCGACGAGGTCGAGCGCGCGCGCTGGATGGCATCGCCGGCGGCATGCGCCCGAAGCTCCGGGCGTGCGTCGACGATCGGCGGCGTCACCTCGGCGCACATCATCGACGGCCGCCAGCCGCACTCGCTGCTGCTCGAGCTGTTCACGATCGCCGGCATCGGTACGAAGGTCACCCCGGCGCCGTGACCCTGCTCGCGACGTACGCGCGGCTGCCGGTCACCTTCGTGCGCGGCGAGGGGGACGCGGCTGTGGGACGACGCGGGGGAGGAGTACCTCGACTTCCTCGCCGGCATCTCGGTGTCGTCGGTCGGCCACTGCCATCCGAAGGTCGTCGAGGCGGTGCGCGAGCAGGCGGGCCGGCTCCTGCACGTCTCGAACCTGTTCTTCAGCGAGCCGATGCAGCGCTCGCCGACCGCCTGGCCGGCGGCTCGCTCGGCGGCGGCGTGTTCTTCACCAACAGCGGGACGGAGGCGGTCGAGGCCGCTCTGAAGCTCGCGCGCAAGGCCAGGCAGGGCGGCGAGATCGTCGTGCTGCACGGCGCGCGTTCCACGGGCGGACGTTCGGCGCGCTGAGCGCCACGCCGCAGGAGAGCAAGCAGGCGCCGTTCGCGCCGCTCGTACCTGGCTTCGTCCCCGTCGACCCGACGGCGGAGGCGATCCGCGGCGCGGTCTCCGAGCGGACGGCGGCGGTGCTGGTCGAGCCGGTCCAGGGCGAGTCGGGGGTGCGCGTGCTCGGCGACGACGTCCTGCGCGCGGCGCGCGAGGCGTGCGACGACCACGGAGCGGCGCTGCTCTTCGACGAGATCCAGTGCGGGCTGGCGCGGACCGGGACGCTGTGGGCCTACGAGCAGAGCGGCGTCGTGCCGGACGCGATGACGACGGCCAAGGCGCTCGGCGGCGGCCTGCCGATCGGCGCGCTCATCACCGGCGAGCGGATGAGGGACGTGCTCCAGCCCGGCGACCACGGCTCGACGTTCGCCGGCGGCCCGCTCGTCGCGGCGGCGGCGAACGCGGCGCTCGACGTCCTCGAGGACCCCGCGCTCCACGCGCGCGTGCGCGAGCTCGGCGAGCGGCTGCGCGAGGGGCTGAGCGAGCTGCCCCGCGTCGCCTCGGTCCGCGGCCGCGGCCTCATGGTCGCGTTCGAGGTCGAGGGCGGGGACGCCCCCGGCCTCGCCCGGCGCGCGCTGGTCGAGCAGCGGCTCGTCGTCAACGCGACGGGCCCCGAGACGATCCGGCTGCTGCCGCCGCTGATCGTCGAGGAGGCCGAGGTCGTCGAGGCGCTCGGCCGGCTGCGCGCCGTGCTCGACGCGTAGGCTGGAAGCCGCATGGCCGACACCCCGAGAATCTCCGCCCACAGCATCCCGCCGCCGGAGGCGACCGAGCGCATGCGTGCGCAGGCGGTCGCCTCCTACGAGGCCAACCACGAGGACGTCCACCGTGTCCTGCTCCTGTACTCCGGCGGGCTCGACACGAGCGTGATGCTCAAGTGGATCCAGGACGAGTACGAGGCCGAGGTCGTGACGCTCACCGTCAACCTCGGCCAGCCGGGCGAGGACTACCACGTGGTCGAGGAGAAGGCCAAGCGGCTCGGGGCGGTCGAGACGTACGTGGTCGACGCGCGCGAGGAGTTCGCGTTGGAGTTCATCGCGCCGGCGATCCGCGCCAACGCGATCTACGGGCTCGCCTATCCGCTCTTCACCGCGCTCGGCCGGCCGCTGATCGCCAAGCTGGCGGTCGAGTACGCGCGCAAGTCGGGGTGCGACACGATCGCGCACGGCTGCACCGGCAAGGGCAACGACCAGGTGCGGATCGAGGCGACGGTCGCGACGCTCGCGCCCGAGCTGAAGCTGATCGCGCCGGTCCGCTCGTGGGCGATGGGCCGCGACGAGGAGATCGCCTACGCGCGCGAGCACGGGATCCCCGTCAAGGGCGGCGTCGAGAGCGCGCCGTACTCGATCGACGACAACCTCTGGGGCCGCTCGTCGGAGGGCAAGTGGATCGAGGACCTCAGCCACGCGCCGGAGGACGACGTCTTCCAGCTCGTCACGCGACCGGAGGAGGCGCCCGACGAACCGGAGATCGTGACGCTCGACTTCGACCGCGGCGTCCCCGTCGCGCTGAACGGCGAGCAGCTCGGTCTGGTCGAGCTGCTCGAGCGGACGGCCGAGCTCGGGATGAAGCACGGCGTCGGGATCGTCGACCACATCGAGGACCGGATCGTCGGGCTGAAGGTGCGCGACATCTACGAGGTCCCGGCGGCCGCGATCATCCTGCCCGCGCACGCCGAGCTCGAGAAGCTCGTCGGGACGATCCACCAGAACCAGTTCAAGCCCCAGCTCGACCGGCAGTGGGCCTACCTCGTCTACGCGGGGCTGTGGTGGGAGCCGCTGCGCTCGAACCTCGACGCGTACATGGACAGCGTCAACGAGTGGGTGACGGGGCGGATCGGGTTGAAGCTCTACAAGGGGTCGGCGCGGGTCGTGACGCGGGAGTCGCCGCACGCGGTGTACGACGCGCAGCTCGCGACGTTCGCCGAGTCGGGCGGGCTCTTCTCGCAGCAGGCGTCGCCGGGCTTCATCGAGCTGTGGTCGCTCCAGTCGCGGATGGCCTGGCGGCTGCGCAACGAGTGATCCCGACGCTCACGACGGAGCGGCTGGAGCTCCGCGCGTTCACGGAGGCGGACTTCGAGACGTGGGCTGGGATCGTCGCGGACCCGGAGGTCGCGCGGTACATCGGCGGGGTGCGCGACCGGATGCAGGCGTGGCTGCGGATCGCGGCGTACCTCGGACACTGGCAGCTGCGCGGCTACGGCCAGTGGGCCGTGGTCGAGCGGGATTCGGGGCGGCTCGTCGGGCGCAGCGGCCTCTGGTTCCCCGAGGGCTGGCCGGAGCTCGAGGTGGGGTGGACGTTCGCGCGCTCGGCGTGGGGGAACGGGTACGCGACCGAGGCGGCGCGGGCGGCGGTCGAGTGGGGGCGGACGGAGCTCGGCCTGAGGCGGATCGCGTCGGCCATCGCGCCGGGGAACACGCGGTCGATCGCGGTCGCGGAGCGGCTCGGGATGCGCTTCGACCGCAAGGCCGTGCTGCCGCCCGACGACGAGGTGCTCGTCTACGCGATGGCGCTGTAGGAGCGTCCGCCTCCGGGCCCATACTGCGGTCCGGTGAACCCTGACCGTCAGCCGCAGCCGCTCCGCGTCGAGCGCGTCGAGTGGATCCCGTCCTCGCCGGACGAGATCGAGGTCCGCGTGTACGGCGTGTGGCACGGCTCGACGGTGCCGCCGGCGGTGTCGCTCGTGATCGGCAACGACGTCGTCGCGCCCCTGGCCGACCCGCCGCCGCCGGGCCTCGCGCCGGCGTGGTCGTCGGCGTACATGGTCACGGTCGAGGCTCGCGTCGAGCTCGAGGCGGGCAACGCCGCGGTCGTGGGGCCGGACTTCGCGGTCCCACTCCCGGCGGCCGAGCCGGGCGCGATGGACGGGCCGCCGGGGACGGTGGTCGACCCGAAGGTGCTGGCCGAACGGCGCGCCCGGCGGGCGGAGGTGGCCGAGGAGAGCGCCGCGGCGCGCGCGGCCTCCGCCGAGGAGACGGTCGAGACGCTGCGCGCGCAGCTCGCCCACTTGGAGGAGCGCGCGGCGCGGGCGGGCGCCGACCGCGACGCGCTCGCGGGGCGGGTCGCCGACGCCGAGCGCCGGCTGCGGCTCGCCGAGCAGCGCGAGGAGGCCGAGCGCCGCCGCCGCAGCGAGCTCGAGGATGACGTCGCGTCGTCCCGGCGCGGCGCCCAATCCGAGATCGAGGACCTCCGCGCGCGGCTCGCCGCGGCCGAGGAGCTCGTCGAGACCCTCGAACGAGAGCTCACCGACGCCCGCCGGCAGACCGCGGACGCGATCCGGATCGCCGAGGCGGAGAGCGCCGCCCGCCGAGCCGAGACCGACGGCCTGCGCGTCGAGGCCGACGCGCTCCGCGCCGAAGCCGAGTCGCTCCGCGCCCGCGCCGCCGAGGCGGACGCGCTCCGCGCCGAGGCGGAGGCTCTCCGCACCGAAGCCGACGCCCTCCGCGCTCGCGCCGCGGAAGCGGACGTCCTCCGCGCCGAAGCCGACGCGCTGCGCGCCCGCGCCGCCCAGGCCGACGCGCTCCGCGCCGAGGCCGACGCCCTTCGCGCCCGGGCCGACGCCGCCGACGCCTTCCGCGTCCGCGCGGCCGAGCTGGAGGAGCGCCTCGCCGCGGCGCCCGCGACCTCCGACCACGAGCGGGCGCTGGTCGCGCACGTCGCGACGCTCGAGCGCGAGCTGGCACGGCGCGCCGCGGTCCAGGAGCGGGTGCAGGAGGCGATCGGCCTCATCCGCGAGGAGCTGGCGCAGGTCCGCGCGCAGGTCGAGAGCGCGCGGCCGGCGGGCGCGGCCGACGTCGCGTCGCTCGCGGGCCTCCGCGACCAGCTCCTCACCTTCGAGGAGCGCCGCCAGGCGCTCGAGGCCACGCTCCGCGCCCGCGAGGTCGAGCTCGGCGCCGCACGCAACGAGCTCGAACGCGCGCGGGACGCCGCCGCCGATGCACGCGCGGAGGCCAAGCGGGAGCGCCAGGGGCTCGCGGTCGCCGAGCAGAGCGCGGCCGAGGCGCGCCGCGTGGCGGCCGAGCTGCGCGACCGGCTGGCGAGCGAGCAGGCCGCCCGCGCCGCGGTGGAGGAGCAGCTCGCGCGGCAGGGCGCCGCGGACGACACGCCGGCCGGTCCGCCCACCACCGACGACCCCGCGCTCGACACCCTGATCGCCGGCCTGCGCGCCCAGGTCGCGGACGCCCGCCGCCAGCTCGAGCAGTGGGGCGGCGAGGAGCCTCACCCCGAGGCCTCGCCCGCCGCGGAGCGCGCGGCCGAGCCGCCGGCGTTCGAGGAGCGCGCCGCCGAGCCTCACGGCTCCGCCGAGCCGCCGGCGCTCGACGAGCCGCTGCCGCCGAAGCCTGCCGGCTGGCGGCCGCCCGACCGCGAGCAGGAGGACGCCGCCGCCGCGCAGCCGCCGGCGCCCGAGCCTCCCGCCGACGCGACGCGCGCGCGCCTCCAGGCGATCTCGGCCGAGCTGCGCTCCGCGGTGCCCGAGGAAGGCGGCGGGCCCGCGTCGCGCCACGACGTCATCGCCGACCTCCAGCGGGCCGCCGAGAGGCTCCGCGCGGCGGCCGAGCACGAGCTGGAGCGGCTCGAACAGCCCGGGGGAGAGGCGCCCGCCGCGCCGGCGACGCCGCCGCCCGACGTCGCCGCCCCGGACGAGCCCGCCGCCGCGAAGACCGCGGTCGACGTCGCCGAGTGGGCCACCTCCCTCGCCCTCGCCCGCGCGCGGACCGGCGCCGCGCCGATCGAGGAGCTCGGCGCGCGGTGGGTCGTCCCGGCGACCGAGGAGGGGCCGTGGCTGCGCGCCGGGCTCGAGCGGCTCGCCGCCTCCGATCCCGGCACCGCCGCGCAGCTGCTCGCCGCCCTGCTCCCCGCCCAGGCGCTCGTCGCCGAGGCGGATCTCGCGTACGACCTCACCGCCCCCTCGGTCGGGACGCTGCGCGTCATCATCGAGGGCGGCCTCGCCCGCGTCGAGCCCCGCGACGCTCCGGGCCCCCGCGACGAGGTCGACGTCATCGTCGAGGGGCCGCTCGACGCGCTCGCGCCGCTCGCCGCCGGCGGCGCCGGCTGGCGGCTGCGGGGCGTCCGCACGAGCGGCAGCCGCCGCCGGCTGCGGCGTCTCGTCAAGGCCCGCCGGCGCCCCGTCGGCCTCGGTGAGCTCGGCCTCGCCGGCTCGCCCGTCCACCCGGGCCTGCTCCTCGCCGCGCTCGGCGCCGCCGTGGAGCCGGCGTCGACCCGCGGCCACCGCTTCGCCGTCACCTACGCCGTCGGCGGCGACGGCGCCTGGCTCGTCGTGGCCGCCGCCGCCGCGCCGCTCGCCGTCCGTCCCCACGCGCCCGACCGGGAGTCCGCCGCCGCGACGGTCGTGGTCAGCGCCCCGGCGTTCATGCCCCTCCTCGCCGGCCACGAGCCGCCGCGCGGCGAGCGGGCGTCGGTCGTCGGCGACCGCCGCGCCGTCGACCTCCTCCACGGCTGGTTCGACACCGCCCGCGGAGCGGGGCCGCAGTGACCGGCGGAAGACGGCGCAACGTCCGGCAATCGCCAGCGCGCCCGCACCGCCCCGTCCGACCCGCCGCCTAGCATCCATAACCCCCGTGAGCACTCCCGGCTGCGCGCACCTCCACGTCCACTCCGAGTACTCGCTCCTCGACGGAGCGTGCAACATCGGCGCCCTCGCGAAGCGGGCGGCGGAGCTCGGCCAGCCCGCCCTGGGCCTCACCGACCACGGCGTGATGAACGGGGCCATCGAGCTCCAGAAGGCCGCCGCCGACCACGGCATCAAGCCGATCATCGGCTGCGAGATCTACTTCGTCGACGACCACGTCGCGGCCCAGAGCGGCAAGGTCGAGCGCAACCACCTCACGCTGATCGCCGAGTCCGACATCGGCTACCGCAACCTCGTCAAGCTCTCGAGCGCCGGCTTCCTCGAGGGACTGAACCGCGGCAAGCCGACCGTCGACCTCCAGCAGATCGCCCAGCACTCCGAAGGCATCATCGCCATGACCGGCTGCCTCGCCAGCCGCTTCTGCTCGCGGCTCGTCGCCGACAAGCCGCACGAGGCCCGTGCGCACGCCGACGACCTGCTGAACGTCTTCGGCGCCGACAACGTCTTCTTCGAGCTTCAGCAGAACGGCATCGCCGACCAGGAGAAGGCCAACGAAGGGATCATCAGCATCGCCCGCGAGGTCGGCCGCCCGCTCGTGGCCACCGGCGACGTCCACTACCTGCGCCGCGAGGACTACGACCACCACACCGCGCTGCTGTGCGTGCAGACGAAGTCGACGCTCGCCCAGCCGAAGATGACCTTCGACACCAACGAGTTCTACCTGCGCTCGAACGAGGAGATGGCGCAGCACTTCGCCGCGTGGCCGGAGGCGCTCCAGTCGACGCTCGACATCGCCGAGCGCTGCGACGTCGACATCGAGCTGGGCAAGCAGCTCATCCCGCGCTACCCGACGCCCGACGGCACCGAGGAGCGCGACTTCCTCCGCGCGAAGGTCGAGGAGGGCCTGCGCAAGCGCTACGGCGACCCGCCGCCCGCCGCGGCGATCGAGCGCATGGACATGGAGCTCGGGGTCATCGACCGCATGGGCTTCAGCGCCTACTTCCTCATCGTCTGGGACTTCGTCAAGTTCGCCAAGGACAACGGGATCGCCGTCGGCCCGGGCCGCGGCAGCGCCGCCGGCAGCCTCGTCGCCTACTGCCTCCAGATCACCGACGTCGACCCGCTCCGCTACGACCTCCTGTTCGAGCGCTTCCTCAACCCCGAGCGCGTCTCGATGCCGGACATCGACATCGACTTCTCCGTCCGCGGGCGCGAGCGCGTCATGCGCTACGTCACCGAGAAGTACGGCCGAGGCGCGGTCGCGCAGATCGTCACGTTCGGCAAGATGTTCCCGCGCGCGGCGACCCGCGACGCCGCCCGCGTCCTCGGCCACGACTACGGCGTCGGCGACCGCCTGGCCAAGCTCATCCCCGACCCGATCATGGGCCGGCCGCCGAGCTTCGACGACTGCCTCGCGCAGGGCGAGCTGAAGAACGCGTATGAGACCGACGCCACCGCGAAGCAGATCATCGACGTCGCCAAGGGCCTCGAGGGCATCGTCCGCAACAGCTCGATCCACGCCGCTGCCGTCGTCATCGCCGACCGGCCGCTGACCGACATCGTCCCGCTCCAGCTCGCCGAGGCGGGCACCGACGGCGACGGCAAGAAGGTCTTCCGCACCGTCACGCAGTACTCGATGAAGCCGGTCGAGGAGCTCGGGCTGCTGAAGATGGACTTCCTCGGCCTGCGCAACCTCGACGTCATCGAGGACGCGCTGGACATCATCGAGCGCTCGAGCGGCGTGCGGCCCGACATGGCGCGGCTCCCGCTCGACGACCCGAAGACCTACGACATGCTCGCCAAGGGCGACAGCGTCGGCGTCTTCCAGTTCGAGTCCGAGGGGATGCAGGAGGCGCTCCGCAAGGTCAGGCCGACCGAGTTCGACGACCTCGTCGCGCTCGTCTCGCTCTACCGCCCGGGCGCGATGGACCAGATCCCGACCTACGCCCGCGGCAAGCGCGACCCCGAGCAGGTCCAGATCGCCGACCCGCGCCTCCAGCCGATCATCGGCAACACGTACGGCGTGATCCTGTACCAGGAGCAGGCCATGCTGATCTCCAAGGACCTGGCCGGGTTCAGCGGCGCCCAGGCCGACGACCTCCGCAAGGCGATCGGCAAGAAGAACCGCGCGGCGATGGCGAAGCTCAAGCCGGCGTTCTTCGAGGGCTGCCGGGCCAGCGGGACGAACGAGCAGCTCATCGAGCAGCTGTGGAACACGAACGAGCGGTCGGCCGACTACTCGTTCAACAAGTCGCACGCCGCCTGCTACGCGCTCATCGCCTACCGCACCGCGTGGCTGAAGGCCAACCACCCCGCCGAGTACATGGCGGCGCTCATCTCGAGCGTCATGGACACGAAGGACAAGGTCCCGTTCTTCGTGGCCAAGGCGGAGGAGATGGGGATCGAGATCCTCCCGCCCGACGTCAACCTCTCCGACCACGAGTTCGTCGTCGTCGGCAACAACATCCGCTTCGGCCTCGACGCGGTGAAGGGCGTCGGCTACCAGGCGGTCGAGGCGATCAAGGAGGCGCGGCAGGAGGGAGGCCCGTTCGACTCGATCTGGGACTTCTGCTGCCGCGTCGACTGCAAGTGCGTCAACAAGCGCGCGATCGAGGCGCTGATCAAGTGCGGCGCGTTCGGCTCCACCGGCGCCTCTCGCAGGGGCATGCTCGCCGTGCTCGAGCAGGCGCAGGGCGCGGGCGCCAAGCAGCAGCAGGACGCGCAGATCGGCCAGGGGTCGATCTTCGACATGAGCCCGGAGCCCGGCGCTGCGGCGGCGTTCACGACGTCGAACCCGCCGATCCCCTCCGACGAGTTCGCCCAGCCCGACCTGCTCGCGGCGGAGAAGGAGGCGATCGGCGTCTTCATCTCGGCCCACCCGCTCAAGCAGGTGCGCGAGGCGCTGCGCGTGAAGGTCGACGCGTCGCTCTCAGAGCTCCAGCAGTACCGCGACGGCGAGTGGGTCACCGCGGGCGGGATCATCACCCAGGCCAAGAAGATCCGGACGAAGAAGGGCGACCCGATGATGTTCGCCACGCTCGACGACCTCGAGTCGTGCGTGGAGATCCTCGTGTTCGGCAACGCGCTCGGCCAGTACGAGGGCGTGCTCGGCGTCGACGAGGTCGTCCTCGTCCGCGGCAAGGTCGACCACAAGGACGCCGACAAGACGTGCCTCGTCGTCCAGTCCGTCGAGCCGTTCGCGCCGACCGCTGATGAAGTCGAGAAGGCCCGCGAGGAGCTCGCGAAGATGCAGGTCGGCCCGATCCCGTTCCACCTGCGCGTCGACGCCGCCCTCCTCCCGGCCTCCGCCATCGAGGAGCTCAAGGAGATCCTCGGCAACTTCCCCGGCGAGTCCGACGTCGTCCTCGAGATGGCGACGCGAGCCGGGCGCCGGACGCTCCGCCTCGGCCCGTCGTACCGCGTCAGCGTCAACGCCTCGCTGAAGGCCGAGCTCGATCACATCCTCGGCTCGGCGTTCCTGCCGACCGCGGCGGCGGCCGAGCCCGCGGAGGCCGCACCGGCGGCCGCGACCGCCGCGGCGACGGCCGCCGCGTAGCGATGTCGTCCGGGGGGCGGCGGCTGCGCGCGTTCGTCCTGATGCCGTTCTCCGCCGAGTTCAACTCGGTTTACGAAAAGCTCATCAGGCCGCCCCTGGCGGCCGCGGGGTACGAGGTGATGCGCGCCGACTCATTCCTCGACCAGCACAACGTCATGCGCGACGTCATACGCGGGATCGCGGAGGCGGATCTCATCGTCGCCGAGGTCACGATTCCCAACGCGAACGTGTACTACGAGCTTGGTGTTGCTCACGCGCTTGCGAGGCCGACCGTCCTGCTCACGCAGTCCGTCGAGTCCCTTCCCTTCGACCTGAAGAGCTATCGGGCCGTCGCTTACTCCACGCATTTCGCTGAGGTCGATGAGCTCACCCAGCGGTTGACCCAGATCGCAGAGGCGCGGGCTGCGGGCGATGTGAAGTTCGGGAGCCCGGTCACGGATTTCTTGCCCGCCGGCGAGTTCGGGCGCGCGGAAAGGACGGCAGAGGCAGAGGCAGAGGAAGGACCCCCGGATGAGGATGAGCCGCCTCGTTTCCTCGATTCGCTGGTCGACGTGGAAGCCGCCGTCCAGCGAATGAACGACCTCTTCGAGCAGGTTGCCGATTCGACGAACGCCATCGGGGACAAGGTGGCACGCCGCGGAGAGCAGCTCGACTCGATCGACATGGGCGCGCACGGGGCGACAGTCCGAGCGCAGCGGATCACAGCGGCCGCTGCGAAGGACATGCGTGAGTACGCGCGCGAACTCGACGGGATAGCCGCTCCCCTCGACGAAACGGTCGAGCGCGTGACGACCCATGGTTGGAACGTCGCCTCGAGCCTCTCTCCGGATAACGCGGATCAGCGGGAGCAGCTGGAGGAGTTGAAGGAGAGCATGGAGGTTCTGCTCTCTGGGGGACGCGAGGGACGGGAGGGACTCCTCGAATTTCGCGACAGCGTTGCGTCTGTCACGGGAGTCACCCGTGATTTGGATCGGGCGTCATCAGCCGTCCGGCGCAGCCTCGCCCGGATCATCGGCGCCATTGAGACCGTGGAAGCGTTCGCTGAGCGCGTTGTCCAGTTCGCGGACGAGAACCTCGGCGAGCAGACGCGCGAGGAAGCCGCGCCCGACGCCGGGGGATCGCCTGCTGGGGCTTCCGCTGAAGCCGCGCCCGACGAACCTGAGTAGCCGCCAGGCCCGTGGCACGCCCGAGGGTCTTGAGGCTGCGGTGGACGAACGCGGCTACCGAGCATGTCCAAAGGCACGGGTTGCGGCGAGCTGAAGTCGACCAGGTGCTGTCGAACCGTCGCCTCATACGGCCGAACCGCCGCGCGGCGGGCCGGATCTCGGTGATCGGCGCAACCGATGGAGGCCGCATCCTCGAAGTCGCGCTCGATCCGACCGCCGACGAGGTGGAGTGGGAGGTCGTGACGGCCTTGGACGCGAGCGAGGTGGACAAGCGGCGTCTGACGGCGCGGTAGCATCACGGACCGTGCCCGAGGATTCTTTCGAACCGTTCTTCGAGGAGGGCCACCTCGTCGAGCATGTCCTCGAGGTTCGGCTGAGCGGAGCGGACCTAGCGAGCCTTGACTTGCTCGCTGAGGCTCGCGGCATGCGAACCGACGAGGTGATCGCGGCAGCCGTTCGCAGCTACGCCAATCAACGTCGCTTCGCGGAGGCTGGCGCCACGCTCGAACAGTTCGCCGGACGTGTTCAACGCCTGCCGCGCTCCGCCGCGGCGGATTCGGCAAGCCTCACGTTGAAGCCGTGGCAAGACGCCGGCCTCCTCCTCGCCGGGACCTGACGCCGACGCCGCTTGCGTCCCCTCCTACGCTGAACCTATGGAGAAGGTCTTGAAGTCCGAGCAGGAGTGGCGCGAGGAGCTCGCGCCCGACCAGTACGCCGTGCTGCGCCAGGCGGCGACGGAGCCGCCGTTCATGGGGAAGTTCGTCGACACGAAGGACGACGGCGTCTACACGTGCGCCGGCTGCGGCAACGAGCTGTTCGACGCCGGCACGAAGTTCGAGTCCGGCTCCGGGTGGCCGAGCTTCACCGACCCGAAGAACACCGAGAACGTCGAGCTGCGCACGGACGCGAGCCACGGGATGGTGAGGACCGAGGTCGTCTGCGCCCGCTGCGGCGGCCACCTCGGCCACGTCTTCGACGACGGGCCCGGCCCGAGCGGCCAGCGCTTCTGCATCAACTCGTGCGCGCTGGACCTCGAGCGCCGCTGACGCTCGAGCCCGAGGAGCTTCGGCGCCTCGGGCATCGCGTCGTCGACGCGATCGTCGCGCACTGGGAGGACGTCGAGGGCGCGCCGCCGATCCGGACGGGTGACGCCGCCGCGCTGCGCAGCGCGGTCGGCGGCCCGCCGCCCGACGGCCCGGGCGACCCCGACGCCGCGCTCGACCGGCTGCTCGACGAGGTCCTGCCGTTCATGCAGCACGGCGACCACCCGCGGTTCTTCGCGCGGATCGGCTCGCCGTCGAACCCGGTCTCGGCGCTGGCCGACGCGCTCGCGGCGGGCCTGAACGTCTTCGCGGGCTCGTGGGCCGGCGGCAGCGGCCCGGCCACCGTCGAGCTGACGGTGATCGACTGGCTGCGCGGCTGGTGCGGCCTGCCGGAGGGGACGGGAGGGATCCTCGTCAGCGGCGGCAGCGTCGCGAGCCTCACCGCGCTGGCCGCCGCCCGCGCCGCTCGCCCCCACGCCACGACCGCCGTCGTCTCCGACCAGACGCACGCGTCGGTCACCCGCGCGCTGCGGCTGCTCGGCGTCGAGGTCCGCACGCTCGCGAGCGAGGGCTCCCGCCTGCGCCCCGAGGACCTCGACCTCGACGACGGCGTCCTGTGCGTCGTCGCCACCGCCGGAACCACGAACACCGGCGCCGTCGACCCGCTCGAGGAGATCGCCGAGCGCTGCCTCGCGCACGGGGTCTGGCTGCACGTCGACGGCGCCTACGGCGCGCCCGCCGTCCTCACCGAGCGCGGCCGGACGCTGCTGCGCGGACTCGAGCGCGCCGACTCGGTCGTGCTCGACCCGCACAAGTGGCTCTTCCAGCCGTACGAGGCGGGCTGCGCGCTCGTCCGCCACCCGGGCGCGCTCGAGGCGGCGTTCTCGATGCTGCCCGAGTACCTGCGCGACGTCTCGGTCTCGGCCGGCGACGAGGTGAGCTTCCGCGACCGCGGCCCGCAGCTCAGCCGCGGCTCGCGCGCGCTCAAGCTGTGGCTGTCGCTGCACACGTTCGGCCTCGACGCGTTCCGCGCGGCCATCGACCGCGGGATCGACCTGGCCGAGCGCGCCCAGTGCGCGATCGAGGCGAGTGAGGAGCTCGAGACAGTCACGCCGGCGCAGCTCGGGATCGTCACGTTCGCCCCGCGAAGCGGCGACGCGGGGGAGCTGGCCGACCGCGTCGTCGCCGACGGCTTCGCGGCACCGAGCTCGACGGTCCTCGAAGGCCGTACCGTGATGCGCATGTGCACGATCAACCCGCGCACGACCGACGACGACATCGAGCGCACGATCGCGCGCATCGCGGAGCTGGCCGGATGAGGCGGCTGCTCGCGGCAGCCGCGTGCGCGCTCGTCGTCCTCGCCGCGGCCGGCGGCGACGACGCGCGCGCCCAGGAGCCGCCGCGCGCGCTCGTCACCGGCGACTCGCTCATGTACGTCATGCAGCACCCGCTCGCCCGCCGTCTGCGCCACCGCGGCTATGACGTGACCATCGACTCGCGCGTCGGGACCGGCCTCACGAAGCCGTGGCTGACCGACTGGGTCAAGGCCGCGCGCGAGCAGAGCGCGCAGGTCCGCCCCGACGTCACGTTCGTCTTCATCGGCGGCAACGACGTCCACTCGATCGGCGGACAGAGGTGCTGCGGCCCGTTGTGGGTCCAGGCGTACGCCGCGCGCGCGAGAGAGATGATGGCCGCCTACGGCCGCACGGTCTGGCTGACGCTCCCCGCGCCGATCGACCCGCGGCTCGGCCGCGTCTTCCGCGCGATCAACCGCGCCCTGCGCTACGCGGCGCTCGACGGCCGCGGGCGGCTCCTCGACATCGCCCCCGTCTTCACGCCCGGCGGGCGCTACCGGCGCTCGATGCCGTGGAAGGGCGAGCAGGTGATCGTCCGGCAGCTCGACGGCGTCCACCTGGGCCATCAGGGCGTGAAGATCGCCGCAGACCTGGCAACGGCGACGCTGGAGTGAGAGGGTCGGTCGCATGTCAGCGACCGACACCACCCTCAAGCAGCGCCACCGCGCCATGTGGGCGTCCGGCGACTACCCGACGATCGCCCACATCGTCGCGCCCGTCAGCGAGCACCTCGTCCGCGCCTGCGGCGTCCGCGAGGGCCAGCGCGTCCTCGACGTCGCCGCCGGGACCGGCAGCTCCGCGATCCCGGCCGCGAAGACCGGCGCCCAGGTCATCGCCTCCGATCTGACCCCGGAGTTCTTCGACGTCGGGCGTGCGGCGGCCGCGGAGGCGGGCGCCGAGCTCGAGTGGATGCAGGCCGACGCCGAGGCCCTGCCGTTCGACGCCACGTCCTTCGACGTCGTCCTGTCGGCGATCGGCGCGATGTTCGCCCCGCACCACGACGCCGTCGCGCGCGAGCTGCTGCGCGTCACCAAGCCCGGCGGCACGATCGCCATGGCCAACTGGACGCCCGAGGGCGTCATCGGCCAGACGTTCAAGCTCCTCGGCCAGTACGCGCCGCCGCCGCCGCCGGGTGCGCAGCCGCCGCCGCTGTGGGGCAGCGAGGACCACGTCCGCGAGCTGCTGGGCGACGGCTGCAGCGAGCTGCGCCTCGAGCGCCACACGCTCGACGTGACCGCGTTCCCGACGCCGCGCGACGCCGTCGGCACCTTCCGCGAGAAGTACGGCCCGACGATCGCGATCCTCAACCACATCGGCGACGACGCCGACCGGCTCGCCGAGTTCGACCGCCGCTACCTCGAGCTCGCCGAGCGGACGAACCTCGCCGGCGAGGGAGAGCCGGCGCGCTACGAGTACGAGTACCTGCTCGTCGTCGGGACGCGCGCCTAGCGCTTGGCGAGGCCCTGCTCGCGCAGCTTGCGCGTGTAGGCGATCTGCTCGGCCGAGGCGCCCTTCTTGTCGGGGCCCGAGGCTTCCAGGACCAGCGGGAGGTCCTCGAAGCGCGGTTCGCTGAGGAAGACCGCGCAGGCGTCGGGGCCGAGCTCGCCCTCGCCGACGTTGGCGTGGCGGTCGACGTTCGAGCCGAGCGGGGTCTTCGAGTCGTTGAGGTGCAGCGACCCGAGCCGCTCGAGGCCGACCTGGGCGACGCAGTCGTCCAGCGTCTCGGTCAGCCCGGCGGCGGTGCGGATGTCGTAGCCCGAGGCGAAGAGGTGGCAGGAGTCCAGGCAGACCCCCAGCCGCTCGTCGCCGCCCGCCGCCTCGACGAGCTGCGCCAGCTCGCTGAACGACCGCCCGAGCGTGCCGCCGGAGCCCGCGGTGTTCTCGAGGTGCAGCGCGCAGTGGTCCGATTCCTCCAGCGCCTCGCGGATCACCGCGCCCGCCCGGTCGATCGCCGGCGCGACCTCGCCGGCCAGCGCGCTGCCGGGGTGGAGGACGACGGCGGTCGCGTTCAGCGCGTCGCCGGCGCGGAGGCTCGAGATCAGGGAGCTCAGCGACTTCGTCCGGATCTCCGGGTCCTCGGAGGCGCAGTTGAGGAGGTAGACGGCGTGGATGAGCAGCGCGTCGACGTCCGAGCTGTCCATCGCGGCGTGGAAGGCCTCGACGTCGTCGGGGGCGTACTCCCGCGGCTTCCAGGCCCGTGGGTTCTGGTTGAAGATCTGGATCGCGTGACAGCCGCGGTCGACCCCGCGCTCGACCGCCTTGGCAAGCCCGCCGGCGGGCGAGACGTGTGCTCCGATCAGCATGGAGGGGGCATTCTGCCTGCAAACGCGCCGTGACGGTGGACGCTCGCTCTTGTCAACTCAACCATGCGTCCATAGGTGCCGATAACCGGGCAGACCCCGGATTCAGGACACAAGGATGTCAACTCCCCCCACCGCGATTCGCCAGAGCACGCCCCCCCAGAACGCCGTCAGCGCGCAGCGCCGGCACAACGAAGGCCATGGCCGCCGGCTGACGGCTGCCTTCGAGGCGCTCGAGGCGTTCCCTGCGCTCGCCGAGTCGCGCAACCGCCTGCTGCGCCTCGTGTCGCAGGAGCGGGTGTCCGCGGCCGACGTCGTCAACGCCGTCGAGTCCGACTGCGCCCTGGTGATCGCCGTCCTGCGGCTCGCCAACCAGGTCGAGGGCCGCTCGCGCGGTCGCGTCGAGAGCGTCGTCAAGAGCGTCGAGCTCCTCTCGCCGGAGGCCGTCCAGGCCCTCGCCTCGCGGGCCCGCACCTACGACTTCTTCGAGCGCTCGTCCGTGTGGGAGGGCGCGCCCGAGCGCTTCCGCCTGCACGGCGTCGCCACGCAGCGCGCGGCCGACCGCCTGGCCACCGAGACCAACTACGACCAGCGCGACCGCCTCATGGTCACCGCGCTCCTGCACGACATCGGCAAGCTCGTCCTGATGCACGCCTACCCGGGCTACCCCGGCCAGGTCCATCAGGGCGCGCGCACGCCGGAGGACCGGATCCACCGCGAGCGCCGCGAGCTCGGCGTCGACCACGCGCTGGTCGGCGGCGTCCTCGCCCGCCGGTGGGGCCTGCCCAAGGCCGTCGCCTCGGTCATCGAGCGCCACCACGCCGACGACGTCAGCGGCGAGGCCGCGTACGTCCGGCTGGCCGACATGCTCGCCCACTACGCGCAGGGCAGCGCCGGTCTCGCCGACCGAGCTGCTGAAGGTGGCCCGGATCATCGGCATGGGCCCGGCCGAGCTGCGGACGGTCATGTACGACCTCCCGTACCGCAGACCGGCCGCCAGCGCTCGATCGACTCAGGCCCGCTCTCGACCCGCGAGGTCGAGGTCCTGGACGCCTCGCCGAGGGCAAGGTCTACAAGCAGACGCGCACGACCTGTCGCTCTCGACGAGCACGGTCCGCACGCACCTCCACAACATCTACGGCAAGCTCGGCGGTCGACTGCGCCCAGGCCGTCCTGCTCGCCACCGAGCAGGGCTGGCTCGAGCTTCCGCCAAGGCGCCTTCGCCCGTCGCAGCCAACGCCCCCGCGCCCTCTGGGTGCGGGGCGTTGGTGTTGTTGAGGGTGGCCCCGTAGACTTGGCGGGCCTCGTGATCTCGATCACCACGAAGTCGCCGTACGCGATCAAGGCGCTGGCCGAGCTCGGCAGGACCGGGGAGACGCCCCGGTCGATCAGCGAGCTGGCCCGCCGCCGCGACATCCTGGCGCAGTTTTTGGAGCAGCTCTTCGCTGTGTTGCGGCGGGCGGGGTGTTGAAGTCGCAGCGCGGGGTGAAGGGCGGTTACACGTTCGGGCAGGAGCCCTCGTCGATCACCGTGCTCGAGGTCGTCGAGCTGCTCGACGGCCCGGTGGGCCGGGACGCGGAGGGCGTCTTCGCCGAGGCGGCCGGCGCGGCGCGGTCGGTGTTGGAGACGACGACGATCGCGGATGTGATCGAGCGCGAGCGGCGGGACATGCGGCGCAGCGATGTACTACATCTAGCCGCGCTAGCAACTAGCTGGATGAACACTCGGCAGTAGCTCCTCCGGTGCACGGGTCGTCCATCCCGTCTGAACCCCAGGAGGAGTCGCATGTCGTTGAAGCTCGCCGCCCCCGAGTCCTCCGAGACCATCCTGAGGGACGTCGGCCGGTGCAGCGCCTGTCCCTGCAGCTACCCCAGCAGCTGCTGCGCGAGGGTGAGGCGCCGCTCGGCCCGATGCCGACGGCGATCCGCCACCCTCTCGCCAGGATCGACCACCCACCCCCACCCTGAACAAGTTCGGTCGTGGGGTCGGGTGGTCGATCCGTTCGAGGGGCTGTCGCTGTGGCCGGGCCCGCGCGGCGCCAGGAGCGTTCGTGGAGGGACGGAGCAGGGGAGGGGCGGCCGTGGCTGGAGGCGGTCAGATGTGTCCGCTGCGCCGGCGCGGGACGAACGACTCCACGAGGGGGAAGAGTCGCTGGCGAGCCGGAGCCGTCGCGAGCGCGCGCCTGAGGAGGCGTGGAGGACGTCGGACGACTGCTCACAGCGGCCCAGGTGGCGGAGCGACTGGGCTATACCGAGCGCTACGTCTGGAGGCTCGGGCGCGAAGGCGTGCTCCCGCGGATCAAGCTGCCCGGGCGCAAGTACGTCCGGTTCGCCGAGCGCGACGTCGACCGGTTCGTCACGCGGCACCGGCGCGACGACGCGACCCGCGGGCCCGCCGCGGCGCGTCCCGTCGTCGCACGCCGCTTCTGAGGTGACGCGATGAGGGGCTCGCTCCGCATCCGGCACTCCGTCAAGTGCGCCGGCGGCGACGCCGGCAAGACGAAGGACTGCCGCCTCTGCACCTGCTCGCCGTCGGTCCTCGCGCGCGTCGGCGGCGTGAACCGCAGCCTCGGCGCGCTCCCGACGCGGCTGGCGCCAGGCCGACCTCATCGAGTTCGAGCGGAGGTTGTTGGAGTTGCGCGAGCAGGTCCTCACCGGGCGAACGCCGGCGCCCACCCGCCCGGTGACGCTCGACGAGTTCGTCGGGCCGTGGTTCGAGAAGCTCGCGATGCAGGGTCGAGCTCGGCCGGATCAGCCCGCTGACGTTCAACAAGTACGAAGGCGACTGGCGCCGGCATCTCAAGCCCGCCTTCGGCCGCCTGCCGCTCGCGGCGATCGACCAGGAGCGGCTCGTCAGGTACATGCGGACGAAGATGGGGAGCGGCCTCAGCGAATCGAGCGTCAAGAGCATCCTCATCCCGCTGTGCGGGATGCTCACCGACGCGGTCAGCGAAGGTCACATCCAGTCGAACCCGCTTCGGTCCCCGAAGCGAGCCCGCCACCGCGGCGGCAGCCGCCACGACGTCCTCGACCTCCAGGTCAAGCGCCAGCCGCCCAAGCACCTCGAGGTCAGCGAAGCGCTCCGCCTCCTCGACGCGACTCCGCCGCAATACCGCGACATGGTCCTGCTCGCACTCACCACCGGCTTCCGCCGGAACGAGATCCTCGGGCTGCAGTGGGAGTGGCTCGACTTCGGGGCGATGCGCATCGACCTCCGCGGCCAGCTCTACTGGCGCCGCGTCGACGGCAACCGCGAGCGAGAGTCGGCGATCGTTCGCTGCAAGTACGACAGCGAGCGAGAGGTCCCACTCTTTAGCGGCCTCGCCGAGCTGCTCGGCCCGCGGCGCCAAGCGAGCGGCTTCGTCTTCATCAACCCGAACACGGGCAACCCGTGGAAGGAGGGCAAGCCGACCGAGCTCTTCCTCGAGCCGGCCTACGAGGCGTGCGGCCTCCGCCGGCCGGGCCGCATGTGGCACCAGCTCCGCCACACGTACGCGTCCGTGCTCGCCGCCGGCGGCGTGAAGCGCCACGAGGTCGAGCAACTGATGGGCCACAGGACGACCGGCACGACCGGCCTCTACACCCACCTCTTCCGCGAGGCGTACGCGGAGGTCGAACAAGCGCTAGCCAACGTCTATTGCGCAGAGTTGCCCGTAGCCCCGGATACGGAGGTGGCCGCGCGGATCGAGCTCAACACGCCGCCGGGAGCGACGACCCGCCGCTTCTAGCGGTATCGGGCTGCGTGCTCGCCGGGAGGTGGCAGCCGCGCCCTCTCGCCACCGCTCCGCCCAGCCGACGTGCGTCAGACTGAAGTGGAGTCGTACGCCAGAAGGACGCTCCGGCAGAGCCCGCGCCGGACTCTCGTGCCTCGTCACATCGTGGGCCCGGATCATCGCCGAAGGAGCCCCGCCTGGATCCCATGCAGCCGGACGTATGGGATCAGCTGCGGGTTAAGAAACTGCCATCTGTAGTTGCGTCGGCTTCCGGTCTTCTTGAGCACTGGTCCGCGCTGTGCCTCCGCGAACTTCGCGAGATGGCTCTGGAATGCGCCCGTCGTGTAGTCCTTACCGGTGATCTCCGCGAGAGGGCCTCGCACCTGCACCGCAGCGAACCGACCCAACGAATCCTTCTCGGCCAATGCGCAAGCGAGCAGGACTTCCTCGAACAAGGCCTCGTTTCTTACCGAAGCGACCGCGCGCTCGTACTCATGCTGGAGATTCCCGGCGGCATTGGCTAACGCATCCTCAATCGCCAAGTCGAGGTCAGCGAAGGTCACCGCGACCCTTCCGGCATCAAGCGCACGACGGCCCGCCCAAAGACCCAACAAGTGCGTGTACGACGGATAACCCTGCGATAGCTCAGCGATCTTCTGATCGAGACCTTGATCGAAGTGGAGCTGCGCGTACTTGTACCCACGCTGCACGATCTGGTTCAGCTCTTGGAGATCCATCGGCAGCAGCTGAACCTGCGCGATGTTGCGGACGATCGACTCGTGGCCCGCTATCAGATCTGCGATCGAGTCCGCGACGCCAACGATCACCAGCGTCGACTCAACGCCGGTGTCGGAGAACAGCTTGATCGTGTCGGCCATTAGGCGGTGGGCGTCGCCCGCCGGAACGCGGTCGAACTCGTCGATCACGATGACTGAAGGATTCGGTAACGCCCGGATCCACAGTCGTACGTCGTTCGGATCTTCGATGGCTTCGTCAGGCAATTCGAAGCGTCCGACGACAGGCACGGTTGCGTCTTGGATGAAGCCCAGCTGACGCTGCGCTACTTGGATCTCCTGAAAGACCTTGCGCCATATCGACGGGTAGCCGTCGGTGGAGTTACAGACGACGACGATTGCTCTGCGCCCTGTGGGCACGTCGGGCTCTTGAACGCTGATCGCGAGAACGCGCGCGAGCGACGTCTTGCCAGTTCCGCGATCCCCGAAAACAACGACGTGGCGCCCAGACGTGTTGACAGCGTCCGCCGCTCGGTCCAGTAGGTGCGTACGCCCTGCAAACCACTCGGGGAGATCGATAGCGCGGTGTGGCGTAAACGACCGGTTCAGACGGTCGCGCCGGTCGCGGAGCGAGAGATCGCTCGCTACTGCCGACACGCGGAACACCTGCGCGCACAAAGAGGCATACGACACCGATTATACCGGCTCTGAGGCCACATATAGCGGCCGAATAGTGCACGCGCGGGTTCGCCGCGCGTCACGCGGCTACAACTGACGGGAGCCCTCTCAAGGCTCGAGCACATCTAGCTGTCACACCGTACGGTGATGATGCTACTCTCGTTCGTATCGTAGTCATATCCGATGTGCGAGGGGAGACGCTAATGGACGCACCAGAGGTTGTACGGGTTACAGCGAACCTTCCTGGGCCCGCCGTGGAGCAGCTGAAGACCAACGCCGCGATGAAGGGCGACAACTTGACGCAGGGCCTGAAGGCCGCCATCTCCACGAAGTTGTTCCTCGACGACGCGATCCGCTCGGGTGGCCGGGTCTTGGTGAAGCAGAGCGACGGAACCGTCGTTGAGGTCGTTCTGCCGTGAGCCCGCCCGAGGAGAACGACGACGCGGAGATCGAGCCGGCAGACGATCTGTCGCCTGACAAGGCGGCGGTCGCTGCCGGCATGCCGCCGGTCGCGGTCCACAAGGCTCGCAGCCGTGAGCGGGTGCGCAATGTCGTCTCCATCGCGATCGTGGCCTCCACGGTGATCTGCGGCGGGCTGATCGCGGCCGCGGCCCTTTGGGGATCAAGCCGCGCCGACGATGTCGCAGACTTGGTCTTCACGCCGCTGCTCGGGTTGTCCGGCGCGATCGTCGGTTTCTACTTCGGCGGACAAGACTCGACCGCGTAAGACCATGACCGGCGACGACACAGCGGCGAAGCTGCTCGGCACCACCGCACGGCTCGAGAGCCGTGGCGTCGCCGGCGAGTGCCGCGGTACCGGGTTCGTCTACGAAGTTCGAATCGACGGCGGCGGCACGCGCACGTTCCTCGTGGCAAACAAGCATCAATTCGAGGCTGCGTCTGCCGAGCTGTGTCTGCGTCTAGTCCCGCGTGGCTTCGACGGCCTCCCCTCTTGGGGTCAGGAACTGACATTTGAGCTCACGCATCCAGGCCCGAGATGGTTTGCGCACCCGGCGGACCTGGACATTGCGGTGATGCCTCTTGAGCCGGTAGTCGCTGAGCCGGGTTCTTTGCTCGCTGTCAGCGCGGACGTGGCCCTGTCGAGTGCGCAGGAGCATGCCGCAGCGGCCGTCGAGTCGATCCTCACCGTGGGATACCCGAACGGACTCTACGACCCGGTCAACCTCACGCCGATCTCACGTGAAGGCATCACTGCGACCCCGATCGGCCTTGATTACGAAGGCCTACCGGCATTTTGTATCGACGCAGCGACATTTCCGGGCTCAAGCGGGTCGCCGGTGTTCCGGCTCGAAGCTGATCCTCACGCCCGGGTGCGCTTCGGGATCCTCGGGCGACGAGTTACGCTCGCGGGGGTAGTCGCGGCGTTGCATGAGCGTCAAGCGGTGGGCGACGTTCGTCGCGTCGATGCGACCAAAGGTTTCGAGCTCGTTGTGCGGGACCCGATGCACCTCGGGATCGTTCTGAAAGCGAGAACGATCGACGAGTGCATCGATGTAGCTCTAGAAGCCGTCAACCTACGCCGTGCGGCTGCGCCGGCGGTTGAGCTACCAACCGAGCACGTCGCCTGACCCACGGGATCGCACGGCTTCGACGTCGGCGCAATGCGTTACGCGCGCGGGAGGTGCACGAGACGATCACGAGTCGCGTGTCACCGCCGTACATCTAGCGACCCGACAGATCGGCGCAGCGCGGAAGATCCCAGCGTTCATCGGTCGTTTTGCGCCCGCCGCGGCGCCCGGTAAGTTCCCGTCCTGACCCGCCGCTGGATGTACTACATCTGACATAGACGCCGAAAACGCCTGCCACGGCATCCTCTCGTATCGACCGTTATCAGTCGCCCACGGATGCAGTCGCTCAGACGACGTCGGCAGCGCTGGCGTGTCGCAGGCGGGCCGGCCGCTTCAGTGGCAAGGCCAATCGCACCTGCTGCCGAAGCCGACGGCTGCCAAGCCGGCGACGCTTGCGTTGGACAGGCTCGGACCCCGCACGCCGTGGCACCGGTCGTGCCCCGGCGCGCGGCACCTACGCCTCCCGTCGCCGTGGCGACCTACCTCGCTCGGCCGCGCGGGCGCGACCCGGCAGGGTCCCGGTCTGATGCTCCGCGGCGACGCGCGCGGCCGGGCGGCCGAGGTGAAAGCCCTGTCCGTAGCCCACGCCGAGGTCGCGCAGCGCCCCGATCTCGGCTTCGCTCTGGACCCCCTCCGCCACGATCGTGGCGTCGATCTCCGCCGCGAACGAGATGAGCGCGCGCGTCAGCGCGCGCTCGGCTCGGTCGGTCTCGATCCGCCGGGTCAGCGTCATGTCGATCTTGATGATGTCCGGGCTCAGCCGGAGGATGTGGCGAAGGCTCGCGAAACCCGCTCCGGCGTCGTCGATCGCGATCCGCACGCCGCGCCGGCGCAGTCGCTGGATGCCGCGAGCCACCACGTCGTAGTCCTCGATCGGAGCGTGCTCCGTGATCTCGACGACGATCCGCTCGCTCTCCGCACCCGTCGGCAGCGCGGCGTGGAACGCGTCGGATGCCGCGGTCGCGGGCGAGACGTTCACGGTCAGCTGCGCGCGCTCGGGAAGCTCCGCCAGCCGCGCGAAGGCGGCATCGACCGCCGCCAGCTCCAGCTCCAGCAGGCGTCCGCACGTCGCCGCCTCGGCGAACCACAGGTCCGGGGAGCGCACCGGCTCGAGCGCGAAGCGCGCGAGCGCCTCGAACGCGACGACCTCACGGGTGGCGAGCGCGACGATCGGCTGCAACACGATCTCGAGCAGCCCGTCGGAGAGCACGCGATCGACTCGCGCGACCTTCTCCGCCCGGCGCGACCGCTGGGCGTCCTCGCGGGCGAGATGGTCGGTCAGCTCGTCGATCACGCCCTCGGCGACCGCTGCCGACAGCGGCCGCTGCCCGCGCGCAGCATCGCGCACCGCCTGCACCAGCTGCTGAGGGTCGCTGCCCTTGACCAGGTAGCCGCACGCGCCAGCGCGCAGCATCTCCACCACAGTTCGGCGATCCTCGTGCCCCGACAGCGCGAGAACCTCGGTGTTCGGGCATCGGGCGCGGATCACCCGGGTCGCGTGGGGACCACCGCCCGCGGGCATCGAGACGTCGACGACGCAAACGTGCGGCTGGTGACGCACCGCCAGCTCGATCGCCTGCTCGGCATCGGCCCCCACGCCGAGCAGCTCCAGCGAGAGGTCCTGCGAGAACAGCGCGCCGAGCGCGGTACGCATCGACGGGTCGTCCTCGGCGATCACGACGCCGATCCGCCGCCCTCGGGCATCTTCACTGGATGAGGTTCGAGACACGATCGTCGAGATTTCCCTGCAACGCCGGGCGCTCCCCGAAGTTGGACGGGGGTACGACCGCGGCATCCCCAGACCGACCGGGGCAGGCGCCGCCACGCCGGACGCTAGCTCGCGACTGGGAGGGCCACGCCGCGCGCGGCCGCGGCGCGGGCTCGTCGCGCAGAACTGCACAGCTTCAGGGCGCCGATCCTGCCCTCAGGAGTCTGCTGCGCGGGGATCGCCGACCGCCTTGGACGCCTTCGCGGCGTAGAGCTCCGCGTCGGCGCGAGCCAGCAGATGCTCCGCGTCCTCGGCTCGATCCCACTCGGCGATGCCGAACGACGCGGGGCGATCCGGCGAAGACGCGGGCAGCCGTTGCAGGACGTGGTGCGCACGCGCCGCCGGCGCGTGGACGAGCAGCGCGAACTCGTCGCCGCCCCACCGCGCAAGCAGGTCGCCCTCGCGCAACTCGGCGCGCCACGCCGCCGCAACCTCCTTGAGCACACGGTCACCGGCCTGGTGCCCGTGGGCGTCGTTGAACGCCTTGAACCCGTCCAGGTCGAGAACGCCCACCGAGATCGGCTGGCCGTCGCGGGCCGACCGTCCCAGCGCGCTGCCGAGCGCCTCGTCCCAGGCGCGCCGATTCGGCAGCCCCGTCAGGGGGTCGATCCGTGCCTGACTCTCCAGCTCGGCGAGGAGGTCGGCGCGCCCGATCTCGCTCGCGGCCTCCGCGGCGAGCAGCGCGAGCGTCTCGGGCCGCCGCCTCGCGGTCCGCGCGAGCGCGACGGCGAGGATCGCGGCCACGCCATGGCCGACGACCGGCTCGAGAACCACGCTCGCCGGGTGGCCCAGAGCAGCGACCAGGCGCTCGTCGAGTTCGGTGGCCGGTTCGTCGAGCACGGCGCCGCGCCCCCGGCGCAGGACCTCGTCCAGCGCCGTCCCGGCGTCGTGCTGCAGGAGCAGGCCGTCGGTGGACGCTCCGGCAGCGGCGGTCGCCATCAGCTGTCCTTCCTCGTGGCGCTCGAGCAGCACCGCGGCCGGCGCGCGCGCGACGACGCGCGCGCCGTCGCACACCGCCGCGCGGACGTCGGGCGCCTGCGAGATCTCCCGCATCATCTCGAGCAGCACCTCCAGCTCGCGCTGCCGCTGCACCGCCTCCCGCGCCTGCTCGCGTACCTGGCCGACGAGCTGATGAACCAGCACCCCCGCAACACCCGACGCCGCGACGACGAACGCTGCCACCGTCCAGCTCGAGGCGAGCTCAGCAGTCTGCCCGAGCACGACGCTCGGCACGATGAACACAGCACCGACACCCGCCACCACAACCGCCAGCTCGCGACGAGAGCCGCGGACCGCCACCCAGAGGACGGGCAACAGCACCAGCGCGGCGATGCCGGATCCGAGGCGCCCAGGCGCCTCCCGAAGCACCGCCACGGCGAGCAGGAATACGAGCGGCGGGACGAGGCGCAGCGCGCGCGGCTGATCGGCGATACGCGGAACGCTCAGCATTGCCGCGACCATCCGCCGCGGCAATCGCTCTGCGCTCGCCGATCCACGTCGCTGACTGCCGCTCATGCGTCATGTCTCGACATACCCGCAATCGACTGGACCCACCACGCGGGCGCCGTCGCGCACAAGCCTGGCGTCCGACGTGCATGACGCGCGATGAGGCGGCGGACGTTCGTCTACGCGTTCGGCACGTCAGGCGCGCTCGGCGGAGTCGTCACTCGACCGGGATCGCCTGCAGCGCGCCCTCCAGCCGCGAGACCATCCGCGGGTCGCAGTTGGACCCCTCGATGTTCTCGACCACGTCGCTGAGGTACAGGCGCAGGTCCTGCCCGACGTCGACGGGTGCCGTCGGCTTGCTCGCGACGAGCGCCGCCAGCGCGTCCGCCGCCTCGAACGCGCGCCGCTGCTGCGCCGGTGAGGGCCCCGCCGCGCGGTCGACGAGCGAGCGGGCGACGCGGACGCAGTGGGTCGCGATGCGCGCCTCGTACGTCTTGACGAGCCGCCGCTCCTGCGCCGTCAGCTTCGCTGGCGGGGCCGGGTCCGGACGGTCGGCATCGTCCCCGCCGCAGCCCGCCGCGACGACGATGGCCGCGAAGACTGGCGCAAGCCGCACCTCTGTGAAGCTAGCGTGAAGACGGTGAAAACCGGTCAGCGGGCCACCGCCATCATCGTCGCGCTCGTCGCCGCCACCGGCACGGCAACCGCCGCCCACCTCGCCAACGACACCGAGGGCCATACGACCGTCGAGCAGACGCTCGTGCCGATCGGGGACCCGGAGGCCGCCTACACGAACCTGGCGCTCGGGCCCGGGGAGCCCTACATCGTTCGGGACGGGGTGCGGGAGAAGAACCCCGACATCCCGACCGCGCAGGACGGCCGCGACCGTCGTCGCGTCTCGCTCGCCTACGTCAGCCAGATGACCGACTTCCAGCTCGCGGACGAGGAGTCGCCCGCACGCGTGGAGTTCGTCGACCCTGGTCCGTCGTCGGCGTGGCGCCCGCAGGAGGGCTTCACGCCCTTCCAGATCGACGCCACGGTCCGCCAGATCAACCGCTTCGCGCGGGCCAGCCCGGTGCCGCAGGGCGACGGCACGCGCAACGCGATGGACTTCGCGCTGCTCACCGGCGATCAGGCCGACAACCAGCATCTCAACGAGACGGTCTGGGTCCGCGACCTGCTCGAGGGCAACGGGCCGATGACCTTCAACGGCGGCGTGACCGACCCGGCCGCCTACTCCAACACGGCGACGCTCAGCCCGAGCTGCGCCGCCTATGTCCTGCAGGAGGGCGGCGCGGCCGGCGCCGCCGCCGAGGCCGGCCGGTACACCGGCGTGCAGGACTACGACGACTATCCGGCCGGTTCCCCGCCGCTGCCGCTCTACTACGACCCCGACGAGCCGCGCGGGCAATGGGACACCTGGCCCGAGTACGACGGGCTCATGGATCGCGCCCAGCAGATCCCGGTCGACCCCGCGGGGCTCGACGTTCCCTTCTACATCACGAACGGCAACCACGACGTGCTCGTGCAGGGCAACGAGGACGCGAACGTCGCCTTCGAGGACATCGCCACCGGGTGCCTCAAGGTCCTCGGCACGACCAACGAGGTCACGAAGCCCGGCCCGCCCGACGGGCCCGACCCGAACTACCTCCTCTCGCCCGCCGACGTGGGGATGCTCGTCGCGCCCGACCCCGGCCGGCGGTTCGTCGACAAGCCGGAGATCAAGCAGATCTACGGCGCCACGAACGAGGGCCCGGGCGACGACAACCACGGCTTCGCCCACGTCGATCCGGAGGAGAACGTCGAGTCCGGCGGCTCGGCGTCGTACTACGCCTGGGATCCCGAGCAGACGCCGGGGCTGCGCTTCATCTCGATCGACACGAACTCCGAGGGCGGGCAGACGGCCGAGGGCGTCGCGCCCGGCTCGTCGAACGGGAACCTCGACGATCCGCAGTTCCAGTGGCTCAAGCGCGAGCTCAGGGCCGCCCAGGCGCGCAATCAGCTGGTGGTCCTCTTCGGCCACCACCCGGTGCGGAGCATGAACACCCAGGTCCGCGACGAGCAGGCGCTGCCCTGCACCTCGAACGACGAGCACGGCCACGACCAGAACCCCGGCTGCGATCGCGACGCGCGGCCGTCGGACGACGATCCGGACACTCCGGGGAGGGGTTGCATCCACAACGGGACCGACGCCCAGAACCAGACGTGCGGCGGCGCGGGCAACCACGAGAGCTTCGTCGAGCTGATCGACCAGTTCCGCAACGTCATCGCGTACGTGCCCGGTCACACCCACGAGCACCGCCTGACGCCGTTCGTGCGCGGCGACGGCACGACGTGGTGGGAGATCAACACGTCTGCGGTCATCGATCCGCCGAACCAGAGCCGGCTGTTCGAGGTCATGGACAACCGGGACGGCACGCTCTCGATCTTCAACACGGTGGTCGACCACGCGGCCCCCGCCGCGGGACCCGAGGGCTGTCCGGAGCCGGCACCCGACTGCGCGGCGGATTTCAACGACCGCCAGCTCGCCTCGATCGGCCGCACGTTCGCGTTCAACGACCCGGACAACGACATGAGCGGCACGGGGCAGATCATCGAGCGCAACGCGGAGCTCCTGCTCGAGGATCCGCGGTCGGCCCGACCCAGCGGCGACCCGCCGGGCGGCACGCCGCGATGCGCGAACGCGTCGGCGCTGCGGTCGGTCGGGCTGAGGCCGCGCGGCCGTCGCGTCCGGATCTCCTTCAAGCGCGCGAAGCCCGAGCCGATCCAGGTCGACGTCTTCAAGACCTCGCTCGGTCGCCGCGTCGTCCGCGAGCGCCTCGTCGCGCGGTTCGACGGCAGGCAGGCACCGTTCACGTGGAACGGCAAGGCGAACCGGCCCAGGCGCAGGGTGACCGACGGCTTCTACTTCGTGCGCTGGCGCGCCGGCCGCACCGACATCCTCCGCAAGACGTTGCGCCGCGCGGGCGGCCGCTGGTCGCGGAGGCCGGCGTTCTCGTTGCGCTCGTGCGGCCTGCTCGGCGCGTTCAAGCTGAGGCGGCCGGTGTTCGGAGGCCGCAGCAACCGCTCCTTGGCCGTCGCCTTCCGCCTCGCCCGAGCGGCCGTCGTGCGCGTCGAGCTGCTGCGCGGCAACCGCGTCGTGAAGCGCCTGCGCAGCACGCGCCGTAGTGCCGGCACGACGCACCGTCTGCGCTTCAGCGCGCGCTCGCGGCGGCGCGGCGACTACCGGGTCCGGCTCACGGTCAGCCGGGGGGGCACGCGCGTCGTCCGCGCCCTCGTGTCGCACCGCCTGTAGCTACGCGCTGATCGCGAGCCCCCGCGCTGCGGCCCGAATCGCTCGAGGCGCTCGGGGGCGCCGGCTGCACGACAGGGCTTCAGTCGAGCCGTAGCGCCCGCTAGTGTCGCGTTCTGGCCCGTCCGACGCCTGCTCCATCTGGGGAGGAGCCGAGGGCGAGCCGTGCGTGCTCATGACGGTGGAGATCCTGTACTTCGACGGCTGCCCGAACCACGACGAGCTGCTTCCGCGCCTGCGCGAGCTGTTGGTGAGGAGCGGGGTGGACGGCGACGTCGGGCTGCGGCGTATCGAGTCCCACGAGCAGGCGGTGCGTGAGGGCTTCCTCGGGTCGCCCACGGTGCGCGTCGACGGTCGCGACGTCGACCCGACGTCGAGCGCCCGTGATGACTTCGGCCTGAAGTGCCGGCTCTACGAGACCGACCAGGGGCTGCGCGGCGTGCCGCCCGACGAGTGGATCGTGGCGGCGATCACGGGCGCGTCGGCGTAGCCGGCCTCAGCAGATCCGAGGGAGCGGGTCGCCCGCGAGCATGTCCACCACGCGGCTGCCGCCGAACGAGGTCTCGAGGACGACCATCCCCGGTGGATCGGCGCGCACCTCACCGACGATCGCCGCCTCCGCGCCGAGCGGATGCGCGCGCAGCGCGGCGAGCGTCGCGTCGGCCGCGTCGGGCGCCACCACCGCGACGAGCTTGCCCTCGTTGGCGACGTACAGCGGATCGATCCCGAGGATCTCGCACGCACCGTCGACCTCCGGGCGGACCGGCACCGCGACTTCGTCGAGGACGATCCCGACGTCCGCGGCGACGACGAACTCGTTCAGGACCGTCGCGAGACCGCCGCGGGTCGGGTCGCGGAGGCAGCGCAGGTGCGGCCCGGCGGCCGTGACGACGGCGGCCGCGAGCTCGTGGAGCGCGGCGGTGTCGCTCTGCAGGTCGACTTCGAGCTCGAGCTCGCCGCGGGCGATCATGATCGCCATGCCGTGATCGCCGATGGTTCCTGAGACGATCACGCGGTCGCCCGGCGCGACGCGCGTCGGCGACAGCACGAGATCGTGCTCGACGACGCCCACCCCCGAGGTGTTCAGGTAGACGCCGTCTCCCTTCCCGCGTTCGACGACCTTGGTGTCCGCGGCGGCCACGGCCACGCCGGCCGCGCTCGCGGCGGCACCGAGCGACGCCGCGATCGCCCGAAGCGCCTCCGTCGGGAAGCCCTCCTCGATGATGAACCCTGCCGAGAGCGCGAGCGGCCGAGCGCCCGCCATCGCCAGGTCGTTCACGGTGCCGTTGATCGCCAGCTCGCCGATGTCGCCGCCGGGGAAGAACAGCGGCTTGACGACGAACGAGTCGGTGGTGAAGGCCAGCCTCGGCCCGCTCCCGTTCGGCTGGAGGAGCGCGCTGTCGGTCAGCGCCTCGAGCATCGGGTTGCGCAGCTCCGGCATGAACAGGGTCTCGGTGAGGACGTGCGACGACTTGCCGCCCGCGCCGTGCGAGAGCGTCACGTGCCGGTCCATCAGCTTGACGTGCGGCCGCCTGCGCCGCCGCTCGATCGCCGCGAGGACGTCCTCCTCGCTGCGGCTGCTCACGCCGGCGTCGCCTCCCGCCCCGCGCGACGGGCGAGGCGGCCGTAGTTGTAGTAGGCGGCGCAGGCGCCCTCGCTGGAGACCATGCACGTCCCGATCGGGCGGTCGGGCGTGCAGGCGGTGCCGAACACCTTGCACTCCCAGGGCTTGATGACCCCCTTGAGGACCTCGCCGCACTGACACGCCTTCGGATCGGCCACGCGCACGGCCGGCAGCGCGTAGCGCACCTCCGCGTCGAACTCGGCGAACTCCTCGCGCAGCTTGAGCGCGCTCTGCGAGATGAACCCGAGGCCGCGCCACTCGAACGTCGTCCGCAGCTCCATCGTCTGCGCGATGGCCTTCAGCGCGAGCACGTTCCCCTCGTCGCGCACCACGCGCGTGTACTGGTTCTCGACCTCGCTGCGGCCCTCGGCGAGCTGCTTCATGACCATGTAGACGCCTTGGAGCACGTCGAGGGGCTCGAAGCCGGACACCGCGATCGGCAGGCCGTAGTCTGCGGCGATGAAGCGGTACGGCCGGGTCCCGATCACGGTCGAGACGTGCCCGGGCCCGATGAAGCCGGACAGCCGCAGGTCGGGCGAGTCGAGGATCGCGCGGATCGCGGGGATGATCGTGACGTGGTTGGCGAAGACCGAGAAGTTGCGGATGCCCTCCTTCTGCGCGCGGAGCAGCGTCAACGCCGTCGACGGCGTCGTCGTCTCGAATCCGATGGCGAAGAAGACGACCTCGCGGTCCGGGTTCTCGCGCGCGATCCGCAGCGCGTCGAGCGGCGAGTACACCATCCGCACGTCGGCGCCGTGCGCCTTCGCGTCGAGGAGCGAGCCCTGGCTCGAGGGCACGCGCATCATGTCCCCGAAGGTCGTGAAGATGACCTCGGGTCGCCGCGCGATGGCAAGCGCGTCGTCCTGCCGGCCCATCGGGATCACGCACACGGGGCACCCCGGTCCGTGGACGAGCTCGATCTCCGGCGGCAGCAGGTCCTCGACGCCGTGCTTGTAGATCGCGTGCGTGTGACCGCCGCAGACCTCCATGATCTTGTACGTGCGGCCGGGCTCCACGAGCGCCGCGATCTCGCCGGCCACGCGCCGTGCCACGTCGCCCGACCGGAACTCGTCTACGAACCTCATCGACGGTCTCCGATCGCCTCGAGCAGCAGGTGGTAGATGGTCGCGTGCGCCTCCTGCAGGCGCGGGATGTAGTCGCCGCCGATGACGAAGAGGTGGTCGACGAGCCCGTCCGCCGCCAGGCGACCGCCGCCGTAGCCGGTCAGCGCGCAGGTGAGCATCCCCCGCCGCCGCGCCTCCTCCAGGCCGGCGATCACGTTCGGCGACGAGCCGCTGGTCGAGATCGCGAGCGCGACGTCGTCGCGGCGGCCGAGCGCGATGAGCTGGCGGGCGAACACGTTCTCGAACCCGACGTCGTTGCCGACCGCGGTGACCGTCGCGACGTCTGCGGTCAGCGCGACGGCCGGCCACCCGCGGCGCATCGCGTCGCACGCCGCGTCCTCCGCGTCGGTCGCGGAGCCGCCGTTGCCGAACGCGATCAGGCGCCCGCCGCGCAGCAGGCGCTCGCGTACCGTCGCCGCGCAGAGCTCGATGGCCGCGACGTCGATCGTCTCGCGCAGGGCCGTGACGTCGGCGGCCTTGCCGACCGTCGAGGCTCCCGCGTCGCGCAGGACCGTCTCCAGGTCGTGCTCCTCGCGCTCGAGGAACGGATAGAGGAACGCGGTGGCGTCCTCCTTCGGCGCGCGCTCGAGGGCGACGCCGGCGTGGCACAGCAGCACGTCGCCGACGGCGACGTCCTCCACCAGGTCGACCGCGACCTCTTCGCGCGCGCCGCCACGCTCGACGGTGGCGGTGCTTCCGCTCAGGGCGACCACGTCGAGCGCGACCGCCACGTCTCCGCAGGTGAGGCACGACTCCTCCAGCAGACCCGGATGCTCGAAGAAGACGTGCACGAGCTCCCAGAGCACGTGGTAGGCGGTCTCCTGGACCTCCTGGACGACATCGGCGTCGTCGCTGCGGACGGCGAACGTGTGGTCGGCCTCCTCGGCGGTCGCGCCGGCGCCCGTGAAGGCGATCGTGAGAAGGCCCCGCCGGCGCGCCGAGGCGAGGAACCGCTTCTCCGCGAGGCCCGGTGCGCCGTGGCACAGAGCGAGCGCGATGTCGCCGGGCCGCTGGAGCGGGGCTGCTTCCGCGGCGATCGCCGGCAGGGCCCGCTTCCCGACGATGACCGGGTGCATGAACTCGACGGCGACGTGGGCGGCATCCGTCGCCGCCGCGTGACGGCCGAAGGCGACGAGCGTGCCGCCGCTGGCGAAGGCGCGAGCCACGGCATGCGCGACGGCCGCCAGGCGGTCGCTCTCGGTCTCGACGAAGCCGCCGAGCACCGCGTCGCGCTCCGCGAGACGCTGGACGAAGCGATGCGCGGTACCGGCCTCGGCGGTCATTCGATCGCGCTCTCCCTCAGCTCGGCCAGCTCCTCCTCGTACGGCGCGCCGAGCGACTCCAGGAACTCGCGCGTCGACTGCGCCTCGGCCTCGTCGACCTTCGACATCGCGAAGCCGACGTGGATGAGCACCCAGTCGCCGACGTCGACGGCGTCCTCGCCCGTGAGCAGGGCGACGTTGACGTTCCGGCGCACGCCGGCCACGTCCGCCTTGGCGATGTGATGCTCGGGGTCGACCCATTCGACGAGCTGACCGGGGATGCCGAGGCACATGGTCAGGACCTCCTTGCGGCGGCCACCGCCGCCTGCCCGTAGGACAGGCCGCCGTCGTTCGGCGGCACGAGGCGATGGGTCAGCACGGTGAAGCCGTGGGCCGCCAGTCGCCGTCGGAGCGATGCCGCGAGCCGGACGTTCTGCAGGCAGCCGCCGCTGAGGACCACCGTGTCGGCGTCGCCGGCGGCGGCGCAGGCGTCGGCGAAGGCGGAAGCGACGCCTTCGTGCACGGCGGCCGCGATCTCCGCGCGTCGCCGCCCGTCGCGGAGGTCGTCGTGCGCCGCCGCGACGAGATCGCCGCCCGCGAGTGCCCCGCCCGCCCGCCGGCAGGGATACGGGTCGGCGACGGTGTCTCCGGCGAGCGCCTCGAGCTCGATCGCCGCCTGCCCCTCGTACGACACGATGTCGCGCACGCCGAGCAGCGCGGCGACCGCGTCGAGGAGCCGGCCGGCGCCGCTCGACAGCGGTGCGTTCACGGCGAGGCTCTGCCGCACGAGCGGCCAGCGCTCGAAGGGGACGGCTCGCCCCGCGCGCTCGAGGTAGGCGGCGGCGACGCGCCACGGCTCGCGGACGGCTCGCTCCCCGCCCGGCAGCGGGACGGGCTCGAGGTGCGCGATCCGCTCGAAGCTCTCGAGGTCGCAGCGCAGGAGCTCGCCGCCCCAGAGCGTGCCGTCGGTCCCGTAGCCGGTGCCGTCGAGCACGATCGCCAGAGCCGGGGAGGTCTCGCCGTGCTCGGCGAGGCACGCGGCGGCGTGCGCGTGGTGGTGCTGGACGCCGACGAGCTCCACGTCCTGTTCGAGCGCCCATGCCGTCGAGGCGTAGTCGGGGTGCAGGTCGTGCGCGACCACCTCCGGACGTGCCGCGAGCATGTCGAGGTACAGCGCGAGGTCACGGCGGAACGCGCGCCTCGCGGCGTCGTTGTCGAGGTCGCCGAGGTGCGGCGAGAGCCAGGCGCGGTCCCCCTTCGCGACGCAGAACGTGCCCTTGAGCTGTCCGCCGGCGGCGACGATCGTGCGGCGCGCAGCGATCGGGAGGGCGAGGGGGGCGGGGGCGAGGCCGCGCGAGCGCCGCACCGGGAATGCGCCGCACACGACCGAGTCCTCACAGCGCCGGTGGATCGGGCGGTCGTGGCCGAGGAAGGCGTCGGCGATCGTGCCGAGCCGATCGCGTGCCTCGTCGTCGCCGACGGCGATCGGCTCGTCCGACCGGTTGCCGCTCGTCATCACCAGCGGCCGCCCGAGATCGCTGACGAGCAGATGGTGCAGCGGCGTGTACGGCAGGAGCACGCCCAGCCGCCGCGACCCGGGGGCGACCTGCTCGGACACTCCGGCGTCCGGCAGACGGGGCGCCAGGACGATCGGGCGCGCCGCGCTGCGCAGGAGCGCCTCCTCGCCGGCACCCAGAGCGACGAGCGCTTCAGGGCGCGCGGTCATGACGGCGAAGGGCTTGGCGTCGCGCGCCTTGCGCGCGCGGAGGCGCGCCAGCGCTGCGTCGTCGGCGGCGTCGCAGGCCAGGTGCCACCCGCCCAGGCCCTTCACGGCGAGGATGCCGCCGGCGCGCAGCACGGCGAGCGCCTCGTCGAGCGCGAGCGAGAGCCGCGGCCCGCACGCGGGGCAGGCGATCGCCTCGGCGTGGAACCGGCGGTCGCGGGGATCCTCGTACTCGGCTCGGCAGTCGGCGCACAGCGGGAAGGCGTCCAGCGTCGTGCGCTCGCGGTCGTAGGGCAGGGCGCGCACGACCGTGAAGCGCGGCCCGCAGGCGGTGCAGGCCAGGAACGGGTAGCGGTAGCGGCGGTCGCCTGGGTCGAGGAGCTCGCGCAGGCAGTCGTCGCAGGTGGCCAGGTCGGGCCCGACCGCCGGGACCGTCGCGCCCGGGCCGCTCGCCGCGATGCGGAACTCGCTGCCCCCGCGCGGCGGCAGGTCGACGCGAGCCACGTGCTCGACGCGGGCGGCAGCCGGCGCCTCGACGACCAGCGCCGCGGCGAACGCGTCGACGGCTTCAGAGGCGCCCTCGACCTCGATCTCGACCCGCGCCCCGGCGTTGCGCACGTGGCCGACCAGTCCGAGCCGCGCCGCGAGCCGGTGCGTGAACGGGCGGAACCCGACGCCCTGGACGATGCCTCCGACCTCGAAGCGGCACCGCTCGACGTGGGTGGGGGAGGCGGTCGCCATGGGGCCTACGTCGTCGGTCGGGGGAGGTCGCCCGGCGACTCGATGGTGCCCGCGTCGTCGCCGCCGCCGGTCGCGGTGCTGTCCTTCTCGGCGCTCTCGCCGACGACGTCCTGCAGCGCTGCGGCCACGCCCTCGAGCGCGCCGTTGATGTCGCGCAGCCGGGGGCCGATCGGCGCGGTCTGCGTCTCGATCGCCCGCACGCCGAACGTGACCTGTCCGAGCGTCGAGGACACGCTCCGCAGCCGTGCCGCGATCGCGATGAGGTAGCCGGCGAGCACCCCGACGAGCAGGGCGACCTCGGCGAGCGTCGCCGCGATGAGCGTCTTGCGCTCGTTCATGTCTTCGGGTCTCCCATCAGGTCGCGATGACGCTCGAGCTCGGAGAGCAGCGCGACGCCGCCGTCGCGCGTGCCGTCGAGCAGATGCGCGGTCTGCGTGTTCTGGGCGAGGCGCTTGCCCGCCGTCCACACGTCCGCGACCGACGTCTCGACGTCGACCGCGGCCCGGCGCAGGATCTCGAGCAGGGCCCAGACGACGACGGCCACGACGAGCCCGGCCAGCAGCGACGCGCGCCAGCGGGCCGCATCGGCGGGATCGAGTGTGGGAGCGGGTCGCCGGCGCATCAGGCGGCGCCGAGCTTGTGCAGGTACGCGACGGCGAGGTCGGGGACCGCGCCCGCCAATGCGTGGGTCCGTTCGAGCTCCGCGAGGCCCTCGAGGTTCGCGGAGATCGCCATGCCCGCGTCGAGGATGTCCTTCGCGTACCGGTCGATCTCCATCGCGGGGCGCGTGACGCGGCCGAACAGCGCGACGACGAGCCCGAGCACCGGGACTGCGGTGCCGAGGCCGACCCACGCCGCGGTGCGCCCGGTCACCCCTTCTCCATGCCTTCGCGAACCGTGCGGAGGTCGGTCGCGATGCTCCCGACCGCCGCGTTCGTCGACGGCAGGTCGAAGAGGACGTTCGTCTGCTCGCGCGCCCCGTCGAGAGCCTGCGTGATGTCCTCTGCCTGGCCGACGATGCGCCGGCACAGCGCGATGATCGTGACGAGCAGCGACGCGGCGATGCCCACGACGGCGGCGCCGGTGCTCCAACCGATGACCCAACGGCTCAAGCCGCTAGGTGTACCAGACACCCAGCGCGGGGTCCAATGTCTACGGCGTCGACGGGCGCGGCAGATCGTCGCTGGTCGCGATGCCGGCGCCGGGCGTGGTGGCGGTCGCGGACTCAGGTTCCCCGACCACCTCCTCGAGCGCGCCCGCCACCTGCTCGAGCGCCCCGTTGACCGCCCCGAGCGACGGGCCGATCGAGGCCGTCTGCGATTCGATCGCGCGCACGCCGAAGGTGACGAGGCCGAGCGTCTTCGAGATGTTGTGGAGCTTCGTGCCGATCGCGATGAGGTAGCCCGCGAGCACGACGACCAGGAGCAGCACCTCGACGAGCGTTAGGACGATCAGGACGGTGTTCACGACGGGTTCCTCCCGGCCTCGCGATGGCGTTCGACTTCCTCGACCAGATCGGTGCCCCGGGCGACGGTCGTCCCGAGCAGGTGCGAGGTCTGGGTGTTCTGGGCGACCCCCTGCCCCGTCTGCCACAGCGCCGAGACCCCGGCGTCGATCTCGTCGACCGTCCGGCGCAGCTTCTCGAGCAGCGCCCAGACCACGAGCGCCACGACGAGGCCGACGGCGAGCGTGATCCACCACGCCGTCTGGTTCGAGCTCATCGCGAGGACGGTCACCGGACGAGCCCCAGCTTGCGCAGGTAACCGACCGCGAGCCCCGGGACGGCGCCGCCCAGCGCCCGCGTCGTCGCCAGCTCGTCGACGCCGTCGAGGTTCTTCGCGATCCCGACGCCGGCGGTGAGGATGTCGCCCGCGTATGCGTCGACCTCGCGCGCGCCACGGAGGACGCGGTTGAAGAGCCCGATCACCGCGAGCAGGACGACGACGCCGACGCCGAGGCCGAGGAGCGCGAGGACGGTCATCGCGCGAGCATCTCCCGCGCGGCCGCGAGCCCGCGTGTGACGCGGTCGATCGTGTGGTTGGTCGCCCGCACGTCCCACAGCGGGTCGGTGTTGGTGCGGGCGCCGGCCAGCGCCCGCTCGATGTCGCCCGCCTGGCGCGCGATCCGCTGCCCGAGGACGATGAGCGTGATCAGGAGCGCCGCCGCGATCAGCACCACGACGAGGCCGACCGCCCACCCGATGTACCACCCGGTGGAGAGCGCGAGCACGGTCACGACTTCCCGTCGTCGCGGATCACCGAGCGCGCGAAGTTCGCGAGGGTGGTCGACTGCGCCAGATCGACGCCGTGCGCGGTCCGTGCGTGCTCGACCGCCTTCGCGAGCACCTCCTCCTCGGTTTCGCCCGTCACCTCGGCTCGGCAGACGACGCCGGCGTCCTGGCACCTGAAGCTCTTCGCCACCCGTCACGCTCCTCTTCGGAGTTGACCGCACTGCTCCCGGGCAGTAGATGTACCACACACACAGCACCCCGGTCCAGCGGCGGTGTGGCGGCAGGGGACGAGGGAGAGACGGTGGCGACCAGGACTTCGGAGAAGACGCCGGCGGAGCGGTTGCTCGACGCCCTCGGTCCGATCGACCGCTTCAACCCGGACGTCGGCGACTTCGGGTCGCCCGCCCGGATGACGATGGAGGAGTACCTCGAGCCGCACGCGTTCGCGGACGAGGCGTCGCGACTGGGGCCGATCGAGAAGGTCCACCTGTTCTGGTTCGCCGGGATGAGCTGCGACGGGTGCAGCGTCGCGGTCACGGGCGCGCAGGCGCCCACGCTCGAGGGCCTGATGATGGGCGCCCACCCCGGCCTCCCGCGCGTCGTCCTGCACCACCCCGTCATCAACCTCGAGTCGGGCCCGGCCTACGAGCGCGCGGCCGAGCAGGCGATCGAGGGCACGCTCGACGCGCCGTACGTGGTCGTCCTCGAGGGCTCGAACACCGACGAGACGATCGCCCTGGCGGACGGCGGCTACTGGTCGGGGCAGGGCGAGGAGCCGTGGGGGCCCGGCGGCAAGGAGCGCACGGTCACGGCCGACGAGTGGATCGCGCGCATGGCGCCCAACGCGGCGGCGATGATCGCGATCGGCACGTGCGCGACGTGGGGCGGGATCCCGTCCGCGAAGGGCAACCCGACCGGCGCGATGAGCCTGATGGACTTCCTCGGCCAGGACTACCGCAGCACGTTCGGCGTCCCGGTCGTCAACGTCCCCGGGTGCCCGCCGATCGGCGACAACTTCACCGAGGCCGTCGCCGCCATCGTCTACTTCCTCCAGGGGTTCGGGCCGCTGCCGGAGTTCGACGAGCTCGGGCGGCCGGCATGGCAGTTCGGCGAGACCGTGCACCGCCACTGCACGCGCGGCGCGTACTACGAGGAGGGCAAGTTCGCCCGCGAGTTCGGCGACAAGGAGTGCCTCGTCGAGATGGGGTGCTGGGGCCCCGTCGTCAACTGCAACATCACCTCGCGCGGCGCGATCAACCACGTCGGCGGGTGCATGAACGCCGGCGGCGCGTGCATCGGCTGCACGATGCCCGGCTTCCCCGACAAGTTCACGCCGTTCCACAAGGCGCCGCCGGGCTCGCTGGTCTCCTCGACGGCGTCGCGCATGCTCGGCAGCATCATCCGCCCGCTGCGCGAGCACTCCGCCGACCACCTCAACCGCGAGGTGCGGTGGGACCTCGAGGGCCACGTGCCGAGCGGCTGGGCGCGCGAGCACTCCGAGCCCAACGCGGTGCAGAAGCTCAGCCACCGGTTCTACGACCGCCTGCGCAGGACGAACGACGGCGGCCAGCGCAGCGGCGAGACCTGGGGCAAGCGCGACGAGATCACCCTCAGGAAGGACCCGTCGCTCGAGCGAGAGCTCCCGGGCGGCGAGGACGAGAAGATCCCCGCGAAGGAAGGGCGCTAGCCACCGTGTGCTTCAAGAACCTCCCGATCGAGTTCGACGAGGGCGGCGTCGCGACGCTGCGCGGCGGCATCCCCGACCCGTACTCGGTGACGGTCTCCAAGCCCGACGCGGGCCTGAGCAACGACGAGCAGCGCGAGCAGATCGAGCGGCTGGTGGCCTCCAACGGCCACATCCGCGAGGTCAACATGGACCCGGTCACCCGCGTGGCCGGCGCGATCGC
>JAUJPF010000035.1 GCA_030447275.1 Solirubrobacteraceae bacterium | reverse complement strand
GGGCTGCGCGCCTTCCGCCGGCCGATCCTCGACGCGTGGAACCTCGCCGAGGAGATGCCCAAGCCGACGATCTGCCAGATCCACGGCGGCTGCATCGGAGGGGCGATGGAGCTTGCGCTCGCCTGCGACCTCCGCGTCATGGCCACCGACGCGATCATCGGGATGCCCGAGACGCGCGTCGGGCTCATCCCCGACGTCGGCGGGTCGTCGCGGCTGCCGGCGGTCGTCGGCGTGGGCCGGGCGAAGGAGCTGATCATGACCTCGAAGCTGATCGACGGCACCGAGGCCGAGCGGATCGGGCTCGTCAACCGCATCGGCCCCGCCGAGGAGCTCGACGCGGTCACCGACCAGCTCGTCGGCGAGCTGCTCGCCTGCGCGCCGACGGCGGTCGGCCTGGCGAAGCGCGTCATCGACTCCGCGGCCAAGCCGGCGCTCGCGCTGACGCTCGAGCACGAGGTGACGGTCCAGCAGCTCTGCGCCGAGAGCGAGGACTTCGGCGAGGGCACGCGCGCGTTCGCCGAGAAGCGCCAGCCGGACTTCAGCGGGCGCTAGTCCTCCATCAGCGCCCGCAGGAAGCGCTCGGGAGCGTCGAGGAAGCTCCTCGTGAGCGTGACCGGCTCGGCGTCGTCGTAGGCGACGGGCTCGAGGCCGTCGTCGCCGCAGCGCAGGATCGCGGCGTCGGGGTAGGCGAGGACGAGCGGCGAGTGCGTCGCGATGACGAACTGCGACCGCAGCCCGACCAGCTCGTGGATGCGGCGCAGCAGCGTCAGGCAGTTCTGCGTCGAGAGCGCGGCCTCGGGCTCGTCGAGGACGTAGAGCCCCTCCGCCCCGAAGCGCTCGATGACGACGGCGAGGAACGACTCGCCGTGCGACTGCTCGTGCAGCGACTTCCCGCCGAACGCCTTCGGCCCCCCGGCCTCGCCGGCGTACGCCTCGTCGACGTACGTCGCGACCGTGTAGAGGCTCTCCGCCCGCAGGAAGAAGTCGGTCGCCGGGCGCTTCGTGCCGCGGATGAGCCGGATACCGCGGCTGAGGTCGGAGTGCGAGTCGCGCGTGGCGAAGCGGTTCTGGGAGCTGCCGCCCTCCGGGTTCATGCCGGCGGCGACCGCGATCGCCTCGAGCAGCGTGCTCTTCCCCGAGCCGTTCTCGCCGATCAGGTAGGTGACCTTCGGGTGCAGCTCGAGCCGCCCGTCGAGCGCGCGGACGGCGGGGAGGTCCCACGGGTAGCCGCTCCCGCCCGCGACCAGCTCGACGGCGCGGACGAACGTCATTCCCGGTCCAGCTCGCGCGCGACGGCCTCGGCGATGGCGGCGCACCGCGCGACGCACGCGAGGTCGACGTGCTCGGGCACGTCGTCGGAGCGGTGGTAGTGCGTGTACATGCCGTGCTCGCCGACGGAGAGGATCGACGCGCAGGGCAGCCCGGCGAAGCGGGCGAGGATCGGGTCGGTGTACGCGGCGATCCGCCAGCGCTGTGGCGGGTCGTCGCCGGCGGCGCGCTCGACCAGCGCGAGATCCTCCTCGCGGTAGCGGTGCGCCAGCACCGCGCCCTCCGCGCGCGCGACGACCGGCGTCCCCGACCCGACGGTGTCGAGCCCGAGGACGAACGTCGTCGCCGGGTCGAGCGCGTGCGCGCGCAGGAACGCCCGCATCCCGCCCATGCCCGCCTCCTCCGCGCCGGGCAGGACGATGAGCACCTCCGTCCGCTCGAGCGGCTCCGCCGCCAGCGCGTGTGCGACCGCGATGGCGCCGGCCACGCCGCTGGCGTTGTCGTTCGCGCCCGGCACCGGCGGGCGCCGCGCGGTGTCGAGCAACAGCGCGACGGCGAGCGCGAGCAGCGGCCGCCGGCGCAGCGCGATCACGAGCGCGACGCCGAGGCTCGCGGGGGTCATCGAACGCGTGCGCAGCCGCCGAGCCGCCCCGGCCTCGACGACCCTGCGGTGCCAGATCAGCCCGCCGCGCTGCGCGTCGAGATGGGCGACGAGGACGAAGGTGCGCCGGGCGGGGCCGCGCGGCGCGATCCGCGCGACGACGTTGACGCCGTGCCCCGCCGGCAGCAGCCGCTGCACCCACTGAAGCCGCCCGCTCTGGTCGAGCTCGTAGGAGACGAGCGCGGCGGCCGTCAGGAGCGGGTTCCCGGTCGCCGCCGCGGCGAGGTGCGGCAGGTGCGCCCACGCGTGCGTGCGCGGCCAGCGATAGGGCTCGAGCGCGACGTCCCCCGGGAGCCGCTGCGCCGCCCACGCCGCCGCGGCGCGCTCGCCGGGGCCAGCGGAGCCGCGGCCCATGGCGGCGAGCGCCGCGACGTCGTCAGCGATGCCAGTCAACGGGCCCGGCGACGAGCGTGTGGCTCCCGAGCGGCCGGCCGAGCACCTGCTGCGCGCGGCGCGCGCAGTCGACGACCTTCGCGAGGTCGACGCCGGTCTCGATCCCCATCTCGTGCAGCATCGAGACGAGATCCTCGGTGGCGATGTTGCCGGTCGCGCCCTTGGGCACCGGGCACCCGCCCAGCTCCCCGAAGCTCGACTCGAACGACTCACAGCCGGACTCGAGCGCGGCGAGCACGTTGGCGAGGCCCTGCCCGCGCGTGTTGTGGAAGTGCGCGGTCAGCTCGACGCCGCCACCGATCTCCTCGTGCGCCCGCGCGAAGAAGTCGCGCACCTGCACCGGGTTGGCCATCCCGGTCGTGTCGCCGAACCCGATCTCCTCCGCCCCTGCGTCGCGCAGGCGCCGCGCGATGGCGAACACCCGCTCGGGCGGGACGTGCCCCTCGTACGGGCAGCCGAACGACACGGAGATGACCCCCTCGCAGCGCAGCCCGGCCTCGCGCGCCCGGGGCAGCACCCGCTCGAGCCCGGCGAGCGACTCCTCGATCGTCCGGTTGACGTTCTCGGCGTTGTGGGTTTCCGACGCCGAGAGGAAGACGTTGACCTCGTGGAAGCGGTCGCGGTGCTCGAGCGCCTTGTCGAGCCCCTTCTCGTTGGGGATGAGCACGCTCAGCGAGACGCCGTCGGGCACGTCGACGCGCTCCAGCACCTCCGGCCCGTCGGAGAGCTGCGGGATGACGTCGGCGCGTNGCGCGCGGGTGCGGTCAGTTTTTCGGGTGCTGGACCCCGTGCTGGGGCCCGGCCGGGGCGCGCCCCGGCGCGCGCCCCGCGCGCGCGCCCCGGCGGGGGGCCCCGTACGCGCCGATCCCCCCTTGCTGGCCGCCGTGTAAGGGAATCTCCGCCCCGCCGGTGCCGGGCCGGCGCTCGAGCCGGGCGGCCGGGTGCTTGGTCGGCGAGCCCTGGTGCGCGACGAGGTCCGGGTCGACCGACTCGAGCATGAGGCCCTGCGACGCCGTGACCTCGCGCAGCCGGTCCAGGTCGCGGCGGTCGAGCACGCCGAGGTTCGTGTGCGGCAACAGGCCGCGCTCGAGCCCCTGCTCGCACGCCCAGACGACGTAGCCGACGAAGTCCTCGAAACCCCACTCGGCGAGCTGCGCCCGGACCCCGGGATGGTGGTCGGGCGCCTCGCCGGTGAGGACGAGCAGCTCCTTGACGCGGCGCCGGCGGGCGACCTCCAGGAGCTCTGAGACCTCGTCGGGCGTGTGCAGGTGCGGGCGGTGTGTCGCGAACGCGCAGTACTTGCAGAAGCACCGGCACGTCCGCGACAGCGACAGCGTGACGTTGCGCGAGAAGGTGACGCGGCGCCGCACCGCGTCGATTCTACGGCGTCGGGTCGTCCGGGCGGATGACCCGCGACTCGGTGCCGGTGGTGCCGGTCCCGGTGTCGTCCGGCCCGAGCGGGTCGGCCTCCCGCCCGCCGCCGCTCGCCGCGTGGTCGATGACCGGGTCGCTCTCGCGCTCGCTCTCCGACACGCCGCCGAGCGTGTCGATCTCCCGCCGGCCGGGCGCCCTGCCCTCCGGCGCGAGGATCAGGGCGGTGTAGAGGATGCCCGCGAGCAGCGCGCCGACCACCGGCCCGAGCACGTAGGCGACGATGAACTCGCCGATGGGCTCGCCGCCGCCGATCAGCGACGGGCCGAACGCACGCGCCGGGTTGAGCCCCGCGCCGGTCATCGGCCCGATCGCCATCACCGCGAAGCCGAGCGTGCCGCCGATCACGAGGCCGGCCCAGTCCCGCGAGCCCTTCGGGTTCACGGCGACGCCCATGATCGCCCACATGAGGACGAACGTGCCGATCAGCTCGGCGAGGAAGCCGGGCAGCGCCTCGCCCTGGAGGAAGGGCTCGGAGATCTTCGTCGCGCCGTAGCCCGTCGCGTCGCCCTCGTCGCTGAGCAGCAGCTTGACGAGCAGGGCGCCCAGGACGGCGCCGATGAGCTGGAGCACGATGTAGATCGCCGCGTCGATCGGGCCGATCTTGCGCAGCGCCGCGAGGGTTGCGGTCACGGCCGGGTTGAAGTGTGCGCCCGACGCCTGGCCGACGGTGTGGACGAGCATCATGAGGATCAGGAAGTGCAGGAGCCCGATGACCGACCAGTCGGTGAACCCGAGGCCGTCGCCGGAGTTCAGCGACAGGATCGTCCCGATGAAGAAGACGAGCAGGAGCGTGCCGATCAGCTCCGCCGCCCACGCGTCGGGACCGCGGCGGCGGAGCTCGTCCGTGTCGCGGTCGTGGTGGCGAGTCGTCACTGCACCGGTCGTGCGCGCTTCCACTGGGTCCTCCGAGGTTCGCAGGGGTCTCCTGTCAAGCGGCGGGGATGGTACGCCACACTGCGGCGGTGCGACTTCCCCTGCTCCTGACCCTCGTTGGCGCGCTCGCGCTCGGCGCCGCCGGCGGCGGCGCGGCCGGCCGCGGCGGCACCGACGACGCCACGCTCGTCCTCGACTTCACGCCGAACGCCGTCCACGTCGGCGTCTACACCGCGCTGGCCCGCCAGTTCGACGACGCCGAGGGCGTGAAGCTGCGGGTCCGCGCCCCCTCCAGCTCGACCGACTCGGTCCGGCTGCTCCAGTCCGGCCGCGCCGAGCTGGCGATCCTCGACATCGCCGACCTCGCGCTCGCGCGGCAGCAGGGGCGCGACGTCGTCGGGGTCATGGCGCTCGTCCAGCAGCCGCTCGCCGCGGTGATCGCTCAGCGCGGCGTCCGCACGCCGAAGCAGCTCGAGGGCCGCCGCGCCGGGGTCGCCGGGCTGCCGAGCGACGTCGCCGTGCTGCGGTCGGTCGTCGCCGGCGCGGGCGGCGACCCCGACCGCGTCGACCAGGTCACGATCGGCTTCAACGCCGTGCCCGCGCTGCTCGGCCGGCGCGTCGCCGCCGCCACGGCGTTCTGGAACGCCGAGGGCGTCGCGCTGAAGAAGCGCGGCGGGCCCGGTCGCTTCCGGGAGTTCCGCGTCGACGACTTCGGCGCGCCGTCGTACCCCGAGCTCGTGCTGTGCGTGACGCGCGAGACGCTGCGCGACGACCCCGAGCTCGTCGACGCCACGATCGCCGCGCTGCGCCGCGGCTACGAGGAGGCACTGAAGGACCCCGAGCTCGCGGCCGAGACGCTCGTCCGCCGCAACCGCGGGCTCGACCGCGCGCTGGTGCTCGACGAGCTGCGCGCGCTCGGGCCCGCGTTCACCTCCGGCGCGCGCCGGTACGGCGAGCTCGACCGCGGCCGCCTACAGGCGTGGGCGCGCTGGGCGACGGAGTTCGGGCTGGTGCGCGAGCGCCCGGACGTCGAGCGCGCGTTCCGGCTGCGCTAGCCGACGCGCCAGAAGGTCGTGCGCCCCGCGGCGCCCGCCTTCGTCAGCCCGAAGTGGATGTGGTCGCGGTGCGCGACGGTCTTGTTCACGCGCCGGTTCGGCCGGCCGTCGCGCTCAAAGCACGGCGAGTACTTCTTGAAGTCGACCATCCCGGCGCCCCAGTACGAGCAGTCCCAGATGATCTCCTCGATCCCCATGCGGCGGGCGAGGGCGTGCGGGTTGCCCGCGGTGTCGGGCGCGAGCAGCATCGAGATCAGCGCCGCGGCGTGCGCACGCTGGGCGCGGTCGTAGGCGTCGAGGTGCCAGTCGACAGCGCGGTTCTCGGCGTGCAGCGACGCCGACCCCTTGCCCCACTTCTCGCAGCGGTAGCTGCCCCAGAACACGCCGTGGACGTTGCGCTGCAGCCAGCGGGTGAAGGCCACGACGCCCGGCTTCGCCTTCGGGTCGCAGCGGCGCGCGGCGTCGTACTCGATCGGGTCGATCTCGATCTTGACCATGCGGTTCGCCGGGTTGTTGGCCAGCGGGCCGAGGTCGGGCGGCAGGCGGAAGGCGTGGGCGGCCGGCGCCGCGAGGGCGAGGAGGGCGAGCGCGGGCAGCAGGAAGCGGCGCATTGCCACTGCCGTCGGCAGCGCCCGGCGGGCCTTGAAGCGATCCGCCTACGGGCTGGACAGGCGCGTGACCAGCTCCGCGCCCTCGCGCGCCATGCGCGAGCGCGGCACCACGAGGTCGAAGCCGGCGGCCTCGGCCTCGCGCTTGACGTCGACGTCGACGTGGGAGTAGAAGGCCATCGCCTTCACGTGGTTGCCCTCGCCGCCGGAGCGCAGCGTGTCGAGCAGCCCGGTGGCGTCGACGTCGTCGGTCGTCAGGTCGACGACGAGCACGTCGCTGCCCGCGATCTGGTCCCACACGTCGGTCTCCGACTGCGCCATCTCGACCTCGTGGCCGGCGCCCTCGAGCATCGCCTTGACCTTCGACCCGAACAGCAGGTCGGGCACCAGCGCGAGGACGCGCGTCACTGGCCGCGCGACTTCCTGAACTCCTGGCGCACCGACTCGGGGCGGCCCCACATCGGCGTGAACTCCGCGCGGCCCTGCTTGACCTCGCGCACGCGCAGCTCGCCGTCGATCCCCGCGTCGTCGAGGTACTTCAGCGTGCCGTGGGTCGCGGGCGCGGCGGCGCCGTGGCCGAAGCGGTGCGCGACGTTGACCCGCCAGTGCCAGTCGTACTGCGAGTACGGCTGCGAGTTGACGACGACCATGTACGTCGCGGCCTCGACGTAGCGGCTCTCGTCGAAGATCCGGACGTCGAGCTCGAGGTCGGTCCAGTCGTCGGGCAGCGAGTCGATGATCTGCTGGAAGGTGTCCGCGAGCCCCATCGGGGGGCGAAACTACCATCGGAGGCGATGGCGGCCACCCTCACCGACGAGCACGCGGTGCTGACGACGGGCTGCGGGCTGGTCGATCGGTCCGAGCGCGGCAAGCTGGCGCTCACCGGCGGGGCGGCCAAGGAGTTCCTCAACGGACAGGTCACCAACGACGTCGCCGCCCTGACGCCGGGCACCGGCTGCTACGCCGCGTTCCTCACGCACAAGGGCAAGATGCTCGGCGACCTGCGCGTCCTGGATGTCGGCCCGCCCACCCACGAGCTGCTGCTCGACACCGAGCGCGTCGCGCTCCAGGCGCTGTTCGACATGGTCCGCCGCTACAGCGTCGGCTACGACGTGCAGCTGCACAAGCGCACGCTCGAGCGCGCGCTCCTCTCGCTCGTCGGGCCGGCCGCGCGCGCGGTCGTCGCCGGGGTGCCGGCGAACGAGCACGCGCACGTCGCGACGTCGGTGGGCGGCGCCGACGTGCGCGCGATCGCCACCGCGGAGGGCGTCGACGTCCTCTGCCCCGCCGGCGACGCCGACGCCGTTCGCGCCGGGCTCGTCGACGCGGGCGCGGTCCCGGTGTCGGAGGCCGCCGCCGAGGTCGCGCGCGTCGAGCACGGCCGCCCGCGCTACGGCCTCGACATGGACGACGGCACGATCCCGCAGGAGGCGTCGCTGAACGACCGCGCGGTGTCGTTCACGAAGGGCTGCTACGTCGGCCAGGAGACCGTCGCGCGGCTGCACTGGAAGGGCAAGCCGAATCGCCACCTGCGCGGGCTGCGGCTGTCGGCCCCGGCGGCGGGCGGCGAGGAGCTGCGCCTCGGCGAGAAGGCCGTCGGCCGCGTCGGCACCGCCGTCGTCTCCCCCGTCCACGGCCCGATCGCGCTGGCGATCGTCCGCCGCGAGGCGGCGCTGGGCGACGTGCTGACGCTCGACGACGGCGCGACGACGGCGGAGGTCGACGACCTGCCGTTCGCTCCGGCACCCGCCGCCTGACGGGCTAGCCGAGCGCCAGCGCCAGCGCCAACGCCAACGCGGTCAGCCACCCGAGCAGCGCGACGGACACCGCCAGCGGCGAGAGCTGCGGCAGGCGCCGGCGCGGAGGGCCGGCGTAGGGCGCGCCGTTCGGCGGCGCGAACGACATCTCGGCCGGCGGCGGGGGCGGGGGCGGCCACGCCGACGGGCGGCGGTCCGTCCACGCCGGGGGCTGCTGCCACGGCGTCCGGGCCGCGGGCGAGTCGTGCCAGGGCTCGGTGCGCGGGCCCGGCTCGCGCCGCTCGACCCACGGGTCCCCGGACCGCACGGGCGAGGGGGCGACCGGCTCACCCCCGTCCGGCACCCCCTCGCCCAGCGGAGCCCGGCGCCCGCCCCAAGGCGCCGACTGTGGCTCCGGCGGTCCGTCCGTCCCGCGCGCGCCGTGCTGCTGTGCCGGCGTCGGCCCGGTGACGACCTCGACCCGGGCCCTGCCGCGCGATGCGGCCTCGGGGCTCGGGGGCGGCGGAGAGCGGTGGGGCTCCTCGACCGCGGCCGGCGCGGGGCGCAGCGGCGCGACCAGCGCGGGCGGCGGCTCCGCCTCGGCGGCGGCCAGGCCCCGCTCGACGGCGTCGAGCACGAGGCTGAGGTCGTGGTGCAGCGCCCGCAGCCGCGCGGCGTAGTCCTCGACCGGCTCTCCCGGCCGCGGCAGGAACGATCTGACGTCCGCTCCTGGCGGCTCGCGCTGAGGCTCGCTCATCCTTGACCTTGAGTCCCGTGATCTCCGCCCGCCGCGGCCCCCGGCTCCATCCGGGGTGCTGAAGACGCGTCAGGCAGTCGGGATTGTGGAGCGCCGCGGCTCGAGAAGCGAGTCAGACATTCGTCGAGTGGGCGCCAGTTCGGTCAGGCCGCTGCGTTGCGCGAACCCCTCGAGCGCCGCGGTGGACGGCCGCGGCTCCAGCTCGAGCGTGGCCACCCGGTTGGCGTCGAGCCACGTCGAGACGATGCGCAGCTCGTGCACCTCGTCGGCGGGGACGTACGGCTCGGCGCGCGCGGTCAGCGCCGCGGCGGTCCGCGCGGCGACCTCCTCGGCCGACGCGACCGGGCCCCAGTCGACGACGCGGCCGCCGACGAGCCAGAACGCGTCCATCCCCTCCACGCCGTCCTCGCCGGCCAGCACCAGCCGCGGATGCGCGTGCGCCGCGCGCAGGAACGGGCCCAGGCGCTCGAGCAGCACGCGCAGCCGCGCGCGCCGGCGGCGCAGCCACTCGGCGCGCTCGAAGCGCTGCTCGGCGGCGGCCTCGCGCATCTGGCGGTCGACGTGCGCGAGCAGCGCGACGCCGCCGTCGCTGGACCCGGTGAACAGCGCGAGCGCGGCGTCCAGCCGGCGGCGGTAGAGGTTGGGGTCGAGGTCGCCGAGGCAGGGCGACAGGCAGCGCCCCATCTGGCCGTACGCGGACGGATGATGGCGCCGTTTCATCGTCCGGCCGCAGTGGCGCAGCGAGAACAGCGAGTCGAGCTGCTCCTTCAGCTCGGCCGCGGAGGCCCTTCCGCGCAGCGGCCCGATGTTCACCGCGTGGCCGCCGGCGGGCTCGGGCGCGACCTCGAGGACCGGGTAGTTCACGTCGAAGCGGCAGCGCAGGTAGACGTACGGGTCCTGGTGCTTGAGCCTGACGTTGCCGGGCGGGCGCAGCGCCTTGATGAGACGGCTCTCGAGCAGCAGTGCGCCAAGCTCCGAGCGGGTGGCGCGGTGGTCGACGATCGACGCCTGGGCGGTCCAGTCGCCGGTCGGCGACGACGGCGCGAAGTGCGAGCGCGCGCGCCTGCGCAGCTTCACCGCCTTGCCGACGTAGAGCGGCTGGCCCTCGGCGTTGCGGAAGATGTAGACGCCCGGCTCGTCGGGCAGGCCGGTGAAGTCGGGGAGGTGCATCGCCCGCCGCGCCGGGAGCGTGTCGCGCGACTTGCGCTTGGCGGGCCGCAGCAGCGCGAGCGCGGCGCCGACCGTGGTCGCGTTCGCGCACAGCTTCGCGAACAGCGCGCAGAACACGCGCGCGCACGTCTCGGCGTCGGCGAGCGCGCGGTGCGCGGTCTCGACCTCGATCCCGAGAGCGTCCGCGAGCGCGACGAGCTTGCGCTGGCGCGCCAGCGGCGCGAGCCGCCGAGCGAGCGCGACCGTGCACAGCGCGGGCGGGTCCGGCCAGTCGAGGCCGGAGCGCTCGAACGCCTGGCGCAGCACGCGCCTGTCGAACGAGACGTTGTGCCCGACGAGGACCCGCCCCTCGATCAACTCGGCCAGCTCGGGCAGCGCGAGCTCTGCCGCCGGTGCCTCGTCCACCATGTCCTGCGTGATGCCGGTGAACCGCTGGATGCCGCGCGACAGCGGCGCGCGCACCTGCACGAGCGTCTCCCAGCGGTCGTGCAGCTCGCCGCCGCCGACGAGCACCGCGCCGACCTCGGTCAGCTCGCACGCGTCGCCCGCCTTCCCGTTGGTCTCGGTGTCGACCGCGAGGAACTCGACGTCGCGCAGGGGCGCCTCCAGCAGGTCCATCCCGCCGTTGTACGCCGCGCGCCGGACGGCTGCACGGGATCTTGCGCCCGGTGACGACCGCGAGGAGGAGTAGCATCGCGCACATGACGACGGTCACGCCCAATCTCGAGCAAGAGACGCGTCGCGCATGGGTCGAGTACGCCGACCGCCTGCGCGGGCTCGACGGCGAGGAGTACGACCAGGCCGAGAACGACGCCTGGGAGCAGTTGCAAACGACGCTCCAAGCGCTAGGGACAGCAGCGCCGCTTGACGATCCGTCGGTCGGGTAGGGTTGCCGCCGGGTCGTAGGGCTCGGCTCGGGAGAGGGATGCAGAAGCGACATCGTTTTGCCGCAGTCGCGCTGGGCGTCGTTGCGCTCGCCGCGGGGTGCGGCGAGGAAGACGACTACGAGAACGAGGCGCGGCCGCCGACCCCGATCGTGGTCAGCGCGTCGATCGGCGAGGACCGCGTGTCGGTGTCGCCGAGGCGCTTCGGCGCGGGCCCGATCACCCTCATCGTCGCCAACCAGACCGAGAGCGCGCAGGAGCTGCGGCTGGAGACCGACGAGATCCAGGGCAGCCAGGCCGGCATCGAGCGCAAGACGGGTCCGATCTCGCCCGGCGAGACCGCGTCGCTGAAGGCCAACCTCCGCGAGGGCACCTACCGCGTCGGCGTCGACGGCAACGGGATCGACGAGGCCGCGCTCGACGTGGGCAAGTCGCGCGAGAGCGCGCAGGACCAGCTCCTCCAGCCGTAGCGCGCGCGTTCGCGAAGCGACGGCCTCGACGCCCGCCCGGGTAACCTCCGCGCCCTCCGCACCGAACGAAGCGAAGGACCGAGAACCCGTGGCCGTTGATCTTTCCCAAGTCTCCACCGTCGACACCGAGCCGGGCGAGCTGCCGGCGACGATGGCCGCGTGGGTGATCCGTCAGGAGCGCGAGGGCGAGCCCCCGGACGCGTTCCAGGTCGAGGAGATCGAGGTCCCCGAGCCGCAGGCGTTCGAGGTCATCGTCCGCGTCATGGCCGCGGGGCGTGAACTTCAACAACGTCTGGGCGGCGTTCGGCAAGCCGGTGTCGGTGTTCGGCTACGGCGACCACCCCGAGTACGGCCACCACATCGGCGGCTCCGACGCGTCGGGCATCGTCTGGAAGGTCGGGCCCGGCGTCACGCGGTGGAAGCCCGGCGACGAGGTCGTCATCCACTGCAACCAGACCTCCTACGAGGATCCCGAGGTCCACGGCCTCGACCCGATGGCGGCGCCGAGCCAGAAGATCTGGGGCTACGAGACGACGTGGGGCTCGTTCGCCCAGTTCACGAAGGTCCAGGCCCAGCAGCTGCTCCTGCCGAAGCACCTGGCCTGGGACGAGGCCTCCTCCTACGGCCTCACGTACTTCACCGCCTACCGGATGCTGCTCCAGCGCGCACAGCTCCAGGCCGGCCACAAGGTGCTGATCTGGGGCCGCCGTGCGGGCTCGGCGTCTTCGCCACGCAGCTGTGCAAGATGACCGCGCGCGGACTGCGTCGGCGTCGTCTCCAGCGACGACAAGGGCAAGCTCGTCGAGGAGCTGGGCGCGGTCGGCTACATCGACCGCAACGAGTTCAGCGGCATGATGCGCAAGGGCGGCGAGACGCCCGACGAGGAGAAGGCGCGCTTCAAGGAGTCGCGGGCGTTCTCCAAGCGCGTCAAGGAGCTGCTCGGCGACGCGCCGGACATCGTCTTCGAGCACGTCGGCAAGGCGACCTTCCCGACCTCGGTGTTCACCGTCAAGACGTTCGGCAAGGTCGTCATCTGCGGCGCGACGTCGGGCTACACGCTCGACTTCGACGTCCGCTACCTGTGGATGCGCCAGAAGGAGATCCTCGGCTCGCACTTCGCCAACGCGTGGGAGTGCAACCTCGCCAACGCGCTCATCGAGGAGTCGAAGATCCGGCCGGTGCTGTGGAAGACGATGCCGTTCGAGGACGTCGCCAACGCGCACCAGCTCATGCACGAGAACAAGCACCTCGGCAAGATCGCGATCCTCGTCGGCGCCGAGGGCGAGGGTGAGGGCAAGACCGCCGAGCGCCCCGGCGCGATCCGGGCGGAGGTCGGCGCCTGATGGCGGGCGCCGTCCACATCCCGTGGTACGCGACGGGCTTCCGCGGCGACAAGCTCGAGGAGGCGCTGCGCGACATCGCGCCGGTCGCGCTGCGCTACGGCGCCACGGGCTACGTCGTCTACCGCTACCGCGACGACCGCTACAAGTTCATCCAGAGCGCGACGTTCGAGCACAAGCTCGACTGGGAGCGCTACTGGGGCGGCAACGAGATGACGCGCTTCCGCGTCATCCACCAGGGCTGGTACCAGGTCCCGGTCGTCTACCAGTGGACCGACGTGGTCGTGGAGGGCTCGCTGCCGGCCAACGGCCGCGCCCCCGAGGAGCCCAGCTCGGTCAGCGGCGGGACCGAGACCGGCGACACGATCTAGGCGCGCGCTACGCGGCCGCCGGGTCGTCAGGCGTGCCGGCCTTCCACTCCTGTCCGATGTCTCGCATCAGCCCCGGGTACACGATCAGGTAACGAAACGGCGCGATCGCGGCCATGTAGGCCTTCCCGAACAGGCCGTTCGGCTTGACCAGCACCGCCATCTGCCCGCGGTAGCCACCGGCACCGTCCGCGACCCAGCCCACGTGCATCACCGAGTGCACGGTCCGGTTGGCCATCTCCGCCGCCCACTCGGTGTCGGTCAGGTAGAGCGACCGCATCGGAATGGTGCGGAACTCCGGCCCGGCCGGACCGTCGCGCAGATCGGCCGGCAACCGGTCGCGCAGCGTCGGCACCCGGGCGCCGACGCCCGAGCCGGGGTCGTCCCAGCCGAGCAGCTCGCCGAGCTTCCACCGGATCCGGAAGAGCATGCGGGCGGCCCGCGACGCGTTGTCGGACGTGTCGCCCGCGGCGGCCTGGCGCACCAGTCGCGGGAAGTCGTCGGGCCCTCCCGGTGTGGGCAGCGCCCAGACGTCCTCCAGGCGGAAGTCGGGCGCGATCTCGTGGATCCGCCAGGGCCGGGAGGTGTGCGCGGACTTCGGGAGCCTCATGTCGTAGGTTTCCGTGCGTTCGGTACACCGCCACGCCGCGCGACCGCTGCGGTGCCCGCGCCGAGGGCGAGGCACAACGGCGAGTAGACCGCCGCATCCAGGCGCTCGTAGATCTCGTCGAAGCCGCGGATCGCCGCCGCCGACAGCCCGAAGGCGCCTCGCGCGAGGAAGACGCCCGCGACGCCCCACGTCGCGCGCCGCAGCCCGCGCGACTGCGTACCCCCGGCTGTCGTGCGGACGATGGCGGCGGCGCCGAGCAGCGCCGACGCGACCGCCCATGTCGCAGCCGCCGGCGGGGCCTCCGCCGCCCCGTAGCCGACCACCCGCTCGGCGAACGCGCGGTCGTCACCGCCCGGCCAGCGCCAGCCCAGCGCCCACGCGGCGTGGAGCCCGGCGATGGCGGTGAGGGTCGCCGGGACGGCGACCGCCGACGCGCCTGCGGCGCGACCGCCCGGTGGCCCGCCGCGCCACCGGGCGACCCGCACGTCGGCCGCGTTGGCGGCGCGCAGCCAGATCGGCCAGCGGCGGGAGCGCACATGCCGCCCGGTCGCGGCCAGCTCCGCCTGGTCGAGGATGTCCTCCAGCAGCGCGTCGTGGTAGCCGCGCACGATCGGCCAGAGCGGGAGCATCTTCGGCCTGACCTTGCACTCGAGCGTGTGCGTCAGCCGGCTGCGGGTTGCGCCCAGCGGCTCCAGCTCGAAGCCATGGGTGCCACCCAGGCCCAGCCCATCCGCGAACCGAAAGACCAGCCGTCGCCCCGGGTCGTAGGTCTCGACCGCGTAGCGGATCGGGCCATGACCGCACCGCGCGCCGACGGCCAGCGGACCGTCGAGCTCGAACGGCATCGCCGGCCAGCGCTCGATCGGCCAGAGACGGTTTCCGTCGCCGCCGAGGCTGTCGAGGACGCGGCCGACTCGATCCGCCGGCGCGGCGAGCTCGCGTGAGTGGACGTTCCGCACGTTCATCCCCTATCGCTCCTGTTCGCTGTCGTGGGCTCCACCGTGATCTCCATACATTGGTGTACGGGCGCCATACACTACCGTATGGAGCGTGGCCAGCCGCGCCGGACGACGCCTTCTCACCAGGGACGACTGGACGCGCGCAGCGCTCGAGGCGCTCGCCGAAGGCGGCGTGACCGCCGTGTCGGTCGAGCGCCTCGCGAAGAAGCTCGGCGCGACCCGCGGCAGCTTCTACTGGCACTTCCGCGATCGCGGAGAGCTGATCGAAGCAGCGGTCGCGCGGTGGGAGCGCGAGAACACGATCGAGCTGATCCCGCCGGCCGAGGCGATCGGCGACCCCGTCGAGCGCCTTCGCCACCTGTTCCGGGAGGTGTACGAGCGCGAGGTCGACGCGGTGGAGCTCGCTCTGGCGTCGGCACCCGACGAGCCGCTCGTCGCTCCCGGCCTCGCACGCGTGGTCCGGATGCGGCTCGACTTCCTGCGCCGCATCTTCAGCGACCTCGGGCTGCCGGACGCCGAGGCCGACGAGCGAGCGTGGCTGGCCTACGCGTTCTACATCGGCCACCACCAGCTCGGCCGCAATCCCGCGACGCGAGCCAGCCGCCCCGGCCGGCTCGACCCCCTGGTCGAACTGCTGACGGTGACGAACTCACGTGATCGCGACCAGCGACGCGACGCGCGTTGACTCGGCCGCCCAGGCGAGCGCGCCCCGCGCGGCGGCCGGTGTGCATCGCCAGGTCGACCTCGAACTCCTCACGCGGCCGTCCAAGCGACGATCACGCACGCGAACACGATGCCGGCCACCGCCGCCGGCATCGCGAAGAAGCAGCGCGTCGCCACCGCGAAGTACGCGGCGGTGGTCGCAACGAGGGTGGCCGCCGTCGCGGGGTGATCCGCCAGCCAGGCGTTCTCCCCGGCGCTCACGCGCCATCCTCCTTAGTTTCGAGACTAGTAGTTCCGGAACTAGAAGGACCGTATCATGGGGAGCGATGCCCGTGGGACGGCCTCGCGACCACCGCGTCGACGCGTCGGTCGTCGCTGCCACCCGGACGCTGCTGCTCGAGGGCGGCCTCGCGGCCGTCACGGTTGCGGCCGTGGCCGCTCGCGCCGGCGTCGGCAAGGCCGCGATCTACCGCCGCTACCCCACGAAGTTGCACCTCGTGTTCGCGGCGGCGATCCACGACGTTGACGTCCCCACGCCTCCGGACCACGGCTCGCTCCGGGCGGACCTCACCGCGCTCTTGGGCGACATCGCCGCGAGCCTCGACAATCCGGTCGCGCGGCGGGTCCTGCCCGCGATGCTGCTCGAGCTCGACGCCGACGACGACGTGACCGAGCGCCTGTCGCGGACGTTCGTCGCCCGCGAGCACGAGATCATCGGTGAGGTGCTCGACCGCGCGGAGGCGCGCGGCGAGCTGCCGTCGAAGCCTGACGTCGCCGAGGCCCAAGCTCACCTCGTCGGCCCCGTCTTCGCGTGGATCTACGTGCTGCGTCGCCCCGTCGACCAAGCATGGCTCGCGCGGCACGCCCAGCTGCTGGTCCGCGCCTGGAGCACGGACGTCGCCGCCATCCCTCCGGCGGGTTGATGCTATGCCGCGTCGATGACCTTGCGGTCGCTGCGCTCGATGTTCATCCGCAGCCGCGCGAGCGCCTGGCGGATGAGCCGCGAGACCTGCATCTGCGACACGCCGATCTGACGCGAGATCTCGGTCTGCGTCAGGTCCTCCTCGAACCGCAGGCGGAGGATCTCGCGGTCGCGGTCGGTGAGCACGTCGAGCGCGCCGTCGATGAGCACGCGGATCTCCGCGCGGCCCAGCTCGGGGTCGTTGAAGCCGAGCGACTCGCCGAGCGTCGAGTCCTCGCCGACCGGCTCGTCGAACGAGCGCGCGCGGCGCGCGTCGGCGCTCTGGATCGTCGAGAGGATGTCGTCGAACGGCGCGTCGATCGCCTTCGACAGCTCGTGCACCGTCGGCGAGCGGCCGAGCTCGTTGGTCAGCGTGTCGCGCGCCTTGGCGACCTGGAGCTGGAGCTCCTGCGTGCCGCGCGGCACGCGCACCGCCCACGTCTTGTCGCGGAAGTAGCGCTTGATCTCGCCGAGGACGGTCGGCGTCGCGTACGAGGAGAAGCGCACGTCCCGCGAGAGGTCGAAGCCTTCGATCGCCTTCATGATCCCGACGCACGCGACCTGCACGAGGTCGTCGAGCGGCTCGCCGCGGCCGGCGTAGCGGCCGGCGAGCGCGCGGGCCAGCGGGAGCATCTCCTCGGCGAGCACGTCGCGCGCGCGGGTGTCCCCGTGCACGTGGTAGCGGCGCAGGAGGACGCGCTCGCGATCCGCCCGCTCTGCGGGAGTCGCCGGCTCGCTTTCCGTTTCCCTGACGCGCGGGTCCAGAACAGGCCCGTCGGCACACACGTCCTGCACAGTACAGGTCGTACGGGCAAGGCCCGTGCGGCGGATCGCTAGTCGCGCTCGAGCGGAGCCATCGTGAGACCGGCGTCTCGCAGCAGCTCCCAGTACAGCTCGGCGGCCTCCTTGTGGCCGCTCCAGACGACGTCCTGGCCGCGGTTGTGGATGCGGTCGGCGGCCGCGTAGCCCTGCGCGACGCTCACCCCCGGCACGTACCGCGCGAGCGTGTGGGCGACGTGATCGAACGTGTTGTGATCGTCGTTGAGGACGATCACGCGCCACGAGCCGCCGAGCCCGGACTCCGGGCCGCTGGTGCGCGGAAGCTCGATCGTCTGGCTCATCCAGGGGTCGAGCTTACCCGCCGCAGCGCGCGCTCAAGACCGGGATGCAGCGTCTCGAAGGGCATGGCGTGGGCGTATGTCGCGGCCGTCTGCGGCGACGTCGCGGACTCGATCTCGGCGCGTATCCACTCGGTGAATCCGGGCCCGTCGGTGCCCGCCGCCGCCATCGCCATCCGGTCGAGTGCGGCCCGGCACTCGGCGAGCTGCGCGTCGACGTCGTCCCACGCGCCGAAGTGCGTGACCGCGACGCGGTCGGCCCTCCAGCCGTCGAGCAGGTCGAGCGATCCGTGCCACGCCGTCAGGTCGATGTCGGGCGGCGGCGTCGGGGCGAGGACGTGCCCCTCGGGCGGGATCCGGACGCCGGCGACGTCGCCGGCGTAGATCGTCGCGGTCGGCTTGTGCAGGTAGGCGACGTGGTGCGAGGCGTGGCCCGGCGTGTAGGCGATGCGCCACGCGCCGTGGTCCTCGCCGCCCGACCCGATCACGCGCAGGCTCTCGCGCGGCACCGGGACGATCTCGCCCCACAGCCGGTCCATGTCGTCGCCGTACAGGCGCGTCGCGCTGGCGATGAGCTTCTCGGGAGCGGCGAGGTGCTCGGCGCCACGCTCGTGCACCCACACCTCGAGGTCGGGCCAGCGCCGGACGAGCGTGCCGGCCGCGCCCGCGTGGTCGAGGTGGATGTGGGTGAGCAGCAGCCGCTCGGGCCGCTCGTCGCCGAGACCGCGCAGCAGCCCGTCGAGCGACGACGACGGTCCCGGGTCGATCAGGCAGCCGTCGACGAGGTACGCGGCGATGGCGCCGGCGGCGCCGAGATGGTGGACGTCGATGCACTTCATGCCGGCTTCGAGGCGACGACGATGTCCTGAAACGAGATCGAGGGTTCGCGCCCGCACCACGAGCCGTAGCGCACGTCGGCGCCCGGGAGCCGCTCGCGCACCCACGCCTCGTCGTACGCGACGGCCTCCTCCGGCAGGTCGGCGTCGACGACCGACACGTGGTCGTCGGGGTCGAGGAACAGCAGCGCCGACCGCCCCTCGCGCAGGAGCCGCCGCGACTCCTCGTTGAGGAGGAAGAACGTCACGAGCGCGCGGCCGCCCGGCCGCGTGACGCGCTTGATCTCGGCGAGGTAGTGCTCGGCCTCGTCCTCGAGCAGGTGCGTGAGGACGGAGGTCGCGACGACGAGGTCGAAGCGCTCGTCGTCGTACGGGAAGCGGTACTCGCCCGCGGCGTGGGCGCCGTGCGGGTTGTAGCGGCGGTTGTAGAGGTCGGCGACCTGGAAGCGGAAGGAGTCGTGCCGCGCGTAGCGGCGCCGGCACCAGCCGATGCCGTCGCGGTTGACGTCGAACCCGTCGTACGACCCCGAGCCGTCGAGGTAGCCGGCGAGCGGCCGGGCCATCCGCCCCATCCCGCAGCCGACGTCGAGGACGGCGTGGTGGGGCTCAAGGCCGCCGAGCTCGACGAAGTGCCCAAGGAACTCGTCGCCGGTCTCGACGAAGTCGGAGTGGCCGGCGAAGTCGAGGCGCCGCGGGGGCACGAGGCGGTCCGCGCGGCCGCTCACGCGGTCGCGGGCGTCGAGCGCGCGGAGCCTCAGCGAGTCGCGGACGCGTTCGGCGAGCGGCTGCCGCATCAAGACGCGCAACCTAGCGGCACGGGGTCAGGCTCCGCTCGCCGCGATCTCCAGCCGGGCGAGTACCCGCCGAAGTGCGATCTCGTTTGCTTCGACGTCCGGGCGCGGCGCATATGGTCGGGCGAGCAGGAACGTCGGGGTGCCGTGGAGCGGCGGTCCTTCGCCCGTCTGGAGATCGCTCCGACCGTGCAGCACGGCGGCAGCACGCTTGAAGGGGAAGACGACGAGGCCTGGCTGCCAGGTCTCGAGCCTCTCCAGCGCGCGCGGCCGCCCATGCTCGAAGTCAGCGAGCGTCAGGTCGCCTGCCTGGTTCGTCGGTCGTTTGACGACGTCGGTGAGGCCGTTGCCCTCCGCGACGAACGCATCGTCTTCAGCGCCAGGAACGGCTTCGCGAAGGAGATCCACGCGCTTGAGGTGCTTCCAGAGACGTTGCCCGAGACTCCCCTGGAAGTAATGGCCGGCCCGGACGGAGGCCGATGTCGGGTTGATTCCGACGATGACGACCCCGCCGCGACGAGGCGGGAGATCGGCAAGGCTCAGCACCTCCTTGCCGAGCCAGGGGGTCGTCTGCTGATGCCCAACGACGGCCGCGTGCTCCTCACCCAGTGTCGCGGCAAGGCGGTCGGGAAGCGAGGCGGCGTCGTCGTCCGCCGGGGCGCCAGTAGAACGATCGAGGACGTCCCAGATCGACAGTCCGCTCTCCTCGGCGGCCCGTCCGGCGGACCACTCGCCGCGCGCGTACGCCTCGAGGGCGCGGCCCACCCGTTCCCGCGAGACCGCCTCCTCGAGCAAGCGACGGATGTACGTGGCGCGATCGAGGGAGGCGGCGTCGGCGAGTCGCTGAAGCTCCTCGACGATCTCCGACCCCAACCGAAGGTTCACCTGCTCACTCGCCATGTCGATCCTCCTCGATCAGCCGCTCGAGCGCCAGCATGTCAGCGGCCTTCAGGGGTGCCGGGATCGCCAACGCGTGCAACAGCTCCTGCGCCTCGGCAAGCGACAGCAACCCGTATGCCCGTCCGACAACGGCGATCTCCACGGTCCTGAAGTGAATGATGCCGAGCCTGACCGCGATCCTGCGGGCGGCCCGGTCGTCGACGATCGCCTGCCGGCTCCCGGAGACCGCCATCGCCAGGACCTGGCTCTCGCCGGCGCCTAGACCGAAGGATCGCTCGATCTCATCGCTCAGCGAGCGGACGCTCTCGGGTAGCAGCGCCCGGCGAACGAACCCGCTGCCCTCGGCCGCGAGGATGCGCTGGACGTCGGGGCGGCCGTGATCGGCCGCATCGACGGCCTCTTCCCACACCGCCGGCGGCAGGATGAGAGCGCCGAGACAGCGGGCCACGGTGGGGAAGCGATCGGCCTTTGCGGTGTAGACCACGCTGGTCGCGTCCGCGGGCGGATCGGTCAGTCTCATCGCTACGTACCGTAGCGCAAATGCGCGCGCGTCTAAGTCGCGACTGGAGTCCTAAGATCCGTCCCGTGAGCGTGCGCCTGGAGCAGCCCGACCGACCCTGGATGATGCGTACCTACGCCGGTCATTCGACCGCCGCGAAGTCGAACGAGCTGTACCGGCGCAACCTGGCCAAGGGCCAGACAGGGCTCTCGGTCGCGTTCGACCTGCCGACCCAGACCGGCTATGACGCCGACCACGAGCTGGCCCGCGGCGAGGTCGGCAAGGTCGGCGTCCCCATCGCCCACCGCGGCGACATGGCGCAGCTCATGGACGGCATCCCGCTCGACCGGATGAACACGTCGATGACGATCAACGCCACCGCGGCGTGGCTGCTCGGCCTCTACGTCGTCGCGGCCGACGAGCACGGCATCGACGAGAGCGCGCTCGCCGGCACGACGCAGAACGACATCATCAAGGAGTTCCTCGCCCGCGGCACGTACGCGTTCCCCCCGGGCCCGTCGATGCGCCTGATCGCCGACATGGTCGCGTACACGGTCACGCGGATCCCGAAGTGGAACCCGATCAACATCTGCTCGTACCACCTCCAGGAGGCGGGCGCGACCCCGGTCCAGGAGATCTCCTTCTCGTTGTGCAACGCGATCGCCGTGCTCGACGCGGTGCGCGAGCGCGTCGGCCAGGAGCTGATGGGCCCGGTGTTCGGGCGCATCTCGTTCTTCGTCAACGCCGGCGTGCGGTTCGTCGAGGAGCACGCGAAGCTGCGCGCGATGGGTCGGCTGTGGGAGCAGATCGGCCGCGAGCGCTACGGCGTGACCGACGAGCGCCACCTGCGCTTCCGCTACGGCGTGCAGGTCAACTCGCTGGGGCTGACCGAGCAGCAGCCGGAGAACAACGTGCAGCGGATCGTGCTCGAGGCGCTCGCGGTGACGCTCGGGCGCAGCGCGCGGGCGCGGGCGATCCAGCTGCCGGCGTGGAACGAGGCGCTCGGCCTGCCGCGGCCGTGGGACCAGCAGTGGTCGCTGCGCATCCAGCAGGTGCTCGCGCTCGAGACCGATCTGCTCGAGTACCCGGACATCTTCGAGGGCTCGAAGGTGATGGACGGGCTCGTCGACGAGCTGATGGAGGGCGCGCGGGCGGAGATGGCGGTGGTCGCCGAGCACGGCGGCGCGGTCGAGGCCGTGCCGTACATGAAGGCGGCGCTCGTCGACTCGCACCGCGAGCGGATCCGGCGCATCGAGTCGGGCGAGCAGACGCTCGTCGGGGTCAACCGCTACGAGGAGACCGAGCCCTCGCCGCTCACCGCCGACGCCGAGGGCGGCATCCTCGTCGTCGATCCGGAGACCGAGGCACAGCAGCGCGAGGCGGTCGCGCAGTGGCGCGCCTCGCGCGACGCGGACGCCGTCGAGCGCGCGCTCGCCGAGCTGCGCCGCGTGGCCGAGTCCGACGAGAACATCATGGAGGCGACGATCGCCGCGGCGCGCGCGGGCGTGACGACCGGCGAGTGGTCGCAGGCGCTGCGCGACGTGTTCGGCTCCTACCGCGCGCCGACCGGCGTCGGCGAGGCGGCCTCATCGGATCCCGCCCACCCGGCCGAGCTCGACGCGATCCGCGAGGAGGTCGAGCGCGTCTCCGAGGCGCTCGGGCGCCGCGTGAAGATCCTCGTCGGCAAGCCGGGGCTCGACGGACACTCCAACGGCGCCGAGCAGATCGCCGTGCGCGCGCGCGACGCCGGCATGGACGTCGTCTACGAGGGGATCCGCCTGACCCCGGCGCAGATCGCCGCCTCCGCGCTCCAGGAGGGCGTGCACGTGGTCGGCCTCTCGATCCTCTCCGGGTCGCACCGCGAGCTGATCCCGAGCGTGATCGAGGCGCTGCGCGAGGTCGGCGTCGACGCGCCGGTCGTCGTCGGCGGGATCATCCCGGAGGCCGACGTCAAGCCGCTGAAGGACGCCGGCGTCTCCGCGGTCTACACGCCGAAGGACTTCAACCTGAGTCAGATCATGCGCGACATCGTCGGGCTCGTGGGCGAGGGCGCGACGGCGTCCGCGTGACGGACGAGCCCGCCCTCGCCGCGCGCCTGCGCGACCGCGACCTCGCCGCCGCGCCCGCGGCGCTCAACCTGATCGAGAACCGGACCCGCGCCGCGGAGACGGCCGAGCTGCTGCGCGACCTGTCGCCCGCGGCGCTCGGCGGCGAGCCGCCGGGGCACGTCGTGGGCGTGACGGGGCCGCCGGGCGCGGGGAAGTCGTCGCTGCTCAGCGCGCTCGTGCGGGCGTGGCGCCAGGCGGGCCGCACGGTCGCCGTCCTCGCCGTCGACCCCTCGTCCAAGCGCAGCGGCGGCTCGCTGCTCGGCGACCGCGCGCGGATCGAGTCTGATCCCGCCGACCCGGGGGTGATCGTCCGCTCCACCGCCGCCGGCGGGCGGCTGGGGGGCCTCGCCCCGGCGACGCGCGCCGCGGCCCAGACCCTCTCCGCCGCGTTCGACGTCGTCGTCATCGAGACCGTCGGCGTCGGTCAGAGCGAGACCGAGGTCGCCGAGGTCGCCGACACCGTCGCGGTGATCGTGCAGCCCGGCTCCGGGGACGCGCTCCAGTTCATCAAGGCGGGGATCATGGAGGTGCCCGACGTGCTCGTCGTGACCAAGGCCGACCTCGGCGACGTGGCGCTGCGCGCGCGCCGCGACCTCGTCAGCGCGCTGCGCTCGCTCGGCGCGCGCGACACGCCGGTGCTCGCGGTGTCGAGCGTCGCGCCGACGACGGGGATCGACGAGCTCGTCGCGGCGCTCGCCGCGCACCGCGAGGGCCTCGACCTCCCGGAGCGCCGCGCGGAGGCGCGCCGCACGAGCGCGCTGGCCGACTTCGTGGCCGAGCACGGCGAGCGCGGGATGCGCGCGCTGGGCGGGCGGCGCACGGCGCTGCGCTTCCTCGACGAGCACGAGGCGGGGCTCGACGTGGCGACGCTCGTCGAGCGGCTCGAGCAGCGGGCGGGGGCGGCGCAGTGAGCGGCGCGGTCCAGTTCGCGCTCCTCGTCGCGGCGTTCGTCGCCGGCACGCTCCTCGCCGAGCTCTTCGGCGCGACGAACCTCGGGACGGCGCTGACGTTCGGGACGATCGCGCTGCTCGCGACGGTCCTCGCGTTCATGCTCCTCCCCCGCGACCGCTGAGAGCGTAGGCTCCCGAGACGGGATGTACGTCTCGCTGTCGCGCCTGCGCGTGCCACCGGACCGCGCCGACGAGCTGGTCGCCGCGTTCCGGCGCCGCGCGCGGCTCGTCGACGAGTTCGAGGGCTTCGTCGACCTCCAGGTGTGGCAGTCCGACCGCGACCCCGGCGAGCTCGTGATGGTCAGCCGCTGGACCGACCGCGAGTTCTTCAAGCACTACATGAAGAGCCGCGAGCACGAGGTCTCGCACGACCGCATCGACGCGGACCTCGACGCGGCGATCAAGCTCGAGCGGCTCGAGCACATGCACGTGGTGGCGGAGTAGATGCCGCGGTCGCGCCCCCGCCTCGCGCGGCCGAGCAGCACCTCCGCGCCGCTCGAGGTGCTTGCCCCGGACGGCGGGATCGTCGACGTCCGCGAGCTGGCCAAGGAGGTCTGCCGGCGCTACCGCGCCGAGTTCGGAGACGAGGAGGAGCGCTACGGGGACGCCGGCCGGGCGTGGTGCGTGCACGACAACCAGTACCTGCTGCACTGGGCTCTGCTCGACGTTCGCGGCACGACGCGGCTGGGCGACCAGGTGGCGTGGCTGGCCGGCGTGCTCGAGGCCCGCGACTTCCCCCTCGACCGCCTCGCCCGCGACCTCGAGCTGTGCGCCGACGTCATCGCCGAGACCGGCGCGCCGTGGGCCGACGACGTCGCCCGGCGCCTGCGCGCGGCGACGAGCGCCGCGACGGGCGGGTAGCGTCCGGCTGATGGCGCTCGGATGCTTCGTCTCGGTGGGCCGCTCGATCGAGCAGGCCGTCTCCCGCGTCCGCGTGGCCGAGGAGCTGGGCTACGACGCCGTCTACGTCACCCACCTCGCCGGCCGCGAGTCGCTCACGGTGCTCACGCACTACGCCGCGCAGACCGAGCGCATCCGCGTCGGGACCGGCGTCGTCCCCATCTACACGCGCACGCCGGCGACGATGGCCCAGACCGCGGCGACCATCGACGAGATCTCCGGCGGCAGGCTGAACCTCGGCCTCGGCGTGTCGCACCGCCCGGTCGTCGAGGGCTGGCACGGGCAGACGATCGACAAGCCGGCGAGCGAGATGCGCGAGTACCTCGCGATCGTGCGCGCGATCCTGCGCGGCGAGGACCCGCCGGCCGGCGAGAAGTGGAGCACCGGCTTTCATCTGGCCGGCATCGAGCCGCGGCCGGACATGCCGATCTACGTCGCCGCGCTCGCCGCGGATGCTGCGGCTCGCGGGCGAGATCGCCGACGGCGTGATCCTCTGGCTGTGCAACCCGGAGTACATCCGCGACGTCGTCGTGCCCGAGGTGGCGGCCGGCCGCGAGAAGGCGGGCAGGCCGGCCGAGGGCTTCGACGTCGTCGCCGCCGTCCTCCGCGGTCACCGACGACATCTCGCATCCGTACGGCTCGATGCGCCGCGACCTCATCCCCTACTTCGGCCTGCCGTTCTACCGCGCGATGCTCGAGCGCTCCGGCTTCGGCGACGACATCGCCGCCTACGACGACGCCGCGGGGCGCGGCGACGGCGACGCGATGCAGGCGGCGATCTCCGACCGCTTCATCGGCGTCCTCACCGCGACCGGCGACGAGGACGCCGTCCGCGCGGGCGTCGAGCGCTACCGGGCCGCGGGCGTCACCTCGCCCTGCGTGGGGCCGATCCCCCGCACCGACTTCGAGCGCACGATGCGCGCGGCCGCGCCGGCGTAGTCGCCGCGCGGGGCCTCGAGCGGCTCGGCGACGCGGTCGCGGTCGAGGCGCAGGAACGCCTCGACGCACTCGGCGTCGAACTGCCGGCCCGACTCCGCACGCAACACCGCGAGCGCCTCGTCGAGCGCGCGCGCGCGCCGGTAGGGCCGATCGCTGGTCATCGCGTCGACCGTGTCGGCGACCGCGAAGATCCGCGCCCACAGCGGGATCCGGGTGCCCGCGAGTCCGTCGGGGTAGCCACGGCCGTCCCAGCGCTCGTGGTGGTGGCGCACGACGTCGAGCGCGGCGCGGCGCTGTGTCCCCGTCAACGCCCCGCTTCTTCAGGAGGTTGGAGCGCGACCGCGCGCCTGGCGCCTCGGCGCTACGCGGAGGTCAGATCGAAGATCTTCCAGTCGCCGTCCTCCTTGGCGAGCCGGATGGTGTCCTCGGAGGGCTCCTGGTTGGCTGCGTCGGTGCGGGCGACCGCCGACGCCGTGTCGCCGTCGATCTTGACGCGCTTGATCTCGATCGTCGGCTCCTGCACGTCCTCGAAACCGTCCTGGAGCGCGATCTCGCACGGCTTGCCGACGCGGCGCAGGTTCTCGATCAGATCCTGGGAGAGCAGGTCGTCGCACAGCGCCTGGTAGTCCTTCTTCTCGACCGCCTCGGCGTAGCGCTCGAGCGTGTCGGCCACCTCGCGCTCCGCGCCGCGGCCGCACGCGGAGAGCAGCGCGGCGGCGGCGAGCACGGCGGCGATGACGGACCTCGGGGCGGGCACGGCAGCGCAGGGTACGCTGGACGGCGATGGAGCGCGACCAGCTTCGGGACGGGCACGGCCGCGCGATCGGCGATCTGCGGCTGTCGGTCACCGACCGCTGCAACTTCCGCTGCCAGTACTGCATGCCGGCCGACGGGCTCCCGTGGCTCGACCGCGCCGCCGTCCTGTCGTTCGAGGAGATCGAGCGCCTCGTCGCGCTCTTCGCCTCGATGGGCGTTCGCAGCCTGCGCCTCACCGGCGGCGAGCCGCTCGTGCGCCGCGAGTTCCCCCGCCTGGCCGCGATGGTCGCTCCCCTCGTCGACGACCTCGCCGTGACCACCAACGGCTTTCTGCTCGAGCGCGACGCCGAGGCGCTCGTGGAAGCGGGGATCGACCGCTTCAACGTCTCGATCGACTCGCTCCAGCGCGACCGGTTCTTCGCGATGACGCGCCGCGACGCGCTCCCCGCGTGCTGCGCGGGCTGGAGGCGCTCGCGCAACACCCCGGGGCCCACCCGATCAAGGTCAACGCCGTCGGGCTGCGCGGGTTCACCGAGGACGAGCTGCTCCCGTTCGCCGCGTTCGCGCGCGAGCGCCCGTTCGAGGTCCGGTTCATCGAGTTCATGCCGCTCGACGCCGACCGCGCGTGGGACATGGACAAGGTCCTCACCGGCGAGGAGATCCGCGCCGCGATCGACGCCGTGTACCCGCTCGAGCCCGAGCCGCGCGAGCCGCACGCCACCGCTCGCGTCTACCGCTTCGCCGACGGGAAGGGGCGTATCGGGTTCATCAACCCGGTCTCCGAGCCCTTCTGCGGCGACTGCGACCGCATCCGCCTCACCGCCGAGGGGAAGCTGCGGACGTGCCTGTTCAGCGTCGGCGAGACCGACCTGCGCGAGCCGCTGCGCGCGCCGGCGCGAGCGACGCCGAGCTCGAGGATCGTCCGCGACGCGGTCTGGCGCAAGGAGCTCAAGCACCGCGTCAACGAGCCGGGCTTCGTCCAGCCTGCCCGCTCGATGAGCGCTATCGGCGGCTGACGGCCGCGCCGCGGGCGAGCAGCGCCTCGAGCTCGGCCCACGAGCCGACGATGTCGGCCACGCCGGCCTCGCGCAGCGCCTCGACGCGCTCGTCCAGCTCGTCCGGCGGCACGAACTGCACGTTGCCGATCGTCGGAAGCCGGCGCCGACCGCCGACCGCGTGCCGGTGACCGAGTCCTCGACGGCGACGGCCTCGTCCGGCCCGACGCCGAGCGCCTCGGCCGGCGAACGTGTAGATCGCGGGGTCGGGCTTGCTCGTGGGCACCGGCAGCGAGTCCTCGGCGCTGAACCGCCGCTCGTGCGGGAAGAGGTCGTCGAGCCCCGTGGCGGTGAAGCACGCGGTGAGCCGCTCGATCGCACTCGAGCTGACGACGGCGAGGCCGACGCGCTCCGACATGCGGGCGAGCGGCTCCTGGACTGCGGGGTCGGGCCCGAGCACCCGCGACAGGTGCTCGATCACCGCGCGCCGCTCGTCCTCGACGCCGCGCTGGAGCGCCTCGGGGTCGATCGTCGCGCCGTGCCGCGACGCCAGCTCGAGCGCCGTCGCGCGGAAGTTCTTGCCGACGGCGATCGCCCGCAGCTCGTCGGGGTCGTAGCTCCGCTCGACGCCGACCTGCGCCAGCAGCCGGTTGGTGACGCCGGCCGAAGCGACGAACGCGGGCTCCTCGGAGGGAAAGAGGCAGCCGTCGGCGTCGCAGAGCAGGACGCGCGTCACGCCGCGAGGCGGTCGCGCCCGGCGAGGCACGCGTCCAGCGAGGCGCGGACGCCCCGGCGGTCCAGCGTCTCGAGCGCCGTCGCCAGCTCGGCGGCGAAGCCGTCGTCGTCCGACAGCGGGCCGAACAGCGAGCGCTCGCGCAGCAGCGGCAGCGGATCCGCGCCGCCGGCGCCCGAGAGGAGCCGCAGGCGCTCGGCGAGCGGGTCGTCGATCGAGATCGGCCGGCCGCGCTCGTCGGTGCCGCGCAGGTAGCGGCACCACCCGGCGACGGCGAGCGTCAGCAGCGGGTGGTCGAGGCCGCGGGCGCGCCGCTCGACGATCGACGGCAGCACGTGGCACGGCATCTTGGCCGAGCCGTTGCGGCACAGCCGCGGGAGCTGGTCGCCCATCGTCGGGTTCGCGAGGCGCTCGACGACCGTGCGCTGGTAGTCGTGGAGGTCGAGGCCGACGACGCGGGGCAGCAACGGCGCGATCTCCTCGCCCATCGTCCGGGCGACGTAGGAGCGGAAGGCGGTGTCGGCCATCGCCTCGTCGGCGCGCTCGAGCCCGGCGAGCACGCCGAGGTAGCCGAGCGCGCTGTGGCTGGCGTTGAGCAACCGGGTCTTGATGAGCGCATACGGGCGCACGTCGGGCACGAACTGCACGCCGGCGTCCTCGAGCGGCGGCCGACCGTTGCAGAACTCGTCCTCGATGATCCACTGCGAGAACGGCTCGGTCATGACCGGCCAGCGGTCGTCGATCCCGAACGTGCGCGCGACCATCTCGCGGTCGGCGTCGGTCGTGACCGGCGTGATCCGGTCGACCATGCTGCTGGGGAACGCGACCTCGCTCTCGATCCACTCGGCCAGGCCCTCGTCGCGCAGCCGCGCGAAGCCGACGACGGCGGTCCGGGTGACCGCGCCGTTGGACGGGAGGTTGTCGCAGGAGAGGATCGTGAACGGCGGCAGGCCGGCGCGGCGGCGACGGTCGAGCCCCTCGACGAGGAAGCCCAGCGCCGAGATCGGCCGCGACGGGTCGGCGAGGTCGGCGACGACCTCCGGGTGGTCGGCGTCGAACGTCCCGGTGGCGAAGTCGACGTGGTAGGCGGCGCCGGTGACCGTGAAGGTGACGACCCGTGTCTGCTCGTGGGCCAGGCGCTCGACGACGGCCTCGGGGGCGTCCGGGGCGAAGTGGTAGCCGCGGATGACGCCGACGACCCGGGCGCTGTCGCCCTCGGCGCCGCGCTCGACGACGGTGTAGAGCCCGTCCTGGGCGGCCAGGGCGTCCTGCATCTCGCGCCGGCGCAGGCCGACGCCGACCAGGCCCCAGTCGCGGTGGCCGAGGCGCGCGAGGTCGTCGAAGTACATCGCCTGGTGGGCGCGGTGGAAGTGACCGACGCTCATGTGCACCACGGAGGGCACGAGGGCGGTGCGGTCGTACGACGGCACCGCCACGCGGGAGGCGTGGTGCGGGAGCGACGCGGCGGAGAGGGGGCGAGCGGAGGACAGAACAGAGCATCTTCCCACGCTTGGGCCTTATGAGTCGCCCCGGGTCAGCCTTCGAACCGTCCTAGAGTGCCGCGAGCCGATGCGCGCCGTCTACCACAGCTACGAGGGTCGTTTCTCCGACAGCCCGCGCGCGATCTACACGGCGCTGCGGGCTCGTGACGACCGCTACGAGCACGTCTGGCTGGCGGATCCGGGGCACGAGCAGTGGTTTCCCACCGACGTCGCGACGGTCGGCTACGGGACCGCGGAGGGCATCGCCGTGCTCCAGGACGCCGACCTGATCGTGGCCAACACCCACACCGACCTCGTGTGGCGCAAGCGGCCGGGCGCGTTCTACCTCCAGACCTGGCACGGGACGCCGCTCAAGCGCATCCACCGCGACGTGCTGTGGGCGCCGGAAGGGCGGCTCGACCGGCTCGACGACGACGTCGCGCAGTGGGACTGCCTGCTCTCCCCCAGCCCGACCGCCACCTCGCTGCTGCGGGGCGCGTTCCACTACGACCGTGAGATCCTCGAGACCGGCTATCCGCGCAACGACGTCCTCGCCTCGCCCGACGCCGGCGCGATCCGCGCACGGCTGCGCGACGAGCTCGGCATCCCCGAGGGCCGCACCGCCGTCCTCTACACGCCGACGTGGCGCGACGACGTCGTGTTCGGGGTCGAGGGGGCGGAGTTCGGGGTCGGGCTCGAGGCCGAGGCGCTCGCCGAGCAGCTCGGCGACGACCACGTGCTGCTGATGCGCACCCACTACACGCTCACCGGCAGGCTCGCGGCGGTCGACCATCACGCCGTGCGCGACGTCTCCTTCCACCCCGACGTCAGCGAGCTGTACCTCGCCGCCGACGTCTTGGTGACCGACTACTCCTCCACAATGTTCGACTTCGCCGTCACCGGCAAGCCGATGCTCTTCTTCACGTACGACCTCGAGGACTACGAAGGCCGCCAGCGCGGGTTCTACTTCGACTTCGCCGAGATGGCCCCCGCGCCGCTGCTCGCCACGAACGACGAGCTGATCGCCGCCCTGCGCGACCTGCCGGCGGTGAGCGAGCGCTACGCCGAGAAGTACGCGCTCTTCCGCGAGCGGTTCTGCCACCTCGAGGACGGCCATGCGACCGAGCGGGTGGTCGCGCGCCTGCCCTGATGGCCCACCGAGGCGCGTCGGGGCACGCGCCGGAGAACACCCTCGCGGCGTTCGAGCTCGCGCTCGCGCAGGGCGCGGACGTGCTCGAGGTCGACGTGCGCCTGTTCGGGGGCGAGCTGGTGACGCTCCACGACCCGACGCTCGACCGCACGACGGGCGGCCGGATCGACCACCCGGCGGCCCCGGCGGTCTTCGAGGCGGTGCTCGCGCGGTACGGGCGGCGGGCTCGCTACCTCGTTGACCTGAAGGAGCCCGAGCCCGCGTGGGAGGGCCGCGTCGTCGACCTCTTGGAGCGCCACGGCGTCCTCGACCGGTCCATGGTCCAGTCGTTCGACCTCGCGGCCCTCGAGCGCCTGCACCGCCGCCGGCCTTCATTGCCGATCGCCGCCCTCTACCGCCGCGCGGACTCGGTCGGGCTCGACGTCGCCGCGATCCCCTCCTTCGCGTGCGCCGCCGGCGTCCACCACCCCAACGTCGACGCGACGTTCGTCACCGCCGCCCACCGCCGCGGCCTCGCCGTCCACCCGTGGACGGTCGACGACGCCGCGGAGGCCGAGCGGCTGCTCGCGCTCGGGGTCGACGCGCTGATCACCAACGTCCCGGACGTCGTCCGGCCGGTGATCGACGCGGCGCAGCGGCTCCCCGCGGCGGCCTGAGAACGACTACGGTGCCCGGGTGATGAGCGAAGCCGACGAGACCGACGACGACGCCATCCGGGATCTCGTGGTCCGGCTGTCGCGCCCGCACAGGACCGGCGGCCGGGTGATCGAGCGCGCAGCGCTGCTCGCCGACGGCAGCGACTTCGACGCGGTCATCGCCTGGATCGTGGCCCACGGGGGCGAGCCGGAGGCACCCGTTCCGCGCCGCTCGGCGGGAGGGCTCCACAGCGCCCGGCTCGTCGGCCCCGCCGACGCCGCCCCGCTGCGCTTCATCCTGCCCGCGGGCGCGCTGGGCTGAGCCCGCCGAGATTCGCCCTCAAGCCGCTCGGCACCCGGCCGATGTACTCGGGTGCAGATCGTCAAGGCGGCATCATCGCCGCCACTTTGTGAAGCCGCCGGGCCACAAGCGACCCGGGACTCTCTCTCTACTAGAACGATCTAGCCAGCGAGCCGGCCTTGTGCCGGCTCGACTGCTTTCTAGGCCGCCCCGGCCCGCCGGACGAGGATCTCGGCGACGGCCAGATCCGCCCGGGTGTTGACGTTCAGCATGCGGTCGGCGGCCGCGTCGGCGGCGAGGATCACCGCTCCGAGGCGGTCGAGGGTCACGGTCAGCGGCTCGTCGTGCTCGGCGGCCTCGAGGTCGCGCAGTGTCGACGGCGCGTAGGCCGCGCAGAGCGGGTGGACGCGGCCCTCCGTGCGGGGGATCGCCGCCGGCGCGCCGTCCTGCACCACGTCGAGCAGGACCTCGAGCAGCGCCGGCGGGACGAGCGGCATGTCGCACGGGACGACGACGACGGGCCGGCCGTCCGCGCGCCGCAGCGCGGAGACGATCCCGTGGCGCGGGTGGAAGTCGGCCGGCTCGTCGCGGTGGACGGGGACGTCGCACGGCGGCAGCGGCGTCGCCTCCTTCGCGATCACGACGGAGTCGGGGACCGCCTCGCGCAGCGCGTCGAGCGCCCACGCGAGCAGCGGGCGCCCGCGCACCTCCGCGGTCGCCTTGGCGCCCCCGAGCCTGCTCCCGCGGCCGCCGGCCAGGATCGCGCCGAGCGGCGCGCCCGGCCCGCTCACGCCGACGCCGGCCCCTCGCCGTAGTCGCCGAACGGCGCGTCGCGCTCGCGCACGGCGCGGCGCACGTCCTCGAGCGCCCGCGCCGAGAAGTCGGTCCCCTCCGGCGTGTGGCGCGCGGCGCCGTCGAGCAGCGTGCCGACGAGCTGCGTGGTGGAGAGCCCCATCTGCTCGATCACCTGGTTGACGAGCAGCTTCATCATGTGGAGCTGATTGCGCGGCAGCCGCGCGACGCGCTCGGCGAGAGCGAGAGCCGCCGTGTCGAGCTGCGCCTCGGGGACCGCCTCCGACGCGAGCCCCCACTCGACCGCGCGGCGCCCGTCGAGCGCGTCGCCGGTGAGCAGCAGCCGCTTCGAGCGCTCGAGCCCGAGCCGGTAGGTCCACATCATCGTCGTCGGCGACCCCCACACCCGGGCCGGCGGGTAGCCGATCCGGCAGTCCTCCGAGCACACGATGAGGTCCGAGCACAGGGCGAAGTCGGTCCCGCCGCCGACGCAGAACCCGTGCACTTGGGCGATGACCGGCTTCGGCGAGCGCCACAGCCGCATGTACGCCTCCACGAAGCCCGACATCATCTGGTAGTCGGCGATCGGGTCCCACGGGCCGTCGCGCTCGGCGCGCTCCATCTCCTCGGCGCCCCAGCCGATGTCGTAGCCGGCGCAGAACACGCGGCCGGCGCCGCGCAGGCGGATCGCGTGGACCCCGTCGTCGCCCCACGCGACGTCGAGCGCGGCCCGCAGGTCCTCCACGAGCCCCGGGGTGATCGCGTTCAGCCGCTCGGGCCGGTTGAGGGTCAGGGTGGCCACGCGGCCGTCGACCTCGTAGAGCACTTCGGGCACGCCCGTAGAATCGCAGCATGTCGACGGACACCGCACGCGCCTGGCTTCGCTGCTACCGCTGCTGGTCGCAGAAGCTCGAGGTCCAGGTCCACTACGAGGGCATCCACCGCATCGACCCGGACACCGGCGAGCGGGCGGAGGTCGTCGAGGAGCTCCAGGAGGCCGTCGTCCAGTGCCTCGACTGCATGCACGACCAGCCGCACCTGGCCTTCGCCAACGGCCGCGTCGAGCCGATCGAGGAGCGCTGGGAGCGGATGATCGCGGGCACGCCCTGGGTCGCGTCGGTGACGGTCACCGTCGATGCCGAGGACGTCGAGACCTGCTCCGGCCCGGACGCGGGCGACTCGCTCTCGTTCGCGGCGTTCGGCGACCACGGGACGCGCGAGTTCTTCACCCACGTGCGCTTCCACAAGCACCAGGAGGAGGAGATCGTCGTCCACCTCCTCGTCGAGCTCTACGCGCGCTCGCCCGAGGAGGCGACAGACGTCCTCGAGACGTCGGCCCGCGGCGGGCTGACGATCACGTCGCTGGCCGAGGAGTCACGGCCGCCCGCGGCGACGCCGAGCCCGCCGCGCCCCACCCCCCGAGCGCGTCTGACCGACAGCCCGCCCCCGCGGGGGCCACCCCGGGGGGGGGGGGACGTGAGGGGGTGGCGTCGAAACCGCGCGGGGCACCAGATGCGAGTGCGGGCGGGGCAGGGAGCGATTGCGAGCCACCCCC
>JAUJPF010000034.1 GCA_030447275.1 Solirubrobacteraceae bacterium | reverse complement strand
GCTCTTTCTATCCGTCGAGGTAGGAGCCAACGCGTCAGGAGGCCGAGCAGGCGGCCCACTCGGTCGCGGCGGAGCTGCGCGAGCTCCGGGTCGCCCACGCGCAGGCGCGCGAGCAGGCCCGCGCCGAGCGCGAGGCCGCCGACCAGGCCGGCGCGGGGGCCGAACTGCGCCGCGACCTCGCGCGGGCCCAGGAGGCCGAGGCCGAGCTGCGCGCGCAGGTGCGCGACCTCAGCTCGCGCGCCGCCCGGCTGGACGCGATCGCCGCCGAGGCGCAGGAGCGCGCCGAGGCGCTCGAGAAGCGCGCGCGGGAGGGGCGGGCGCGCTCGCGCGAGCACGAGCAGCGGATGGCGGCGCTCGAGCAGCACGCCGCCGAGGCCGACCGCCGCGCGGCCGCGGCCGAGCGCGCGCTGAAGTCGGGGCGCCCCGGCGAGGCCGTCGCGCGCGAGCTCGAGGAGGTGCGCCGGCGCCTGCAGGCCGAGGCGTCCGAGGCCGAGGCGCTGCGCGGGCAGCTGCGCGACGCGCGCACGGCGGGCGAGCGCGCCGCCGCGCTCGAGCAGGACTTGACCTCGGCGGTCGACGCGGCCCAGGAGGCGCACCGCCTGCGCGAGCAGCTCGACGCGCTCACCGGCCGCAGCACCGAGGCCGAGGAGCGGGCGCGGCGCCTCGGCGACGAGCTGATCGCGGCGCGCGACGCCGGCCAGGAGGTCGAGCGCGTGCGGGCGGAGCTGGCCACGGTCACCGACGCGCGGCTCGAGCTGCTGCACGATCGCGAGGCGCTCACGCGCGAGCTCGAGGCGCGCACGCGCGAGCGCGACGACGTGAGCGGCCAGCTCGTCGAGCGCACCCGCGAGCTCGAGCTGGCCCGCGCGGAGCTCGTCGACCGGCTCGAGGACCTCGAGGCCGCCGGCGTCGAGCGCGCCGAACGCGAGGCCGAGCTCGAGACCGCGCGCGAGGCGCTGTTCGAGCGCGAGCAGGCGCTGGCCGACCTGCGCGGCCAGCGCGCCGAGGACGTCCGCGCGCTCGAGCAGCAGAGCGCCGAGCTGCGGCAGGCGGTCACCGAGGCCGAGGCGCGCGCGGCCGCCGAGGCGACGGCGCGGGCGGAGGTCGAGGAGCGGGTCGAGGAGACGCTTCGCACCCTCGCCGACGCCGAGGGCCGCGCCGCAGCGGAGGCCGCCGCCCGCGCCGCTCTGACGGAGCGCCTCGAGTCGCTGACGGCGGCCGACGCCGCGGAGGCCCGCGCCGCCGCGCAGGCCGCGGAGGCGGAGGCGGCGGAGGCGGCGGCCGAGGCCGCCGAGCGCGACGCCGCCGAGCGCGCGGCCCAGCGCACCGAGGAGCTCGAGGCGGCGCAGCGCACCTCGGAGCTCGACGTCCCCGCACGCGCGCGCGACGACCGCCGCCGGGAGCGGGCGCGGCGTGCACGCGGCGAGCGCCCGGCCACCGGCCCCCGCACCGCACGCCCCCCGGCCCGCCGCCGCGCCGAGACCCGCTGGCTGCCGACCGAGCGCGCGGTCGGCCTGCTCCTCCTGCTCGTCGGCCTCGCCTCGGTCGTGCTGCTGCTCATCGGCCTCGCCAACGCGCTGTCGACCTAGCGCCCACTGCTAGCTTGGCGCCGATGCGTCCGCTCCTCGCAGCGCTGGCCGCCGTCGTCGTCCTCCTGCCCGTCGCCGTCGCCGCGGCGGACCCCTTCGACGACGTCTTCGCCGACTACCAGAAGGACGGCGAGATCGACGCGTGCGCGTACACCGAGGCCGAGCTGAACGAGGCCAAGCGCGACATCCCGAACGACATCGACCAGTACGCGCCCGAGTTCCCGGCGCGGCTCGACGCGGCGATCGAGCAGCGCGAGTCGGGCACGTGCGCGGGCGGGACGACGGCGCCCTCCACGACACCCGCTCCCGCCCCGGGCGCGACGGTCCCCGGCACCACGACGCCCGCGACGACGCCCCCGGCGCAGACGACGCCCCCGCCCGCGACGACACAGCCGGGGACGACGACCGGCGCCGCGACGCCCGCGCGCGACGACGGCGACGACGACGCGGCGCTCGTCGCCCTCATCGTCGCCGGCGGCCTGCTGCTGCTCGGCGCGGCCGTGTGGGCGCTCTTCCGCCTCTTCGCATGGGAGCCGCGCTGGCTGCTCGGAGCACGCCACGCGGTGGGCGAGGCCGGCTGGCGCGCCAGCGGCGCGTGGGCCGACTTCACGGACTGGCTGCGGTCGCGCAGGTCCCCGGCGTAAGCCGCTTCCTCACGGGCCGCCTCAATTCGCAGCGTCCCGGTCCGTCCGACCGGTTACGCACTATTGCGCGGGTGTCACCAACTGTCACACAACGGGAGGAGCATCGAGCCCTATGAGCAAGAACCAGGTCCATGTCTCGGTGCGCGTCCCCGAAGCTCTCGCCGATGCGCTCGAGCGCATCGCTGCCGCGGAAGACCGCACCGTCTCGGCCGAGGTCAGGCGGATCATCCGCAACCACGTCGCCGCTCACGCGGCCCCGATGAACGCCGGACAAGAGGGAGATCCTGTGCCCGCCTAGCGTCCGACTCAGTCGGTAAGACACTGGAGGGGAAGCGTGAGCTCCCCCTCCAGCGATAGTCGGGGGTGGCTGGGTGCGGCCGAGGGCTCTACATCCGACCGGCCGAGGGTTCGATTCCCTCCACCTCCATCGTTTCCTTCTCCGAACTCGTTGTAGCGAGTCGGCGAGTGTTGTATAGCGCGCTTCGGACGGAATCGCGAACGCCTCCGTCGGTTCCTCGCGCGCTCACTACCCTCTTCTATGCACCCTCTTCGTTCCGTCCGGACGGTTCGATCTGATGCGGGATTCCGCCTAAAACGGCGGCAAAATACCCGCAAAGTCCGCAAAAACGCGGCAAGAGGAGTCCCCATGGCAGCCATCCCGCAGACCGCACTCATCGACAGCAGCGCCGCCGATCAGGCGCTGACGGTGCGACGGCTGTTCACGCAGCCGGGGGTGGATCCGTTCGACACCGTGGAGTGGGAGCTTCGCGACGCGCGCATCGGTCACGGCGACCGGATCGCGTTCGAGCAGACCGACGTCGAGTTCCCGAAGACCTGGTCGCAGAACGCGACCAACATCGTCGCGCAGAAGTACTTCCGCGGGCAGCTCGCGTCGCCCGCGCGCGAGCGCAGCGTCAAGCGGATGATCGGCCGCGTCGCGGGCACGATCGCCGACTGGGGGCGCCAGCGCGGCTACTTCGCGACCGTCGACGACGGCGACGCGTTCGAGGCCGAGCTGACGTACGTCCTGCTGCACCAGATGGCGGCGTTCAACTCGCCGGTCTGGTTCAACGTCGGGTTCGAGGAGAGCCCGCAGTGCTCGGCCTGCTTCATCCTCTCGGTCGAGGACAACATGGACTCGATCCTCGCCTGGAACACCAAGGAGGGCAAGATCTTCCGGGGCGGCTCCGGGTCGGGCATCAACCTCTCGAAGATCCGCGGGTCGATGGAGCCGCTGGCCAAGGGCGGCACCGCGTCCGGGCCGGTTTCGTTCATGCGCGGCGCCGACTCGTGGGCGGGCACGATCAAGTCGGGCGGAAAGACGCGGCGCGCCGCGAAGATGGTCGTCCTCGACGTCGACCACCCGGACATCCGCGAGTTCATCTGGTGCAAGGCCAAGGAGGAGGACAAGGCCGCCGCGCTGCGCGACGCCGGGTTCGACATGTCGATCGACGGCGACGGCTTCCACTCCATCCAGTACCAGAACGCCAACAACTCGGTCCGCGTGACGGACGAGTTCATGCACGCCGTCGAGAACGACGAGGACTGGCACCTGATCGCCCGCACGACGGGCGAGCCGGTCGGCGATCCCGTCCCCGCGCGCGAGCTCATGCGCGAGATCGCCGAGGCCGCGTGGCGCTGCGCGGACCCGGGCGTCCAGTACGACACGACGATCAACCAGTGGCACACGTCGCCGAACAGCGGGCGGATCAACGCGTCGAACCCGTGCTCGGAGTACATGCACGTCGACGACAGCGCGTGCAACCTCGCGTCGATCAATCTGATGCGGTTTCGGCGGGCGGACGGGAGCTTCGACGTCGAGAGCTTCGAGCACGTCGTCGACGTGATGTTCCTCGCGCAGGAGATCGTCGTCGGCCCGTCGAGCTACCCGACGGAGGAGATCGGCGTCAACGCGCGCGCGTTCCGCCAGCTCGGGCTCGGCTACGCGAACCTCGGCGCGTACCTGATGTCGAACGGCATGCCGTACGACTCGGACGCCGGCCGCGGCACGGCGGCGGCGATCACGGCGCTGATGACCGGCCGCGCGTACCTCGGCTCGGCCCGCGTGGCCGGCGCCCTCGGCCCGTACGAGCGCTACGCGGAGAACCGCGACGCGCACAACGGCGTCATGCGGATGCACCGCGACGCCTCGTACGCGATCCCGGACTCGACGTGCGGCGACGAGGCGCTGCTGAAGGCCGCCCGCACGACGTGGGACCGCGCGGTGAGCGCCGGCGAGGCGTTCGGCTACCGCAACGCGCAGGCCACGGTGCTCGCGCCGACGGGGACGATCTCGTTTCTCATGGACTGCGACACGACCGGCGTCGAGCCCGACTTCTCGCTCGTGAAGTTCAAGGAGCTCGTCGGCGGCGGTCAGATGACGATCGTCAATCAGACGATCCCGATGGCGCTGCGCACGCTGGGCTACAGCGACGAGCAGATCGAGCAGATCGAGGCCCACATCAACGAGCACGCGACGATCGTCGGCGCGCCGGGGTTGCTCGACGAGCACCTGTCGGTGTTCGACGTCGCGGTCGGCGAGCGCGCGATCTCGCACATGGGCCACATCAAGATGATGGGCGCCGTCCAGCCGTTCATCTCGGGCGCGATCTCGAAGACGGTCAACATGCCGCAGACCGCGACGGTCGACGACATCGCCGACGCGTACACGCAGGCGTGGCAGCTCGGCGTCAAGGCGCTGGCCATCTACCGCGACGGCTCGAAGACCGCGCAGGCGCTGCGGACCGACGCCGAGGCGGACGCCGTCGCCGACGCGGTGGTCGACGCCGTCGCCGCCACGAAGCCGGGCGCCGAGTTCACGAAGGAGGAGCTCGAGTCGGCGGTCTCCGAGGCGATGAAGAAGGCGCAGGCCGACGCGGGCCCGGTCCGCCGGCGGATGCCGCGCGAGCGCCAGTCGATCACCCACAAGTTCTCGATCGGCGGCCACGAGGGCTACATCACCGCGGGCATGTACGAGGACGGCAGCGTCGGCGAGATCTTCCTCACCGACATCGGCAAGGAGGGCTCGACCCTCCGCGGCCTGCTGAACTCGTACGCGACGGCGATCTCGATCGCGCTCCAGTACGGCGTGCCGCTCGAGACGCTCGTCCAGAAGTTCGCCTACATGCGCTTCGAGCCGGAAGGGATCACCCAGAACCCGGAGATCCCGTTCGCAAAGTCGATGCCCGACTACATCATGCGCTGGCTGGCGTCGCGGTTCCTCGACGCCGACGATCAGGAGGAGCTCGGGATCCTCACGCCGGAGGTCCGCGCGCGGAAGACGGCGCAGGAGGCGGCGACGTCCTTGTCCTCCGACAGCGCCGGCCCCGCGAACGGCGGGAACGGGGGCAACGGCGGCAACGGCGGCGCGACCGCGAGCGAGCCGAAGGCCGCCGCCTCGAGCGGCGACGCCCCGCAGCCCGCGGCCACCGCGTTCACGGAGACGCCGCCGGTCGTCCCGGCCCGCCTCGCGGGCCTCGACCTCGGCCCGGCGTGCCAGCAGTGCGGCGGGATGATGCAGCGCACGGGCTCGTGCTACACGTGCTCGAGCTGCGGGTTCAACACCGGCTGCGGGTAGGCCTGAGCGTCCGGTCCGCGGTCGACGGGCTTGAAAATGAGAGACGTTCGAAGCGCCGGGCCCACGCCGGGCGCTTCTCGTTGCGGGGACCACGGCGCGGAGCTCAGCCGCCGCGCACGCGCAACCTCCAGCTGCGCCCGCCGTCGGCGGAGACGTGCACCGTGTTGTCATGCAGCGCCGCGAGCAGCTGCCCGTCGTGACCGGCCAGCGCGGCGGGCTGACCGCCGAGGGCCCCGACGCTCGTGAACGTGCGTCCGGCGTCGGCGCTCGAATGCACGTCGCCGGCCGCGTCGACGAGCACCAGCTCGTCGGTCCACGCCAGCAGCCCGACACGCTCTGAGTCGAGTGGCCGCCAGCGCTTCCCACCGTCGCGTGAGACGGCCAGGCCTCGCTCCCCGGAGACGACGATCCGGTCGCCGTCGCGCGGATCGATGGCCAGATCCAGCAGGGGCCCGGGCGGCCTCCGCCGCCGCCACGTACGGCCGCCGTCGGCTGAGGCCAGCAGCGCGCCATCGGCGGAGTTGACGCCGTACACACGCCGGCCGGCCGCCCGCAGGACATGAAAATCGGCCTCGCCGAGCAGCGAGACGGGCTGCCAGCTTCGGCCGGCGTCACGAGAACGGATCAGGCCCAGCAGCGGCGGCAGGTCGTCGCGCGCGTCTGGGTGCCCGGAGCCCAGGAAGCGGTCGGGCCCGATCACGGTGAAGCCCATCGTGTCCTGACGGCGATCGCCGATCCGCTCGGCGCGCTGCTCGCCGGCCGCCGCCCGGAACAGCCCGGTGTGGGTGGCGACGATGACCGCGTCGTCGGCGGGGTTGATGCCGACGCCGTGGATGTGCGAGACGCCCGGGTCGCTGGTGACCGGGCCCGCGCCGGTGGAGGGCGCGGTGTCATCGCCGCTACCGCAGCCGGCGAGCACGAGCAGCGGGACGAGGGGCAGGCCACGCAGACGTCGGAACGTCGCCTTCGACGGAGGTCGTGGGGGCGGCGACATCGTGCCGCCCGCTCCGCGCTCAGCCCGAGTGCCCGGAGCCATGGCCGGCGTCCTCAGCGCCGCCGGTCGCGCCGTCGCCCTCCGGGCCGAGGTGCTCGCGCATCTCGTCGATCTCGCGCTCCTGCGCGTCGATGATCCGCTGCGCCAGCGCCTTGAGCTCGGGGTCGCCGCCCTCGGCCTGCTCGGCCTTGGCCATCTCGATCGCGCCGACGTGGTGGGGGATCATCATCTCCAGGAACGCCTTGTCGAACGGCTTGGCGGTCCTGAGCTCGGACGGGTCGTCGTCCATGCCCGTCGCGTGCTCGGGCACGCCGAGCGAACCCTTCTCGACGCCCGCGCTGTCGAGCGCTTCGTCCTCGCGGCGCAGCGTGGCGATCTCCTGCGTCTGCGTGCGCACGATGTCGCCGGCCAGCTGCTTCACGAACTCGCTCTCGCCGCGCTGCCGAGCGATCTCTGCCATCTCCACGGCGCTCTCATGGTGCGGGATCATCTCGGCGACGAACGCGCGATCGGTGCCGTTGCCGGCGCCGGACTCGCCACTCGCGCGGGAGTCGTCGTCGTTGCCGCAGCCGGCGGCGGTCAGCATGCCAGCGGCCACGAGCGCGGCCAGGATCTTGCGCGTGTTCATCTCGGTCTCGTTCCCCTTGGGTGCGTCTGCATCTGCGTCTGAGTGGTCGGGCCGGGTGAGCGTGCGACGCGCGCGTGCGTGCCCAGGTCAGCGCCGGTCAACCCGGGCTGACGAGAAGCAGGCCAGGCTCTGCCCGAGCGATCTGTGCGGTGGACGCCGCCAGGCACAGCTCGACCGCAACGCTCATGCCCATGCTCGTGATGGGCTCGCCCATCGCCGGGCCGCTGTGATGCGCGATGATCGCCGTCGAGCAGACGCACCACGAAGATCGCCGTCAGCCGACGACAGCGCCGGTGAATCTCCAGCCGGGTGGCGATCGAACCCATCCGCTCTGAGGCTACCCGGCGCCCGGCGGAGTGCTCCCAGACGATCGCGGCCAGGCGCGTTCGCTCCCGTCCGCCGTCTCTGTCTGCAGAACCGCGGGGGGTGCGAGAAGCTCAGGCGAGCGGTCGAAGGGCGGCGAGCGTGACGTCGACCAGTCGGCGAACGGCTGCCTTGGAGTGCAGTCCGCCGGCGCCTGCCAGGGCGCTGAGGCAGAAGCCTGCCAGCTCGTCGGGCGACACGTCCGCGCGCAGCTCGCCGGCGGCAGCGCCCTCGGCCACGAGGTCGCCGATGAACCCGCACAAGTGCTGCTGGGCGTGGGCCATGTGCGGGCCCTGGTGCAGCTGGGCGGCGAGCGCGCCGTCCTGGTGCTCGTGCTGGATGAGCGCGTAGGTGTGGAGGACGGCCGCGAGGCGCTCCCGGGCGCTCTCGTCGCGGTCGCGCAGCGCGGCGAGCTGCCGCATGTGGCCGCGGACCTGACGCTCGTGCCAGGCGGCCAGGATCGCCTCGACCCGGACCTGACGGTGCCAGGCGGCCAGGATCGCCTCGACATCCGGAAAGTACTTGTAGAGCGTCGCGCGCCCGATGCCGGTGCGCTCGGCGATCTGCGACATGGTCACCGCCCGCAGGCCGTGCTCGGCGAGGAGCGCGGCGGCGGCGTCCAGCGTCGCCTCGCGCACGGCGTGGCGATGCGCGTCGATCGTCTCGTCCCAGAGCTTCGGCACCTGCGGTCCGAGTATACGCGCCGTCGATTTCGCAGACGAAACGTCTGTAGCGAGACATCGTGTATCGTAAAGCGCGATGCAGTCCGACGACCCTAGGACAGGATGCGCCCGATGACCGATCCGCCACCCGCCCCTTTCGAAGCCGGCAGCGTCGCCGCGGGACAGGGCGAGTCGCATCCGGGCATGCCGCGCTGGGTCAAGGCCGCGATCGCCGTGGTGCTCGTGCTCGTGGTGGTGCTGATGATCGGCAAGCTGGCCGGCGTCGAGCACGGCCCGGGCATGCACGGCGGCGGCGAGCAGACGCCCGCCTCGCAGAACGGCGAGAACGGCGCAACGCCCTCCGGGGGCCAGACGCCGCCCGCCGGAGCCGAGGGACACACGCCGCCTCCCGGCCTGGACCACGGCGAGCCGTAGCCGTGCGCCTCTCGCCGCGCGAACGCAAGCTCGCGCTGACGACGCACGTGGTCGCGTCGGTCGGCTGGCTGGGCGCGGTCGCGGCGACGCTGGTGCTGGCGGTCGCAGGCATGGCCAGCCAGGACGCGCAGACCGTGCGCGCGGTCTACCCGGCGCTGGAGGTCATGGGCTGGTACGCCCTCGTGCCGCTCAGCTTCGCCTCGCTGCTCTCGGGACTGACGATCTCTCTGGCCGGCAAGTGGGGCCTCCTCCAGCACTACTGGGTGGTCACGAAGCTCGTGATCAACCTGGTGGCCAGTGCCGTGCTGGTTCTCTACATGCAGACGCTCGGCGCGCTGGCCGACACGGCGGGGTCGGCTGCCGAGCTCGGTGCGATCCGCAGCTCGTCTCCAGTGCTGCACGCGGGCGCCGCGCTCCTGCTGCTGCTCGCCGCCGCGATCCTCTCGGTCTTCAAGCCGGCGGGCCGCACCCGCCACGGCTGGCGCGAGCAGCAGCGGACCCGCGCCGCCGAGCCGACCTGAGCGGCGGTGGTCCCGGCCCGCCTCGTGGGCCTCGACCGCGGCCCGGCGCGCCAGCAGTGCGGCTGGCGGGATGATGCAGCGCACGGGCTCGTGCTACACGTGCTCGAGCTGCGGGTTCAACACCGGCTGTCGGCGACGCGCATCGCCCGCGCCAGCCCGCCGCCGAGGACGTGCTCGTCTGACCCGAAGCGGACGGTCAGCGGCCCGTCGAACGGCTGACGCTCGACGACCTCGAGCTCGTCGCCGAGGGCGATCGCGCGTCCGTCGAGGTACCGGAGCATCTCGGGGTCGGAGTCCGAGACGCGCACGAACCGGCCGCGGTCGCCGACCTCCATCTCGGCGAGGCTGCGCGTGTCTCCCTCGTCGATGACGAGGTCGGCGTCGGGGATCGGGTCCCCGTGGGGGTCGTGCGACGGATGACCGAGCTTGGCTGCGATGCGCGCTTCGAGGTCCTCCGAGATCACGTGCTCGAGCGCCTCGGCCTCCTCGTGCACGCGATCCCACGGCACGCCGAGGTGCTCGGCGAGGTACAGCTCGAGCAGACGGTGGTGGCGCATGACCGACAGCGCGACCCGCTCGCCCTCGGCCGTGAGCTGCACCCCGTGGTAGGGCTCATGACGGGCCAGCCCCAGCTCGGCGAGCTTCTTGACCATCCCGGACACCGACGCGGCGGAGACGCCGAGGCGCTCGGCGAGAGCGGTGGTGGTGACCGTCGCGTCGCCGCGGCGCGCCAGCGCGTAGATGGCCTTGGCGTAGTCCTCGATCGCCGCCGAGAGACGGGGCTGCTGGACCGCCGCCATCAGGCCGTCAACAGAAGACCGGTCACGTAGAGGACCGCGACTCCGGCGAGGATGCCGCCGACGCTCGCCGGGTACAGGGCGCGCCCGGCGCGGTCGCGGATCGCGGGGACGAGCTGCACGATGACCTGGACGATGGCGCCGATCCCGACGCCGATCAAGAGCGCCGCGAGCTCCGGGTTGAAGGCCGACGCCCCGATGACCGCCTCGAGGATCGCCGCCGCGCGCGCGATCAGCCCGAGCAGCGCCAGCCGCGCGATCGACGGCCGGCGGTGGGAGCTGAGCGGGGCGACGATGGCGAGGCCCTCGGTCGTGTTGTGCAGCGCGAACCCGAAGACCAGGAACGCACCGAGGGCCAGCTCCCCGACGGCGTAGGCCGAGCCGATGGCGAGACCTTCCCCGAGGTTGTGCAGGCCGATCCCGATCGCGACGAGCAGCGAGAGCGTGAACGCGCTCGCCCCGGTCTCGCGCGCCCGCTCGCCGCGCGAGCGCAGCCACCGGTCGAGCGCGACGAGCCCGAGGTACGCCGCGCCGGCGCCGATGAACAGCAGCGCGGCGCCGCCGAAGGCGCCGGTCCCGGACTCGGCGATCTCGGTCCCTTCGAGGTACGCGTCGACGGCCAGGAAGCCCAGCAGTCCGATCGTGAGCGCCATGAAGAAGCGGATCCAGTGCTCGCGCACGCGGCCCAGGAACGGCAGGAACAGCATTCCGAGCGCGACGGGGATGACGCCCACGTAGAGGCCCAGCAGCGCCATCAGCCCGTAGAAGCCCCCGTCGGGCTCCGGGGTGAGGACCGCGACCGGGATCTCGTGCTCGGTGGTGGCGCCGGTCTCGCTCACCAGCGTGACGAGGTACGGCGAGTCCGGCTGCCACGGGTAGTTGAGCGTGAACGTCTCGGTGCCCCGCGCTCCGACCTCGTTGGCGCTGGTCCTGTAGTCGACGTACTGGTCGTTGACGAACACCTGCGCGACCGTCACAGCGTCAGGGCCGGTGTTGCGGACCGCCAGCTCGATCTCACCGGCGCGGAGCACGGTGCGCTCGACGGCGATCTCCTCGACCGGCGGCCCGAGCCGCTCGCCGAGCGTGTCGCCGCCGACGGTCAGCAGCGCCGCGAGCGCGGCGACGATGAGCGCGAGCGGGATGGCGCCGAGCACCCACGCGGGCGGCCGGCCGCGGGTGGTGCCGGGAACGTCGAGCTGCGGTTGGGACTGCGCGCCGGCCTCCATCAGACGACCTCGAAGAAGCCCATCCACCCGAGGTCGGCGAACTCGCTCTTGTGGGCGTGGAACATGAACTTCCCCTTGTGCTTGAAGCGTGTCTCGAGGATCCCGCGCTGGCCCTGGACCATCCCGACCGTGTCGGTGAAGTCGGCCGGCTCAAGGCGCGTCCCCGTCGGGAAGAACTCGAAGAAGTTGCCGTGCAGGTGGAACGAGTTGATCGCGTCGTACTCGAGGATGTTGGCCAGGTAGATGCGGACCAGCTCGCCCTGCTTGACGCGCACGGGCTCGTTGACGTGGTGGAAGGCGATCGAGTTGACCGCGTAGACCTGGTTGCCCTCGGCGTCGAGGTTCGTGTTGAAGCCGTTCATCATCATCAGCAGCTCGTCGGCGTCGTCCCGGCCCCGCCGGGGATCGACGATGAACGCCCCGTACATGCCCCGCGCGATGTGCTCGGCCAGCGGCGCGGTGTGGCAGTGGTAGAGGTGCATGCCGAACGGCTCGGCCTCGAACTCGTAGACCGTGCTCTGCCCCGGCTGGATGAGGCCGTCGCCGATCTCCGGGACGCCGTCCATCGCGGACGGGTGGATCCCATGGAAGTGCATCGTGTGGGGATGCTCGGATCCGTTGGCGAAGCGGACGCGCAGCAGCTCGCCCTCGCGCGCGCAGCGACGGTCCGGGCACGCGGCCGTTGAACGTCCAGGCCGGGAACTTGATCCCCGGGGCGACCTCGATCTCCTTGTCGGCGGCGACGATCTCCCACTCGCGCAGCGTCCGGCCGCTCGCAAGCCGCCGCGTCGTGCCGTAGTCGAAGTCGCGGAGGATGTCCGTCGGGTTGAAGCCGTTCGCGCGGTGGTCGACGGTCTGGCCCTTGCGCATGGTGGGACCCTGCGCCCCGCCTCCGTGGCCGTGGCCGGTATGTCCGTCGGCGCCTGCGGCCGCGGTGCGGCCGCCGCGCGGGTCGAGGGCGGCGAACGCGCCGCGGCGGCGGCCAGCGCGCCGCCTCCAATCAGCTGTCTGCGGTCGATCTTCAAGTCGCTGTTCCTCGAGGGCTGGGAATCGGGTCGCCGAGGACGGTCCGTTCGGCGCAAGCGACCCTAGCGCGCGCCATACGAACTGCAAACATCTTCTTTTGGCATAACTAAGTTGGCATGTAGGCCTGTCTTGACAAGGCATCGTGCTCGCGTAACGTGCGAGCGGTGGCTCACCCTGCGCCCCAGGCGCGCTCTCAGCGTCTCTCGTCGCCCGCGGGCCAGCCCCCGCCCGCAAGGAATGGCCCGACGGCCGGCTCGGAGGCGGTCGAGGACTACGTCAGGGCGATCTCTTGCACGGCGCGCGGGCCGCGGCGCATCGCGTCGACGACGGAGGTCGCGGACTTCCTCGCGGTGACGCCGGCCTCCGTGTCCGGCATGTTCAAGAAGCTCGCGCGGCTCGAGCTGGTCGTCTACGCGCCGTACCGCGGCGTCACGCTGACCCCGCGCGGTGCGCAGCTGGCATCGCACGTGACGCGCCGGCGGCGGCTGCTCGAGGCCTTCCTCGTCGACGCGCTCGGAATGGCGATCGAGCACGTCCACAGCGAGGCGGATCGGCTCGAGCACCACATCTCCTCGGAGTTCGAAGCGCTCATCGCGGCACGCCTGGGAGAGCCCGCCCCCAACGCGCCTGATCCTCCTCGGCTCGCTGCTCAGTCGTCGTTCGAGCCCGGCTCCGGAGACCGCTCGGCCTGGGCCTCGGCGTAGAGGTCCTGCGCCTGCTCTGACAGCTCGGCGGCCACCTCGCGGCCGCGCATCCCTGCCTTCATCGCCGACTTGATCGTCTCGCGCGGGCCGTCGCGCAGCAGCGCGGCGACCGAGACGACGGCTCCGGCGCCGAGCGTCCAGCCGGCGCCGCGCCTAGCGCCCTTCCACATCTCCGACCCCCTCTTCGGCTTACCGTCCATCCGCTGTCTCCTCTCGGTGGGGCTCGGGCATCCGTCGCCTGCGACGGTCCGCTCCGAGCAATGGCCGCAGTCCGTTGACCGCTGCGACGACCGTCGAGCCGTTGTGCACGACCGCGGCCGTGGTCGGCGACAGCCCGGCGGCGGTCGCCACCGTCAGCGCCGCGAGGTTCACGCCGCCGACGATGCCGATGTTCTGGCGGACCAGCCGCATCGCCTGGCGCGCCGCAGCGACCGCGGTCGGCAGCGCGTCGAGGCTGTTCTCGATGAGCACGACGTCGGCGGTCTCGCGCGCCACCGCGGTGGCGCCGCCGAACGAGATCGAGACGTCCGCGTACGCGAGCGCGGGAAGGTCGTTGATGCCGTCGCCGACGAACGCGACGCGCCGGCCGTCGGCGCGCAGCGTGCGCAGGACCGCCGCCTTGTCCTCGGGGAACAGCTCACCGTGCACGTTCGCCGCGTCGATGCCCAGTCGTCGCCCGACCGCGTGCGCGGTCTCCGTCTTGTCGCCCGTCAGCAGATGGATGTCCATACCGTGCTCGTCGCGCAGCGAGGCGACCACGCGGCCCGCTTCGCTCCTGATCGGATCCTCATACGCGATCACCCCGCCGAGGCGGCCGTCCACGGCGACGTAGACGCGCGAGCTGGCGTCCATCAGCCGCGGCGTCGGTGACAGGTCGACCCCTTCGCGGTCGAGCAGCCGGTCGCTGCCGACGAGCACGTCGCGCCCGCCGATCTCGGCGCGGACACCGAGGCCGATGTCGTAGGCCCAGCGACCGCGGCGCCCCGGCACGACGCCGGCCGCGGCCGCGTAGCGCACGACGGCCTCCGCCACGGGATGGCTGAGACGCTGGTCGGCGGTCGCCGCCAGAGCGAGGACCTCGTCGCGGGAGAGATCGCTCGTGACGCTCTCGACGCCGACCACGGCCGGATAGCCCTCGGTGATCGTGCCGGTCTTGTCGAACACGACCGCGTCGACACCGGCGAGCTGCTCGAGCGCTCGGCCGCTGCGGATCACGACCGCGGCCTGCGCGGCCTTGGTCATCGCGGCGAGGACCGCCGTCGGGACGGAGACGCGGATGCCCGTCGCGAAGTCCGTGATGAGGATGGAGGCCGCTCGCGTCGGGTTGCGCGTCGCCAGCAGCACGGCCCCGGCGAGCAGGAACGACGGCAGCACGATCCGGTCGGCGAGCCTGCCGGCGTAGTTCTCGATGCGCGTGTCGTGCACGGGTGCGTCGCGCATGAGCTGCACGATCCGGCCGGCGCGCGTCTCTCCACCGACCAGCTCGACGGCGATGTGCAGATGCCCGTCGCGCATCAGCGTCGAGGCGTAGACGACCTCACCCTCCTCGTGCAGCACGGGCATCGGCTCCCCGGTGAGCTGGTGCTCGTCGATGAGCGCCCGCCCTTCCAGCACGCGCCCGTCGACCGGGATCCGATCCCCGGGGTAGACGACGACCACGTCGCCGCGGCGAACCTCGTCGAAGGCCACCTGCACGCGCGCGCCCTCGCGCTCGACCCACACGGTCTCGGCGATGGCGTCCAGGAGGTCGAGCAGCTCGCGGCGCGATGCGCGCGCCGTGCGCTCGCGGATCGCCTCGCCGACCTCGACGAGGCCGATGACCGACAGCGGCGCAAGCAGCGAACCGCGCAGCGTCGTGAGCACGATCGCGGTCATGTCGAGCACGTCGAGGTTGAGCCGCCGCTCGACCGCGACGCTGTGGAACGCGCGGCGTGCGATCGGCCACGACGCGGCGAGGACGGCCATCGCCCCTACCGGCCCGGGCAACGTGAACCCGAGCAGCCGGCCGAGCCCCGCGACGCCGGCGAGCGCGCCGGGCACGGCAAGGCGCGTGAACCGGTCGCCGACGCGCGGGAGCGGCGCGGCCACCGACTCGGCCGACGCCAGCTCGGCGTCGCGAAACAGCTCCGCGAGGTGCACGTCGGCGTGCACCTGCGGCGGAGCGGGCGCCGCCCACCGCACGGTGACCGACGCCGCCCGGCGGTTGACGCGCAGGTCCGCCACGCGCTCGTCGCGCTGCGCGACCGCCGCCAGCCGCGCGGCGTAGGCCTCGTCGGTCCTCAAGCGCGGGGCACGGCAGCGCAGGCGCCCGTGAACGCGGTGGACGACCGTGTGGTCGACCGCGGGCGCGGCGGTGGCGACCGTCACGCAGGCGCCGACGCCGACGCCGACCCGGCCGCGGCGTCGGGCTCGCCGCGCTGCTCGGCCTTCGCCTCCGCGTACAGCTCGGCGAGCTCGCGCCGCGCCCCGGTCGTGGCGTCAGCCGCCGCGACGACGCCGCGCAGGGCGAGCTTGGCGACCGGGCGCAGACCGCGGCCCGCCAGCGTGGCGCCGGCCACCGCCCCGACGACGGCGACCATCTTCTCGTCCATCATCCCCCCTCGCCGGCAGCGGCGGCACCGCGCGCGACCGTGCCGTCGCCGTGGAACTTCCAGAACGTCTGGCTGGCGTACCACGCGAGGACGTACCACGGGGCGTCGGCCAGCCGTTCCTCGCCGCGCATCGCCCGCCGCGCGGCCATGAGGCCCAGCCCGAGCGGGACGAGGGCGCGGAGATCGGTGCCGTCCAAGCGCCTTCCGACGGCGCGATTGGCAGCTGCAGCGGCGGCTCCGACGACGGTGGTGGCGGGGTCGGGGGGCGCGTCGGGGACGCCGATGCGCAGATCGACGCCGAGGGCGCCCAGCCGGTCTGCGACGTCACTTGCGTGTACGGGGTCGAAGCGCACGACGAGGCTCGCGGAGCGCGTGCGGACGTCCGCCGCCATGACCTCGGCGCTGCTGCGCAGCTCGTCGGCCACGGCCGCGAGGCTCCGGCGCCCTTCGCCGTCGGTGGCCCGCAGGCGGATGCGACCGGGAACCGCACTGGCGACGCGAAAGCCGCCGGCCACAACCGCGTCCGGACTCACGGGCGGCATCCTACGGTGGTCCGAACGGGTCCGTTCGAGGACGTTTAGGTGCCTCTGAACCCCCGCGAGGGCCTGACCCCGCCAGCACACCGCTAGCGCTGCGCGTGACGTAAGACCAAGCGACGCCGCGACGCGAACGAGGCGATGACCACGACCGAGCAGCGCCCCGCCCCCCGACCCATCGCCGCCCTCACCGAGCTCGGCACGAGCGTCTGGCTGGACTCGTTGAGCCGGGCGATGATCGAGCCGGCGAGCTCGAGGCGCTCGTCCGTGACGTCGGCGTGGTCGGCGTGACTGCCAACCCAGCGATCTTCGAGAAGGCGATCGCCGGGGGCAGCGAGTACGACGAGCCGCTACGCGTCCTCGCTGAGGACGGTCTCGACGTCGTCTCCGCCTACGAGAGGCTGGCGGTCGAGGACGTGCGCGCTGCCGCCGACGTCCTGCGCCCGGTCTACGACCGCACCGACCACCGCGACGGCTACGCCAGCCTGGACGTGGCGCCCGACCTGGCCCACGACGCGGATGCGACGCTGGCCTCGGCCCTCGATCTGTGGCGGCGGCTGGACCGGCCGAACGTGATGATCAAGATCCCGGGCACGCCCGCGGGTGTCGAGGCGATCCGGCGAGCGACCGCGGCGGGCGTCAACGTCAACGTGACGCTCCTGTTCTCCGTCGACGCCTACACGCAGGCCGCCGCCGCGTACCTCGGCGGCCTCGAGGAGCGGGTCGCGCGCGGCGAGCCGGTCCACGACATCGTCTCGGTCGCGAGCTTCTTCGTCTCGCGCGTCGACATCGCCGTCGATGGGATGCTCGCCGAACGCGGCCGCGACGAGCTCGCGGGTCGCGCCGCCATCGCGAACGCGCGGATCGCGCACGCCCGCTTCGGCGAGCTGTTCTCCGGCGAGCGGTTTGCCGCGCTGGCCGAGCGCGGGGCGCGGGCGCAGCGGCCGCTGTGGGCGTCGACGGGGGTCAAGGACGAGCGCTATCGGGACGTGATGTACGTCGAGGAGCTGGCGGGGCGCGACACGGTCGACACGATGCCGCTCGCCACCCTCGAGGCGTTCGCCGAGCACGGCCATGCGCGCGACGCGCTGAGCGGCAGCGCGCCGGATGCCCGCCGGACGCTCGCCGAGCTGCGCGCAGCGGGCGTCGACCTCGACCAGGTGACCGGGCGGCTGCTCGTCGACGGCATCGAGGCGTTCGCGGTCGCGATGGGCAAGCTGCTCACCAGCATCGAGCGCCGCCGCGGCTGACACCGCGGACGGCCGCGCGACCGCGCCGCGAGGCCGAGGTCGTGAACGGCTGAGGACGTAAGACCGCCCCGTCGCCCGACGCAGATCCGACATCACGCTCTCATCGGACATGGAGGCCGGAATGGCCGCTGGATCAACCTTCGTCATCGTCGGCGCCAGCCTCGCCGGCGCCAGGGCGGCGGAGACGCTGCGGACGGAGGGCTTCGACGGCCGGGTGGTGCTCATCGGCGCCGAGCCCGAGCGCCCGTACGAGCGGCCCGCGCTGTCCAAGGGCTTCCTCCAGGGCAAGTCCGAGCGCGACGAGCTCTTCGTCCACCACGAAGGCTTCTACGCGGAGCACGACATCGAGCTGCGCAGCGCGACGACCGTCACTTCGATCGAGACCGCCGCCTCGGAGGTCGTCCTCAACGGGAGCGAGCGGCTGCGCTACGAGCGGCTGCTGCTCACCACCGGCGCCGAGCCGCGGCGGCTGAACGTCGCGGGTGCGGACCTCGACGGGGTGCTCTACCTGCGCGACCTGCGCGACGTCGAGGAGATCCGGCGGCGGATGGCGCTCGGCGGCAGGGCGCTGATCGTCGGCGCGGGGTGGATCGGCTCGGAGGTCGCGGCGTCGCTGCGCGAGGCGGGGCTCGACGTGACGGTGCTCGAGCCCTCGCAGGTGCCGCTCGAGCGCGTCCTGGGGCCGGAGGTCGGCGGCATCTACCGCGACCTGCACCGCGAGCGTGGCGTCGACCTGCGGCTCGGGTCGGGGCTCGCGGCGATCGAGGGTGACCGCGCGCTGGAGCGCGTCGTCACGACCGACGGCGACAAGATCGACTGCGACTTCGTCGTCGTCGGCATCGGGGTCGAGCCGCGCACGGCGCTCGCGGTGTCGGCGGGCCTCCAGGTCGGCCGCGGCGTCCACGTCGACGAGCGCCTGCGCACGAGCGACGCGCGGATCTTCGCCGCCGGTGACGTCGTCGACGCCCGTCACCCCCTCTACGAGGGGCGGCTGCACGTCGAGCACTGGGCCAACGCGCTCAACCAGGGCCCCGCGGCGGCGCGCAGCATGCTCGGCAAGGGTGAGCCCTACGACCGGCTGCCGTACTTCTACTCCGACCAGTACGACGTGGGCATGGAGTACTCCGGCCACGCCGTCACGTGGGACGAGGTCGTCTTCCGCGGCGACCCCGCGACTCGTGAGTTCATCGCCTTCTGGCTGTCAGGCGATCGGGTGCTCGCGGGGATGAACGTCAACGTCTGGGACGTCACGGATCCGGTCCAGGAGATCATCCGCGAACGCGTCCCGGTCGACGCCGCCCGCCTGCGCGACCCCGACGTCCCACTCGAGGAGATCGCCAAGGCGCGAACGGTCGCCGGCGCGCGGCCGACCAAGAGCTTCTTCGGGCAGGGCATCAACTACGCGCGGCGCGTCATCGGCGACCGGCTGACGAAGGCGGACCCGACGCCGGTATCGCGCCTGGAGCGCGGTGAGGGCAAGGTGCTGGACGTCGCCGGGAAGAAGGTCGCGGTCTACCGCGACGACGACGGCGCGCTGCATGCCGTTTCGCCGGTGTGCACGCACATGGGCTGCCTCGTCGACTTCAACGGCCGCGACCGGACGTGGGACTGCGCCTGCCACGGCTCGCGCTTCGGCGTCGACGGCGACGTCCTGCACGGCCCCGCCAAGCGCCCCCTCGAGGTCAAGCAGATCAGCGCCGAGGCCACCCCTGGCGACGCCGCCACCTGAGGAGGTTCCGGATTGGACGAGCGCGCGTTTCACGACGTAAGAACGGGCCGCGCGTCGACGCGAACGGTGGCATGACCACCGACACCGCAGGCGCTGCCCTGAGTCTCGTGCGCTCCGGCGCGCCTCCCTCGGGCCCGCGGACCATCGACCGCTGCGGCGTCGAGCAGGCGGCACGAGACCTCCTCACCGCCCTGGGCGCCGACCTGACCGACGAGAGCCTGCGCGACACCCCGCGGCGAATGGCGTCGGCCTATACGGAGCTGCTCACGCCGCAGGACTTCCAGGCGACCACGTTCCCCAACGACGACGGCTACGACGAGCTGGTCGTCGCCCGGTCGATGCCGTTCCACTCGCTGTGCGAGCACCACATGCTCCCGTTCGTCGGCGTCGCCCACGTCGGCTACCTGCCGGGCGAGCGGATCCTCGGTCTCTCGAAGCTCGCGCGCGTCGTCGACCTGTTCGCGCGCGACCTCCAGGTCCAGGAGCGCCTGACCAAGCAGATCGCCAACTGGCTGGAGGAGCACCTCGAGCCGAAGGGCGTCGGGGTCGTGCTCGAGGCCGAGCATCTCTGCATGTCGCTGCGCGGCGTGCAGAAGACGGGCTCGAAGACGGTCACGTCGGCGCTCCACGGGCTCGTGCGCGAGGACGCGCGCACCCGCCAGGAGTTCCTCGCGCTCGCCCGGTAGGCGTCGCCGGTAAGAAACGCAACCGCGCTGACGCGAACCCTGTATGCGAACGCTTCTCCAGGGCCTGCCCGGCAAGCCATCCCACCCACCTCTCACCGACGCCAGCATCGGCGCGTACACCGTCGCCGTCGTCATGCTCGTCGCCGGCGCCCTCGGCCTGGAGGAGGAGCAGATGGCGCACGGCGCGCTGCTCGCCCTCTCGTTCGGGCTGCTGCTCGCCGCGCCGACCGCGCTCAGCGGCCTCGCCGACTGGGTTCGGCTTCCCAAGCAGACGCCGGTGCGGCGCGTCGCCACGGTCCACCTCATCTCGATGGTCGCCGCGACGCTCCTGTTCGGCGCGACGTGGATCGCGCAGCTCGACGGCTACCGCGACGATCAGGTCGAGACCCTCGCCGTGGTGCTTGGCCTGATCGCCATGGGGCTGCTGACCGCGGGCGGCTTCCTCGGTGGCACGCTGGCCTACGTGTACGGCGTCCGCGTCCTCAAGCAACCCGACGCCCCGATGGCGGACGCGCTCGCCGGACGGACCGGCGGCGACGACGCCGTCCTTCCGGCGCCCGGTGCCCACGGCCCCGCACCGGTTCGCGCGCTCGACACCCAGCGCCGGTCAGAGGAGCAGTCATGACCCACAGCCGCAGCGCGGCCGCTCTAGCGCGCACGACGGTCGTCCTGCTCGCGGCGCTCGTGCTCGCCGGCTGCGGCAGCGACGACTCGCCGCAGCCCTCGTCGCGCGGCGGCGGCGAGCAGCTCACGGTGACCGAGACCGACTTCGAGCTCGATCCGGCAGACGCGCGGCTCGACCGGAGCGGCTCGGTCGCGATCGAGGTGGTCAACGACGGCAAGGCTCCCCACGCCCTCGCGCTCGAGATCGGCGGCGACCGCCCCTCGACCGGCACCATCGACCCCGGCAAGATCGCGACGCTGAAGGCCGACCTCGAGCCCGGCCGCTACACCTGGTACTGCCCCGTCGCCAACCACCGGGCGCTCGGCATGACCGGCACGCTGACGGTCGGCGGAGACGCGGGCGGGAACGAGTCCGAGCCGTCCGCCCCCGCGTCGCCGGGTGGCGGCGGCTACTAGTAGGCGCCGCGCGAGAATGACGCCCCACGCCGAGTTCGACGACCGGCTGGGCCGGCGGCTGGCCGCCGACCGCGGAGCGGCGCGGCGACGCGTGACCTGCTCCGGGCGGGGTACGGTCCGCGCGATGGCCGCCTCCGACCAGCGGGCGCCCGCCGCGGCCCGGCGGGGACTCGACGCGGAGTCGCGCGCGTGGCTGGCCGCGCTCGACTCCGCAGGAGCTGAGCGCGAGGACGCCGTGGCCCGGTTGCACGATGTGCTGCTGCGCGCGGCGCACTTCGAGATCGGGCGCCGCCGCGGCGCGCTCGCGCAGGTCCGCGGCGAGGAGCTGGGAGACCTCGCCATGCAGGCCGCCGACGACGCGCTGATGGCCGTGCTCGCCAAGCGCGCGCAGTTCCGCGGCGAGAGCCGCTTCACGACGTGGGCCTACAAGTTCGCGCTGCTCGAGGCGGCGGTGACGGTGCGGCGGCGGGCCTGGCGCGACCGTGAGGTGCCGCTCGAGCCCGACGCGTGGGAGCTGGTCGCAGATCAGGCGCCGGCCCTGGACGCCGCGGTCGAGGGCAAGGAGCTGATCGACGCGGTGCGCGACGCGATCGCCGGCTGCCTGACCGACCACCAGCGCAACGTGCTCGTCGCCCTCGCCCTCGACGGCGTGCCCGTCGACGTCCTCGCCGAGCGGCTCGGCACGACGCGCGGAGCGCTCTACAAGACCCTGCACGACGCCCGCCGCAAGCTGCGCGCCGACCTCGCCGGCCGCGGCCTCGCGATCGAGCCGCAGCGACGAGCACCGGGAGGTGACTGACATGGATGCGCACGAGCGCGGCGACGCCGACTCGAAGCTGACCGGTCTGCTCGCCCGGGTCCTGGGCCCCGTCGGTCCCGAGGTCACGTGCGAGCAGTGCTTCGAGCTGCTCGACCAGTACGTCGAGCTCGAGGTTTCCGGGGCCCACGCCGACGCCCGGCTGCCCGGCATGCAGGCGCACCTGGAGGGCTGTCCCGCCTGTCACGAGGACTACGAGAGCCTGCGCGACTTCGTCGCGGGGACGCCCGCGCCGCGCCGCGACGCCGACCGATCTTGGCGTGGCTGAAGCCCTCGCTACGTCGTCGCGTCGACGACGAGGTCGGCCGCGGCCATCATCCCGAGCAGGTTCGGGTGCACGGGCGCCGCGGCGTTCATCGTGACCGGGCCCTCGACCCACTTGATGCCGGGCGGCTGGCAGGCGTCGTGGCCGATGCTCGGCGTGTACCAGTCGATGAGGCCCGCGCCGTTCGCGGCGGCCTGGTCGGCGAGCATCGCGTTGAGCTCCTTCTGCTTGTCGCGCAGCCACGCGACGTCGCCGTCGGCCACCGGGATCTGCGGGTAGCAGCCGGGGCCGCTGTCGGGCAGGATCGCCGGGTAGTTGATGACGTGGACGTTCGCGGCCGGCGCCTTCGCCTTGATCTGCTGGATGACGTTCGCGACCTTCGGCGCGGTTTCGGCGATGCGCCCGCTGATCTCGTCGCTGCCGCCCGCGGTGTACTGGTCGCGGCAGGGGGAGCCATACGGCGACGTGCTGAAGCAGTCCTGGGCGAGGCTCGAGAAGCCGATGTCGTTGCCGCCGATCCCGAGCGTGACGACGCGCGTGTCGGGCCCGAGCGCGTCGAACTGCGGCGGGTTCGGCTGCGGCCAGACGCGCTGGCTCGCGGTCATGTCCTCCGTCTCGGCGCCCGAGCAGCTCGGGTCCTTCAGGTCGAGCCCCATCCGCGGCGCCGCGAGGTGGGCGAAGTTGTGGTCGGACTTCAGGCAGCCCCACGGCTTGATCGGGAGCGGGATCGCCGGGCCGGCCGTGTAGGAGTCGCCGAGGGCGACGTAGGTGCCGGCCGCCGCGGGAGCCGCCAGCGAGAGCGAGCAGACGGCGGCGGCGAGCAGTGCGAGAGGGCGGCGTCGGGTGAACATGTGCGCTTGAACGTCATCGTTCGCACGAACTTGCGGTGCACTCCCGGCGAGAGGACAGGTTCGCGCCAGAAATGGGGGCGCGTGGCGTTGGAGTAGCGGTAAGAGGCAGCGGCAAACGGCGTCGCTGGAAACCACAAGGGGGGTTCAGGTGCGGAAGGTCCTTCTCTTCACGGTCGCAGCGCTGGTGGCGTTGACGACCGCCGGTGCCGTCGGGGCGCAGGTGCCGAACGCCGGTACGAACGACTACTCGAGCGGCTTCGGCTTCCTCGACGACCCGCAGACGCGCGGCTCCGTCGGCTACCAGGTGATCGGCCTGACTCCGGGTGGCTCCGGGGTCTCGCCGGCTCGGGGCGAGTTCGACTTCCGGCGCGCGGGCGACGGACGAGGCTTCCATGCCGACGCGTTCTGCATCCGGGCTGACGGCAACCGGGCCGTGATCGGGCTGCGGGTCGAGCAGAGCACCGACCCGGCCTACACGGTTGGCGATCGGCTGGAGGCAGTGGCCGTCGACAACGTCGACGGCAACGGCGGTGACCGCCGCGGCGACACGTTCGACCTCGACGAGTCGAGCAACGACGACGAGGCCGACTGCACCGAAGACGGCCAGAGCAACCAGGACTCCCCGATCCGCGGCGACATCGTGGTCGAGGACGCCGGGTTCGCGAGGATGCCGTAGCGGCCCCAGCAGAGACGCACGACGGCAGAGGGGAGGGGCGCAGAGCCTCTCCCCTCTGGTCGTCGACACCACCCATCCCACGGCAGACGGCCATGCGGCCGTCGAACGACCGAAAGCCGAGCCCAATGCGCCTTCTCCTCCGTTCTCTCGCCCTCGCCGCAGCCGTCCTCGCGCTCGCGGCCGCATCGTCTTCCGCAGCGGCCGCGCAGGACCGCTGGATCGTCGTGCTCAAGGAGGGCTCGAGCTCGAGGGTCGTCGCGGCCGAGCACCGCGCTCGCCACCGCGCCGAGATCGACCAGGTCTACTCCCATGCTCTCAACGGCTACGCCGCTCGGATCCCGGGCAGCGAGCTCGGCGCCCTGCGCGCCGACGGCCGCGTCGCGTACATCGAGCAGGACGGCGAGGTGACGGCCTCGGCGACGCAGAGCGCTGCCACCTGGGGCCTCGACCGGAGCGATCAGCGTGCGCTGCCGCTGAGCGGGACGTTCTCGTACACCAACACCGGTCTGGGCGTGCGCTCGTACATCCTCGACACCGGCATCCGGTTCACCCACGCCGACTTCGGCGGCCGGGCAGTGAGCGGCTTCGACGCGATCGACGGCGGGACGGCGGACGACTGCAACGGCCACGGCACGCATGTCGCGGGCACGGTGGGTGGGACGACCTACGGCGTGGCCAAGGGCACGGCGCTCGTCGCCGTGCGCGTCCTGGACTGCGCCGGCAGCGGCTCGTGGTCGGGCGTGATCGCCGGCATCGACTGGGTCACCGGCGATCACCTCGCGGGGCAGCCCGCGGTGGCGAACATGAGCCTGGGCGGCGGTGCGAGCACCGCGCTCGACGAGGCGGTCAAGAACTCGATCGCCGACGGCGTCAGCTACGCGGTGGCCGCCGGCAACGGCAACCAGGGCGGCCGGGCGCAGGACGCGTGCAAGTACTCGCCGGCGAGGGTCCCGGCAGCGATGACCATCGGCGCGACCGACAAGACCGACACCAAGACGTCGTGGTCGAACTACGGCACCTGCGTCGACTGGTTCGCGCCCGGCCATCAGATCACGTCGGCGTGGTACCAGAGCGACACGCAGACCAACACGATCAGCGGGACGTCGATGGCCACGCCGCACGCGGCGGGGGTCGCGGCGCTCTACCTCCAGGCCAACACCGGCGCGACGCCCCAGCAGGTTCGCGACGCGCTCTATGCGAACACGACGAAGGGCATCGTCAAGAGCTCGAGCACGGCGAACAACCACCTGCTCTTCACCGACCACTAGAGACTCGCAGCGATGGAGCACGGAGGGCGCCTCGGCGCCCTCCGTCGTTCCAGGCCCGGCCCGCTCAGCCGACCACGAAGTTCACGAGCCGGTCGGGGACGACGACGACGCGCCGCACCTCGGCACCGTCCAGCAGCTCCGCGATCCGCGGCTGCGCGCGCGCGAGCGCCTCGAGCTCGTCCTTCGCCGTCCCCGCCGCGACCTCCGCGACGCCGCGCAGCTTGCCGTTGACCTGGATCGCCACCGACACGTGCTCGGCGGCGACGAGGGCGGGATCCGGCTCGGGGCACGGCGCGTGGACGATCGACTCCTCGTGCCCGAGGCGCTCCCACAGCTCCTCGCACAGGTGGGGCGCGAACGGCGCGAGCATCGCAACGAGCCACTCGGCGACGATCCGCGGCGCCGGCTCGCCCTCGGGGACCGTCGCGCGCAGCTCGTTGACCAGCTCCATCAGCGACGAGATCGCGGTGTTGAAGTGCAGCCGCTCGACGTCGCGGCCGACGCTGTCGGCGGTGCGGTGCAGCGCGCGCTCGAGGTCGCGCGGCGGCGGCGCGTCGGCGACCCGCAGCTCGCCGGTGTCCTCGTCGACGACCGCGCGCCAGACGCGCTGGAGGAACCGCGAGACGCCGACGATCCCGTGCGTCTCCCACGGGCGATCCTGGTCGAGCGGCGCGAGGAACAGCTCGTAGAGGCGCAGCGCGTCCGCGCCGTAGCTCTCGATGATCGCGTCGGGCGTGACGCTGTTCTTCAGGCTCTTGCCCATCTTGCCGTAGCTTCGCTGCACCGGCTGGCCGTCGTGGACCCAGCCGCCGTCGCGCTCGGAGACCTCCGAGGCCTCGACGTAGAACCCGCGCTCGTCCGCGTACGCGGCGGCCTGCACGTAGCCCTGGTTGAAGAGGCGCTGGAACGGCTCGGGCGTGCTCGCGTGGCCGAGGTCGTAGAGCACCTTGTGCCAGAAGCGCGCGTAGAGCAGGTGCAGCACCGCGTGCTCGACGCCGCCCACGTACAGGTCGACGCCGCCCAGGTGCTTGGACCCGTCCCCCAGCCAGTAGCGCTGGATCTCGGGGTCGGCGAAGGTCTGCTCGTCGTGGGGGTCCAGGTAGCGCAGGTGGTACCAGCACGACCCCGCCCACTGCGGCATGGTGTTGGTGTCCCGGCGGTACCGCCTGGGGCCGTCGCCCAGGTCGAGCTCGACCCACACCCAGTCCTGGGCGCGCGACAGGGGCGTCTCCGGCTCGGCGTGCTCGTCGTCGGACACGCGCGGGGCGTAGTCGGTGATCTCGGGCAGGTCGACGGGCAGCAGCGACTTGGGCAGCGGGTGGGGGCGGTCGTGGGCGTCGTACACGATCGGGAACGGCTCGCCCCAGTAGCGCTGGCGGCTGAACAGCCAGTCGCGCAGCTTGTAGGCGATCTGCGGCGAGCCGGTCCCGCGCGCCTCGAGCTCTCCGACGATGTCGCGCGCGACCTCGGTGCTCGGCCGGCCGTCGGTCGGGCCGCCGGCGCCGATCGACTCGCCGTGGCCGCCGTACGCCTCGGGCCAGTCGTCGATCGGGGCGTCGGGGGCCAGGCCGCGCTCGGAGAACCACGCGGCGGGCGGGCGGATGACGCGCACGATCGGGAACCCGAGCGCGCGCGCGAAGGCGAAGTCACGCGTGTCGTGGGCGGGGACGCCCATGACCGCGCCGCTGCCGTACTGCATCAGCACGTAGTCGGCGACGAGGATCGGGACGCGGTCGCCGGTGAGCGGGTGGATCGCCTCGAGGCCGGTGTGCACGCCGCTCGGCTCCTCTCCCGCGCCGATCTCGCGCTGGCGGTCGCTGAGCCGGCTCGCCCGCTCGCGGTAGGCGGCGACCTCGCCGGCGTGCTCGGCGGGCAGCTCGCCGTCGAGCAGCGGGTGCTCGGGCGCGACGGCGACGAAGGTCACGCCGTAGAGCGTGTCGGGCCGCGTCGTGAACACCGGCATCCGCTCGCCGCCGCCCGCGACCTCGAACTCGACGCGGGCGCCCTCGCTGCGGCCGATCCAGTTGCGCTGCATCGCCTTGAGCGAGTCCGGCCAGTCGAGCTGGTCGAGGTCTGAGATCAGCCGGTCGGCGTACGCGGTGATGCGCATCATCCACTGGCGCAGCGGGCGCCGGTAGACCGGGAAGTTGCCCTGCTCGCTGCGCCCGTCGGCGGTGACCTCCTCGTTGGCGAGGACGGTCCCGAGCGCCGGGCACCAGTTGACCGTGACCTCGGCGAGGTAGGCGAGGCGCACGCCGTCGAGCGCGCTCGCGCGTTCCTCCTCGCCGAGCGAGGCCCACGGTCCCGTGCCCGGCAGCTCGCGGCGCCCGGCGTCGAGCGCCTCGACCAGCTCGGCGACCGGCCGCGCGGCGCCGGCCTCGGGGTCGTACCAGGAGTGGAAGAGCTGGAGGAAGATCCACTGCGTCCAGCGGTAGAACTCGACGTCGGTGGTGGCGACGCTGCGCCGGGGGTCGTGGCCGAGCCCGAGCCGCGCGAGCTGGCGGCGCATGTTCGCGATGTTCTCGCGCGTCGTCACCTCCGGATGCTGGCCGTGGTCGACCGCGTAGCGCTCGGCCGGCAGCCCGAACGCGTCGTAGCCCATCGCGTGCAGGACGTTGAACCCCTGCATGCGCTTGAAGCGCGCGTAGACGTCGGTGCCGATGTAGCCGAGCGGGTGGCCGACGTGCAGGCCGGAGCCGCTCGGGTACGGGAACATGTCGAGCGCGTAGAACGCCTTGCGCTCGGCCAGCTCCGCGTTCGGCTCGGCGAGGTCGCCGGTCGGGTTCGGGGCCAGGTACGTGCCGCGCTCGTCCCAGCGACGGCGCCAGCGCTCCTCGATCTCGTTGGCGAGCGCGGCCGTGTACCGGTACGGCGGCAGGGTCGAGCTGGCGGCGGGCTCCGCGGACACCCGCCCTAGGCTACCGCCGCATGTAGGCGTCGAGCCGCGCCCGCGCCTTGCGGCGGACGAGCGCGTGGCCGAGCGGGTTCGAGCCCATGACGAGCGCCGCCGGGCCGAGCGCCTGGCGCGACCAGCGCCAGAACGAGAAGCGGTCGCGGTGCTCGACGACGCGCCCGTCGCCGTCGAAGCGGAAGGCCGCGTCGATCTCGTTGACGACGCGGCGGCCGGTCGCCGTGAACGTGTACTCGGCGCGCCAGTGGGCGGAGCCCTTCTCGTCGTCGGCGACGACGTCGCTCGCGACGATCGAGAGGTCGGTGGCCTGCGACGTGAGCATCGTCCACATCGCCCGCACCTGGTCGCCGTCGAGCTCGCCGAACGCCGGGTCGCTGAACGTCGCGCGCGGCGCGTACAGCTCGTTCATCGTCGCGGCGTCGCGCGCGCCGAACGCGCGGTAGAAGCGCTCGATCGCCGCGGCGTTCGGATGGGCGGCCACGCCATTAGCCTCTCTGCCCGCGGGGCGTGCGTCAAGGGGACAGGCCGGCGCCGCTCCGCCTGCGCCGCCACGTGGCGCAGGACGCGCCGGTGGATCGCGTGGATCAGGCCGTCCGACCACACCCGCCAGTAGCGCGCCGGCCACATCCGGTTCTCGTACCACGTCGTCCCGACGAGCAGCGTCCGCCCGCCGGGCAGCGGCCGCAGGCGGAACTCGCCGCGCCGCGAGCGCAGGAAGCCGTCGAGGTGCGGCGGGTGGACCGCTCCCCACGGCGACAGCTCGCGCATCGGCGGCGGCTGCGAGGTGACGGTGAACGCGAGGCGGCGCGGCGCGTCCCACACCGTGATCGGCTCGACGAAGTCGCCGGTGGAGAAGCGGCAGCGGCGGACGGCGCCCACGCCGCGCCCCTCGATCGTCGCGGACATCGGGTACGCGATCCCCGCCCGGAAGAGCGCCTCGCGCGGCGCCGGCAGCGGCGGGAACGCGACGACGTGGCGCCAGACGGCCGGCGGCGGCGCGTCGACGACGATGCGCGTCGTCACCGGATGGACCGCCGGCTCACGTCCCGCCCCGGCTTCGACGCCGACCAGCAGCGGCACCACGAGCGCCACCGCGCCGAACGAGCGTCCCGTCGGGCGCGGGGCGCGACGTTGGCCGAGCGCCGCCCCGACAATCGCGAGCGGGAGCGCGAGCGGCATGGCCATGACGATGCAGAAGAGGCCCTCGACCGCGACGGCGACGAGCAGCGCGGCGGTGAGGACCGTGGCCAGGAGCGCCGCGGCGATCGAGCGCCAGAGCGACGTCGACGCGTGCAGGAGCGCGGCGACGAAGCCGACGGCGAAGGGCATGACGACGAAGAGCGCGTAGCCGTAGGTGGAGAGGACGAACGTCGACAGCCACGCCCACGCCAGGCCGAGGAGCGCCGCGACGAACGCGGCCCAGGGAAGAGAGCTGAGGCGGTTCTTGACCATCTGATCAAGAACCACCTTAACCGATCGGTCAAGATGCGGGCATGGCGAAGGGTGAGCGGACGCGGCAGCAGATCGTGGAGGCGGCGCTCGCGACGCTGCGCGAGCGCGGCTTTCACGGGGCGACGTCGAGGGCGATCGCCGAGACGGGCGGGTTCAACCCGGCGCTGACCTTCTACCACTACGGCAGCGTCCACGACCTGCTGATCGCCGCGCTCGAGCACGCCAGCCAGGGCCGCTTCGAGCGCTATGCGCCGGAGGCGCGGGCGGCGCGCTCGGCGAGCGAGCTGCTCGCGCTCATGCAGCGCATCTACCGCGACGACGTCGAGAGCGGCTTCATCCGCGTCGCGTCGGAGATGGTGGCCGGCGCGGTGGCGCACCCAGAGCTCGGACCGCGCGTCGTCGACCTCATGCAGCCGTGGATCGACCTGGCCGAGGAGTCGTTCGAGCGGGTGACCGGGGGAACGCCGCTCGCCGGCCTCGCCGATCCCGGCGAGCTGGCCTCCGCGGCGGTCATGTTCTACCTCGGCGCCAACCTGCTCACCCGCCTCGTCCCCGAGCGGGCCGACGTCGCCCGCCTGCTCGAGGCGGCCGAGCGCGGCGCCGCGCTCGCCGACATGCTCAGCGGGCGCGGCGGCTGACGGGCGCTACCGCGTCGGCGAGCCGCCCTGGCCCGGGCTGGACTTGACCGACACCCGCTCGCAGCGCCGGATCTTGTAGCGCTTGCGGTACCGCCGGCTCGTGTAGAGGATGTCGTCGCCCTCGCCGCAGTCGACGCGCCCGCGGCCGTAGCGCGACTTGACGAAGTCGTTGCCGGGCCCGGCCTTGATGATGTTGCGGCCCTTGCTGCCGTAGATGAAGTCGCGGCCCGCCCCGCCGGTGAGCCGGTCGCGCTGGCACGCGGGACCGTTCGGCATGTAGTCGCCCCACAGCACGTCGCCGTGTGCCGTCGCAGCGGTACTTGGGGTCGCGCCCCTGGAACGGGTCGGCTCCGGGCCGCGCGTCGATCGGCCGGTTGCCGTGGTGGCTGTTGATCAGCACCATGCCGTCGATCTTCGGCCAGCCGTCGCCGCGCTGGTTGACGGCTCCGGGTGCGGCGGCATGGGCAGCGGTGGCCAACGCCCCCATCAGGGCGGCGGCGAGGAGGAAGCGGCGCACGCAGAGACACTAACGATGCTGGTGGCGGCGCCGGCGACTCTTCGCGCCCAGGTGGCCTCCTACCGCCGCGCTGATCGCCGAGAGCGCGAGCGTGAGCACCACGCCCATGGCCGGGTCCTCGCCGCTGTCGCCGCGCCCGATCGCGCCGACCGCCACCGTGAGCGACAGCGCCACGAACACGAGCCCCGCGAACAGCGGATGGCCGATCCAGAAGCCGACGACCACGGGACCGACGACGACCGCCAGCAGCGTCAGGAGCGTGAGCTCCACGCGTCAGCCGCCGATGGGCGCGCGCGGGTTCGCTCCCCAGAAGACCTGCGTTCCGAGCATCCCGATGAGGTGGACCATGACGATGTTGAGCACCATCGACTTCGCGGTGGCGGTCCCCACGCCGACGGGGCCGCCACTCGCCGTGTACCCGTAGTAGCAGCCGACGATCACGATCACCGTCGCCATCGCCATCCCCTTGACGAGCGAGTAGACGAAGTCCGGCGGGTTCTGGAACATCCAGAAGATCAGGAAGTAGCCGCCGGACGACACCTCCGCGATCTGCACCACGACCGCGAGGTAGCTCGCGAAGAACCCCGCCCCGACGGCGGCCATGTAGATGAACGGCAGCACGATCCACGCGGCGAGCAGCCGCGTCGCGCAGAGGTAGAGCATTGAGTCGATCCCCATGACCTCGAGCGCGTCGATCTCGTCGGAGATCCGCATCGAGCCGAGCTCGGCGACGAGGCCGGTCCCGACCTTCGCCGACATCATGTAGCCGAAGGCGTAGGGGACGAGCTCGCGCAGGTCGCACCACGCGGCGAAGACGCCGGCGAAGGCGGGCGCGCCCTGGGCGCGCGTGAAGTAGGCGCCCTCGATGCCGCACTGGAGGCCGATGATGAACACCAGGCCCCAGATGACGAGCGTCGACCCGATGATGAGGATGCCGGCCTGGCGCAGCGCCTCGCCGAAGAACATGAAGACGCGCAGCCGCATGACGTCGCGGCACATGCGCATGCCGAACTTGACGATCTCGCCGAAGGCGCGCAGCCATTCGCGCGGCGTGACGATCGCGTCCATCCGATCGGAGTGTCACCGCGCGGCCCCGCCACGGCGACGGGGGACGACCCTGAAGTCGACCCTGAAGTCGCTGCGAGGCGGACCCCGAGGCCCGAGCGCTGTGGCAGCCTTGCCCCGATGACGGCGGGGACCGAGGCGGGGCTGCTCGAGCGCGACGCCGAGCTGGCGGCGCTCGAGGCGGCGATCGAGGACGCGCGCCGTGGCGCAGGGACCCTCGTGGTCGTCGAGGGACCGGCCGGCATCGGCAAGACGCGGCTGCTCCGCGCGGCCCGCGAGCGGGCGGCGGCGAGCGGGATGGCGGTGCTGACCGCGCGCGGCTCGGAGCTCGAGCGCGACTTCCCGCTCGGCGTCGTCCGCCAGCTCCTCGAGCCCGCGGTGCGCGGCGAGGCCGCCCGCCGGCGCGACGACCTGCTCGCCGGCGCGGCGCAGCCGGCGGCGGCGGTGCTGGGAATGGCCGAGGCGGCGGAGCGCGACGTCTTCGCCGACCCGTCGTTCGCGACGCTCAACGCGCTCTACTGGCTCGTGTCGAACCTGGCCGAGGCGGGGCCGCTCCTGCTCGCCGTCGACGACGCCCACTGGGCCGACAGCGCCTCGCTGCGGTTCCTGCGCTTCCTGCTCGGCCGGCTCGAGGACCTGCCGGTGACGCTCGTCGTCGCCGCGCGGCCGTCCGATCCGGCGGCCGACGCCGAGCTGCTCGCCGCGCTGGCCGCCGACGCCGGGCCGCGGCTGCTGCGCCCGCGCGCGTCGTGGTGATCAGCAGCACCGGCAGGCACTTCAGCGCCGGGATGGA
>JAUJPF010000033.1 GCA_030447275.1 Solirubrobacteraceae bacterium | reverse complement strand
CTCAACCCGCTGCTGCGCCACCCGAGCATGATGATCCACCCGCCGATGCTCTACACGGGCTACACGCTGTTCGCGGTCCCGTTCGCGTTCGCGGTGGGGGCGATCATCAAGCGGCACGTCGGGGCGGACTGGATCGCGTCGACGCGGCGCTTCGCACTCGCGGCGTGGATCTTCCTCGGCGCCGGCATCCTGCTCGGCGCCCGCTGGTCCTACACGGAGCTCGGCTGGGGCGGCTACTGGGCCTGGGACCCGGTCGAGAACGCGTCGCTCATGCCGTGGCTGACCGGCACCGCGTTCCTGCACTCGATCATGCTCCAGGAGAAGCGGGGCATGCTGAAGATGTGGAACGCGTCGCTGATCCTGACGACCGGCACGCTGTGCATCCTCGGCACGTTCCTGGTCCGCAGCGGGATCCTCGACTCGATCCACGCGTTCGGCGCCTCGACGCTCGGCATCCCGTTCGTGGTGCTGATCGGCGTGCTCATCGCGGGGTCGGTGGCGCTCGTGGTGTCGCGGCGCGAGGCGCTGCGCTCCGAGCACCGGATCGACTCGATGCTGTCGCGCGAGGCGGTCTTCATCGCCAACAACATCGTGCTCGTCGGGCTCGCGTTCGTCGTGTTCTGGGGGACGTTCTTCCCGCTCATCGCCGAGGCGCTGACCGGGAACCGCAAGAGCGTGGGGCCGCCGTGGTTCGACCGCTACACGGTCCCCCTGGCGCTGATCCTGACGCTGCTCTCCGGCGTCGGCCCGGTGATCGCGTGGCGGCGGGCGACGTGGCGCAACGCGCGGCGCGCGTTCGCGCTGCCGGTCGCCGCCGGCCTCGTGACGCTGGTGGCCTGCGTCGCCTTCGGCCTCACCGACCGCTTCGGGGCCTCGCTCATGTTCGTCTTCGCGGCGTTCGTGCTCGTCACCGTCGGGCAGGAGCTGTGGCGCGGCGTCGGCGCGCGGCGGGCGATGAGCGACGAGGCCGCCCCCGCAGCGCTCGTCTCGCTCGTGCGCCGCAACCGCCGGCGCTACGGCGGCTACCTCGTCCACCTGGGGATCGCCGTCCTGTTCGTCGGCGTCGCCGCGTCGTCGGCGTTCCAGGACGAGCGCGACGTGCGCCTCTCGCCGGGCCAGACGGCGAGGGTCGGCGAGTACGACGTCCGCTACGTCCGCTCCACCGGCGACATCTCGCTGGGCGACGCGTGGATCGAGAAGATCGACTTCGGCGCCGTGCTCGAGGTGCGGCGCGACGGCAAGCTCGTGGAGGTGCTCCGCCCCGAACGCGGCTTCTACCCGTCGCGCGACGACAGCCTCGGCCCGCTGGGGCAGTTCTTCGAGGGCGAGGCCACCAGCGAGATCGGGCTGACAGCCGGGCTGTGGCGCGACGTGTGGACCGCCGTGCAGCCCGACACCCAGGCGCTGCGGCCGATCATCGACCGCGCGGACCGCGGCTTCGGCGACGCGACGAAGGGCTTCACGCCGGAGCAGCGCGCGGGCGTGCTCGGGCTGACGCTCAACAAGTTCGTCGAGCGTTACCGGGAGGACCCGCCGCCGGCGACGTTCCGGATGATCGTCTCGCCGCTTGTGACCTGGATGTGGATCGGCGCGCTGATCGCCATCGGCGGCGGGCTGATCGCGCTGTGGCCCGCGCCCGATGCGGCCCGGCGCCGCGCCACGGCCCGCGCAGCCGCGCGGGTCGCGCAGGACCTCGGCCGGGCGTAGTGCCGAGCCAGGCGACATTCACCACGTTCCGGCTTGCCCTCGTCGCGCCTGGCGGCGTCCTCGACCGCTCGAAGTGCCTGGAGGCACTCCTTCGGGTCTGCGTCCTTGCCAGCCACGACGATCGCTGCGCCGGCCACGCGGCGAACGTCGCCTGACCCGGCACGGCCCTGGACGCGCTGGTCTTCCTGGCGATCCTCGTCGCGCTCGCGCTCGTCGTGTGGCTCGTCGGCTCGCCGTTGCGCGCCGGGCCGCAGGCGGCCGAGGACGCCCATCTCGCCGAGCGCCAGCGGCTCGAGGCGGCGCGCGACGCCAAGTACCGAGAGATCCGCGAGCTCGAGCTCGACCGCCGCACCGGCAAGCTCTCGGACGAGGACTTCCGGACGCTCGACCGTCAGCTGCGCGCGGAGGCCGTGGCGATCCTGCGCGAGTTGGACGCGCTGCGCTGATCGCCGCGGCTATCCTTCCGCCCCGTGCTGGAGAACATCCTCTCGGTCATCCAGGTCCTGCTGTCGATCGCCGTCATCTTCCTCGTGCTCATGCACTCGGGGAAGGACGCCGGCCTGTCGGGCGCGTTCGGCGTCGGCACCGGCTCGGGCCCGTTCGGCGGCGGCTCGCTCGTCGAGCGCAACCTGAACCGCTGGACCGTCTTCTTCGCCGTGCTGTGGACGATCAACACGATCGTCCTCATCAGGCTCTAGCCGCCACCGCCCGCGCCGCCTCGACGGCGGCCGCCAGCTCCTCGACGGCGAAGTCGTCGTCGTAGCGCACGTTGTTGAGGAAGAAGGTCGGCGTCCCGTTGGCGCCGCTCGCGAGCCCGCTGTCGAAGTCCTCGCGGACGCGGACGCGGGTGCGCAGCGCCGGGTCGGCGAGGTCGGCCTCGAACCGGTCGGGGTCGAGCCCGATCTTCGTGGCCAGCGTCCGCACCAGTTCCGGCGTCGGCGCCTTCTTCGCGCGGTTGATCGCGTCGTGCATCTCCCAGAAGCGGTCCTGCCGCGCGGCGGCCTCGGCGGCGATCGCCGCGCCCTCGGCGTGCGGGTGGACCTCGAGCGGGAGGTGGCGGTAGACGAGCCGCAGCGCGTCGCCGAAGCGCTCCTCGAGCTCGCCGACGGTCGTGTGCGCCTCCTTGCAGTACGGGCACTCGTACTCGCCGTACTCGACGAGCGTGACCTCGGCGTCGTCCGGGCCGCGGACATGGTCGCGCGACCGGTCGACCGGGGCGGCGAGCTGGACCGTCGAGCCGACCCGCGCGCGCCAGGCGGGGTCGCGCCCCTCGCCGGCGGTCGCGTCGATGGCCTCGGCGGTCCGGTTCTCGAGCGGCGTCATCCGCCGCTTGCGGGAGCGGCTCGAGGCGCTCCCGCGCCCCCACGTGCTGACGTCGGTCGTCGGGTCCTTGCCGACGCTGACGAGGCCGGTCCGGTCGCGCCGCGCGTTGATCCCGCTGCCCTTGACCGACCAGTAGCCGTACGCGAGCGCGACGAAGAAGAGCACGACGAACGCGAGGAAGATGACGCTCCCGCCCGCGACCTCCAGGGCCGACCGGTACCCGGCGGCCGGTGCGCACACCGGATCGTGGCGCGCTCACCGTCGGGCGCGCGAGGCCACCGAGGCGCAGCCGGCGAGCGGCGTCGCCTGGAGCACGGCGTCACGGATCGCCGCGGCGACGACGTGGGGCGCGACGGCCTGGAGGGCGAGCGGGTCGGGCGACGCCTCGCCCGCCGCGAGCACGAAGCACGCGTCGCCGTCCGACTGGGTGGCGGTCGGGTCGACGGCGCGCGCGCAGCCGGTCGTCGCCGCGCGCGCGACATGCCACGCACCGACGCGGTCGAGCGCCGCGTCGACCATCACGCACACGAGCGTCGTCGCCTCGCCGTCGAGGACCGGGGGGAGCGCGCCCGCGCGCAGCGCGTCGACCGTCCGGTGGTAGCGCCCGTCGCGGTACGGCCCCGCGAGCACCGCCCCGTCCTCGGCGATGACGTCGCCGATCGCGTTGACGACCGCGAGCGCGGCGACCGTGCACCCGCCCACCTGCTCCGCCGCGACCCCGACGCCGCCCTTGGTCGCGTGGTCGAGGCCGAGCAGCTTCCCCACGGTGCACCCGGTGCCCGCGCCGACCGTGCCGCGTGCGGGATCGGCGGTCGCGCTCGAACGCCGCGTGGGCCGCCTCGGGCCGGCCACGCCGGATCGCCCAGGCCCAGGTCGTAGACCACCGCGGCGGGGACGAGCGGCACGAGGTGCCCGAGGTAGGTGCGGTAGCCGCGGCCATGCGCGGCGACGAGGTCGGCGACCTCGCTCGCCACCGCCAGTCCGCGCGCGCTGCCGCCGCTGAACACGACGCCGTGGATCGGGCGGCTGAGCGCGGCGGGGGAAGGAGGTCTGTCTCGCGCGCGCCCGGGCCGCCGCCGCGCACCTCGACGCCGCCCACGGCGCCGGCCTCCGGAGCCAGGATGACCGTGCAGCCGTGGCCCGCTCGAGGTCGGTGGCGTGGCCGGCTTCGAACCCGGTCGGGAGCACTACGAGCCCCCGTGATGAGCAGCCCCGAGCAGCGCAGCGCCGGGCACACCGTGCCGGTCGCGAAGCGCCGCCCGTAGAAGTCGGCCTCGCTGACGAGCCGCGGGCGGGCGGTGAGCGCCTGCGTGCGCTCGAGGACGCCGAGCGCGGTGTCGGTGAAGCGCACGTCGCGCACCGGCCGCCCGATCTCGCCGTCCTCGATCAGGAACGTGCCGTCGCGCGTGACGCCGGTCAGCAGGGTTTCCTTCTCGCGCACCGGGTTCACGTACCAGAGCCGGTTGACGAAGAGCCCGCGCTCGATCGGCCGCGCCAGCTCGGCCTCGTCCTCGGCGCCGCCGCCGACGAGCACGAGGTTGGTCGGCCCGGGGCCCCACGGCGAGCCCCGGGCGCGGTGGCGTGGCCGGTGGAACGGGCGCCGCCCCGGCGCGGGCCGCCGAGCGGACGTCGTGGACGACGCGGTGGGCGACGCCGTCCTGCACGAGCGGCAGCGGCGCCTTGGGGAACGCCCTCGGCGTCGAACGCGCGCGGCAGCGTCCCGGTGAAGCGCGGGGAGTCGCTGAGGGTTGATCGACGCGGCGGCGATCCGCGTGCCGAGACGGCCGGCGAGCGCGCCGCGCCCCTCGGCGTGGGCCATGCCGTTGAAGGCGAGGCCGCCGAGGAGCTCGAGCAGCGTCGCGACCGCCTGCGGGCCGAGGACGACCGGGTACGTACCGGGCGCCAGCTCGGCCAGCGCCCCGCGCGGCATGAGCGCCGCGGCACGCCGCGCGACGTCCTCCGGGTCGATGGCGGCGGCGGCGACGGCGGCGGCGGTGGCCATGCCGCTGCGCCCGTCGGCGTCGCGGACGACGACCTTCAGGAACGCGTCGGTCACCGCGTCCTCGGCCTCGATGCCCGCCGACGACGCGACCGCCGTGCGCACCTCGCCCGCGGTCCAGATCCCGAACGCCTCGGCGCCCGCCTCGGCGGCGACCGCGAACGCCGTCCGCAGCGCGGCGGCGGCGGTCTCGGGATCGAGCGCGGCGGTGCGCGCGTCGTGGCCGGCGTGCCCGCGGTAGGGCTCCGGCTCGGGCAGGCCGGGGTGGTCGGCCGACGCCGGAGCCCGCCGCCGCGTCGGCGGAGGCGGCTGCGCGCGCGGCGACCTCGCGCAGCGCGTCGTCGTCGACGCGGTTCGTCGCCGCCGTCCCGGGTCTGCCCGTCGCGGATGACCATCACGTGGACGTCCAGAGCGTCGACCTCGGTCAGCTGCGTCGGAGCGGAGCGGCGAAGCGCGCGTGCAGCGAGCGCTCGCGCACGACGTTGACCTGCGCGCCGCTGGCCGCGTGGGCGAGCGCGCGCCGCCAGCTCGAGCTCCGTCACGCGACGCCGACCTCGACGTCGCGGAACCGCGCCGGCGCCGCGCCGTGGGGAGACCGCCATGAACTGGCCGGGCTCGCCCTTGCCGCAGTCGGTGACGCCCCAGAGCTGCCACTCCTCCGCCGAGCACACCGCGTCGAGCGACGCCCAGAACGACGGCGTCGTGCCGGTGTAGGACGGGTTGCGGTACAGGCGCCCCAGCTCGCCGCCCTTGATCTCGCGGGCGATCTCGGTCGCGAACTGGAAGTGCAGCCGCCGGTCGTCGATCGACCACGACCGGTTCGTCTCCAGGTACAGCCCCTCGCCGGTGTCGGCCAGCAGGTCGGCGAACGACCCGGCGTCGCCGGGGTCGAGCGAGACGTTGGTCATCCGTACGATCGGCTGGCGCTCGAAGCTGTCGGCGCGGGCGCAGCCGGTCGAGGCCGCGCCGACTGTCGCGGCGGACTCGCGGTCGCTCAGCGCCGCCCGCAGGATGCCGTTCTCGACGAGCGTCGTGCGGCGCGCCGGCGTTCCTCGTCGTCCCAGCCGAACGTGCCGAGCGCGCCGGGCAGGGTCGCGTCGGCGGTGATCGTCATGTGCTCGGAGCCGTAGCGCAGCGACCCGAGGTCGTGCGGCTGGACCCAGCTCGTGCCCGCGTAGGCGGCCTCGCCGAGCAGGATGCGATCGAGCTCGAGCGCGTGGCCCACCGACTCGTGGATCTGGAGCTCGAGCTGCTCGGGGTGCAGGACGACCGTGTGCCGGCCGGCCGGGCACGGCGGCGACCGTGAGCAGCTCCACGGCCTCGAGGCGACCCGCGGCGCGTGCGCCGCCAGCTCGAGCGCCAGGACGTGCTCCCAGCCAGCGAGCGCGACGTGCCCGCCGTGCACCGTGGGATACGTGCGCGTCTGGAGCTCGGTCCCCTCGACGGCGACCGCCGCGATGCCGGCGCCGCAGGTCGTGCGGTCCTGCGTGCACGCCGCGCCCTCGGTCGAACCGCCCGCCGCCAACGCCTGCAGGCTCTCCGTCGCGACGCAGACCGCGTCGGGGCGGACGACGCGGGGGTCGCCGCGCCGCGCCTCGTCGGCGGCCGCGAGGAGCGCGAGCTTCTCGTCGAGCGGCACCGCGGTCGGGTCGCGCTCGACCGGGTGCGACCAGTGCCCGCGCGCCGGCGGCTCGTCGGTGCGCGGGCGGTCGGCGGCGGCGGGCTGCGCGGCGGCGAGCGCGATCGCGCGGGCGACGGCCTGCTCGGCGCCGGGCCGGCTCGTGTCCCGCGTCGCCGCGAAGCCCCACGCGCCGCCGACGCGGACGCGGACGCCGATCCCGTCGGCCTCCTCGTGCGAGGCGACGTCGACACGGCCATTGCGCACGCCCGCGCGCTGCTCGACGCGGGCGACGCGGCGCGCCTCGGCGTACGCGCAGCGGCCGTCGACCGCGGCCATGAGGTCGACGAGCTCGTCGATCACCAGGCGGCCTCGTAGAGCGCGAGCACCTCGCGGCGGCTCGCCGCCGGTGGGGTGCGGGCGAGGTCGGCCTCGCGCGCGGCGGCCGCGTCGGCGGCGCGCTCGAGCGCCGGCCGCTCGACGCCCAGGTCGCGCAGCCGCTCGGCGCCGGCCCGGCGGGCCAGGTCGCGGGCGAGGTCGCGTGCCTCGGGCGGCACGTCGCCGCGGCCCTCCAGCGCGCCGATCGTGTGCGGCAGCATCGCGGCGTTGGCCGGGCCGTGGCCGACGCCGCCGACGCGGACGAGCGTCTGGCTGAGGACGTGGTGCAGCCCGTAGTGGTTGGCGTCGATCGCGTAGCCCGAGAGCAGCGCGGCGAGCGCGAGCGCGTCGCCGTCGACGACGTCGCCCGCGTACGCGCCGAGCGTGAGCGCGACCGCCTGCTCCGCGGCGAGCGACGGGACGGGGCTCGCCTGGTCGGTGAGCGGCGCCTCGACCGCGTGGCCGAGGCTGTTGGCGGCGCTCGCGGCGAGGTGGTCCTCGGGCTGCGACGCGCACAGCGCGGGGTCGTTCACGACGATCGCCGGCCGCACGCGCACGGCGCCGTCGACGCCGGCGGGAAGCCGGTGGATGCGCGTCATCTCGGCCGCCGACAGCGTGGTGGGGATCGCGGCCACGCGCGGGCGGCCGCCGCGCCCGCCGGCGACGGCCTTGGCGACGTCGATCACGCGGCCGCCGCCGAGCGCGGCGAGCACCGGCGCGTCCTCGACCTCGCCGAGCAGCGCCGCCGACAGCTCGTCGACGAGCCCGGGGCCGACGTGGTGGACGCTGCGCGCCCCGGCGACGACGCCGGGCGCGTCGCCCTCGGCGCGCGGCGTCGTCAGCAGCGCGTAGTCGTCGCCGAGCAGGTCGCGCGCGCCGGCGACGGCGCCGCGACCGAACCGGATCGTGCGGTCGCCGTCGTGCCACGTGAACTCGCGCATCGGGCGAAGAACCTAACCGGTCCTATGACGCAACGCGGGAGTTACGATGTGCCTCGTGCTGCACAACACCTACGAGGGCCAGACGTGCTCGGTCGCGCGCACGCTCGAGGTGGTGGGCGAGCGGTGGACGCTGCTGATCCTGCGCGACGCGTTCCTCGGCGTCCGCCGCTTCGACGACTTCCAGCGCTCGCTCGGCGTCGCGCGCAACGTCCTCAACACGCGCCTCCAGCGGCTCGTCGAGGCGGGGCTGCTCGAGCGGCGCCGCTACCAGGAGCGCCCGGCGCGTCACGAGTACCGCCTCACGCCGATGGGCCGCGACCTGTGGCCCGCGCTCGTCGCGCTCATGCAGTGGGGCGACCGCCACTCCGGCGCCGAGACCGGGCCGCCGCTCGCGATCGAGCACCGCGGGTGCGGCGGAGCCGTCGACGACCGCCGCATCTGCGAGGCCTGCGGCGCCCACCTGGCGCTCGACGACGTCCGCGCCGCGCCCGGCCCCGGAGCCGACGCCGCCGTCCGCGAGCGGCTGCTGACCCCGACGGCGTGAGGGTTCCGCGCGTCGCCGCGGTGGCGCTCTTCGTGCTCCTGGCGGTCTTCGGCGTGCAGCGCGTCGTCGGCGACGACAACGAGTGCACGGAGATCCCGTCGCAGGACGACGGTCCGGCGTGGCCGGCCGGGTGCTGGCGGCCGTACTCCGACGACAGCCCGTTCAACCGGCCGATCCCCGACGACCCGCGGCTCGACCCCCGGTCGGAGGAGATCGTGCGCACGATCACCGCGGCGGGGCCCGGGAACATCGACGCGGGCATGCACGACACCACGAACGACTACGGGCGGCCCGTGTACTTCTCGCGGCCGGACGACCCGGAGTTCACCGTGCGCTGCCTCCGCTCGTGGGGGCGCTGTCCGTTCGAGGGGCTGAGCATCCGGATCCCGGACGACGCCCGGCCCGCGGCCGGCGGCGACGGCCACCTCACGGTCGTCGACCCGGAGCGCGGCGAGGAGTGGGACATGTGGAAGGTCGCCCGCAAGCCGCGCGGCGGCGGCGAGATCACCACGGCGTGGGGCGGTCGCACCCGCGTCGACGGCAACGGGCTGGGCTCGGAGGCGGTCGCGGCCGGCTTCGGGACGCTGGCCGGGCTGATCCGGCCGGAGGAGCTCGAGGCCGGCCGGATCCGCCACGCGCTCTTCATGACGACGCCGTGCACCGCCCGCGTCGACGGCCGCGAGAACGTCTACCCGGCGGTCGGGCGCGCGCTCAGGTGCACCGACGACCGCGCCGCGCCGCTGCTCGGCGCGCGGGTCCAGCTCGACATGAGCAAGGGGGAGATCGACCGGCTCGACGTCCCGCCGTGGACGCGGACGCTGCTGCACGCGATGGCCGAGTACGGCATGTTCGTCGGCGACACCGGCGGCCCGCCCGGGTGGGCCGTGCAGACCCAGTCCGACACGACCTACACGAGCTTCGGCCGCGCGCCGCGCCTCGTCGCGTTCGCGCGCAAGGCGGGGTGGATCGCGCGGGAGGACCCGGAGACCGGCAAGCCGGCCTACGTCGGCGACCTCTCGGACGCCGTCGACTGGCGCTCACGGCTGCGGGTCGTCGACCCGTGCGTCTCGCGCGGCTCCTGCGGCTGAGCCGGCGGCCGGCGGCCGGCGCCGCAGCGCGCGGCGGGCCATCCGGCGCAGGCGGTACGCGCCCGGGAACGGAGCGGGGGGGACGTGGCACGACATGGGGTCGAGGCCGCGGAGGCGCAGCGCCGCCGCGCATGCCTCGCTGTCGTACGCGGTGTGGACGAAGCGCGCCTCGCCGGCGCCGAGATCGAGCACCAGCGCGCGCGCCAGCGGCTCGCGTTCGCGCGACTGCCCGACGCTGCCGGGGTTGAGGACGGCGCGCTCGCCGGCGGCGAGCGGGACGCTGCTGGTCGCGAGGGCGCCGGCGCCGGTCACCGCCAGCGGCTGGTGCGTGTGGCCGAGCACGAGCACGCGGGCGTCGGGGTGCCGGCGCTCGAGCTGGCCGAGCTGGCCGAGCGCCGCCTCTTCGCCGCGGACGTACTCCTGCGGGTCGTCGAGCGAGCCGTGGGCGACGACGACGTCCCCCTCGTCGGCGAGGAGCGGCAGCGCGTCGAGCGCGGCGCGCGTCCCGGCGCTCATCGTCGCCGCCGTCCACCCGAGGCTCTCGCGCGCCAGCGGGATGCACCGGTCGTCCCCGAGCCGCCCGAGCGCGATCAGGTCGTGGTTGCCCGCCACGCAGAGCGGGTCGAGCTCGAGCACGCGGGCCACGCACTCGTCCGGGTGGGGGCCGTAGCCGACGAGGTCCCCGGCGACGATCCACCGGTCCGGGCGCTCGCGCTCGAGCAGGGGCAGCATGGCGTCGAGCGCGTGCAGGTTCGCGTGGACGTCGGCGAGGACCGCGAAGCGCATCAGACGGTCGCCGCGCGTCCGGGCCGCCTCGCGAGCGCGGGGCGGATCAGCCGGCCCGCGATGCGGTCGAGCAGCGGCAGGGGGTCGTCCCACGCGAAGTCCGACACGGCTTCGCATCCTGCGGCCCAGCGCGCCCAGTGCGCGAGCCCGACGCCGCTCGCTCGCGCGGCGCGGACGTCGAGCAGCGGATCGCACCAGCGCACGCCCGGGCGCGCGCGCCGGACGGGCGGCCGCGGCCCGCCCGACAGGTCGGCGTGGACGATCGCCGGGATGTTCAGGCCGGCCAGCGCCGCCGGGTGGTGCCACAGCGTGAACCGCGGGTTGACCTCGAGCAGCCACAGGCGCCCGCCGGCGTCGCGCTTGAAGTCGACCTTCGCGACGCCGCGGACGCCGAGCCGGCCGACGACCTCCTCGCCCAGCGCGTGCACGTCCGTCGCGTCGGTCAGGACGAGCGCGCTCGAGTGGCCGTAGCGCTGCGGGAACGTCCGGATCTTCTTCCCGGTGAACCCGGCGACCAGGTCGCCCGCGGCGTCGACGTAGGCATGGAAGCTCTCGATCCGACTCTCCGGGCCCGGGATCGCCTCCTGCGCGAGCACGGGGAGCCGTGCGGCGGCCAACCGCTCCCACAGCGCGGCCAGCTCGGCGCCGGACTCGACGTGCACCGCCTTGGCCGAGCCCCCGATCGCGCGCCATCCGGTCGCGCCGTGCAGCAGCGGCTTCACGACGATCGGCAGCCGCACCCCGACGTCCTCGGGCGTCATGGCGTGTGCCTCGATCCGGCGCGACGGGGGGACCGGGAGGTCGAGCGATTCCGCGAGCTTCGCGAACGCGGTCTTGTCGACCACGGCCTCGACGAGCGCCGCGTCGGCGAGCAGCATCCGCACCGCGCCGTCGAGGCGTGCGCGGTGGCGCGACACCGCCATCAGATCCCCGTCGGTCTGGGGAAAGAGCACGGGCGGCTGCGCGAGCGTGCGAGCGTGGTCCAGCAGCCCGTCGACGACGCCCTCCGGATGCGCCCAGTGATCGACCCACGGGATCTGAGCGCTGACCCCCCTCGAGCGCCGCACGGGTGCGTGCGGCTCGGCGAAGACCGCGCAGCCGATCCGGGCGAGCGCCAACGGGCGCACGAGGTCGGCGACGCCCAACACGCCGGCCGGCCCCGCCGCGGGATCATGCCGGATCTTGGTCCGGGGCCGGGCGCCGGCGGGTCGCCACGCGGGCGGCGCGCCGCGAGCTCGCGGCGCGCGCGCTTCAGAGCCGGTCGCACGGCGCGGTGCCAGGTCATCCCCGGCAGCGCCGCCGCGCCACGGAACCCGCGCACCGTGACCCGCGGCCGCACGTCCTCGGTCCAGCGCAGCTTGTATGGGTCGTCGGGGCCGAGGAAGTCGTAGCCGCGCAGGCCCTCCTCGATCGAGGCCCGCAGCACCTCGCCGCGCAGCACGAGCCCCGGCGACAGCTTGCCCCACGCCTCGTCGAAGCCGGTCTTCACGAGAAATCCCGTGTCGCCGATCGCGCACCCCAGGTCCCCGGCCACCGCCGTCCCGCCGAGCTCCAGGAGGTACAGGCGCAGTCGCCCCTCCGCGGCCAGCGCGTGCGCGAACTGGCGGTAGAGCCGCTCACTGCTCGGATCGCCGAGGATCGCGCTTCCCTCGCGGGCCTTCCAGCCGGACGCCTCGACCCGGAAGAGCGCGTCGAGGTCGCCGTCGAGCGACGGGCCGCCGGTCGTGACGCGGAAGCGAAGCTCCCCCTCGCGCTCGAGCTGCCGGCGCCGGCGGCCGAGCTGCGATCGGAGGTTGCGGCTGTATCCGCCCAGCAGCTCGTCGAACGTGTCGGGCAGCTCGACGTACGGGCTGCGATTGCCCGCCACCGTATGGATGCGGAACCCGTCGCGGCCGAGCGCGCGCTGCGCTGCACGCTGCGAGCCCTCGCCGGCCCGGAGGTGGCGGAGGGTCACGTACCGGATGTCGAGCTCGGCAATGGCGTCCCAGAGCTCTTCGCGGGCGGCGTCGTCCTCGGCGACGGCGTCCCAGTCGCCGCTGTGGTCGTTGGCGGTGGCCGCGAGGCCACCGAGCGGGGCCTGCTGGAAGGTCGCCGCGGCCCTGAGGGCGCCGTCGGTGCCGTGCAGCGCGACCGTCATCATCTGGCCGCGGCCAAAGGCCTGCCACCACGCCAGGAGCCATCCGTGGGTGAGGAAGGGACTCGGGGAGCGCTCCGAAAGAGAGTCCCAGCGGTTCCGGTACCGGGTAAACGCTTCCTCGCCGTGATGCACGACCACCCCGCCAGCGCTCTTCACCACGTCGTCGACGGCCATGACCGCGACGAGCGTATCCGTGCGGCCGGGGATAAAGTGGCGGAGCCGCCGCCCGATAAGCGGATAGAGCCGCTGTTTTCCCACGACGAACATCCGATGGAGCCGGCGCACCTCCCGCTGACGGACGCCCAGACCCCCGCCGAAGCCCTCGCTGCTGGCGCCCGGACCTCTCCGGGCCCGGCGTGGGCCCCGTGGTGGATCGTCGCCGCAGCCCGCGTCGCGGGACCTGTCGCAGGCGGCGGACTGGCGTTCTTCCTGGCCCGTGCCGAGAGCACGGCGTTCGAGGCTGCCGGTCTGACCGTCCTCGCCCTGCTGGCCGGGGCGCTCATCATCGGCCGCGAGCCGGCCTGGGCGCACCTCCTCCCGTTCATGGGCAACCTGGCGCGCGCCGGCGGGGCGCTGCTCGGCGCGGCGCTGCTGCTCGCCACCGAGGCGGCTGACGCCCTCCCCGGGCTCGGCGTCGGCGACGTCTGGACGATCGCCGCCGTGTCGGTGGCCGTGTCACTGGTCGCCGGCTTCCTCGCGCGACGGAGGCTCGTGCGCTTCAAGACCGTCCGCGTGGCCGTCATAGGCTCGGTCCGCTCCACCGACAGCCTCGGGCGCGAGCTTCGCCTGGCGCAGGACGAGCGCTACCAGGTCGTGGGCCGCATCACCTGGGCCGACGATCCCTCGACGCCCAACGGCGAGGTCGCCCTGATCGGGTCGCTCGACGAGCTCGGCGAAGCCGTCGCGCGCCACGACGTCGACCTGCTGCTCATGACCGGCGAGCCGCCGCGGATGGCGGTCTTCGAGGAGGTGGCGCGCTCGTGCCTGCACCTCCCGGTCCGCCTGCGCGAGCTCAGCGGCTTCTACGAGGAGGTCTTCGGCCACGTCGCCGTGGCCGAGATCAACGCCGCCTGGTTCCAGTGGATCGTCCACCCCAAGTACCGCGCCAAGGCGCTGCCGGGGGAGCGGGCCCTCGACCTGCTGGTCGCCTCGGTCACCGCGGTCTTCGCCCTGCCGCTGCTGGGGGTCCTCGCGCTGATCATCAGGCGCGACGGCGGTCCCGTCTTCTTCAAGCAGCGCCGGATCGGCGAGGGCGGCAAGCCCTTCACGATCTACAAGCTGCGGACCATGCGCGAGGGCGCCGACACCGAGTGGGCGACGGCCGACGACGTCCGCGTGACGCGTATCGGCCAGATCCTGCGCAAGACGCACCTCGACGAGCTCCCGCAGGTGCTCAACGTGCTGCGCGGCGAGATGAGCGTCGTCGGCCCGCGGCCCGAGCAGCCGGCCTTCGTCGACCGCCTCGAGCGCGTCGTCCCGTTCTACCAGCGGCGCCACCTCATGAAGCCGGGCCTCACGGGCTGGGCCCAGGTCCGCTGCGGCTACGCCGGCTCCGACATCGGCTCGGCGTGGAAGGTCTGCCACGACCTCTACTACCTCAAGCACCGCTCGATCGCGCTCAACATCGTGATCCTCGGCGAGACCCTCCGCACGCTGGTGGCCGACCCGCAGTACTCGGCCGAGCCGGCGTCGGTCGACTTCATCCTCGCGCCCACGCGCACCGCGCTGGACGCGGTGCCCGCCGCCGCGCAGGCCTCCTAGCGGCGGCGCGGCGGACCCGCCCCCACAACGACGAAGCCCGCGGCCGGGGCCGCGGGCTTCGCGAAGAGGTGTCTATGTCGCCCGACCTGCGCCCGGGGCGTCGATCAGGTGGAGGTGCCGCGGCGCGTGGTGCGGCGCAGCACGAGGCCGGTGCCGAGAAGCGCGAGGCCCATGAGCGCGACGATGCCGAGGTCGAGCCCCGTGAACGGCAGGCTGCCCTGCTCCTCGGGCTGCGCGGGCGTGGAGGGCTGCTCCTCGCGCTGCGAGGGCGGGGTGGGCTCCTCGGACTGGATCTCACCGAGGACGCCAAGCGATTCGTCGTAACCGCGCGCGCTCGGCGCGCTCTGCGCGAACGCGGTCGTCCCGCTCACGGCGAGCAGGAACGTGGTGAGCATGGCGATCAGACGAGTCTTGGACATCTAGGCGACCTCTTCGGGAAAGTCTTGGGCGAACATCGTGTGCCATCGATGGCACCGGGCACGCAGATAGTACCCCGCCCCATTAGCGCGCATGTACCCGATGGACGAAGAGTCGACACTGCGTGGTGTTACTCGACATCGAAGGGGCGCAAACGTGACGAAAGCTGCTCATCGAGGTTTCGCTCGATGGCGTCGGCATCGATCGTCCGTCTAGCCGCGACCATCTTCTGGAGCTCCGAGAGCAGCGGCTGACGCGGATTGAGGGCCAGCGCCCGCCGAGCGCTCGCCTCCGCGCGCCGCCACCGGCGCTCGCTCCCCTCCAACAGCGCCAGCTCGAAGTGCGCGAACCAGTTCTCCGGCTCGCGCTCGATCGCCTCCTCCAGATCGGCCCGCGCCTCCGCGCTGCGGCCGCCGCGGCGCAGCAGGACCGCGCGGGCCAGGAGGGGATCGGCGCTGAGCGGATCCAGGTCGGCGGCCCGCTCGAGGCGCGAAAGCGTCGACGCCGGGTCGGTGCGCTGCTCCGCGTACGCGGCCCGCTCGAAGCGCGCCGCCGCCCCGGCCAGCGCCAGCGAGATCGCCCCGACGAGCAGCAGCACGCCGACCGCCGCCCGCATGGGCAGCGCCCCGAGGCTCCCGCCGGAGGTCGCGCGCTCCTCGAGCGTCGGCCGGTCGTCGACGCGGATCGCGATGGCCAAGAGACCGAGGGCCAGCAGCGTGAGGGCCGGGAACTCCCACAGCCAGTCGACCTGCGCGTGGACGAACCAGATCCCGAACCCGCCCAGCGCGCCGACGGCGAGCCCCCGCTCGGCCGACGTCGCTCGCATCCGGACGCGGGCGAACCCGGTCAGCGCGGCCGCGAGGAAGCCCGCGAAGAGCAGGACACCGACGACGCCCAGCGAGACCACGACGCTGAAGGCCAGGCTGTGGGGGTAGCGCGGAGCCTCCTCCGTGCGCCGCTCGCGCAGATACGGGCCGGCGAAGTTCTCGACGCCGACGCCGGCCACCGCGTGGTCGCGGAACTCCTCGAGCGAGACGCGGTAGAAGTCGTAGCGCCCCGAGCCGAGCGAGCCGAGGAGCCGTGTGTCGCCGGCCTCGACCGCGTCGTAGCTCGACGTGCGGAAGTCGTCCCAGCGGTCGTTGATCCAGCCGCCGGAGAGCGCGAGCGCCACCACGAGCGCCACGCCCACGGCGCCCGCCAGCGCGAGGAAGCTCCTCTCGGCCAGGCGCGTGCGGCGCGCCGACGGCGGTACGCGGTCGCGGACGGCCTTGTCCGCGAAGGCGACGGCGGTGCCGACCAGCGCGGCCGCGACCGCGGTGAAGGCGATGAAGCCGCGCGCTTCGGAGAGGACGTCGTCCAGCTCGGCGGCAGAGCCTGCGTTGCGCACCGCGATGAGCTCGTCCCACCCGATGGCGACGAGGCCGACCGGTACGGCGAGGGCGAGCAGCGCCGACCAGTGCCGCGGGTGCAGGAGCACGAAGAGGACGGACGCGACGCCGAAGGCGAGCACCGCACCGCGGCTCTGTGACAGCATCGCGGTGTCGAGCAGCAGCACCGCGATCCCCAGGAACAGGCCGCGCAGCGGCCAGGGCGTGTCCCGCCCGACGGCCAGGTGCACCGCCGGGAAGAAGGCGATGAGCCAGAAGTCCGCGGTCGCGTTGGCGTAGCCGAAGGGGTCGGAGATCCTTCCCTCGACGAAGAGCCTGCTCGCGTCGTCGCGCAGGGCGCTGTCGACGAGCAGCCCGGTCGCGACTGCCCCGACGCCGACGACGACGAAGCCGAGCGCCCAGCGCGCGGCCCAGCCGGGCCACGGCCTCAGACCGACCAGCGTGAAGGCGATCCAGTACAGGAGCGTGCGGTTCGCGCCCTCCCACGCGTCGCCCGGAGTGTCGGCCCAGAGCATCGAGAGGAACGACCACGCCGTGAACGCGCCGAACGCCAGCACGGCGAGGTCGAACGGGCGCGACCGCTGCGCGCGCGCCGGCGGCGCCACGACGAGCACCAGCACGAGCAGGGCCAGGACGAACAGCGACAGGGGGTACCACACGGTCTTCGTGTAGCCCCCCTCGAAGAGCGACAGGACCATCGCGGTGAGCAGCACGAGCACGCCCGGGACGAGCAGCGCGGCGGAGCGGCTGGGCGGGTCGCCGAGCGCGGCGCCACGGGCGCCGGCCGGATGGGGACGTGGAGCGGTGACCGAGCCGGACGCCACGGGCGGCACCTTACTTCTCCGGGCCGACTGCTAAGAACCGGCGCTCCAGATGGCCGGCGCCGACCCCCACCCCGAACCGATCGCGTCGCTCGACGAGGCGCGCGCCGAGTGGGACGCGCTGGCCGAGGCCGCGCTGAACCCGTTCGGCACCCACGAGTTCGCGGCGGCGTGGTGGAAGGTCTACGGCGGCGGGCGCAAGCTCGCGGTCACGCGGGTCCGCGCCGAGGACGGGCGAACGGCGGCGATCCTGCCGCTGTACCGCGCCGACCGCGGCCCGGTGCGCCTGCTGCGGTTCCTCGGGCACGGTGTCGCGGACGAGGCCGGTCCGCTCTGCGCTGCGGCCGACCGGCCGCTGGCCCTCGCCGCGCTGCGGCGCCAAGCGCATGCGCTGGGTCCGAGGGGCCTGCTGCTCGCCGAGCGCGTCGCGGGGGACGCCGGGCTCGCGGAGGCGCTCGGCGGCCGCGTCGTCCGGCGCGAGGCGAGCCCGGTCCTGGCGATCGGCGGCCAGGAGTGGGAGGGGTGGCTGGCCGGCAAGAGCTCGAACTTCCGCGGCCAGGTCCGGCGGATGGAGCGACGCCTGGCCCGCGACCACGACCTCCGCTTCCGCCTCACCGAGAACCCGGCGGCGCTGCCGGCGGACCTGGAGACGCTGTTCCGGCTGCACGACCTGCGCTGGGAGGCCGAGGGCGGCACCGCGGCGTTCAGCGAAGATCGGCGCACGTTCCACCGCGACTTCGCGGCGCGCGCGCTGGGGCGCGGCTGGCTGCGGCTGTGGATCGCCGAGATCGACGGGGAGCCCGCGGCGGCCTGGTACGGCCTGCGGCACGCGGGCCGCGACTGGTACTACCAGCTCGGCCGCGACCCACGCTGGGACGCGGCGAAGATCGGGTTCGTCCTCCTCGTCCACACGATCCGCGACGCGTTCGAGGCGGGCGTCTCCGGCTACCACTTCGGGCTCGGCGACGAGGAGTACAAGGGCCGCTTCGCGACCCACGACCCGGCGCTCGACACCGTCATCGCCGGGCGGCCTGTCGCGGCGAGGCTCGCCGCGACGGGGATCCTCGCGGTCCGGCGGCTTCCCGCCGGACCGCGAAAGCTGCTCGTCGGCCGCGCCTAGGCGCAGGTGCCCGCGGCGACGCACGGGTCGACGACCCGCAGGTACCGGGCCCAGTCGACGCCGTCGCGGAGGTTGAACACGTGCAGGCCGTTGTAGGTCGGCACGCTGTTGTCGCGGGCGAACTTCACCATCTCGTCCTCCTGCCCGAACGACGTGTAGGTCGAGCCGGACTCCATGTGGAGGCCGTACGCGCCGCCGCCCGTGTCGCCCATGTACATGCCGTACTCGGCGATCGCGTGGAGGATCGTCTTCTTCCAGCGCGGCACCGCGAGCGCCTCGATCTGCTCGCGGGACAGCGTGAGCTGGAGGCGGGCGCCCATCGGCGGAGCGTCGACCGTCGACTCGCCGAGGACCGAGCACGACCGGCCGCTGTGCGAAGCGGGGTAGACGTACGTGCCCGAGTCGCAGCGCGCCGTCATGAACAGCGCGTGGTTGATGCGGCCGGCGCGCATCTCCTGCGCGCGGATGATGCCGGCCATGTTGCCGAAGTTCGACGCGGTCGCGGCGGAGTCGATCCCGTCGCCGTCGATGCGCGTGCGGCCGCCCCAGCGGAACTCGAGCGTGCCGCCGCCGGCCGGCTTGGAGCGCACCTTGTAGAGGTCGTACTCCCAGCCCGAGGCCTGGTCGATGACCGTCAGATGCGCGTCGCCGCCCGCAGCCGGCCGCGCCGCGTCCGGGATGCGGATCTTCATGCCCTCGACCTCGCAGGTGCCCCACGACTCGTAGCAGTGCAGCGTGAAGATCGGGTCGTTCGGGCCCGAGTAGTAGGTGGGGTGCCCGTAGTCGGAGGTGGTGCCGGACGCGCCGGCGGTCAGGTTGGTGGGCGAGCCGAAGCCGACGACGCGGCTCACGATGCCGCTCGAGCGGGGGTGCACGCGGGCGTCGCCCGGGATCGGCCGGTTGAACGGGCTCGAGTCCGAGTACGGACGCCAGCAGCCGGACGGCTTCGTGTCGATGCTGAACGTGCCGAAGCCGCAGGTCCACGAGGCGGACCCGGTGGGCGCCGGCGGCGCCGGGGCGGGGGGGGGCCCGGCCCGCGCCCGGCGCCGGGGCTGCGGCGGGCTCGGGCGCCGGCGCCGGCGCCGGCAGGGTCGGGCCCGGCCCGACGCCCGTCTGCTGGCGCTTCCCCGGCTTCGACCCGCCGCCCGCCGCGCGGCTCCCCCTGAGGACGCGCTGCTCGCGCGAGGTGCTGACCAGGCGCGCCTGGCGGGCGCTGCCGGCGGGCATCGGCCGCCCGAGGCGGACGCGCATCCGGCCGGTCGTGCGGGCGGCGACCCGGGCGCGGGCGGCGCCGAGGCGGAAGCCGCGGCGGTCGAGCCGCAGCACGACGCCGCGGATGTTGCGCCCGCGCAGGCGGCGCAGGTCGAAGGTCAGCGCCGGGGCCGCGCCCGCCGCGTTGGCGGTCGCGGGGCCGGTCGGCTTCAGCGTCTGCGTCGCCGCACCGGCGGCGGCGGAGAACACGAGTGCGAGCAGGACGACGGTGCACGCGAGGACGGCTCGCGCAGGGCGATGAAAGGGCACGGGGACTCCCGGGGTCGACGGGACTCACCCAGCTCCTTCGGCAGCCCGGCTGACTTCGCGAACGAAGTCCCGTGGCTTTGCGAGCCCGCCTCACGACGGGGGTGCCTTTGTCGGGAGAGTCTCCTTCTATGGCAACGGTCGCCCCCTGGATCGACCGCTGCCACCGCGGGACGCACCGCGCGACACGTGGGATGGACGTTTCGTCGAGCCGCGCTCTGGACGTTCGGACGATCAGCGCCGTCTGAGTCGCCGCCCTGTGGCGGGCGGCGGGCCGGGGCGCTCGCCCTGGAGGATCGCGGCGGGGGCTGCCGTCAGCGACCACGTCAGGACGTCCGCGAGCCGGCCGTGGGCGCGGCGCGCGGCATCGAGCTGCGACCCCAGCCGGGGGGCCCGCCAGTCGGCGGAGTGCGAGTCGGTGGCCAGCGCGTGGGCCCAGCCGCGCTCGAGCGCGCGCGCCGCGAGCGCGCGGGCCCGGGAGCGCCGCGGCTCGCGCAGCGACCGCGCCGTCAGCTGCACGAGCGAGCCGCGGGCGACGAGGCGCCCCAGCCGGTCGGGATCGGCCTGGAGGTCCGGGTTCAGCTCCGGGTGCGCGAGGACGACCACGAAGCCCCGGTCGGCGACGGCATCGACGTGCTCCTCGAAGAGCGGCGGCAGCGGGCCGTGCGGCGTCTCGATGAGCAGCGTGGCGCCGTTCCCGCCGAGCGTGACCGCGCGCAGGTCGTCGTCGGAGAGCTCGAGCGCGGGGCCGAGCGCCACCTCGCCGCCCGGCAGGACGCGAAGCGGCAGCTCGTACCGGTCGAGCGTGGACTGGAGCTGCCAGACCCGCTCGGGCACCTCGCGCGGCACGACGCGCGGGTGGTCGGGGCGGACGTGCGGCGTCGCGACGAGGGTCCCGACCCCCTCGGCGACCGCCATCTCCGCCATCGCCACGCTGCCGACCATGTCGGGCGGGCCGTCGTCGATGCCGCACAGGACGTGCGTATGGAGGTCGATCACCTGACGCTCGCGCGGCGCCCCCGCCAGCGCGCCACGGTGCGGACGGCGCCACCCACCGGCGAGGCCTGCACGCCGCGCGCGACGCGCGAGATCTTCTGCCGGAAGCGCCGGTCGTCGTCGCCGTGGTAGACGCCGATCCTCGGCCACGCGAGCGTCGAGCGGACGAAGCGGCCCGTCGGAAGTCCTCCTCCCGTCTCGTAGCCCGCTCGCGCGGTGGCGGCGATCACCCGGGCGTCGACGTCCCCGTAGGGGTAGGCGATCGACGTGCAGGAGCCGAGCTCGCGCTCGCACGCCAGCTTCGCGTCGGCGAGCTCGGCCGCGAGGTCCTCGTCGCCGAGCGTCGTGAGCCGCGGATGCGTGCGGGTGTGCGACCCGACCTCCCAGCCCGCGGCGCGGAGGTCACGCAGCTCGTCCCACGAGAGCGGCAGCAGCTCGTGGGCGTGCTCCGTGTCCACCCACTCGTCGATGCCGGGCCAGCGCAGGGGCTCGTCCCGGCCGATGAACGCGGTGGGCACGAAGATCGTCGCGGGCCAGCCCAACGCGTCGAGGATCGGGCGCCCGAGCTCCTGCGTGGAGCGGTACCCGTCGTCGAACGTCACCGCGACGCAGCGGCCACGCGCGCGGCCGGCCACGGCATCGGTGAAGGTGACCCCGCGATAGCCGCGGTCGGCGAGCGTCCGCAGCTGCGCCTCGAAGCGCTCGGGGGGCAGGGAGAGCGCTGCCGGCCACGTGGGGCTGAGGGCGTGGTAGCCCAGGACGAGGATGTCGGTCGTCGCGGGCCTCCTGACCATCGGCGCAACGTAGCGAGTCGGGCTCCGCCCGGAGTCGCTCAGCCCCGCTGCTCGGCCAGGACCTGCTCGATCGGCGCGAGCAGCCGGCGCAGGGCCGGCTCCGCGCTGCCCGCCCGCCCCGTCGCCCGAGGGAACCGCAGGATGAGCTCCGCGAGGGTCGCCGGCAGCGCGGCGGCGGCGAGCCTCGGGTCGAGCCCGCGCCTGTCGAGCTCCGCACGGATGCGCTCGAGCGACCCGCGGAGGCGCTCCGCGAGCGCATCGGGCGGCCGGTGGCTCTCGAACTGCGCGTCCGACAGCTCGTAGCTCCACAGGTCGAGCAGAGGCCCGCCCTCGAGCGCGCCCCACTCCCAGTCGAAGACGCGCAGCGAGCGCTCGTCGTGGGCGATGTTGCCGCTCCAGAAGTCACCGTGCACCGCGCACACGGGGAGCGGGCACCCGATCGGCCCCCGCAGCGCGCCCTCCACCGCGGGCGCCGGCTCCACGCCTGCCGCGCGCAGCGCCTGCGCCGCCTCCTCGGCCTCGTGGGCCGACCAGCTCGTGGTGCGGACCGTGGTGGCCGCGTGGAAGTCGCGCAGCCAGCTCCAGGCCCGCTCGCGATCGGGTGCCACGACGCCGCCGGTACGAGCCGCCAGCGGGTCGGCGCGGGCGACGACCGCCAGATCGTGGCCGAGCTCGAGGCGGGCCAGCGGCTCGAGTGGCAGCGCGTGTGCGACGTGCGGGGCGCCCGCGAGCCGGGCGCGCAGGTCCTCGACGAGGTCCGTCTCGTGCCGCAGCCGCTCGGACCAGCGAGGGTCGGCCATGGCCAGCACCACGGCGTCCGGGGCGCTCGCTCCCGCGGCGAAGACGAAGCACACCGCCTTGGCGAGCTGCGAACCGGACGGCGAGAACAGAACGAGCCGGGCGTCGCGCAGGCGCCCGCCGAGCACGTCCTCGAGCGCGCGCGCGGCGAGCCCGGGAGCCGCGGGCTCGAGCAGCGCCCCGCAGCGGGCGAGGTCCCAGCTCAGCGGGTCGACGAGCGCGCGTGCCGCGTCGACCAGCGGCCGGCGCGACGCCGGCGACGCTCCGAAGGTGGTCCGCATGAACCGCGCCGTCGCGGCGGCGGCGACGTCCACCGCCTGGGCAGGCTCGGCGGCGTCGGGCCAGATCGCCCACGCGGCCCGGCGGCGCGCGCGGAGCGCGAGGCCGCGTGCGACGGCCCGCGGTCGGGAACGCACCAGGCGCCCACGCGCGGCCAGCAGCCGGAGGGCGGGGGAGGCCGCTGCGCGGTCTGCCGGATCAACCACGGCGGGAGAGCGTACGGGCTCAGGGCGCGGCGGGTGCGGGGGCTCCCCTGAGGCGCGCCGCGAGGTAGCGCAGCGTGTCCGGCGCCACGACGGCGACAAGAGCGAGGTAGACGACGGCGCCCGCAGGGATGGCGGCGGCCAGCACGAGCCACGGAGCGTCGAGCGCGCGGTCCACGAGCAGCAGGGCGCCCGCCGTGCCCGCGGTCGGCACGACGGCGGGCCAGATCGCGGCAGCGATCTCACGAGGACGCACGGCGAGCATCCGCGACGCCAACGCGAGGCCGAGGATCGAGAACAGCCCGGCGACCGCGGCCTGCGAGGCAGCGACCGCGTCGATGCCCTCGTCGACCAGCAGCAGCACGGCCGCGGCGAGCAGCGCCGCCCGGAAGATCGCGAGCTTGACGAGCACGCCCGCGCGACCGGTCGCCTTGTAGACGGTGCCCGCGGGGATGCCGATCGTCACCCCGAGCGCATAGATCGTGAGGATCTGCATCACCGTCGCGGTCTCGCGCCACTGCTCGCCGAACACCGCGAGGATCACCGGATCGGCGAGCACGGCGAGCCCCGCCGCCAGCGGCAGTCCGATCATCAGCGTGTACCGCAGGGCGGTCAGGTACGCGTTCGCGAGCCCCTCGCGCCCGACCGAGGCGAAGGCGGGGAAGAGCACCTCCGACGCGACGTTCGACATGTTGATGATCAGGAGCTCCGGCAGCCGGAAGCCGAGCACGTACAGCCCGAGCGCCGTCGTCCCGAGCACCTGGCCGACGACGAGGTCGTCGAAGGTCCCGATGAAGGCGTTCAGCAGCGAGACGAGGCTGAGCCCGCCTCCGAACGTCAGAAGCTGGCGCAGGTGAGCGCGGTCGGGCTTCAGGCGCGGGCGCCACGGCACGAGCTTCCAGATCACGACGTTCCGGGCGAGCGTCCCGACGAGGTAGCCCGCGACCAGGGCCCACACGCCCGCGCCGGCGACGGCGAGCGCGATCCCGACGCTGCCCCGCACGACCGCGTCGGCCAGGTCGGCCATGGTGAGCGGGCGGAACTGCATGGCCTTGCGCGACAGCGCCTCAGGCGTGCTGCGGAAGGAGCGCAGGAGGAAGTTGAGCCCCAGCACGGCCGTGACGGCCAGCAGCTCGGGCTCGTCGAACACCGCGGCGGCGACGGGGCTGAGCGCCGCCACCACCGCGCTGAGGAGGAGGCCGATCGCCAGCGACACGACGAACGCGGTCTCGGCCCGGTCCTCGATCGCATCGTCCGTCTCGACGATCAGCGCGTGTCCGACGCCGAGGTCCGCGAACGCCTCGAGGAGCGCCATGACCGTGAGCGCCAGCGCGACGAGGCCGAAGTCCTCCGGCACGAGCAATCGCGCCAGGACCGCGGTCGAGGCGAGCACGAGCACGCGGCCGCCGACGTACGAGCCGTACGCCCACATCATTCCCCGCAGGGTCCGGGTGCCGATGCCGTCGCTCACGAGGCGGCGCGTATCATGCCGCGCCGATGCGACTCGCCATTCTCGAGCCCTCGATGCAGGGCGGCCTGCTGCACTACGCCGTCCAGCTCGCCGATGGCCTCGCCAGCCGCGGCCACGAGGTCGACGTCCTCGCGCCTCGCGGGAACGAGCTTGCCGGCCACGAGGGCCTCGCGCGCATGCGCGACGTCCTCACGCCCCCGTTCCGCGACGCCCGCCAGCCGGAGTCGTGGCCGGGGATCCTCGCGCGGCAGGCCACGGTGGCCGTGCGCCTCACCGCCGAGTGGGGACAGGCCGCGTGGGAGGCGCGTCGCGGCGGCTACGACGCGGTGATCGTCACCGGCGACACGAGCCTGCTCCCCGCCACGATCGGCGCGCTCGCCATCACGGCAGGCGGCCGCGGCCCGGCGGTCGGCGGCGTCTGCCACAACGTGCGCATCTTCAACCGCTACCGCGGAGACGAGCTGTTCGGGGTCGCCCAGGGGTCGCAGCGCCTGCTCGGCAGGCTGCTGTCGAGCTACGACGTGGTGTTCGTCCACGGCGAGCGCAGCCGCCAGGAGTACGAGGAGCACTGGCCGCCGAGGCAGCTCGAGGTGATCCCGCACGGGGACGAGCGGATCTTCGGCGAGCCGCCGCCGCCGTCGGACGAGGAGCGCCTCCTCTTCTTCGGCGACTGGCGCAAGGTCAAGGGGCTGCCGGTCCTGATGGACGCCTTCGACCTCCTGGCCGCGCGGCGGCCGGACGTGCGCCTGACGATCGCCGGCGCCCCGTCCCCCGCGGACCTCGATCCCGAGCCGGTGCGCCAGTGGGCGGCGGGCCACGGGGGCGCGGTCGAGGTCATCGACCACTACGTCCCCGTCGAGGACGTCCGCGACATCTTCGCCCGGTCGCGCGTCGTCGTCACGCCGTACCACGTCGGATACCAGAGCGGCGTCGTCCATCTCGCGATGACGATGGCGCGGGCCGTCGTGACGAGCGACGTCGGCGATCTCTCCGCCGCGGTCCGGGACGGCGAGACCGGCATCGTCGTGCCGCCCGACGACCCGCGCACGCTGGCCGACGCGCTCGAGCGCGTCGTCGCCGACCGCGATCTCGCGGAGCGCCTCGGGCGGCGCGGCTGCGAGCTGCTGGACGAGTCCGCGAGCTGGGAGGTCGTCGCGGAGAAGGTCGAGGCGGCGCTGCTCGCGTTGCCGTCGGCGCGCGAAGCCGCCTGACGGCTCAGCCCGCGCCCCGATCGAGGTAGTGCGCAGCGTGCAGCGCGGCCGCCGCCGTCACGTCGAGCCGGGCGGCCACCAGCGCACGCCCGCGCTCTCCCAGCTCGCCGGCGAGGGCCGGGTCGGCGAGCAGCCGTCGGCACGCGTCGACGAGGGCCTGCGGGTCGCCCGGCGGCACGACGAGCGCTGCGTCGGCGGCGAGCGTGGCCAGGTCCGAGACCGAGGTCGCGACGACGGGCGTCCCGGAAGCGAGCGCCTCGATGGGGCCCAGCGGCAGCCCCTCTGCCCCCGTCGTGGGGAACACGAAGACGTCCGCGGCGGCGAGCAGATCGGGAACGTCCTGGCGCACACCGAGGACGCGCAGACGCCCCCCGAGCGCGTCGGCGGAGCGCTCGAGCTCGCTACGGAGCGGGCCGTCTCCCGCGCTCAGGACGGTGACGCCGCCAGGGTCGTGCGCCAACTCGCGTGCGAGCTGCGGCAGCAGCTCGACGCCCTTGTCCGGGCGCAGGTGGGATGTCGCGAGCACGACCCGCTCGCCGGCGTCCAAGCCGAGCACCGCCCGCGTCGCAGCCCGCCGCTCCGCGTCCGGGCGGTACGCGCTGACGTCGACGCCGAGGTACGAGACGACGGCCTTCTCCGGTGGCACCCCGAGGGCGATCAGGTCGCTGCGCGCGCGATCGGACACCGCGAAGAACACCTCGACCTGCCGCGCGAGCCAGCGGTGGCGCGCCGCAGCGAGCGTGAGACGCGACGTGCCCGGTGTCGCGTGCTTCGTGGTGAACCGGCGCTCGACGCCGGCCGCGCGCGCGACCGCGAGCGCGAGGTAGGCGTCGAGCCCGAAGTGCGCGTGGACGTGCGTCGCGCCGGTGCGGCGCATCACCCCCGCGAGTCCCCGCAGGGCCCGCGGGTCCGCCGGGTGGCGGGCAAGCGGCACGTGGTCGATCGTCGCCTCGACGTCGCGGACGAACGCGTCGGACGCCGGCGGCTGGGGGAACACGAGGTGGGTTCGGGCTCCCCTGCTCGCACACGCCTGGCTGACAGCGACGAGGAACCTCTCGAAGCTGCCGTACTGCTGCGACCGCCAGCCCATCACGTGGACGATCGACGGTGCGGATGCTCGCGGACGCGTCATCGCGCCAGCGCCTCCTCGTAGAGCGCGCGGAGGCGGTGCGCCCAGGCCTCGGCGGTGAACCGCTCGTCGAACGTCCGGCGAGCCGCGGCGCCCATCGCCGTCCGCCGCGCCGGATCCTCGAGCAGCGTCCCGATTGCGTGAGCAACGGCGGTCGCGGCCGGCGGCGGCTCGACGAGCACGCCCGTGACACCGTCGACGACGATCTCGGGGACGCCGCCGACGCGGGTCGAGACGACCGGGACGCCGGCCGCCGCGGCCTCGATCAGCGCAGTGGGAAGCGCGTCGATGCGCGTCGGGTGCAGGAGGACGTCGGTGGCGTCCAGGACGTCCATGACGTCGTCGCGCTGCCCGGCGAGCACCACCCGGTCGCCCAGCGGCTCGGCCATCCGCTCCACCGCCGGCCGGTGGGGTCCCTCGCCCAGGATCAACAGCCGCAGTCCCGGCCACCGCTCGCGCAGCGCCTCCACCGCGGCCACGGCGACGTCGTGCCCCTTGCCCTCGCGCAGCACCGACAGCATCGTCACCACGACGTCGTCCGGCCGCAGCCCGAGCTCGGCGCGCACCGCGGCCCCGGCCCCCCGGCGCACGTGTCCGGGGATGCCGTTGCGGACGGTGACCACGTGCTCCGGCGAGTCCCACCCGGTGGCGAGGTAGGCGGCGCGGGCCGCGTCCGAGACGGCGATGACGCGATGTGCCCGGCGCCGCGCGGCCGACATCAGCCGCTCCTTGGTGCGGTCGCGGCCCGTGACGTCCCAGGCCATGACGTGGAGCGTCGAGAAGGACGGGATGCCCAGCGCGCGCGCCGCCAGCCCTGCGAGCAGGTCGGCGTAGCCGAGGTGCGTGTGCACGATGTCGGGCCGGGTCCGCCGGATGTACCGGAGCACCCGGATGGCGCCGCGAGGATCGTGCAGCAGCGTGATCGGAACGTGCGTCGGCTCGACGCCGCGTGCGATGAGCCGTGTGGCCGCCGGGCTCTCGTCGACGCCGTGGAGGTAGGCGACGGACAGGTCGAGGCCGGCGGCGGGCGCGCCCGCGGCGAAGTCGCCGAGGAGCATCTCGGCACCGCCCCACGTGAGGCTGTCGATGACGGCGAGGACGCGGAGCGGGCGCACGGGCGCCGGATCTTACGAGCGGCGCGCGACCCCGCAGGTGGTCCGGCGGGTGGGCCCGGGGTGGAGCCGCAGCCGCGGCGGCCGATAAGCGACGTGAGACACCTCTACACTCCGCGCCTTGGAACCCCTCTCGCCATCCGCCCTCCCGGGCCGGCAGGAGGGCGCGCTCGCGCAGTACCTGCGCGCGATGCGCGCCCACCCGCTCGTCCTCATCGGGATCACGCTGCTCACGCTCGCCGCCGCGGCGCTGTGGCTTTCGCGCAAGGACCCGGTCTACAAGGCCACCGCCGAGGTGCTCGTCACCCCGATGCCCGGCGACAGCGCGTCGCTGTTCGGGCTCCAGCTCCTGCGCGAGTCCAACGACCCCACGCGAACGCTCCAGACGGCCGCGACGCTCGTCGAGACGGCACGCGCCGCGGAGCTGACGGCCGGACGGATGCGCGGCGGCTACACGCGCAGCTCGGTGGAGGAGAGCGTCGAGGTCGAGCCGCAGGGGCAGAGCAACATCCTCGCGGTCACCGCCCAGGCGACCGAGGCCGAGACCGCCGCCCGGCTGGCGAACACCTTCGTCGAGTCCTCGCTCCAGGCGCGGGCCGAGAACCTCCGCCGGCAGATCGCGAGCCTGATCGCGGCGGTCGAGGGCGACGGCCCGGGCGGCGCCGCGGAGGCGGGGTCGGAGGAGACACGAGCCGAGCTGGCGCAGCTGCGGCGCATCTCCAACGGCAGCGACCCGACGCTCTCGCTCGCCCAGCGCGCCCTCGCGCCGTCGAAGGCGACCGGGCCGCCACCGGCGCTCGTGCTGTTCCTGGCCGGTCTCGCGGGGCTCGCCCTGGGCGCCGGCGCCGCGCTGCTCATGGAGGTCAGCAACCGGCGGGTGCGCGACGTCGAGGAGATCCAGTCGCTCTACCCGCTCCCCGTGCTGGCGCGGATCCCGAAGCTGTCCGGGCGCGAGAGCGGAAGCACCCTGGCGCTGCCACCCGCAGCGCGCGAGGCGTACCGCACGCTCCAGGTGCAGCTCGACCAGGACGACACCAAGCCGCGCGTGATCATGCTGACCAGCGCGAACAGCGCGGACGGCAAGACGAGCGCCGCCGTCCACCTCGGCCTCGCGCTCGTCGCCGCGGGCAACCGCGTGATCCTGATCGACTTCGACCTCCGCAAGCCCGACATCGCGCGGATGCTGCGCCTGCCGGACTCCGGCGGGCTGGTCTCGCTGGTCTCGGGGCGCCACCGCCTCGAGGACGTGCTCGTGCCCGCGCCGCAGCTGCCGCCGCTGCGCGTCGCGCCCGCCGGGACGGGCGAGGGCGACGCGCTGCTGCTGTCGGCGCTCGCCCGCCGGCTCGGGGACATCCTCGGAGAGGCCCGCGAGCTGGCCGACTACGTCATCCTCGACACCGCGCCGCTCGGGGAGGTCAGCGACGCGCTGCGCCTCGTCCCGCACGTCGACGACGTCGTGCTCGTGGCCCGGCCGAACAACACGCAGCGCCAGGAGCTGGAGGCGATGCGCGACCTGCTCGTCCGCTCCGGCGTGGAGCCGGTCGGGCTCATCGTCGTCGGCGCCTCCGGGTCACGCGCCAGCCGCTATCACTCGTACGGCACGCCTCCACGCTCGCGCGGGCGGCGCTCGCTGACCCGCGCCGGGGGCTAGCCTCGCCGATGGCCGCGCGGCCGCTGCCGCTCCTCACGCCGCCGGTCGTGGCACTGCTCGCCGCCGGTGCGGCGACGCTGGCCGGCCTGCTCATCGCGGTGCGCCCGGCGCTTGGAATCGGTTTCGTAGCGGCGCTCGCGTTCGTGCCGATCGCGTTCATCAACCTGCGCCTCGCGCTGGTCCTGTGGACGCCGATCCCGTTCATCCAGTACCTCCCGGCAGTCTCCGTCGGCCCGACCTTCGCGTCGCTCGTCGTGCTGGCGGCGTGGCTGGGAAGCGGCCGCGACCGGCGCATCGCCGGGAACGCGGCCGATGTCGGCCTGGCACGGCGCGCTCCCCTCGTCCTCGCGCTCGCCGCGCTGGTCGTCTGGGTGACGATGTCGATCGCCCTGTCGGAGGACCACGCCCGCGGGCTCGCGAAGGCCGGCCTCTGGTACACCGCGGCGCTCATCTTCGTGATCCTCGTGACGACGATGCGAACCGCGCGCGACGTGCGCCTGGTGCTCGGCGCGTTCGTGGTCGGCGCCGTCCTCTCGGTGTCCGTCGGCCTGATCGCGACCGGGCTGAGTCCGGTCGACAGCGCGATCGAGACCTCGACCTTCACCGAAGGACGGCTGAAGGGCGGGTCGTCGGACCCGAACTACCTCGCGGCCGGCATCGTGCCGGCGATCATCCTCGCCGCGGGGCTCGGGGCGACGACGCGCTCTCTGCTGTGGCGGTGGGTGGTGGGCGTCTCGATCGCGATCCTGACGATCGGCCTCGGCGCGACGCAGTCGCGCGGCGGGTTCGTCGCCTTCGTCCTGGCCGCGCTCGCCGGGCTCGTGCTCCTACGGCGCTACCGCATCCAGATCTTCGCCGGCCTCGCCGTGCTCGCCGGGATGGTCGCGCTGGTGCTCACCGTGACGCCCGGAGCCTGGGAGCGCGTCACCGAGGTCGACGGGGGCGGCAACGGGCGTTCGGACCTGTGGACCGTCGCGTGGCGCATCGCCGAGGAGAACCCGGTCGCCGGGGTGGGGATCTCGGACTTCGCGGTCGAGGCGCACCGGTACGTGAACCGGCCCGGTCAGCTCACGGCCGCGGCGCTCATCGTCGACCGCCCCCACGTCGCGCACAACACCTACCTCCAGGTCCTCACCGAGCTCGGAGTCGTCGGGCTCGGCCTGTTCATCGCGCTGGTGGTGAGCATCCTGACCATCACCTTCCGCGCCTCCCGCCTGCTCGCCGCGCGCGGCGACCCCGCGCTCGCCTCGCTGGCGGGCGCGCTGTTCGTCGCCCAGATCGCGTGGCTCGGCTCGCTGATGTTCATCTCGAGTGGGGGCGACGAACGCCTGTGGGTGCTGCTCGCCGTGGGGGTGGTGCTGCGCGGCGTCGCGGCGCGCCTCCCCGACCCGCTCGCCGCGCCCGCCCGCTGAGATGACGCGCGGCCCGGGCGTCCCGGCGATCTCGGTCATCGTCCCTATCCTCGACGAGGAGGCCCACCTCGAGGAGGCGCTCACGCTCATGCGCGGCCAGGAGGTGCCGGGCGGGCTCGAGATCCTCGCGATCGACGGCGGGTCGCGCGACGGCACCCCGGAGATCCTGGCCGCGGTGGCGGCGGAGGACCCGCGCGTCCGCGTGTTGGAGAACCCCGAGCGGTACATCCCGCAGGCGCTCAACATCGGCCTGCGCGCGGCCCGGGGCGAGTACGTCGCGCGGATGGACGCCCACACGTGGTACCCGCCCGACTACCTGGCGCGCGGCATCGAGCGGCTCCAGCGCGGCGACGTGGCGTGGGTCAGCGGCCCGCAGCTCGCCGAGGGCCACGGCACCTGGTCGCGCCGGGTGGCCCTGGCCATGACGACGCCGCTCGGGATCGGAGGCGCGAGCTTCCGCAGGGCGACGGCCGAGGTCGAGGTCGACAGCGGGTTCACCGGCGTCTGGCGGCGCCAGACGCTGCTCGAGCAGGACGGGTGGGACGAGGACTGGCTCATCAACGAGGATGCGGAGCTCGCCGCACGCGTGCGTGCCGCGGGCGGACGGATCGTCTGCGTCCCCGAGATGGCGGCCAGGTACGTCCCGCGCGACAGCCTGAAGGCGCTTGCCCGCCAGTACTGGCGCTACGGGCAGTACCGGGCGAAGACGGTCGGCAGGCACCCGAACGCGATGCGGCGCTCGCACGTGCTCCCTCCCGGCCTCGTGGCGACGCTCGCGATCGGCAGTCTGCCGGGCCCGCAGCGGCGGGTCGCGCGCGCCGTCGCGCTCGCGTGGCTTGCGGCGCTCGGGGCGACGGGCGCCCGCGTGGCGAGTCGCGGCGCCGAGCCCGTCGACGCCGCGGCGGTTCCGGTCGTGCTCGCGACGATGCAGGTCGCCTGGGGCGCCGGCTTCATCGTCGGCTGCGCGCGCTTCGGGCCGCCGGTCGCGGCGCTCCGCGGCCTCGCCGCGCCGCCGCGATGAGGCTCGGCCTCTACATCGACGCGATGTACCGGACCGACGACGACGGTCGCCTCCTGACGAACCTCGAGTCGCTGCCGTTCCTGCAGTTCGGGTGCGCGGTGGGCGACCGGTTCGACGGGCTCGTGCTGTTCGGGCGCGACGCGCCCGCCACGGCGGGCGCCGCCTACGCGCTCCCCGAAGGGCCCTCCGTCGCGCCGCTGCCGTGGTACCCGAGCCTCGCGGACGTCGGCCGCTTCGCCGCCGCTCTGGTCCGGACGGTCCCGGCCCTGTGGCGCGGGGTCGGGCGCGTCGACGTCGTGTGGGCATTCGGCCCGCACCCGATCTCGCTCGTGCTCGTGGGGCTCGCGCTGCTGCGCGGGCGGCGCGTCGTCCTCGGGGTGCGCCAGGACACGATGCGCTACTTCGCCGCGCGGCTGCGCCGCCGCGGCGCCGCCCCGCTCCTCGCCCCGCTGTGGGCGCTCGACGTCGCCTGGCGCGCGCTCGCGCGCGCGGTGCCGGCGACCGTGGTCGGCTCCGGGCTCGAGCGCCGGTATCGCGGGCCGCGCCCCGGCCTCATGGCCATGACGGTTTCGGTCGTGCGCGAACGCGACGTCGCGCTGGAGCCGCGGCCGGCGCCCGGCCGCGAGGTCGCGCTGCTCACCGTCGGCCGCATCGAGCCCGAGAAGAACCCGCTGCTGCTCGTCGAGGCGCTGGCGGAGCTGGCGGCGGACGGCGCCCGCGACTGGCGGCTGACGTGGGTCGGAACCGGCCGCATGGCCGATGCCGTCCGCGCGCGCGCCGAGGAGCTCGGGATCGGCGACCGCGTCGAGCTGCCGGGCTTCGTCCCGCCCGGCGAGGCGCTCGTGGCGCGCTACGCGGCGGCGGACGCGTTCGTGCACGTCGCGCTCACCGAAGGCGTCCCGCAGGTCCTGCTCGAGGCGCTCGCCGCCGGCACGCCGGTCGTCGCGACCGACGTCGGCAGCGTGCGCTTCGCCGTCGACGGCGGCGCCGCCGGGCTCCTCGTCCCGCCGCGCGACCGCGCGGCGCTCGTGGCGGCCGTCCGCGCGCTGGTCGAGGACGGCGACCGCCGCGACCGCCGCGCGCGCCCCCGGCTCGAGCGCGAGCGCGCGCG
>JAUJPF010000032.1 GCA_030447275.1 Solirubrobacteraceae bacterium | reverse complement strand
GGTCCACGAGGGCGCCGCCGTCATGGACTGGATGGAGCAGGAGCAGGAGCGCGGGATCACCATCACGTCCGCCGCGACGACCTGCGAATGGCGCGACCATCGCATCAACATCATCGACACCCCGGGCCACGTCGACTTCACCGTCGAGGTGGAGCGCTCGCTGCGTGTGCTCGACGGCGCCATCGCGCTGTTCGACTCGGTCGCCGGCGTGGAGCCCCAGTCCGAGACCGTCTGGCGCCAGGCCGACAAGTACGCGGTCCCGCGCATCGCCTTCATCAACAAGATGGACCGCATCGGTGCGGACTTCGCCGGCTCGGTCGACACCATGCGCCAGCGCCTGGGAGCGAAGGCCGTTCCGGTGCAGCTGCCCATCGGCGCCGAGTCGGACTTCCAGGGGATCATCGACCTGCTGGGCATGAAGGCCATCGTCTACAAGGACGACCTGGGCAAGGAGCAGGAGGTCATCGACATCCCCGACGAGCACGTCGCCTCGGCCACCGAGGCCCGCGAGACCCTGCTCAACGCACTGTCGGAGATCGACGAGGAGCTCGCCGAGCCCGCGCTGGAGGAGATGGAGGGCGGCGACACGGTCGACAAGGAGACCCTCAAGCGGGCCATCCGTCGCGCGACCCTGTCCATCGAGATCACCCCCGTCTTCTGCGGGTCGGCCTTCAAGAACAAGGGTGTGCAGCCGCTGCTGGACGCGGTGCTCGACTACCTGCCCAGCCCGCTCGAGGTCAAGCCGATCGAGGGCGTCCGCGTCCTCAAGGGTGGCGACGAGGGCGACCCCGTCGTGCGCCAGCCCGACGACGGAGAGCCCTTCAGCGCGCTGGCCTTCAAGATCATGGCCGACCCCTTCGTCGGCAAGCTCACCTACTTCCGCGTCTACTCGGGCAAGCTCGAGGCGGGCTCGCGGGTGCTCAACGTGAACTCCGGCAAGACGGAGCGCATCGGCCGCATCCTGATGATGCACGCGAACGACCGCGAGGACGTCCAGGAGGTCTACTCCGGCGACATCGCGGCGGCCGTCGGCATCAAGCAGGTCGTCACCGGCGACACGCTGAGCGCGCCCGACCAGCCGGTCAAGCTCGAGAACATCGACTTCCCCGAGCCGGTCATCAAGGTCGCCGTCGAGCCGAAGACCAAGGTCGACCAGGAGAAGATGGGCATCGCCCTCCAGCGCCTGGCCGAGGAGGACCCCACGTTCCAGGTGCAGACCAACGAGGAGACCGGCCAGACCGAGATCTCCGGCATGGGCGAGCTGCACCTCGAGGTCATCGTCGACCGCATGAAGCGCGAGTTCAGGGTCGAGGCAAACGTCGGTCGCCCTCAGGTCTCCTACCGGGAGACCGTCCGCGGCACCGCTCAGAAGGTGGAGGGCCGCTTCGTGCGCCAGACCGGGGGGTCGGGCCAGTACGGCATCGTCTACATCGACATCGAGCCGGCGCCCGGCGAGGGCTTCGACTTCATCAACAAGATCAGGGGCGGCTCGATCCCCACCGAGTACATCCCGGCCGTCGAGAAGGGCGTCGAGGAGGCGCTCGAGACCGGCGTGAAGGCGGGCTACCCGATGGTCGACGTGCGCGTGACGCTGACCGACGGCAAGTACCACGAGACCGACTCCTCGGAGATCGCCTTCAAGGTCGCGGGCTCGCTCGCGCTCAAGGAGGCCGCCCGGCGGGCCAAGCCGGTCCTCCTCGAGCCGGTCTTCGAGGTCGAGGTCGTCACCCCGGAGGACTTCCTGGGCGACGTGATCGGCGACCTCAGCCGCCGGCGCGGGCGCGTCGAGGGTCAGGATCGTCGCGGCAACGCGCTCACGGTGACCGCCCGCGTGCCGCTGAGCGAGATGTTCGGCTATGCGACCGACCTTCGGTCCAACACCCAGGGGCGGGCCAACTACACCATGCAGTTCGACGGCTACGAGGAAGTGCCGCCGACCATTGCCGAGAAGGTCGTCGGCGAGCGCACCGGCGAGCCCGTGCCCGCATGACGACGCGCAGCGTCACGACGACACCGCAGGTGTCGTCGTCCCGTACCCGAGGGCGGCATGAGTTCGAGCCGGGGAGCCCGGCTGTGCGGCGCGAGCCCGCAGTCCGGGGGTTCCCGGGGGCGGAGCCCCCGGGTGCGCTGATAGTTTTCGCGAGTTCAACCAAGAGGAGCTAGGGCAAAGTGGCGAAGGCCAAGTTCGAGCGCGACAAGCCGCACGTCAACGTCGGCACCATCGGTCACATCGACCACGGCAAGACGACGCTGACCGCGGCGATCACGACCGTGCTGGCCGAGAAGTACGGCGGCCAGTCGCGCTCCTTCGCGGAGATCGACAACGCTCCGGAGGAGAAGGAGCGCGGCATCACGATCGCCACGTCGCACGTCGAGTACGAGACGGACAACCGTCACTACGCGCACGTCGACTGCCCCGGCCACGCCGACTACGTGAAGAACATGATCACCGGCGCCGCGCAGATGGACGGCGCGATCCTGGTGGTCTCGGCGGCCGACGGCCCCATGCCCCAGACGCGTGAGCACATCCTGCTGGCCCGCCAGGTCGGGGTGCCCTACATCGTGGTGTTCCTCAACAAGGCCGACATGGTCGACGACGAGGAGCTGCTCGAGCTGGTCGAAGTCGAGGTCCGCGACCTGCTGTCCGAGTACGACTTCCCCGGCGACGACATCCCCTTCGTCACCGGCTCGGCGCTCAAGGCCCTCGAGGGCGACGCGGAGTACACCCAGAAGATCATCGAGCTGGCCGAGCAGCTCGACACCTACATCCCCGAGCCCGAGCGTCCGCTGGACCGCTCGTTCCTGATGCCGGTGGAGGACGTCTTCTCCATCACCGGCCGCGGCACCGTGGCCACCGGCCGCGTCGAGCAGGGCGTGGTCAACACCGGCGACCAGGTCGAGATCGTGGGCATCTCCGACACGACGACCACCGTGGTCACCGGCGTGGAGATGTTCCGCAAGATCCTCGACCAGGGCCAGGCGGGCGACAACGTCGGCTGCCTGCTGCGCGGCACCAAGCGCGAGGACATCCAGCGCGGTCAGGTGCTGTGCAAGCCCAAGTCGATCACCCCGCACACACGAAGTTCAAGGCCGAGGTCTACGTCCTCAAGAAGGAGGAGGGCGGGCGTCACACCCCGTTCTTCACGGGCTACCGGCCGCAGTTCTACTTCCGCACGACCGACGTCACCGGCGTGGCCAACCTGCCCGAGGGCACGGAGATGGTCATGCCCGGCGACAACGTCCAGATGGAGATCGAGCTGATCCAGCCGATCGCCATGGACGCCGGCCTGCGCTTCGCCATCCGCGAGGGTGGCCGGACCGTCGGCTCGGGCGTGGTCTCCGAGATCATCCAGTAGGAGAGGACGACACCTCAGCACACCACGGCCCGCCCCCACCGGGGCGGGCCGCGACGCTCACAAACCGCTCATGGCCACTGCCCCCTTCCCACATCCGTCCCCACCCGCCACCCATGGCTAGCACGGCGACACAGAACAAGATCCGCATCCGCCTGAAGGCCTACGACCACTCGGCCATCGAGACGGCGGCCAAGGAGATCGTCGACACCGCGCAGCGCACCGGCGCGACCGTCTCGGGCCCCGTGCCCCTGCCCACCGAGAAGAACGTCTACGCCGTCATCAAGTCCCCGTTCAAGGACAAGGACTCCCAAGAGCACTTCGAGATCCGCACGCACAAGCGGCTCATCGACATCCACCAGCCCACGCCCAAGACGGTCGACTCGTTGCAGCGCCTCGACCACCTGCCGGCCGGCGTGGACATCGAGATCCGCCTGGCGTAGGGACCGATGGCCGCGATCCTCGCCAAGAAGCTCGGCATGACGCAGGTCTTCCAGGAGGACGGCCGCGTGGAGCGCGTCACCGTGCTCGAGGCCGGTCCCGTGCCCGGTGACCGCCGTGCGCACCGCACGACGCGACGGCTACGAGGCCGTGCAGCTCGCCTTCGGCGCCGCACGCGAAGCATCTGACCAAGGCCGAGTTGGGCCACCTGCGCAAGGCCGACGCGCCGCCCATGCGCCACCTCGCCGAGTTCCGCGACGAGGCCGGCGAGCACAAGGTCGGCGACACGGTCACCGTCGAGGCCTTCGAGGAGGGGCAGAAGGTCAAGGTCGCCGCCACCTCCAAGGGCAAGGGCTTCCAGGGCACGGTCAAGCGCCATCGCTTCGCCCGCGGGCCCGTCACCCACGGCTCGCACAACGTGCGCGCCCCGGGCTCGATCGGCGCCTCGGCCACCCCCTCGCGCGTGTTCAAGGGCATCCGCGGCCCGGGCCAGATGGGCAACGAGCGCGTCACCCAGCGGGGCCTGACCATCGTGCGCGTGGACGCCGACAAGAACCTGCTGCTGGTCCGCGGCGCGGTCCCCGGCCCCGCCAGGGCCTCGTGGAGGTACGCACCGATGGCTGAGGCGCGCGTCCTCAACGGCTCCGGGGCCGGTGACGCTCGACGACGGCGCCTTCGGCGCGGACTTCAACGGCCCGCTCGTGCACGAGTCGGTCCGCGCCGAGCTCAACGCGCGCCGCCAGGGCACGGCCAAGGCCAGGACGCGCGGCGAGGTGCGCGGCGGCGGCGCCAAGCCGTGGCGCCAGAAGGGCACGGGCCGCGCCCGCGCCGGCTCGTCGCGCTCGCCGATCTGGACCGGCGGCGGCACCATCTTCGGGCCCCAGCCGCGCCACTACACCTTCAAGATCAACCGCAAGGAGCGCCGCGCCGCGCTGCGCAGCGCGCTGTCGCTGCACGCCGACTCGCGGCTCGGTGGCCGCCCTGGACGCCGGCGCCTTCGACGCGCCCTCCACCCGGCAGGCCGCCCAGGTTCTGGAGGATTGGGACGCCTACCAGCGCCGTCCCACTCGTGGTGGTGGCCGACGCCGAGCGCGAGGCCGCGCTGTCCTTCCGCAACCTCGACCGCGTCGCGGTGCTGCCCTCCGGCGCCGTCGGCGTGGCCGACCTCGTCCGGTGCGCTGGTGGCTCGAGGCCTCGCTCGCGCAGCTCACCGCCCGGGCGGTCAAACAGTCGTCGCGCAACGAGGAGGGCGCGCCTGATGGACGCCAGCCAGGTCGTCATCCGCCCCGTCGTCAGCGAGAAGAGCTACGTCCTCGCCGGCCGACAAGTACACCTTCCGCGTCCACCCCGACGCGCACAAGACCCAGATCCGCCAGGCCGTCGAGACCCTCTTCGACGTCAAGGTCGTCGAGGTCAAGACGATGACCGTGAAGTCCAAGGCCCAAGCGTCGCGGCTACACCTCCGGGCGCACGCGCGCGTGGAAGAAGGCGATCGTGCAGGTTCGCGCGGGCGACTCCATCCCGATCTTCCAGGGCCTCGAGGGCCTCGAGATCTGATCGATGGCCCCCGAACGACCCCCATGCCGATCCGCAAGATGCCCAAGCCCCGACCGACCAGCCCCGGCCAGCGCTTCTCCACCTACGCCGACTTCCCGGAGATCACCAAGGCCCGGCCGGAGAAGACCCTCACCGAGGGCCTCAAGAAGTCCGGCGGGCGCAACGCGAACGGGCGCAAGACCTCGCGCCACCGCGGCGGCGGCGCCAAGCGCCTGTACCGCAAGATCGACTTCAAGCGCCGCAAGGACGGGATCCCCGCCCGCGTGGCCGCGATCGAGTACGACCCCAACCGGACCGCCTACATCGCCCTGCTGCACTACGCCGACGGCGAGAAGCGCTACATCCTCGCGCCGAACCGCCTGCGTGTCGGCATGACCGTGATGTCCGGCGACGACGCGCCGATCGACGTCGGCAACGCGCTGCCCCTGGCGCGCATCCCGGTGGGCACCACGGTCCACAACGTCGAGCTGCAGCCCGGGCGCGGCGGCCAGATGGGCCGCTCGGCCGGCACCGCGATCCAGCTCATGGCCCGAAGGAGGGCGGCATGGCGACGCTGCGCCTGCCCTCCGGCGAGATGCGCATGGTGCGCGCCGACTGCCGCGCGACCGTGGGCACCATCGGCAACGCCGACCACCAGAACGTCAAGATCGGCAAGGCAGGGCGCAAGCGCCACCTGGGCGTGCGCCCGCAGACGCGCGGCACCGCCATGAACCCGGTCGACCACCCGCACGGCGGCGGCGAGGGCTCGACCACGCCCGGCCGCCATCCGGTCACGCCGTGGGGCGTGCCGACGCTCGGCTATCGCACCCGGAAGAAGAACAAGCCGTCGGACCGCCTGATCGTGCGCGGTCGCCGGCGCGGGAAGAAGGGCAAGCGATGAGCCGCTCCGCCAAGAAGGGGCCGTGGGTCGAGGAGCGCCTGATGGACCGCATCGACGCGATGAACTCCGGCGGCAGCAAGACGATGGTCAAGACCTGGTCGCGCACCTCGACGATCTTCCCGGAGATGGTCGGCCACACGATCGCCGTCCACGACGGCCGCAAGCACGTGCCCGTGTTCGTCAGCGAGTCGATGGTCGGCCACAAGCTCGGCGAGTTCGCCCCGACGCGCACCTACCGCGGCCACGCGGGGAGCGCGGAAGGTCCGATGATGGCGCGCGACGCCGGCACGAAGATCGACCAGCCGCCCCGACCGGGAGGGACGGGCCCCGACCCCAAGGTCGAGGCCGCCGACGACTCGGCGCAGGCGCTCGCGCAGAGCAGGCCGAGGCCGGCGCCGAGGGCGGCGGCAAGCCACAAGCCCAAGCGCGCGCCGGCGCAAGACAAGAAGGCCGAGGGCACCGCCGCCGAGGCGACCGGCGTCGACAAGGCAGGCGCCGAGGCGGCGCTCGAGGGCGCGCCGGAAGCCCCGACGTCGTCGCAGTTCTGGCGACGCCGCGAAGGCCGAGGCCGCCGCCGCGACGAGGCGCCCGCCGAAGCCTCGCGCGCGCCGCCAAGGCCGACGGCCCCCGCGCGCGGCCGCAGGCGCGCGCCGCGCTCCAGCGCGCGCAAGGCGCGCTGGTGCCGACCACATCCGCGGCAAGTCCGTCGACGAGCGCGCGCGGTTCGTCCGCACCAACCGCCAGCGCAAGCGCGCGGCCAAGCTGCTCGAGTCGGCCAGATCAACGGCAAGCACAACGACGAGGCGCGCGCGATCCTCGCGTTCAGGCCGCGGTCGCCGACGAGGGCGTGGCGCAAGCTGCTCGAGTCGGCGATCGCCAACGCGGAGAACAACCAGCCACCTGACCATCACGCTCACACCGAGGAAGTGGTGGCTGAGTCCTGCGCCGACGACCTGCGCGCGACCCGACGACGGGCCGACGCTGAAGCGCTTCGCCCGCGCGCAATGGGCCGCGCGACGCGGATCGTCCAAGCGCACCAGCCACCTCACGATCACGCTCACGCCCGAAGGAGCGCCACTAATGGGACAGAAGGTTCATCCCGAAGCGATGCGCGTGGGCTACATCCACGACTGGAAGTCGAACTGGTTCAACGAGCGCAACTTCGACGACTACCTCGACGAGGACGTCGCATCCGCGACCACATCCAGAACAAGCTCGCCCACGCCGGCCTGTCGGACATCACGATCCGCAAGGACGCCAACGAGGTCGAGGTCAACATCCACACCGCGCGGCCGGGCATCGTGATCGGCAAGTCCGGCTCGGAGGTCGACGCCCTGCGCCGCGACCTGCACCGGATGACGCGCAAGTCGATCAAGGTCAACATCCTCGAGATCAAGCGCCCCGAGCTCGACGCGAAGCTCGTCGCCCAGTCGATCGCCGAGCAGCTCCAGAACCGCGTCGCCTTCCGGCGCGCGATGAAGCGCGCGCTGACCAGCGCCATGCGCTCCGGCGCGAAGGGCTGCAAGATCCAGGTCGGCGGCCGCCTGGGCGGCGCCGAGATGGCGCGCACGGAGATGTACTCGGACGGCCGCGTGCCGCTGCACACCTGCGCGCCGACATCGACTACGGCTTCTACGAGGCCCGCACGACGTTCGGCCGCATCGGCGTCAAGTGCTGGATCAACAAGGGCGAGATCATGCCCGAGGGCTTCACCGGCGTGGACCTCACCGACATGGACAGCGTCCGGCGACGACCGCGACGGGCCGGGCGCGATCGCGACGGCCGCGACGGCCGCGACCGCGGCCGTGGCCGCGGGCGGCGGTCGCGACGGCGGCGGCGGCGGGCGCGACGGCGGCGGCGGTGGCCGCGGCGGTCGCGGCGGCGGACCCGGCGGCGGCGGCGGGCGGCGGCCGCGGCGGGCGCGGCGGCGGCGGCGGCGGTGGCGGCGGGCGCGGTCCCGGCGGCGCCGGGCGGGCGCGGAGGCGGTCGCTGATGCTCTCCCCAAGCGCGTCAAGCACCGCAAGGTGCACCGCGGCCGCAAGCGCGGGCTCTCCCGCGGCCAGACCAAGTGCAGTTCGGCGAGTACGGGATCAAGGCGCTCGAGGCCGGTTGGATCACCAACCGCCAGATCGAGGCCGCCCGTATCGCGATGACCCGCAAGATCAAGCGCGGCGGCAAGGTCTGGATCAACGTCTTCCCGGACAAGAGCGTCACCAAGAAGCCGGCCGAGACCCGCATGGGCTCCGGCAAGGGCTCGCCCGAGGGCTGGGTCGCGGTGGTCAAGCCCGGCCGCGTCATGTTCGAGCTGGCCGGCGTGCCCGACGCGCTCGCCCGCGACGCCATGCGCCTGGCCATCCAGAAGCTGCCGATCAAGGCCAAGGTCGTCACCCGCGAGGAGACGGAGGCCGCGGCATGAGGGCCCGTGAGCTGACCGAGCTCGACGACGGAGGCCTCGTCGAGCACATCCGCACCCAGCGCCGAGAGATCTTCGGCCTGCGCTTCTCGCACGCCACCGGCGAGCTCGAGAACACCGCCGGCCTCCGTAACGCCAAGCGCGACCTCGCGCGCGCGCTCACCGTGGCGCGCCAGCGCGGGATCGACCCCGACCAGAAGCCCGTGAGCACCACCAATGGCTGAGACTCCCGACACCGACACCCCCGAGACGAGCGACCCGACACCGGACGAGGCGACGGGCGCCGCGGACGCGACCGAGACGGCCGACGCCGCTCCCGCCGCTCCCGCCGGCCCGACGCCGACCAAGCGCGAGCGGCGCACCGCGGCCAAGCACGCCGAGGCGTCCAAGCGCCCGTCGCGCACGCCGGAGGAGCGCCACGCCGAGCGCGAGGCGACCCGCGCGGCGAAGGCCGTCGCACGCCGCCGGCGCCGCCTCCAGGAGCGCGAGAAGCGCGTCGCCGCGCGCACCGAGACGCCGGAGCCGACGCCGCCGCGCGAGAAGCCGGCGGGGCGCCAGAAGGTCCGCCAGGGCATCGTCGTCTCCGACAAGGCCGACAAGACGATCACCGTCCGCATCGACGTCGCCCGGCGCCACCGGCGCTACGAGAAGATCGTGCGCTCGTCGTCGACGCTGCACGCCCACGACGAGAACAACGACGCCAACGCCGGCGACACCGTCCGCGTCGTCGAGAGCCGGCCGCTGAGCCGCACCAAGCGCTGGCGCCTCGACGAGGTCCTCGAGAGGGCGAAGTAGGCGTGATCCAGAACGAGTCCCGCCTCCGGGTCGCCGACAACACCGGCGCCCGCGAGATCCTCGTCATCCGCGTCGTCGGCGGCCACAAGCGCCGCTACGCGAGCGTGGGCGACGTCATCACCGCCACGGTGAAGACGGCGACCCCGCAGGGCAGCGTGAAGAAGGGCGAGGTCGTCCGCGCGGTCGTCGTGCGCACGAAGAAGCCGTTCGGGCGCGACGACGGCACGTACATCGGCTTCGACGAGAACGCCGCGGTGATCATCGACGTCGCGAACAACCCGCGCGGGACGCGCATCTTCGGCCCCGTCGCGCGCGAGCTGCGCGAGCGCAACTTCATGAAGATCGTCTCGCTGGCGCCGGAGGTTCTCTAGCCCATGGCTTCTAGACTGAAGATCCGGCGCGACGACCAGGTCCTCGTCATCAGTGGCAAGGACCGCGGGAAGACCGGCCGGGTGCTCGAGGTGGACCCCAAGAAGGAGCGGGTCCTCGTCGAGGGCCTGAACATCGTCAAGCGCCACCAGCGTCCACGTCCCGGCTCCACCGATCCCGGCGGGGTCATCGAGAAGCCGGGGCCGATCCACATCTCCAACGTCATGCTCATCGATCCCAGCGACTCCAAGCCCACGAAGGTCGGCATCGTCCGTGAGGACGGCAAGCGCTTCCGCGTGGCCAAGCGCACGGGGAAACGGCTCGACTGATGGCCCGGCTGAAGGACCGATACAACGACGAGATCCGCCCGCGGCTGTTCGAGCAGCTCGGCTACACGTCGGTCATGCAGGTCCCGAAGGTCACGAAGGTCGTCCTGAACATGGGCGTCGGCGAGGCGAAGCAGGACTCGAAGATGCTCGACGCCGCCTCCGAGCAGCTCGCGACGATCGCCGGCCAGAAGCCGAACATCCGTCGCGCGAGGAAGAGCATCGCGCAGTTCAAGGTGCGCGAGGAGATGCCGGTCGGCATCTCGGTGACGCTGCGCAACGAGCGCGCCTACGAGTTCCTCGACCGGCTCATGTCTATCGCCGTGCCGCGCATCCGCGACTTCCGCGGGCTCAACCCGCGCTCGTTCGACGGGCGCGGCAACTACTCGATGGGCGTCCGCGAGCAGGTCATCTTCCCCGAGATCGACTACGACGCCGTCGACCAGGTCCGCGGCCTCGACGTCACGATCGTGACGTCGGCCCCGACCGACCGTGAGGCCTTCGCCCTGCTCGAGGCCCTCGGCATGCCCTTCTCCCGCGAGGGCCGTCCCGAATACGCCCAGTCGACCACCGAGGCTGCCTGACCATGGCCAAGACGTCACAGCGCGTGCGCCAGGCGCGCGGCTCGAAGTTCAAGACCCGCGAGTACACTCGCTGCCGCCGCTGCGGCCGGCCGCGCGCCGTGTACCGCAAGTTCGGCCTCTGCCGCATCTGCCTGCGCGAGCTCGCCCACCAGGGGTTCATTCCGGGGATGACCAAGTCGAGCTGGTAGCTCACCCTCGCCATGACCGACCCCATCGCCGACTTCCTCACCCGCATCCGCAACGGCATCCAGGCCGCGCACGAGACCGTGCACATCCCGGCCTCGAAGCTCAAGCGCGAGCTCGCCCGGATCCTCGACGAGCAGGGCTACATCGAGGGCTACGACGTCGAGGCGCCGAACGCCGACCACCCCGGCGAGGTCCTGCGCGTCCGCCTGAAGTACACCGCCGACCGCCGCTCGGCGATCTCCGGCCTGCGCCGCGTCTCGCGCCCGGGCCAGCGCCGCTACGTCGGGGCCACCGAGATCCCGAAGGTCCAGGGCGGCCTCGGCACCGCGATCCTCTCGACGTCGCAGGGCGTCATGACCGGGCACGACGCCCGCCGCGAGAAGGTCGGCGGCGAGGTCGTGGCGGAGGTCTGGTAGCCGCGATGAGCCGGATCGGCCGCAAGCCCATCCCCGTCCCCGACGGGGTCACGATCAAGGTCGAGCCCGAGGCCGTCCACGTCACCGGCCCGCGCGGCGCGCTGACCGAGCGCGTGCACCGCGACATCGGCGTCGAGCAGGGCGAGGACGGCGTCCTCACCGTGACCCGTCCCACCGACCGCGGCGAGCACCGCGCCCTGCACGGGCTCACGCGCTCGCTGGTCGCCAACATGGTCGAGGGCGTCACCGCCGGCTTTCAGAAGACGCTCGAGATCCAGGGCGTCGGCTACCGCGCCGTGCTCAAGGGCCGCAACCTCGAGCTGGCGCTCGGGTACTCGCACCCCGTCGCGATCGAGGCCCCGACCGGCATCGAGTTCGAGGTCCCGCAGCCCACGCGCGTGATCGTCAAGGGGATCGACAAGCAGCTCGTCGGCGAGATCGCCGCCAACATCCGCAAGCAGCGCCCCCCGGAGCCCTACAAGGGCAAGGGCATCCGGTACGAGGGCGAGCACGTAGCCAGGAAGGTCGGAAAGCGCGCATGACCGTCGTCACCAAGGAGCAGCGCCGCCTCAAGCGGCGGCGCCGCGTCCGCGCCAAGGTCCGCGGCAGCGCCACGCGGCCGCGCGTCTCGGTGTTCCGCTCGAACCAGGGGCTCTTCGCCCAGGTCATCGACGACGACAGCGGCACGACGCTGGCCTCGGTCCAGTGGACCGAGGACGGGCTGCGCGACCTCAAGCCCGCCGAGCAGGCCGCCGAGGCCGGCAAGCGCCTGGCCCAGCGCGCGAAGGACGCGGGCATCGAGCGCGCGGTCTTCGACCGCGGCGGCTACCAGTACCACGGCCGCGTGAAGGCCCTCGCCGAGGGCATCCGCGAGGGAGGCCTCGCACTGTGAGCAAGAACTTCTCCGGAACCCTCGACCGCTCCGTCAGCCCCGCCGGGCTCGACCTCCAGGAGCGCGTCGTCGAGATCAACCGCGTCGCGAAGGTCGTCAAGGGCGGCCGGCGCTTCTCGTTCACCGCGCTGGTCGTGGTGGGCGACGAGAAGGACGTCGTCGGCGTCGGCTACGGCAAGGCGCGCGAGGTGCCGCTGGCGATCCAGAAGGGCGTCGAGCAGGCCAAGAAGAACCTCTTCCGCGTCCCCAAGCACAACTCGACGATCACCCATCACGCGACCGGCGTGTTCGGCTCGGGCCGCGTGCTCGTCAAGCCGGCCTCGCCCGGTACCGGCGTCATCGCCGGCGGCGGCGTGCGCGCGGTGCTCGAGCTGGCCGGGATCCACGACATCCTCTCGAAGAGCCTCGGCTCGCAGAACCCGATCAACCTGGTCAAGGCGACCGTCGACGCGCTCAGCAGCTGCGCCGGCCGGAGGAGGTCGCGGACCTGCGCGGCGTCACCGTGGCCACGGTCCTCGGCCTGACCGAGACGCCGGAGCAGGCCGAGCCGGAGCCGGACGAGACGCCGGCATGAAGGTGACGCAGATCAAGTCGAAGAACGGTGCGAACCACGCGCAGCGCGAGACGCTCCGTTCCTCGGCCTGCGGAAGATCGGCCACGCCGTCGATGTCAAGGACAACGAGCAGACGCGTGGCATGCTGCACCGCGTGCGACACCTGGTGAAGATCGATGGCTGACGAATCCGAACGGATCGGGCTGCACACGCTCAAGCCGGCCGAGGGCTCGCGGAAGAACCGCAAGCGCGTCGGGCGGGGCGAGGGCTCGGGCACGGGCAAGACGTCCGGCCGCGGCCAGAAGGGCGCCGGAAGCCGCGCGGGCGCGAAGTCGCGCGCGAACTTCGAGGGCGGCCAGATGCCGATGCACATGCGGATGCGCAAGCTCCGCGGCCCGACGAAGAAGATGTCGATGCCGTTCGAGCCGTTCCGGACGCACGCAGCCGATCAACCTGTCGGACCTCGAGGAGCGCTTCGACGCCGACTCCGAGGTCACGCCCGAGACGCTGCGCGAGAAGGGTCTCGCCAAGCGCAAGGGCGTCGACGTCAAGATCCTCGGGGGCGGCGAGCTGACCAAGAAGCTCACGGTCCGCGCGCACAAGTTCTCGGCCACGGCGCGCGAGCGCATCGAGGCCGCGGGCGGAACCGCCCAGGTCATCGACGCCGAGTAGGCTGGTCGGCCGCCGTGCTGTCGACGATCCTCAAGGCCTTCACGGTCGCGGACATCCGCAAGAAGCTCGCCTTCACGGGCGCGCTACTCGTGCTCTACCGCCTGGGCGCGCACATCCCCGTGCCGAGCGTCAACGCCGAGGCCATCGAGTCCGTCCAGGAGAACTTCGGCGGCTCGAACATCCTCGGCTTCCTGAACCTGTTCAGCGGCGGCGGGCTGTCCCGGATCGCGCTGTTCGCGCTCGGGATCATGCCGTACATCACGGCCTCGATCATCCTCCAGCTCCTGACGGTCGTCGTGCCGTCGCTGGAGAAAGCTCCAGAAGGAGGGCGAGGTCGGCCAGCAGCGGATCACGCAGTACACGCGCTACCTGACCGTCGGCCTCGCCTTCGGTCAGGCGATCGGCTACGTCTTCCTCTTCCGCTCGTTCAGCGACAACGCGGGCACCGAGCTGATCGAGAACTTCGGCCCGGGCACCGTCTTCCTCATCGTCACCTGCCTCACGGCGGGATGCATCCTCGTGATGTGGCTCGGCGAGCTGATCACCCAGCGCGGCATCGGCAACGGCATCTCGCTGATGATCTTCGCGTCGATCGTCAGCGGCCTGCCGCAGGGCGTCTCGAAGTGGTGGACCTCGCCGGACCCCGTCTTCAAGGTGATGATGCCGTTCCTCGCGCTGGCCATCATCGCGGCGATCGTGTTCGTGCAGGAGGGCCAGCGGCGGATCCCGATCCAGTACGCCAAGCGCGTCATCGGGCGACGGATGTCGGGCGGCGGGCAGACCTACCTGCCGCTGCGCGTGAACATGGCCGGCGTCATCCCGGTCATCTTCGCCGCGTCGATCATGGCCTTCCCGCCGACGATCGGCCAGCTGCTCAACAACGAGACCGGCAACGACTTCGCGAACTTCTTCAACCCGAACGGCGCCGCCTACATCGTCGGCGAGACGATCTTCATCATCCTCTTCACGTACTTCTACACGGCGGTCACGTTCAACCCGGTCGACCAGGCGGACAACCTCAAGAAGTACGGCGGGTTCATCCCGGGGGTGAGGCCAGGCCGGCCGACGGCGGAGTTCCTCGACCGCGTGCTCGCGCGGTTGACGTTCCCGGGCGCGCTCTACCTCGCCGCCGTCGCGGCGCTGCCGACGCTGCTCATCAACCAGACCTCGGCGAACTTCTACTTCGGCGGCACCTCGCTGCTCATCGTCATCGGGGTCGCCCTCGACACGATGAAGCAGCTCGAGGCGCAGCTGATGATGCGCAACTACGAAGGCTTCCTGAAGTGAGTGAGCTCAACCTCGTCCTGCTCGGTCCGCCCGGGGCCGGGAAGGGGACGCAGGCCGAGCGGCTCGAGGAGGACTTCCACCTCCCGTACATCGCGACCGGGAACATGCTGCGCGCGGCAGTCGCCGACGGCAGCGACCTCGGCAAGCAGGCGCAGGAGCACATGAAGGCCGGCCGGCTCGTGCCCGACGAGCTCATCATCGGGCTCATCCTCGAGTGCGTCGAGGAGGACAAGTGCCGCGACGGCTTCCTCCTCGACGGCTTCCCGCGCAACACCGAGCAGGCCGAGCGCCTCGACGCGGCGATGCAGAAGCTCGACCGGCGCCTGAACGCGGCGCTGCTGATCGACGTGCCCGACGACGAGGTCGTGCGCCGCATCACCGGCCGGCGCGTGTGCACGAAGGAGGGCCACGTCTACCACGTCGAGACGAACCCGCCGAAGCACGACGGCGTGTGCGACATCGACGGGTCGAAGCTCATCCAGCGCGACGACGACGCGTCCGACGTCATCCGCGAGCGCCTGAGCGTCTACCACGAGCAGACCGAGCCGATCGTCGGCTACTACGAGGACCGCGGCGTGCTCAAGCGCTTCGACGGCACGCGCAACCCGACGGAGGTGCACGACCATCTCCGCGCGACGATCGCCACGCTGAGGCTCGAAGACGAGATCTGAGAGGGGAGGCGCGCGTGATCGTCAAGAAGTCGCCGGCCGAGATCGAGAGGATGGCCGCCGCGGGCGACATCCTCGTGCGCACGCACCGGCTGCTCGAGGGCAAGGTCCGCCCCGGGGCGACGACGAAGGAGCTCGACGAGGCGGCGGAGAGGTTCATCCGCTCGCAGGGCGCGGTGCCGTCGTTCAAGGGCTACCGCGGGTTCCCCGGCGCGATCTGCGCGTCGCCGAACCACATGGTCGTCCACGGGATCCCCGGGCCGTACAAGCTCGAGCGCGGCGACGTGATCTCGATCGACATCGGCGTGACCTACGAGGGCTGGGTGGCCGACGCGGCGATCACCTACGCGCTCGAGCCGGTGACCCCGATCGCCGAGAAGCTGCTCACGGTGACGAAGGAGTCGCTGCTCAAGGCGGCCGGCGCGGCGCGGCCCGGCAACCGCCTCGGCGCGGTGTCGAACGCGGTGCAGTCGCACGTCGAGGCCAACGGCCTGAGCGTCGTGCGCTCGCTCGTCGGCCACGGCATCGGTCGTGACATGCACGAGGACCCGCAGATCCCGAACTTCGGCCCCGTCTCGAGCGGACCGAAGCTCGAGGAGGGGATGGTCCTCGCCGTCGAGCCGATGGTCACCGCCGGGCGTCACACGGTCCGGATGGGCGACGACCACTGGGCGATCTACTCCCAGGACGGCTCGCTGGCCGCGCACTTCGAGTTCACGATCGCCGTCACCGCCAGCGGGCCGCGGATCCTGACGCCGTGGCACGAGCACATCGGCGCCGCCGCGGCCTGATCCGAGCGCCACGCTTACCCCGAAAGCGGCGTGCTAACCTCGTTGGTCGCGCCTGAGGCGGCCCTCGTGGCTGCGCGCGCTCCTCCTTCCCCCGTCGTTCTCGAAAGGCTTCATGAAGGTTCGACCGTCGGTCAAGCCGATGTGCGAGAAGTGCAAGATCATCCGCCGTCACGGCGCGATCCTGGTCATCTGCTCCAACCCGCGGCACAAGCAGAGGCAGGGCTAGGTCATGGCACGCATCGCCGGCATCAACATCCCGCTCAACAAGCGTGCAGAGATCGGCCTGACGTACATCTACGGCATCGGCCGGTCGACGGCGAACCAGCTCCTCAAGGACGCGGACATCGCGCCGGACACGTTCGTCAAGAACCTGACCGAGGACGAGATCGGCCGCCTTCGCGACGCGATCGACCGCGAGCTGACGGTCGAGGGCGACCTGCGCCGCGAGCGCTCGCAGAACATCAAGCGGCTCATGGAGATCGGCTGCTACCGCGGCCTGCGCCACCGGCGAGGCCTGCCCGTCCGCGGCCAGAACACCAAGACCAACGCGCGCACCCGCAAGGGCCCGAAGCGCATGCAGGTCGCCGGCAAGAAGAAGGCAGGCAAGAAGTAGTTGTCTCCTGCCCCTCGCCGCCCGCAGCGCGGCCGCCGCAAGCCGAAGAAGAACATCCCCGTGGGCCAGGCCCACATCAAGACGTCCTTCAACAACACGATCGTCTCGCTCACCGACCAGCAGGGCAACGTCCTCGCGTGGGAGTCCGCCGGCGGCGCCGGCTTCAAGGGCTCGCGCAAGTCGACGCCGTTCGCCGCGCAGGTGACCGCCGACTCGGCCGCCCGCAAGGGCATCGAGCAGGGCCTCCAGAAGGTGGAGGTCTTCGTCAAGGGCCCCGGCTCCGGCCGGGAGACCGCGATCCGGTCGCTCCAGGCCGCCGGCCTCGAGGTGACGGGCGTGCGCGACGTGACCCCGCAGGCCCACAACGGGTGCCGTCCCCGCAAGCGGCGGCGCGTCTGATGGCTCGAGATACCTCACCCCAGTGCAAGCAGTGCCGCCGCGAGGGGCAGAAGCTCTTCCTCAAGGGCGAGCGGTGCCTCACCGACAAGTGCGGCGTCGAGCGCCGCGCGTACCCGCCGGGCGAGCACGGTCGTGGTCGCCAGAAGCAGAGCGAGTACCGCGTGCAGCTCCGCGAGAAGCAGAAGGCCCGCCGCTACTACGGCGTGCTCGAGAAGCAGTTCCGGATCTACTACGCAAAGGCGTCGCGCCAGCCGGGCATCACCGGCGAGAACCTGCTGTCGATGCTCGAGAGCCGCCTGGACAACGTCCTCGTGCGCCTCGGCTTCGCCGGCTCGCGCCGACAGGCCCGTCAGCTCATCAGGCACGGGCACTGGACGGTCAACGGCCGTCGCGTGGACATCCCCAGCTACCAGGTGCGCCCCGGAGACGTCATCGCCGTCAAGGCGGGCACGCCCGCCGAGCCGGTGATCCGGGACGCGACAGAGCTCACTGCGCAGGTGCCGGCCTGGCTCCAGGCCGACCACGACTCGCTCACCGCCAAGGTGCTGCGCAAGCCTGAGCGCCGGGAGATCGCCGCCCCGGTGCAGGAGCAGCTCATCGTCGAGCTGTACTCCAAGTAACACCCAGCCGCTCAGAACCGCTGCCCGGGAAGTGCGCCGGGCGGCGCGTGACACGAACAAGGACCTCCCGATGCTCGACTTCCAGATCCCCCGCATCACCGGTGATTCCGTCGAGGAGAACCGTGGCTCGTACACCATCGAGCCTCTCGATCGCGGCTTCGGCTACACGTTCGGCAACTCGCTCCGGCGGGTCCTGCTGTCGTCGCTGGCCGGCGCGGCCGTGACGAGCGTCCGCATCGAGGGGGTGGCCCACGAGTTCTCGACGATCAACGGCGTCACCGAGGACGTCACCGACATCGTCCTCAACCTCAAGGGCATCGTCTGCAAGATGCACTCGGACGCCACCGAGGTCGAGGCCCCGCTGGTCGTGACCGGCCCCGGTGAAGTGACCGCGAAGGACATCGACCTGCCCGCGGGCGTCGAGATCCTCAACCCCGACGTGCACATCGCGACGCTCGAGAAGAAGACCAAGCTCGAGATGTACATGACGATCGGGCGCGGGCGGGGCTACCGGCCGGCCGAGGACAACAAGTCCTCCGACCAGCCGATCGGCGTCATCCCGATCGACTCGATCTTCTCGCCGGTGCGCCGCGTGGCGTACTCGGTCGAGGGCGCGCGCGTCGGGCAGCGCACCGACTACGACCGCCTGACGCTCGACATCGAGACCGACGGGTCGATCGAGCCGGCCGCCGCGCTGCGCGAGGCGTCCGAGATCCTCATCTCCCAGCTCGCGATCTTCACCGACGCCGACCGCGTCGAGGAGCTGCGCGCGGGCCCGGGCGGCGCGCTCGACGCCGGCGGCAACGGCGCCGCCGTGGTGGGCGCCGGCGCCGGCCCCTCGGCCGGCCCGATGCAGGACATCCTCATCGAGGAGCTCGAGCTCGGCGTGCGCTCGTACAACTGCCTCAAGCGCGCGGGCATCCAGACCGTCGGCGATCTCATCTCGAAGTCCGAGGGCGAGCTGGCGGCGATCCCGAACTTCGGCAAGAAGTCGATCGACGAGGTCGTCGAGACGCTCAACGCGCGCGGGCTGGGCCTGAGGGACGACTAGCGGTGCGCCACCAGAAGCAGCGTCACAAGCTCAGCCGGACCGCCGCGCATCGCAAGGCGCTCCTGATGAACCTGTGTAAAGAGGTCATCGAGCACGAGCGCATCAAGACGACCGAGGCGAAGGCCAAGGCCGTCAAGCCCGAGGTCGAGCAGCTCATCACGCTGGCCAAGCGCGGCGACCTGCACGCCCGGCGCCAGGCGCTGAGCGCGCTCGGCCAGGACAAGTTCACCGTCCACAAGCTGTTCGAGGAGGTCGCGCCGCGCTACGCGGAGCGGCCCGGCGGCTACACCCGCATCCTCAAGCTCGGTCCGCGTCGCTCGGACTCGACCGAGATGGTCTTCATCGAGCTCGTCTGAGGGCGAGCTCGCCGTCGCGGCGAGGGTCGTAGGCCGCGTCGAGCACGTCGTTCAGGCTGAGGCCGACGACGCCGGCGGCCTGGGCGAGCGTGTCGACCTCGTCGACCGGCTGGTTCCAGCGGCGGACGAGCCGCGTCAGCGCCACCTCGAAGTCCTGCCCGACGCCGCGCTCGTGCGCGCGCAGCGCCACCCGCGCGGCCACCGTCCCCTCGGTGCTGACGGCATCGGCGGGGGAGGGCCGGCGCGCCCGGCGGGCTGCGTCGAGGTCGATGATCTGTGCCATGTGGGTGTCAACGCAGCAGGACGCCCAAGATTGTCTCGTACGTTCGTCCATCCGGATCTACACTTCGCTGCGTGCCGACGCTGGCCTCCGACGCCGAACGCGACCGCTGCGCCCGGTCGCTGCGCGACCACGCCGCAGCGGGCCGGCTGGAGGTGCCCGAACTGGAGCAGCGGCTCGCGCTGGCCTACGGCGCGCGGTACCGCTCGCAGCTGCGGCTCGCGCTGCGCGACCTGCCGCGTGGGCACGGACCCCGGCTCGCCCGCGCCGCCGACCGGGTCGACCGCTTCATGCTGAAGCTCCACGCGTGGTCGTACGCGACGGTGAACGGCTCGTTGGTCGGCGTGTGGGCGCTCGCCGGCCAGGGCGACTTCTGGCCCGGTGCTGAGCGCCGGCCCGTGGGGCGTCGTCCTCGCCTGGCACGCCGGCGGCTCGTGGAGCGTGCGGCGGATGCTGCGCCGCGGCCAGGCGCAGCGCCGGCTGACCGCCTAGCCGCCTAGCCGCCCCGCGCCTAGTCGCTCCGCGGGCGGGGGAACTGCGTCGCCACGAACCGGTCCCAGCCGCGCGCGCCCATCAGGCGCCGCTGGTTGACGAGCAGGTGCGCCGACGGCGTGACCCGGTAGCGGATCTTCGGCGAGTTCGCCGTGATCGCCGTCTCGATCACCTTCGCCACCGCGTCCGGCTCGCCGCCGAGCTTGGCCGCCGGCCCTTTCTCGTACGCGTTCTTGGTCGACTTCGCCACCGCCGCGTTGAAGCGCGCGTAGGGACCGTCGCCGGCGCGGATCTCGTCGACCGCGGTGGACGAGAACTCGGTGCGGATGAGGCCGGGCTGCACGATCACGACGTCCACGCCGAAGCCCTTGACCTCGAAGCGCAGCGCGTCGCTGATCGCCTCGACCGCGTACTTCGTCGCGTGGTAGACGCCGCCGCCCGGGAACGTGAAGTTCGCCCCCATCGAGCTGATGTTCACGATCCGGCCGCGGCCCCGCTCGCGCATCCCCGGCAGGACGAGCTGGCACATGCGCATGAGGCCGAAGACGTTCGTCTCGAACTGGCGGCGCAGGTCGTCCATGGCCACCGTCTCGATCGCGCCCGACTGCGAGTAGCCGGCGTTGTTGACGAGGGCGTCGACCGCTCCGTGCTCACCGACGGCGCGGTCGACGGCGGCGGACATCGAGACCTCGTCGGTCACGTCGAGCGCGAGCGTCCGGCAGCCCTCGGCCTCCAGGTCGGCGATCGACTCCAGGCGGCGCGCGGTGGCGTAGACGACGTGGCCGGCCTTCGCGAGCCGCACGGCGGCGGCGCGGCCGATCCCGGTCGAGCAGCCGGTGATGAGGACGTTCATGGCGGGAAACCTACGCCAGTCGCACCGCCGGTCGGCGCTACGGTGGCGCCGGTGAGCGGCGCGACGCGGCTGCTGGTCGAGTACGACGGGACGCACTTCGCCGGCTGGGCGCGCCAGCCCGGCCTGCGCACCGTCCAGGGCGAGCTGGAGGCCGCGCTCGGCACGCTGCTGCGCGAGCCGGCCGACCTGACCGTCGCGGGGCGAACCGACCGCGGTGTGCACGCCTGGGGCCAGGTCGCGGGCTACGCCGGGCCGCCGCCCGACCTGCGCGGGCTCAACGCGCTCACGCCGCCGGACATCGCCGTCCTCGACGCGGGCGCCGCCCCGCCTGGCTTCGACGCCAGGCGCGACGCGGTCAGCCGCACGTACTGCTACCGGGTCCTCAACCGGCGGGAGCCGAGCGCGTTCGAGAGGAGGAGGGCGCTGCATGTCCCCTTCAGCATCGACCGCGCCGCGTTGCGGGAGTGTGCCCGGCTGCTCGAAGGCACGCACGACTTCACGGCGTTCACCCCGACCGAGACCGACCACGTCCGCTTCGAGCGCGTCGTCGCCGCTGCTGACTGGGGCTCCGACGGCGAGCGGCTCGAGTTCTGGATCACCGCCGACGCCTTCATGCGCCACATGAACCGCGTCCTCGTGGGGACGATGCTCGACGTCGCGCGCGGCCACCGCGCCGTCGCGGGCTTCGCGCGGCTGCTCGAGGGCGCCCCGCGCGACGAGGCGGGGCCGACGGCGCCGCCGCACGGGCTGTACCTCGCGCGCGTCGAGTACACCTAGCCCGCCGTATCCTCAGCGCGGCATGAAGGTGCTGCTCACCAACGACGACGGCATCGAGGCCGAGGGCCTGCAGGCCCTGCGCCGCGCGCTGCTCGAGGTCCCGGAGGTCGAGCTGGCGGTCATCGCGCCGGACGGCAACCGCTCGGCGATGGCCCGCTCGATCACGACGCGGCACCCGCTCTGGGTGCAGGAGGTCGACTTCGGCGACGGCACCGTCGGCTACGCCACCGACGGCACCCCCGTCGACTGCGTGCGCTTCGCGACGCTCGGCCTCATCGAGGGCTTCGAGGCCGACATCATCGTGGCCGGCATCAACCACGGCTCGAACCTCGGCGACGACATCACCTACTCGGGCACGGTGGCCGCCGCGCTGGAGGGCGTCGTGCTCGGGCTCCCGGCGGTCGCCGTCTCGCAGCAGTCCGCGGCGCGCGAGCTCGATTTCCGCCTGGGAACGCGGTTCGACTTCACGACCGCCGCGAGCTTCGCCGCCCGGGTCGTCGCCGAGCTCGACGACGTCCCGCTGGAGCCCGGCACGCTGCTCAACGTCAACGTCCCCGCCGGGCAGCCGGAGGGCGTCGAGGTGACCCGCCTCGGCAAGCGGATCTACCGGGACGAGCTGAAGCTCAGCGAGGAGGACGGGGGGCGGCGCCGCTACTGGATCTACGGCGACGCGCCCGACTACCACGACGAGGCGGGGACCGACCTCGCCGCCGTCGCCGCCGGCCGCATCGCGGTAACCCCGATCCACTTCGACCTGACCGATCGGCGGGGGATGGACGCGCTCGCGCTGCACGACCTCGCCCGGCTGCTCCAGCCCGCCGCCGAGGAGGTGGAGTGAGCACGGCAGCGCCGGACGACGTCCGCCGCCGCGTCGAGGAGCTGCGCGAGCAGGTCGAGTACCACGCGCGGCGCTACTACGTCCTCGACGACCCGGAGATCGGCGACGACGAGTACGACGCGCTGTTCCGCGAGCTCCAGGAGCTCGAGGAGCGCCATCCGGAGCTCGCCTCGCCCGACTCGCCCACCAAGCGGGTCGGCTCCGAGCCGGTCTCGCAGCTCACCAAGGTCCGCCACGAGCTGCCGATGCTGTCGCTGGCCAACGCGCGCAGCGCCGAGGAGCTGAGAGCGTGGATCGCGCGCATGCGCGGCCACCTCGCGCGGGAGGGGATCGAGGACCCGGCGTTCACCTACGTCTGCGAGCCGAAGATCGACGGGCTCGCGATCTCGCTGCTCTACGAGGACGGTGTGTTCGTGCGCGGAGCGACGCGCGGCAACGGCGAGGTCGGCGAGGACGTCACCCACAACCTGCGGACGATCAAGTCGATCCCGCTGCGGATCGCCGCCGCGCCGCCGGTGCTCGAGGTGCGCGGCGAGGTCTACATGTCGCTCCCCGACTTCACCGCGCTGAACGAGCGCCGCGCCGAGGCCGGGCTGTCGACGTTCATGAACCCCCGCAACGCCGCCGCCGGCACGATCCGGCAGCTCGACCCCAAGCTCGCCGCCGAGCGCCCGCTCTCGCTGTGGAGCTACGGCATCGGGCGCGTCGACGGCGTCCGCTTCGGGCGCCACTCCGAGGCGCTGGACTGGCTGCGGGCGCGCGGCTTCCCGGTCAACGAGGACGTCCAGGTGCTCGGCGACGAGGACGCGGTCGTCGAGCTGTGCCTGGGCTGGGAGGGCCGGCGCGGCGCGCTGACCTTCGAGATCGACGGCGTGGTCGTCAAGGTCGACGACCTCGAGCTCCAGCGCCGGCTCGGCTCCGTCGGGCGCGACCCGCGGTGGGCGGTCGCCTGGAAGTTCCCGCCGACGACCAAGGTCACCACGCTCCAGAACGTCTTCTGGAACGTGGGCAAGTACGGCGACCTGCACCCGTTCGCGGCGCTCGACCCCGTGCACGTCGGCGGCGTCACGGTGAAGCTCGCGACGCTGCACAACGAGGAGGACCTGCGGCGCAAGGACATCCGCCCGGGCGACGAGGTCATCGTGACCCGGGCGGGCGATGTGATCCCGCAGGTCATCTCGCCTGCGCCGCACGCCGTCGAGCGCGAGGGCCGCCAGGCTCCGCCCGAACCGCCGGCGCAGTGCCCGGTGTGCGAGACGCCGACGATCAAGCGCGAGGGCGAGGTCTTCACGCGCTGCCCGAACCGCATGTGCCCGGGCCGCCGCTGGCAGCTGCTCAAGCACTTCGCCTCCGAGGGCGCGATGGACATCGAGGGCCTGGGCGAGAAGCAGGTGGACGTGCTCATGCGCGAGGGGCTCGTCAGGACCGCCGGCGACTTCTACCGCCTGACGCCCGAGCAGCTCATGAACGTCGAGCGCATCGGCGAGGTGTCGGCCAACCGGCTCGTCGAGCGCATCCAGGCGTCGAAGGACCGCCCGTTCGGCCGGGTGCTGTTCGGGATGGGGATCGAGGGCGTCGGCGGCGTCACCGGCCGCAACCTCGCGCAGCGGTTCCGCTCGATCGACGCGCTCGCGGCCGCGTCGGCGGAGGAGATCGCCGAGACGCCCGGGATCGGGCCGAAGGTCGCCGCGCTCATCCACGAGCAGTTCCGCGACCCCGACATGCTCGCGCTCGCCGAGGACCTGAAGGCCCTCGGCCTGCGGATGGAGAGCGAGGGGGCCGCGCCGGGCGAGGGCGTGCTCAGCGGCAAGACGCTCGTCCTCACCGGGACGCTTCCCGATCTCACGAGAGAGGAGGCGACCGAGCGCATCCTCGGCGCGGGCGGCCGCGTGACGACGTCCGTGTCGAAGAAGACCGACTACGTCGTCGCCGGCGAGTCGCCGGGGTCGAAGCTCGAGAAGGCCGAGCGCCTCGGGGTGCCGGTCCTCGACGAGGCCGGGCTCCTGGGCCTGCTTCAGTCCGAGTAGCGCGCGACCGCGGCGGTCATCCGGTCCTGGAGCCGCCGCGCGCCGGAGGGCTCGACGCGGTTCATCAGCCACGCGAACGCGACGCGGCCGCCCGCGGTGTCGCAGATGCCGACGAGGTTGGAGACGCCGTCGATCGTGCCGGTCTTGCCGCGGCAGCGCCCGGCCGCGGGCGTCCCGCGCATGCGGTCGCGGATCGTGCCCGACCGACCGGCGACGGCGAGCGACTGGCGCCACACCCCGGCGACCTCCTGGCCCTCCATGTGGTCGAAGAGCCGGACGACCGCGCGCGGCGTCGTGCGGTTCGCGCGGCTGAGGCCGGATCCGTCGACCACCCGCGGCGTGATGCCGTGTGTCCCGAGCGTGTTCAGGACGACCCGGGCGCCCGCGCCGGTGGTCCCGCGGCCGCCGCCGTAGTCGGCGCCGAGCCCCTTGAGGAGCATCTCGGCGAGGAAGTTGTCGGACGGGACGTTCGTCGCGCGGACGAGGTCGGCGATCGGGGGCGACGGCATCATCGCGAGCTCGGACTGAAGCTCCTCGCCGGGCCCGCGGCGCGTTCCGGTCCGGCCGCGGACCTGCACGCCGCGTGCGCGAAGGTGGCGCGCGAACCGGCGGGCGGCGTGGCCGGCGGGATCGGGCTGGAACCCGCGCGCGACGAGCAGCGCGCCGAGGCGGCCGCCGAGGTCGCCGTCGGGGGCGAAGCCGGTGCGCGGGGTCCCGCGGCGGCGGTCGAAGTGCAGGTCGTCGGCGCGCACGCCCCCTTCGATCCGCCGCACGCCGTTGGCGCGCACGTTGGCGGCGAGCTCGGCGAGCTTGGCGTCGGTCAGCGTCGGGTCGCCGCCGCCCACGAGCCACACGTCGCCGGGCAGCGTCCCGTCGGGCCCAAGCTCGGACGTGCTGACGACGCGGGTCGTCAGCTCGTGCTCGGGCCCCCAGCGCAGCAGCGCGGTCGAGGTGACGAAGAGCTTCTCGACCGACGCGGGAATCCGCGGCGTCCCCTCGCGCACCGCGACGATCGTCCTGCCGTCGTCGAGGTCGACGGCGTACGCGCCGGTGGCCGGCCCGGCCTGCGCGAGCGCGCGCACGACGCGCGAGCGGACCTGGTCGGCGTCGAGCGCGCTCGCCGGCGGCGCGGCCGCCAGCGCGGCGACCAGCGCGATGATTCCCCCCGTGATGCGGCGCATCGCCCCGTATGACACCAGAGCGGGCGGACCGGAGCGGTCGCGGCGATGCGGGGCCGGCGACCGACCCCGCCGGTACCCTTTCGGGTGCGATGGACAACGTCGTCAAGCTCGACCGCGGCCGCGGCAAGGGCTCCGAGCCGCGGCGCCGCCGCCCGCGGCGGTCGAAGACCGCGCTCGTCCTCGGCGGTGGCGGGTTCACCGGCGCGGTGTACGAGATCGGCGCGCTGCGGGCGCTCGACCTCCTGTCGGTCAACCGCACCGTCAACCAGTTCGACGTCTACGTCGGCACGTCGGCGGGCTCGTTCGTCGCCGCCCTCGCCGCCAACGGCGTGACGCCCGAGGAGATGATGCGGGTCGTCAACCAGCAGGTGCCGACGCCGTTCCGCGACATCGACGTCGGCACCCTCCTGCGCCCCAACGTCGTCGAGTACGCGAAGTCCGGCGTGCGGCTGCCGTTCAAGGCGCTCGCGCTCGCGCGCGAGGTCGCGCCGCAGCTCGGCCAGATCTCGCTCATGGACATCGTGCTCGGGCTGGGGGAGAGCCTCCCGTCCGGCGTCTACAGCGGCGGCGGCGTCGAGCGCTACATCCGCGAGGTGCTCTCCGACCCCGACCGCGCCGACGACTTCCGCCTGCTCGAGTCGCAGCTCTACCTCGCCGCGACCGACCTCGACACGTGCGAGCGCATCGTCTTCGGCAGCGAGGGCTGGGACGACGTCCCGATCTCCACCGCCGTGCGCGCGTCGACGGCGCTGCCGATGGTCTACTCGCCGGTCGAGGTCAAGGGCCGCGAGCTCATCGACGGCGGCATCGTGTCGACGACGAACCTCGACATCGCGGTCGAGGCGGGCGCGAAGCTCATCGTCGTCGTCAACCCGCTCGTGCCGTTCGTCAACGACGGCCCCAGCTCGCGCAAGAACCGCGTGAGCGAGATGGGCCTCCCGCAGATCGGCTACCAGACGTTCAAGCTCATGGCCTACCAGCGCCTGCACGAGATGGCGCGGCGGTGGGAGGAGCGCTACCCGGGCGTCGACATCGTGCTCATCGAGCCCGAGCCGAACGACGAGCTGATGTTCCAGACGTCGATCATGAACTTCACCAAGCGCGTGCAGATCGCCAAGCACGGCTTCCAGTCGGTGACGCTGAAGCTCGCCTCCGACTACGAGAGCTTCCGCGAGGTCTGCGAGCGCCACGGCATCGAGATCTCCGCCACGCGCGTGCGCAAGGTCGTCAAGCACTTCGCCGTCGAGCGCGAGAAGACGCGCGCTTGGCGCAAGATCCTCGAGCAGACGACCGGCGCGCTGCTGCGCCAGAGCGCGAGCGAGTAGCGGCCTCTAGCCGCGCGCGACGCGGATGCGCGGCGACGCCGGGCTCGGCGTCCTGCCGCCCTCGTTCTCGGCGACGACGCGGCACTGGAGGATCTTGCCGACGGCCCGGCGCGTGATGCGGACGCGGCGGCCGGTCGCGACGAGCAGGCCGTCGATGCCCCAGCGGAAGCGCAGCCGGCGCACGGAGTTGCGGAACGGCGGCGGCTCGCAGCTCACGAGCTCGCCCGGCGCGATGCGACCCGAGACGGTCGGGCGGCCTTCCGGCTGCGGCGCCCACACGGGGTCGCGGGCGTCGATGAACGGGCGCAGCCCGGCGACCTCGGCGAACACCGTCGGCTCGCGCAGCGCGCCGCACGAGATGCCGAAGCTGACCACCCCGATCTGGAGCCCGCCGCGGGCGAGCAGCGGGCCGCCGCTGTCGCCGACGCACGGCGACGTGTTGGGCCGCCGGAACGCGTTGCGGCTGCGGGCGCAGAGCATCACGCCGCCGCGGTAGCCGCCGCCGCCCTCGCCGTCGCCGTAGACGCGCGAGCACGTGCTGTCCGACAGCATCCGCAACAGCCCGGTGCGCAGGCCGCGCGCGAGCGGCGGATCGCGCAGGTCCGTGCGGGTGACGCCCCAGCCGAGGACGGTGGCCGGCGCGCTCGCCGAGTACGTGGAGACGTCCTGGGGGCCGGCCAGCGCGACCGGCGTGACGCCCTCGACCGGCTCGGCCAGGCGCAGAACCGCGACGTCGTTCGCCGGCCCGCCGCCCTCGAGCGAGCGGTAGCCCGGGTGGGTGGCGACGTCGACCGCGCGGACGGACCGCCCGTCGTAGCGCAGCGACCCGCGCGCGCGCCGCCGCGCGCCGACGTAGAGGCGCAGCGAGTCGACGCGGAGGTCCTCGACGCAGTGGGCCGCGGTCAGGATCCGGTCGGGCGCGATGAGCGAGCCGCCGCAGCCGCGCGACATGGCGACGATCCACGGGTAGGCGCCGGCGGGGCGCGATCCCGCCGCCGACGACCGCGGCGCGCGCCGTGGGCGCGGCGCCGGCCGGCGCGGCGGCGGCCGGCACCCCGGCGAGGAGCGCGGCGACCGCGAGCGCGGCCGCACTAGCGCGCGTCCGCACCCGTCTCCTGCTCGAGCTGTGGCCGGGCGCGCCGAGCGCGCCGCCGGGCTGCACGATCACGCCGTGCAGCTCGAGCCGGCGCGCGAGCTCCGCGCCGTCCATCCCGCGCGCGCGCATCCACAGGACGTTGGCCTGGCTCGGCTGGACCTCGATCGCGCTGTCGCGCAGCGCCTCGACGAGCCGGTCACGCTGCAGGCGGGCGATGGCGATCCCGCGGGCGACGCGCGGACCCGTCGAGCGCAGCGCCTCGAGCGCGCCGGCCTGGGCCAGCTCGTCGACGCCGAGGTCGGGCTCGAGCTGCTCGAGCAGCGCCTGCGAGCCGTCGGGCCCGACCGCGTAGCCGCAGCGCAGCCCCGCGAGGCCCCACGCCTTCGACAGCGTGCGGAACACGAGCAACCGATCGTGGCGCTCGAGCACGTCGATGCTCGCGTCGCCGGGCATCTGGTCGGCGTAGTCGACGAGCGCCTCGTCGAGGAAGGTCACGACGCGCTCGGGCAGCGACGTCAGGAGGTGGTCCAGCTCGACGACGCTCATCAGGTCGCCGGTCGGGTCGTTCGGGTTGCACACGACGACGACGCGCGTCTTGTCGTTGACCGCGGCGAGCAGGCTCTCGGCGCCGAAGCCGGGGACCGGGACGGCGCGGCCGCGAGCGCGCCGCGCGAGCTGCGGGTAGAGCGGATACGACGGCCACGCGGTCACGAGCTCGTCGTCGGGCTCGAGCACGGCCGCGGCGGCGGAGCCGAGGAGCTGCGCGGCCCCGTTGCCGACCACGACCCGCGCGGTCTCGACGCCGTGGCGGTGGGCCAGCTCGGCGCGCAGCTCGGCCGCGCGCGGGTCGGCGTAGCGGTTCAGCCCGCGCCGCGCCGCGTAGGTGATCGAGTTGACGACGTACGGGTGCGGGAGGCCCGGCCACGTGGTGCGGGAGAGGTCGACGGGCTCGACGCGCGCGAGCGCCGCGGAGCGCCGCTCGGCCGACTGGCGCTTCAGATCCTCGGAAACCTCCTCCTCGGAGAGCCCCTGGAACTGGCGGTAGTAGTCGAGCAGGCCCACTAGAGCTGCGTGGGCGCCAGCGAGGGGCCCAGCCCCGCGATGAAGAGGAGCCAGATCGTGAACAGGGTGGCGCCGATGATCGACGCGGCGGCGAACACCGGTCCGATCGCGCCCTTGCGCTGGTCGTGCCCGGCGGCGCGGCGGACGAGGATCCAGAACTGGTCGATCCGACGCATGAGCGCGAGGCCGGCCAAGAGCGTGAGCAGCATCCCGAGGAACGCGACGACGATGAAGAGGCTGATCGAACCGGTCTGGTGCTTGGCCTGCGCCCCGATCCACAGCCACGCCATCGGGATCGGGCCCCAGAACGTGACGGCGACGAGGCCCTCGAACACGAGGATGGACCCGGCGACGAGCTGGTCGAGGACGCGTCGCTTGCCCTCGCGCCGCAGCGGCGCATCGCGATAGCGCACGGGGCGCGTTCCAGGGCGGCGGCTGACGAAGAGGCCGCCGGTGTCGGTCGGGTCGGTGCGCACCCGAGCAGAGTACCCGGGCGCGCCCGCCGGTCGGCGCGTTTGGACGTTCAGCCGCTGTACAGCTGCTCGAAGAGGTCGGCGTACTTCTCGTTGACGACGTTGCGCTTGACCTTCAGCGTCGGCGTCAGCTCGCCGGTGTCCTGCGACAGGTCGTGGTCGAGGATCACGAACTTCTTGACCTGCTCGACCTGCGCGTACTTCCCGTTCGCGCGGTCGACGTCGGCCTGGATCATCTCGCGCACGCGTGGGTGCTCCGCGAGCTCGGAGACCGCGGTCGGGAGCCCCTCCTGCTGGGCCCACGGCATGATCTCCTCCTCGTCGAGCGTGATCAGCGCGACGGGGAACGGCCGGCGGTCGCCGTGCATGACGCACTGGCTGACCCAGCGCGTCTGCTTCATGTCGTTCTCGAAGTTCGCCGCACTGGCTGACCCAGCGCGTCTGCTTCATGTCGTTCTCGAAGTTCGCCGGCGTGAGGTTCTTGCCGCCGGCGGTGATGATGATGTCCTTCTTGCGGCCGGTGATCGAGAGGAAGCCGTCGTCGTCGAGCTCGCCGAGGTCGCCGGTGTGCAGCCAGCCCTCCTCGACGGCGCCGAACGACGCGTCGTCGTTCTTGTAGTAGCCGCGGAAGATGTTGGCGCCCTTGACGAGGACCTCGCCGTCGTCGGCGATCCGCACCTCGACGCCCGGCAGCGGCCGCCCGACGGTGCCGAAGCGGTGGTCGTCGACCGTCTGCGTCGTCGCCACCGTCGCCGTCTCGGTCATCCCGTAGCCCTCCATGACCGGCACGCCGCAGGCCCAGAAGAACTCGAGGATCTCGCGGGCGATCGGGGCCGCGCCGGTGTTCGCCTGGTAGAGCCGCCCGCCGAACGCCGCGCGGACGTTCTTGAAGAGCTTCTCGTCGAACTGGTCGAACGCCGCCTGGAGCTGCTCGGGGACCGGCTGGCCGGCGTGCTGGAGGTCGCGCACCTGCTTGCCGACCGCGGTGGCCTTCTGCATCGTCTCGGCGTCGACGTTCGACGTGACGAGCGTGTAGATCTTCTCGAAGATCCGCGGGACCGACGGCAGGTACGTCGGGCGCACCGCGGCCAGCTCGGCGACGATCTGCTTCGTGTCGCCGCCGAAGTAGGCGATCGTCCCGCCGAGGTCGGTCGACAGCAGCTGGATGAGCAGCGCGTAGGCGTGCGCGAGCGGGAGGTAGAGGTAGCTGACCTCCTCGTCGTTCTGCGACCCGAAGACGCCGATCTCCGTGCACATGTTCACGACGGAGCGGTAGTTGCCGTGCGAGAGGACGCAGCCCTTCGGCGGGCCGGTCGTGCCCGAGGTGTAGATGAAGGTGTACGGATCGTCGGGGGTCACGGCCTCGTAGCGCTCACGCAGCTCGGCGGCGTCGCGACTGCGGCCGCGCTCGCGGACCTCGTCGAGCGCCACGGCCTCCGCGGCCTGGTCGACGCCGTCGGGATCCATGACGACGATCGTGCGCAGGCTCGGGAGACGGTCGCGGACCTCGACGATCTTCGCCAGCTGCGACGCGTCCTCGCAGATGATCGCGACCGACTCGGAGTTGCCGGCGACCCACTCGCACTCCTCCGGCGAGTTCGTCGGGTAGACCGGGACGACGACCGCGCCCGCGGTCGTGATGGCGAAGTCGGCGTACGTCCACTCGGCGCGCGTGTTGCACAGCAGCGCGACGCGCTCGCCGCGCTGGATGCCGAGGTCGATCAGGCCGCGGCCGATCTCCGAGACGATCTCGCCGACCTCGCGGTACGTGACGTCGCGCCACTCGCCGCCCGGCTTGTCGAGGTGCCTCGCGGCGACGCGGTCGCCGTGCAGCTCTGCGGCCTTCGGGAGCAGGTCGGCGATCGTCTTCGAGCCGGTCGACTGAAGCGTCGTCGAAGCGGTGGTGGCCTCCATCGGTCTCCTCTCCACAGGGCAGCGTGCGGGTGCGCGACTGCGCCCCTGGCGGGGATGATATGGCGCCCTGGCGGGCGATGCGGAGGCTCGCGCGGCGAGCCTCGCGAGGGGCTACGCGGTCGTCGGCGCTTCGGCGCGCTCGGTCGCGCGGAGGGTCGCGAGGAAGAGGGACTTGTCGATGCGCCCCTGGAAGATCGGCACACCGAGCTCCATGCACTTCGCGATGACGTCCCGGCGCTCCAGGCCGGCTTCGCGGGCGAGCTCGGTGGGCGTGAGGTGATTAGCCATCGGACGGACCTCCTCAGGTCTCTATTGCTACGTACGTCACTTATAGCGACACAGCCGGATGTGTCAATCCGAGTGCAGCCGAACGGTGGATCTCGGCGCGGAGATTGCGCCAAATCCGGGTCAGATCGGGTTCGGGTCGTCGATGAAGACGTGGCGCACGCCGAAGCGCTCGGCCAGCCGGTCGCCGAGCGCGCGGATCCCGAACGTCTCGGTGGCGTAGTGGCCCGCGCCGAAGAAGTGGATCCCGGCCTCGCGCGACTGCGCGAGCACGCGCTCGGCCGGCTCGCCGGTGAGGAACGCGTCGAGCCCGCCGGCGATCGCGTCGTCGAAGTGCGCGGCGGCGCCGCCGGAGACGATGCCGATCGTGCGCACGCGCGCGGGCCCGTACGCGAGATGCAGCGGCTCGCGCGCGGTCGCGTCGGCCACGCGCACCGCCAGCTGGCCGGCGTCGACGCCGTCGCCGGCGAACGTGCCGGCGATGCCGATCGGCTCGCCCTGGTGCGGCGCGAAGCGCTCGAGCCGCTCGCACCCGAGCGCCCGCGCGAGCAGCGCGTTGTTGCCGACCTCGGGGTGCGCGTCGAGCGGCAGGTGGTAGGCGGCGAGCGCCATGTCGTTCAAGAAGAGCGGGCGCAGCCGCCGATACAGGGAGCGGTCGACGTGGTGCGGCATCCCTTTCCAGAACAGCCCGTGGTGGACCAGCACCAGCTCCGCTCCCTCCGCGGCGGCGCGCTCGAACAGCTCGACGCTCGCCGTGACGCCGGTCGCCACCGTTCCAACCGCCTCCGGTCCGGGTACCTGGAGCCCGTTGGGGGAGTAGTCGTCGAAGGACGCAGGACGCAGCAGACCGTCCAGGTCGGCAATTAGGTCAAGGATCGTGACCAACACGCCAAATGCACGCTACAGTTCCCTGGACACGGGGGACCGACCCGGGGGAAGGGTCGGACCACTGAAGGGGGAAAGGCAATTTCGAGCGTCATAGCCGCTCCCGCGCTCCGGCGGGATGGCGAAGACATCAGCGACCACGATCTCGTCACGCGCGTGCGCGCCGGCGACGAGCGTGCGTTCGAGCTGCTCTACACCCGCTACCACCGGCGGATCGCGAGCTACATCCAGGGCATGGTCCATGACCACGCGCGGGCGGAGGACATCGCCCAGGACGTGTTCATGTCGGCCTTGCGCCGGATGCGCGAGACCGACCGGCCGATCGCGTTCAAGCCGTGGGTCTACGAGATCGCGAAGAACGCGTGCATCGACCAGTTCCGCCGCGCCCGCCGAGCGGAGGAGGTTTCGATGGACGCCGACGACGGGCTCGGGTCGGCCGACTACGGTCGCCTCGTCTCGTCCACGCCGACGCCCGACGTCGCCCACGACCACAAGCAGCAGATCGACCACCTCCGCGGCGCCTTCGGCGGCCTGTCCGAGACCCATCACGAGATCCTCGTGATGCGCGTTGACCTTCGGCGTCGAGGTCAGCTCGCCCGTCTCTAGAGGTCGTGGTCGAGGATCACGAGCGCTTGATGCGCTCGACCTGCGCGTACTTCTCGTTGACCCGGTCGAGGATCCCCTGCACGGTCGTGGACCTTCGGCTCCTTGGCGAGCTGGGCCGGATCGTCGGAGAGGGCCATGCTCCTTGGCGAAGTGCACGATCTCCTCGGGATCGAGGGTGACGAGCGCGACCGGGTAGGGCCGGCGGTCGCCGTGCATGAGACCGCGCTCGTCCTGGGCGGGGGCGGCTTCACGGGCGGCGTGTACGAGATCGGGGCGCTCCGGGCGCTCGACCTCCTGTCGGTCAACCGCTCCGTCAACACGTTCGACGTCTACGTCGGGACGAGCGCCGGCTCCTTCGTCGCCGCGCTGACCGCCAACGGCGTCACGCCCGAGCAGATGATGCGGGTCGTCCTCGACCAGGGGCCGACCCCGTTCCGCGACATCGACCTCGGGATGCTCCTGCGCCCGAACCTCTCGGAGTTCGTCCGCCGCGGCGTCGTCCTCCCCTGGCACGCCGTGCGCATCGCGCGGGAGCTGTCGGCCAAGCTCGGGTCCATCTCGGCCATGGACGTGGCCGTGGCGCTCGGCGACCTGCTGCCCTCGGGCGTCTACACCGGGTCGGGGATCGAGCAGTACGTTCGCACCGTCCTCTCGGACCCCGACCGGACCGACGACTTCCGCGCGCTGGGCAACGAGCTCTATCTCGCCGCCACCGACCTCGACACCTGCGAGCGGATCATCCTCGGCGCCGAGGGCTGGGACGACGTCGCGATCTCGAGCGCCGTGCGCGCTTCGACCGCCCTGCCGATGGTCTACAAGCCGCACACCATCCGCGGCCGCGAGCTCGTCGACGGCGGCATCGTGTCGACGACGAACATCGACATCGCGGTCGAGGCGGGCGCGAAGTTCATCGTCGTGGTCAACCCGCTCGTCCCCTTCGTCAACGACTTCTCCAGGGAGGTCCCGACCCTCTTCGGCTCGCGCAAGCGCCGGGTGGCGGACATGGGGCTGACGAAGATCGGCTACCAGACCTTCAAGCTGCTCGCCTACCAGCGCCTGCACGAGATGGCGCGCCAGTGGGAGGACCGCTATCCCGGCGTCGACATCGTGCTCATCGAGCCCGAGCCCGACGACGAGCTGATGTTCGAGACGAGCGTCATGAACTACACGTCGCGCGTCGACGTGGCGCGCCATGGATTCGAGTCCGTGACGCTCAAGCTCGCCACGGACTACGACGACCTGCGCGAGATCTGTGCCCGCCACGGGATCGAGATCTCGGCCACCCGCGTGCGCAAGGTGATGCGCCACTTCGGCGCCGAGAAGGAGAAGTCGCGCGCCTGGCGCCGGATCCTCGAGCAGACCACCGGCACGCTGCTGCGCCAGTCCGCCGGCGCCGAGTGAGTACGTGACCTAGCTCACAACGGCGCCGGGGCGCGTCCTGTTGCATACGGCACGAGTCGTTCGGTCGAGGGAGGAGACCTCACACCGTGTCCACCGCCGTAGCCGAAGCCCCGCCCGCCGTGGCGGTCAACGCGTCGCCGCCGCCCGGGCCGAAGGTGCTGCCCGGGTTCGTACAGGGCATGCGCATGCTGCTCACCGAGCACCGGATGCTCGAGCGCTACCGCGCGCGCTACGGCGACGTCTTCGCGATCGCCGTCTGGCCGTTCGACCCGCTCGTGGTCGTCGCCGACCCGGCCGAGGTGCGGCGGATCTTCACCGGCGACCCGGCGGTCATGCACGCCGGGGAGGGCAACGGCATCCTCGGTCCGCTGGTCGGCCCGCACTCGGTGCTGCTGCTCGACGAGGGCGAGCACCTGCGCCGGCGCAAGCTGCTGCTCCCGCCGTTTCACGGCGAGCGCATGCGCGTGTACGGCGACGTCATGCGCGAGCTGGCGGCGGCCGAGGTCGAGCGCTGGCCGGCGGGCGAGCCGTTCGCGCTGCTGCCGGCGATGCAGCGGGTGACCCTGCGGATCATCCTGCGGACCGTCTTCGGCATGCAGGAGGGCGGAGGGATGGACCGCCTCGAGCGCGACCTCACCCGGCTGCTCCGCTACTCCAACGCGATGATGACGCCGGCGCTCCAGCGCGACTTCGCCGGCCGCGGCCCGTGGGCGCGCTTCAAGCGGGCGCGCGACGAGGTCGACGCCCAGCTCTTCGACGAGATCGCCTGGCGCCGGGCGGCAGGCGCCGGCGGCGACGACATCCTCTCCATGCTGCTCGGCGCGACGCCGGACGCCACGGACGCCGAGCTGCGCGACGACCTCATCACGCTGCTCGTCGCGGGCCACGAGACGACGGCCACCACGATGGCCTGGACCCTCGAGCGCCTCATGCGCCACCCCGAGATCCTGGCCCATTCGCGCGAGGACGGCGCTTACCTCGACGCGGCGGTCAGGGAGGCCCAGCGCGTGCGGCCCGTCATCACCTACGTCATGCGCCAGATCACCGCGCCGTTCAGGGTCGGCGGCTACACGGCGCCCGCGGGTGCGACGCTCGGGACCTCGGTGACGCTGATGCACCGCCGCGCGGACCTCTATCCCGAGCCGCACGCCTTCCGGCCGGAGCGCTTCCTCGGGAGCAAGCCGGACACCTACGGCTGGGTGCCGTTCGGGGGCGGGGTGCGGCGCTGCCTGGGCGCGGCGTTCGCGCAGTACGAGATGCGCCAGGTGCTCTCCACCATCCTCGAGCGCTGCGACCTGCGCCCCGACGACCCGCGCCCGGAGCGCCACCGCCGCAAGATGATCACCTTCGTCCCCGCGCGCGGCGCGCGGGCGGTGATGACGCCGCGGGCATGAGCACCGGCCAGCTCCGCGCCGTTGGGGACCCGCACCGCGAGCGGCTGGTGGCGATCGCCCAGGAGCTCGAGCGGACGGGCTGGGCGTTCGAGCTGCTCGACGCCGACTGGCGCCGCGACGCCGGCGGGATCCCGGTCGCCGACGTCGCGCTCGACGCCTGAAGGCCACGGCCCGCGATCGGCGGGCCGTTCGACTTCACTATCCGGCTGGACCTACCGGCGCTTCTTGTTGACGTTCCCGAGCCGCACGAACTTCGTCGGGCCTCGCTTGGCCTTGTAGAAGGCGTTGCCGAGGAACTGGACCTGGACCTTGAGCCGGCCGGGCCGCAGGCGGCTCTTGACGCTGAAGCTCACGCTGCTGCTGAATGTGCAGAACGGGGGCTGGTTGCCGGAGCCATCGGGCTGCGTCTTCGCGCGGCGAAGCGAGATCGTCTTCTTGAACGAGCGGCCGCTCTTGTAGCGGACGGCGACTCGGCCGTTCTCGCACGCGCGTTCACGCGGCAGCGGGGTGCAGTAGCCCCCGCTGCTCTGCCCCGGAGGGCACACGAGGCCCGGCGGCACGTTCACGCGGCCGCGGACGCGGAATCGGTAGGGCGCGCGCCTGTCCCGGCCCGGGGACACCTTGTACGTGATCGACGTCGGCGTCAGGCGATCATCGGCACCGGGCTGCTGGTCCTGCGCGCCCGCGATGGAGCCGGCGCCGGAGAGTGCCATCACTGCTGCGCCTGTCAGCGCCGCGACCGTCAGAAGTCTCTGCACAGCGACGTCCTTTCTCTGAGCGCGCAGACAACGCGGCCCGAAGGTCATGTGTGACCTTGATCCGGTAGGTGACCCGGCGAAGCTAGACCACGAGGGTCCGTGGCGCAACCGCCACGTGTGCAGCCGGACATTCCGGGGCGCGTCCGGGGGGAGTCGCACTACTGTCCGGCGGATGCGCTTCGGCGTCCTCGTTGCCGTTCTCGTATCCGCGGTGTGCGCTTCGTTGATGCTCCCGCACGCGGCGCAGAGCGCCGCTTCGCGCAAGAAGGCCATCTGGGGCCCGGCGGTGAGCGACGGCGTGAACCAGTTCCCGATCTACCGAGACCTCGGCGTCGGGATCTATCAGGTCGCGCTGAACTGGGACAGCATCGCGCCCACGCGGCCGGCCGACCCACGCGATCCGGCCGATCCGGCGTATCGCTGGCCGTCAGAGGTCGACTTCGCCGCCGCGGAGGCGCCGCGTCACGGGATCCGCCTCTCGATGCTCGCGATGTACACGCCCGCATGGGCCAACGGCGGCCGTTCGCCGGCCTGGGCCCCGACCGACTCGCGGGACTACGCCGACTTCCTCGAGGCGGCCGCCCGGCGATATCCGGGAGTGCGCCTCTGGATGATCTGGGGCGAGCCGTCGAAGGCTGGGAACTTCCAGCCACTCACTCCGGATCGGGGCCGTCGCCTCAAGGGGGAGGCCACGCGGGGGCCCCGGCTGTACGCTCGGCTGCTGGACCGGGCCTACGGACGCCTCAAGGCGCTCAACCGCCGCAACCTGGTGATCGGCGGCAACACCTACACCGCGGGCGATGTCCGGCCGCTGCACTTCATCCGCGCGATGCGGCTGCCCAACGGCCGGGCGCCGCGGATGGACCTGTACGGGCACAACCCGTTCTCGCTGCGCCGCCCGAACCTGGAGGGGAAGCCGCTCGGAAGCGGCTTCGCCGACTTCGCGGATCTCGACACCCTGGCGCGCTGGCTCGACCGCTACCGCGTGGGTCGCGGCCGCCGGCTGAAGTTGTTCCTGTCGGAGTACGCGCTGCCGACGGAGCACGCGAATTACGAGTTCAACTTCTACTTCAGCCGCAGGGCCCAGGCGCGGTGGCTCGCCGAGGCCTACCGCAGCGCGCGCAGGTGGAACCGGATCTACACGCTCGGCTACCTCAGCCTGTACGACCAGCCTCCGAACGGCCGCGGCGACGAGATCCGGTGGGGGTTGCTGGACCACCTCGGGCGTCGCAAGCCCTCCTACGACGCGTACAAGCGCGGCTGACCGGCCGGCACCGCCGCGAGCGCATCGCGGCAGCGCCGGACGGGAGCTGCGATGCCGCTCAGCCGCCGTTGGAGCCCGAGTAGAGCCCCTCGAAGAGGTCGGCGTACTTCTCGTTGACCACGTTGCGC
>JAUJPF010000091.1 GCA_030447275.1 Solirubrobacteraceae bacterium | reverse complement strand
CGCCGAGACCGTGCGACGCGTCCTGCGTCGCGGCGAGCGGGCGCGCACCCGCGTCACGCGGGCGCCGCTGGAGCTCGACGGGCCGCTGCCGGCGGGTGCCGAGGTCGGGACGGTCGAGGTCCGCGTCCGCGGCAAGGTCGTGAAGCGCGTCCCGCTCGTGACCGCGGTGCCCGTTGCGGAGGCCTCGCTGACCGACCGCGTGACGTCGGTGCTCTTCCGACCGGTCTCGATCCTTCTCGTAATCCTGCTCGTGGGCTGTACTGTGCTCCTCGCCTTGCTCCGGCGGAGGGTCGTCCGGAGAGCGGGGGGAGCCCGATGATCATCACCGTCACCCTCAACGCCGCGATCGACAAGACGCTCTCGGTGCCGAACTTCCGGCTCGGGCGCCGCCACCGCACCGTCGAGCAGACGACGATGGCGGGCGGCAAGGGCGTGAACGTCGCGCGCGCGCTCAAGGCGCTCGGCCAGCCGGTCATCGCGACCGGGCTCCAGGGCGGCCCGACGGGCACCCGGATCGTCGAGCAGCTCACGCAGGAGTCGATCCTCAACGACTTCGTGCGGATCGGCGAGGAGTCGCGCACGAACACCGCGGTGCTCGACCCGACGAGCGGCGAGCAGACCGAGATCAACGAGCGCGGCCCGACCGTCACGCCGCAGGAGCTCGAGCTGTTCCGCGACAAGCTCGTCTACCTGGCGCGCGGCGCGGCGATCGTCGTGCTCGCCGGCTCGCTGCCGCGCGGGATCGACGCCGACGCCTACGCGATGCTGCTGCGCGAGCTGAAGCGCGTCGACGTCGAGACGATCGTCGACACCGACGGCGACCCGCTGCGCCACGCGGTCCGCGCGGAGCCGACGATCATCTCGCCGAACGTCCCCGAGGCGGAGGAGCTCGTCGGCCACGAGTTCAACGACGAGCAGGACCTCGTCGCGGCGGTCCGCCAGATGGGCTCGCTCGGCGCGAAGCAGGCGGTGATGACGACGCCGGACGGCTGCATCGCCTTCGTGCCGACCGAGCAGGGGCCGACCTTGCTGCGGGCGAAGATCGAGCCGCGCGAGCCGGTGGCGACGGTGGGGTCCGGCGATGCGTTCCTCGCCGGGTTCGTCGCGGCGCGCTACGGCGGCGCGACGGCGGAGGAGTCGCTGCGCTTCGGGGTGGCGTGCGGCGCGGACTCGACCCAGAGGCTGGGCGCCGGGCTGATCGAGCCCCGCGAGGTCGAGCGGCTGCTGCCGGAGGTCGAGGTGGAGCGGGTCGTGGAGGCGGCGGGGGTGTAGCGCGGCGCTCCGCGCGAAACCCCCCAAATTCGCCGTTGCTACGCTCGATCCTCCCTCGTCCGTCCGCCCCTCGTCCTAGGATCGCGCAATGGAAGTAGAGATCGGCCGCGGCAAGAAGGCCCGTCGCGCTTACGGCTTCGATGACATCGCGATCGTGCCGTCCCGGCGCACGCGTGACCCCGACGAGGTGGACATCTCCTGGAAGCTCGGGGACTACCGCTTCGAGCTGCCGCTGATGGCCTCGGCGATGGACGGCGTCGTGTCGCCCGACACCGCCGGCGTCGTCGGCAAGCTGGGCGGCCTCGCCGTGCTCAACCTCGAGGGCATCTGGACCCGCTACGAGGACGCCGACGAGCAGCTCGAGCGCATCTCGCGCCTGCCGCGCGACGAGGCCACGCGGGCGATGCAGGAGATCTACCGCGAGCCGATCAAGTCCGAGCTGATCGAGCAGCGCATCCGCGAGATCAAGCAGCAGGGCGTCGTCGTGTCCGCCTCGCTGACGCCGCAGCGCGTCCGCACGCACTACGAGCTGGCGCTCGACGCCGGCCTCGACGTGCTGGTCATCCAGGGCACGGTCGTGTCCGCCGAGCACGTCTCGACGGTTTCCGAGCCGCTCAACCTCAAGGAGTTCATCCGCGAGGTCGACGTGCCCGTCGTCGTCGGCGGCTGCGCCTCGTACCACACCGGCCTGCACCTGATGCGGACCGGCGCGGCCGCCGTGCTGGTCGGCGTCGGCCCCGGCGCGGCGTGCACGACGCGCGGCGTCCTCGGCATCGGCGTCCCGCAGGCGACGGCGATCGCCGATGTCGCGGCGGCGCGCTCGCAGCACATGCTCGAGACCGGCGAGTACTGCCACGTCGTCGCCGACGGCGGCATGCGCAACGGCGGCGACGTCGCCAAGGCGATCGCCTGCGGCGCCGACGCGGTGATGATCGGCTCTCCGCTCGCCCGCGCGTACGAGGCGCCCGGCCACGGCTTCCACTGGGGGATGGCGACGTTCCACCCGACGCTCCCCCGCGGCGCCCGCGTGCAGACCGTGCAGAACGGGACGCTCCAGGAGATCCTCGTCGGCCCCGCGCGCGAGAACGACGGCACGTTCAACCTGTTCGGCGGGCTGCGGACGTCGATGGCGACGTGCGGCTACCAGGACCTCGCCGAGTTCAACCGGGCCGAGCTCATGGTCGCGCCCGCGCTCCAGACGGAGGGCAAGCACCTCCAGTCGGCGCAGGGGATCGGCATGGGCGCGCGCGGCTCGGCCGCGCCGGCTCCGCGCGACGAGGACGGCAACGGCAACGGCTCGACGCCCGAGCCGATGCCGGCGCCCACGCTCTCGGGCACGCCCGCCATGGTGAGCGGCGCGAACTAGCCGGGCGGCGCGGACTCGTGGAAAGCATCGTCACCGCGAGCAACGCGGCCCCCGAGGTCGTCGAGGAGCACGTCACCGACGTCGAGGCGCCCGCCGCGGTCGACGAGGTCGTCGTCCTCGACTACGGCGGGCAGTACTCGCAGCTCATCG